>NZ_JBIBCI010000001.1:0-688968 GCF_042901085.1 Streptomyces sp. NPDC012794
TGTGCGGTGCAGCTTAGACACCTCCACCACACCGGAGGTCTTCGTCGTGATCAAGACCGGCCCCCGTTAACAACGCTCGTGGTCAATACACCTAGCCGAGCGTCCCCCTGCGGGCCGCCTCCACGATCGGGGAGTGGCGGAACTCCCGGGCCAGCGCGGCCAGGGGCTGGCCGTCGAGGCGGTACGGGGCGGGTTCCGCGGCGTCCGTAGCGGGGGCGCCCGCACGCTCGGCGGCGGCCCGGGCCCGGCAGGCGGCGGCGAGCATGGCCGCGTCCGCCACCACGGAGGCTTCCGCCTCCGTCAGGCCCCGGCGGCGCGCGGCCCCGTACGCCGCCGACCGTACGGCGGGGTCGAACCAGCTCGCGAGGGCCAGCAGCCCGTCGTCGATCACCGACTCCCGGTGGATCAGCCGGATGCCGACCGGCGACCACCAGGTCAGCGGGACCGGCGTCACGCCGCGGTGCGCGAAGCCGCGCAGGGCCCGCCACAGCGGGCGCAGCCGCCGGTACTGGCTGAAGTCCCGCCAGACGGCCGAACCGCCGGCCATCGGGACGATGAACCCGGTGCCCACCAGCAGCGCCGCCGCCGAGGCGAGCGGCGGGGCCACGTACGTGGACAGGCCGTCCCAGTCGTGGCCCGCCCAGCGGGCCCCCACCGCCGCCCACTTCGCGACGAGGTACCCGAGGTCCAGCACCCCGCCCAGGGTGAGCAGCGCCAGCCCGGTCCGCAGCGGCCGCATCGCGGGATCGACCCGCAGCATCCACTTCAGGCACAGCACGCTCAGCGCGGCGCTGCCGGCGGTGTGCGCCAGCAGGTAGCAGACGATCATCTCGCGCAGCCACGGGGTGTTCGCGTAGTACGTGTCCAGGTCCCGCAGCCGTTCCACGGGTGCGTCCCCGATCACGAACAGGGCCGTGATCAGCACGGTGACCGTGCCGAACACCCCCACCGTCACCCAAGTCGCCCGTCGCAGTCGCGCGGCCGGGCCTCCCGCCCAGTGCAGGATCAGCACGATGGAGGCGCCCGAGAAGGCGGTCAGTACGCCGTACACCAGCGGGGCGGCGAAGTTGACGACGCCGGTGAGCCTGTTGACCGCCGCGAGGGACGGCGGGGCCGCCAGGAAGGTGAGCAGGCAGCCGGCCACCAGCAGCGCGCACACGGCCCGCATCAGCGGCTGGTCCCAGCCCCGGCGCAGGGCCGGGGCCTTGATCAGCAGGGCCAGCACCATCACCGTCCCCGCCAGGTAGAGGGGCAGGCCGTTGTTCACCGCGAGCGGCCGGGGGTCCCGGTACCGGCGGCCGGCACGGAAGCGGGGGAGGGGGCCGGGGTGGCGGCACGGTGGCGGGGGCAAGGGGGGTGCATGCGCGGTGTTTTCCTTCGGAGGGTGCGGCGAGGGCCGAGCCGGTAGGGCTCCGCGCGTCAGGGGACGCGGTCAACGGCCCCAGCCGAGGGAGGACTTGATGCGTTCGATCTCCTCGGAGGAGGGCTGCTGCCGGGGCGGGGGCAGGAAGGGCTTCAGGATCTTGCCGAGGTGCAGGCCGAAGGTCTCGGCCCGGATCTCGGCCGGGTCCTCCCGGTCGGCCCGGGCGGCCGCCTGACGGACCACCGAGTCCAGTGCGGAGTCCGGGCGCAGCAGGTCCGTGAGGCTGCCGCGGGGGCCCGTCAGGCGGGCGGCCACCGCCATGCCGGGGCCGTGGCCGTCGCAGGCGCCCTCCTCGATGTGCCACAGCTCGTGGCAGGCGATGACCAGCTGGTGCTCGGGCCGGGTGCGGGCCTCCACGACGACCAGGTCGCGTTCCTCCAGCTCCAGCCACAGCCCGCTGGCCGTTTCCGGCGGGAACGGGGCGAAGCGGAAGTCCACCGGCCGGCCGCCGCTACGGCGCCGCCCGAAGGCCGCGCACAGGCCCCCGATGATCTCGGCGACCCCGGTGGGGGCCGTGAGCCGGGCTTCCGCCAGCAGCTCGGCGCCGAGCTTCCGCATGCTCGGTGTGGTCCTCATCGCGCTTCCCCCTCGGCGGTACGGTCGGGCGCACGGCCCGCGGCTCCGGCCCGGGACCACCGGTCAGGCCTGCCGGCACCGCCGCGTGGCGGGCCCCGGCACCGCCCGGGCCGGGTCGGGCGGCGGCTCGCACCGGAGGTTCTCCGTAGGGCGGCGAGGCGTTCGGGCCGGTGGCTCGGTGTGACTAGGTGTGGGTCGGTGTGGCTCGGTGCGGTGAAGCCTAACCGCCTGTCCCGCCCCCAACCACCGCGTCCCCCGCACGCGCCTCCGGGACGGCCCGTGTCCCGCGCGGATGAGGCGCGGGTGAGGTGTCGGCACCGCCATGACCCCGGAGGTAATCGACCCCGGCCGGGCCCGGCGGCACAGTGGGGTCATCGGGTTCCGGGGCCGCGCACTCGGCTCCGGAACCCGTCCCCACCAGCACGTCCGACGCCCGATGGAGGCTGAACCGCCCATGTCCGCGACCCTGCTCGGCAGCATCGCCCGCACCACCGTCCCGCAGACCATGCTGCGCCGCTTCCTCGCCCTCGACGCGGTCGTCACCACCGGCAACGGCCTGGCCTACGCGGTCTTCCCGGCCCCGCTCGGCCGGCTCCTCGGCGTCGGCACGAGCACCCTCCTCGGCCTCGGCCTCTTCCTCACCGCCTTCGGCGCCGGAGTCGCCTGGCTGGCCTCGCGCCGCCGCCCGCCGGTCTTCCCGGTGAAGTTCGTCATCGAGGCCAACTACGTCTGGGCCGCGCTCAGTCTGGTCTCGCTCGCCGCCTGGTTCTCGCCGACCGCGGCCGGCGCGGTGTGGATCCCGGCGCAGGCCCTCACCGTCGCCTCCTTCGCGCTCCTCCAGCAGCTGGCGCTGCGCTCGGCCGGCTCAGGGGCCCAGTGAGCGCAGGTACTTCACCGTCGCCGGGTCGGCCGGGAGGAAGGTCTCGATCGCCAGCTCGGCGACGGTCACGTCCATCGGCGTGTTGAAGGTCGCGATCGACGACACGAAGGACAGCAGGTGCCCGTCGTGCTCGATCACCATCGGGAGCGCGATGTACGGGACGTGCTCGTCCGGTTCCCCGCCGCCCGGGCGTTCCGGCACCGGATAGGCGGACACCTCCTCGTACAGCGCGCGCAGCGGCGCGGAGCGGGCCAGCGCGATCTGCCGCTCCATCTGGGCCAGCAGGTGTGCGCGCCACTGCCCGAGGTTGCGGATCCGCGGGGCGAGCCCCTCCGGGTGCAGGGTGATCCGCATGGCGTTCAGCGGCGGGGCCAGCAGGTGCTCCGGCAGCCCGTCCAGCAGCATGGCGATGCCCCGGTTGGCGGCCACCACGTCGTACACGGCGTCGACGACCAGCGCCGGGTAGGGCTCGTAGCCGGTCAACAGCCGCTGGACGCCCTCGCGCAGGGTGTCCATGGCCGGGTCGTCGAGCGCGGTGTGCGGGTAGTGCGGAGCGTAACCCGCGGCGAGCAGCAGCGCGTTGCGCTCCCGCACGGGCACGTCGAGCCGGTCGGCGAGCCGCAGCACCATCTCCTCGCTCGGCCGGGACCGCCCGGTCTCGATGAAGCTGATGTGCCGGGACGAGGAGCCGGCGCGGCCCGCCAGCTCCAGCTGGCTGACCCCGCGCCGCTCCCTCCATGTCCGCAGCAGCGAGCCGAGCGTGGGCGTGGTGGAGGCCGTGATGCTCATGACCACGACGGTAACCCGGCCGGCGGCGCTCCGGTCAGCCCAGGTCGAAGACGTTCCGCAGGCCGAGACGGTAGCGCCACAGGTCGTGCCGCTTCGCGGACTCCAGCTCCGGGGGGCGGTAGCGCGGGATGACCGCGCATCGGGGCGCCGTCGAAGCGTCCCGGTCCAGCAGGGCGTTGACCGCGGCGCGGGCCGAGGCGTTCGCGCCCTCCATCGTCGCCAGGTCGATGTCGACGGCCACGTAGTCGCCGCTGAGGAAGAAGTTGGGGACGCGGGTGTGCGCGCTCGGCCGGTCGTGGAAGGTGCCGGTCGGGTGGATCAACAGCTCGTCCTGGTTGGTGGGTTCCGGGGTGCCCAGGCCGTCCACGCCCGGGTCCAGGAACCACGAGTGCAGGGCGCGGTCGGCCAGCAGGGTCCGCCCGGTGTCGTTGAGGGAGGCCTTCAGCTGGGCCCACACCTCGCGCGCCACCTCCTCCCGGGTGCACTGCTTGGCCGTCTTCCCGTACAGGATCCCGGGCTTGTCCCACTCCGAGATGTCCACCGACAGGCAGTCCACGGCCGTGCCGTCGCCGTAGTCGGCCGGGAAGTCGCGGGCCGGCCAGTGCGCGGCCTGCTGGATCGCCGTCAACGACCAGGGGGAGTCGATGCAGTTGAAGTGCCCGTGCACCAGAGGGGCGCGCTCGGTCAGGTAGAACTGGATGCCGGTCATCCAGTCGGTCCGCAGCCGGTCGCAGCGCCCCAGCATCGGGTCGGCGGCCCGTAGTGCCGCGCTCCAGGTGCGGCGGGCGTGCTCCACGGGCAGGGCGCTGACGTAGTGGTCGGCGGTGACGGTCCGCCGGGCCCCGTCGGGGTCCAGGACCGCGACCCCGCTCACGCGGCCGTTCCCGTACCGGACCTCCTGGACGGTCCAGCCGATCCGGAACTCCACGCCGAGGGAGTGCAGGTGCCGCTCCCAGGGGTCGATCCACGCCTCGTTGGTGGGGAGGTTCAGGATCCGGTCCGGCGGGCCGTCCGCGCCCCGGCCGAGCGCGTTGCAGACGAAGGCCTCCCCGAGGGTGCCGACGGTGCGGGTCGAGGCCTCCTCGGCCTTGGTGGCGACGATGTTGCGGGTGATGCCGACGGCCAGGATGCGCTGGTACTCGGCCGACATCCGCGCGGCCCGGGTGAACTCCCACCACGGGGTGCGCTCCCACACCTCGTCACGGCGCTCGTCGCAGCTGGTGAGGAAGACCAGCACCCGGTTGACGAAGTACGCCGTCTCGTGCGCGGGCAGCCGTACCAGGGACTCCAGGATGCCGGTCAGGGCGCGCCGCAGCTCCTCCGGCGTCAGCTCGGCGGGGGAGTGGCCGGGCCAGGGGATGGGTGCGCGCAGGTCCTCGCGTCCGGCGGCCCGGGCGAACATCATCTCGGGCGGGGCCACCAGGTTGTCCCACACGCCGTTGGCGTTGCCGGGGAAGGGGATCCGCCGCATGGTGTCCGGGAGGTTGTGGTAGATACCCGGGATGAAGCGGAAGCCGTGTTCGGCCGGCAGGGGTCTGCGGCCGCCCCGGGCGCTGCCGGGCACGTCCATGCTGCGGGCCTTGCCGCCCAGGGCCCGGCGCTCGTACACCGTGACGGCGTAGCCGCGTTCCGCCAGCTCGTGCGCGGCCGTCAGCCCGGCCACCCCGCCGCCGAGGACGGCGACCGCCCGCCGGTGTGCCGCCGGCGGGCCGGGGACCGCGGCGGCCGGTGCCGCGAGGGCCCCGAGGGCCGGGAGGGTGCCCGCGGCGGCCGCCGCGCCCGCGATGAACGTACGCCTGGAGCTCCCCGTGCCGCCCGCACCCTCCGCGCCGTCCGCACCCTCCGTGCTGCTCACGCCGCCCGTGCCGTCCGTACCGGCCATGCCCGCCTCCTTGTTACCGGTGGTAATGCTTGGTCCGGCGCTGGAGCATAGGGCGGCCGGCCGGGGCGCGGAAGCGTACGGAAGCACCCGGGCGCACTATGGCGGGAAAGGTTCACCACGGCGTGCGCCGTGGAAAACTGACTGCACATCACAGGACCACGGCCAGGACGACCGGGAAGGAGACAGCGGATGCCGAGCGAGCCGCTTTCGCAGAAGGAGATCGAGGACCGGCTCCGGGAACTCCCCGGCTGGGCCTTCGAGGACGACCGGATCGAGCGCACGTACCGCCTGGACACGCACCGGGCCGCGACCGCCCTCGTCGTCCACATCGCCGTGGTCCAGGACGAGCTCAACCACCACTCCGAGCTCACCCTCGGCTACAACACCGTCCGCCTCTCGGTGAACAGCCACGACGCCGGAGGCGTCGTCACCGAGAAGGACTTCGGCCTCGCCGAACGCGTCGAGGCCCTCGCCCCGGCCCACGGCGCGAGCTGAGGCCGCCCCACGCCCCCGCCGCGCGTCAGACGGGTTCCAGCCGCCACCACTGGGAGGGCGAGTCGGTGTCCTCGCCCTGCCGGGTCCGGCCGTCGCCGTCGGCCTCCAGCGGCAGCCCGCTGATGCACGCGATCAGGGACACCACCCCCGGATCGTCCAGGTGCTCCTCCACGAGCCACTCCTGTGCGCCGAAGGCGTTGGCGCGCCAGACCTGTACGCGGGCTCCGCTCTCGGTCGAGGCGTTCGCCACGTCCAGGCGCCGGCCGTTGTCCTCGCTCACCACGTGGAAGACCCCGCCGCCGCTGTGCACGGCGGAGACCCGCCACCGCCGGGCCGCCGCCGGGGCGGGCGGCCCGTCGGGGCCCACCCGTACCCGGGAGGCACCCTCGAGCTGGAGCACCAGCCCGCTGTCCACGTTGCGGATCCGGTAGATCCCGTCAGGAAGGTTCACGCGCGCCTCAGTTGTCGAAGACGGCCGGATCCGGCCCGATCCGGTGCCCGTCCGCCCCCAGCGCGTCCAGCGCCGCCAGGTCGTCGGCGTCCAGCTCGAAGCCGAAGACGTCCAGGTTCTCGCGGATCCTGGCCGGGGTCACCGACTTCGGGATCACGACGTTGCCCAGCTGGAGGTGCCAGCGCAGCACCACCTGCGCGGCGCTGCGGCCGTGCCGGGCAGCGACCGAGGCCACCGCCGGCAGACCGAGGAGCTCCTTGCCCTGGCCGAGCGGGGACCAGGCCTCGGTGGCGATGCCCAGGGAGGCGTGCAGGGCGCGCATCTCGGCCTGCGGGAACAGCGGGTGCAGCTCGATCTGGTTCACCGCCGGGACCAGCGGGCTCTCGGCCCGCAGCCGCTCCAGGTCCTCCGCACGGAAGTTCGACACGCCGACCGCCCGGGCCCGGCCGCTCGCCGCGATCTCCTCGAAGGTCTTCCAGATGGTCACGAAGTCGTCGCGCATCGGGCGCGGCCAGTGGATCAGGTACAGGTCGACGTGGTCCAGGCGCAGCTTGCCGAGCGAGTCGTCGAAGGCGCGCAGCGTCTCGTCCCGGCCCCACCGGTGCCGGGAGCTGTTCCACAGCTTGGTGGTGACGAACAGTTCCTCGCGCGGGATCCCCGAGGCGGCCAGGGCCTTGCCGGTGCCCCGCTCGTTGCCGTACGCCGCCGCCGTGTCGACGCTGCGGTAGCCGGCCTCCAGCGCGGTGGCGACGGCCTTCTGGGCCTCGGAGTCCGGCACCTGCCAGACGCCGTAGCCGAGCCGGGGCATGGATGTGCCGTTGTTGAGCCGGACGGCGGGCACCTGGTTCACGTCGGTCGTTCCCTCGGGTCGGTGGTGCGGTGCGGTGCGGTGCGGCCGCGCCGTGCCACGGCGTACGCCGGGCGGCAACAGGCCCCGCGCCCAGCCTATTCCCGCCGCCCGTCCGCCACGTCCGGGGCGCGGCGGTCCCGGGGGTCCGGCGAGTGCCCGGTGCCGGCGACGGGACCGACGGCGGGATCCGGGCGCGTGCCCCTACGCCGTCCCCGGGTACGCCTTCCGCACGCGCGGGTCCGCACGCACCTCGGCCGGGGTGCCCTCGGCGAGGACGGAGCCCGGGTCCCGCTCCCGCGGCGTCGCGGCTGGAGGTGCTGACCGCGCGGGAGCGTCAGATCCCTCTGCCCGACGGTTCCTGTGACGGGTACAGGGCCGCGACCTCCCGCGCGTACGCCTTCTCGATGGCTCCCCGCTTCAGCTTCAGCGAAGGCGTCAGCAGCCCGCGCTCCTCCGTGAACTGCTCGGCCAGCACCCGGAAGGCGCGGATCCCCTCGGCCTGCGAGACCAGGGTGTTCGCGGCCACCACCGCCCGCCGGACCTCCGCCGTCAGATCCGGGTCGTCCGCCACCTGCTCGGCCGTCCGCTGGGGCAGCTTGCGCACGGACAGCCAGTGCGCGACCCCCTCCATGTCCAGGGTCACCAGCGCGGCGACGAACGGCCGGTCGTTGCCGACCAGGACGCACTGCGACACCAGCGGATGCGAACGCACCCGCTCCTCCAGGGCCGCCGGCGCCACGCTCTTGCCGTTGGAGGTCACCAGGATCTCCTTCTTGCGCCCGGTGATGATCAGGTATCCGTCCTCGTCCAGCCGGCCCAGGTCCCCGGTCGCCAGCCAGCCGTCGCGCAACACCTCCGCCGTGGACCGCGGATCGCCCAGGTACCCCGAGAAGACGTGACCGCCGTGCAGCCACACCTCCCCGTCGTCGGCGATGTGGACCGTGGTGCCCGGGATCGGCGGGCCCACCGTCCCGTACTTGACCGCCCCCGGCGGATTGGCGGTCGCCGCCGCGCAGGACTCCGTCAGCCCGTACCCCTCGAAGACCGTGATCCCGGCCCCGTCGAAGAACAGCCCCAGCCGGCGCGGCATCGCCGAACCGCCCGACATCGCGTACCGCAGCCTGCCCCCGAGGGCCTCGCGGAGCTTCCCGTACACCAGCCTCTCGAAGACCCGGTGCTCCATCCGCAGCGCCGCCGAAGGCCCCGGGCCTCTCCCGAACGCCTTCTCCTCCCGCGCCCGCGCGTACCGCACGGCCGTCTCCACCGCCCGGTCGAAGGGCCCCCCGCGCCCCTCCGCCTCCGCCCTGCGCCGCGCCGCCGCGAAGATCTTCTCGAAGACGTACGGGACCCCCAGCACGAAGGTCGGTCTGAAGGCGGCGAGATCCGGCAGGAGTTCGGCGGCGGCCACCGCCGGCTGGTGCCCCAGCTTCACCCCGGCCCGTACGGCGGCCACCTCCACCATCCGCCCGAACACGTGGGCCAGCGGCAGGAAGAGCAGCGTCGACGGCTGCCGCCCGTCCGGCCCGGCCCGGAAGACCGGCTCCCACCGCTCCACCAGCGTGTCGGCCTCGAACATGAAGTTGCCGTGGGTGAGTACGCAGCCCTTCGGCCGGCCCGTGGTCCCCGAGGTGTAGATGACGGTCGCGACGGCGTCCGGGGTCACCGCCCCGCGGTGGCGGTGCACCACGTCCTCGGCCACCCCCCGGCCGGCCGCCACCAGTTCGTCCACCGCCCCCGCGTCCAGCTGCCACAGCAGCCGCAGTCCCGGTAGCCGCTCGATCACCGACCCGACCGTCATCGCCTGGTCCTCGTTCTCCACCAGACACGCCGTGCACGCGGAGTCGTACAGGATCCAGTGCACCTGCTCCGCCGACGACGTCGGGTACACGGGCACCGGCTGCGCCCCGATCGCCCACAGCGCGAAGTCGAACAGCGTCCACTCGTAGCGGGTACGGGACATCACGGCGACCCGGTCACCGAAGCGGACCCCCTGCGCCAGCAGCCCCTTGGCGAGCGCGAGGACCTCCCCGGCCAGCCGGCGGGCGGTCACGTCCCGCCAGACGCCGTCCGCCTTGCACCCGAGCACCACATGGTCCGGGTCCCGCCCGGCACGCTGGAAGACGGTGTCGGCGAGGCCTCCGGCCGGCGCGCCGGTGACCAGGGGGGGGACGGTGAACTCGCGCACGTTCCGCTCCTCTGCGTGCAGGGCGCCGAGACGCTACCCCACCGGTACCCCCGCCCGGCACCCCCGGGGAAACTTCCACAAGATCCCCCCGCGGCCCCAGGCCCCGCCACCTGCGGCGCAGCCGCCCGTAGGTCCCCCGGACGGGTGATCCGGGCCGCTCCGCCCGTCCCCCACCGCGGGACGCCGCCCCCGCCCCCCGGGGGGGGGGGCCCGCCCGGACGGCCGCTACGCCGGCCGGCTCAGGCGGTCGCCGCCCGCCAGCACCGCGGCGGCCAGCGCCTCCGCCGCCGGCGTCGGGCGCCGCCCCTGGAGCAGGGCGAACTCCACCGGCCCCAGCTCCGGCAGCCCGCCCACCCGCACCAGCCCCGGCGGGATCAGCCCCCGGGTGTGCGCCATCACCCCCAGGCCGGCACGGGCCGCCGCGATCAGGCCGCTGAGGCTGCCGCTCGTACAGGCGATCCGCCAGGCCCGCCCCTCCCGCTCCAGCACCTCCAGGGCCCGCGCCCGGGTGATCCCCGGCGGCGGGAACACGATCAGCGGCACCGGGCGTTCCGGGTCCACCCGCAGCCCCTCGGCCCCGATCCACACCATCCGGTCCCGCCACACCAGCCGCCCCCGCTCGTCCCCCGGCCCGCGCCGCTTCGCCAGCACCAGGTCCAGGCGCCCCGCGTCCAGCCGTTCGTGCAGCGTCCCCGACAGCTCCACCGACAGCTCCAGGTCCACCTCCGGGTGCTCGTGCCGGAAGCCCTCCAGGATCTCCGGCAGCCGGGTCAGCACGAAGTCCTCCGACGCTCCGAACCGCAGCCGCCCGCGCAGCCGGGTTCCCGTGAAGAAGGCCGCCGCCCGCTCGTGCGCCTCCAGGATGGTCCGCGCGAAGCCCAGCAGCGCCTCGCCGCCCTCCGTCAGGCCGACGCTGTGCGTGTCCCGCACGAACAGCGGGCGCCCCGTGGCCTCCTCCAGTCGCCGCACGTGCTGGCTGACCGTGGACTGGCGCACCCCGAGCCGGCCCGCAGCCTGCGTGAAGCTCAGCGTCTGGGCCACCGTGAGGAACGTGCGCAGCTGGACCGGGTCGTACATGACCCCAGCCTATTGCGTTCCGTGATGACAGTCAGAGCGGTGTGCGTGTTTCCCGATGACCGCTCGACCCGCCACGATGGGCCGTACCCCCGTTCCGACCCCGCACGACAGCGAGTGAGCACCCCATGCGACGCCCCCGCCTCCCCGCCTGGCTGCCCCTGGACCCGTACGTACTGGCCCTGCTCGCCACCGTGGGCCTCGCCGCGCTGCTCCCCGCCCGGGGCACCGGCGCCGCCCTCGCCGGCGGCGCCTCCACCGCCGCCGTGGCCCTCCTGTTCTTCCTCTACGGGGCCCGCCTCTCCACCCGGGAGGCCCTCGACGGCCTGCGCCACTGGCGGCTCCACCTCACCGTCCTGGCCTGCACCTTCGTCCTCTTCCCGCTGCTGGGCCTGGCCACCCGCCTCCTCGTGCCCGGCCTGCTCACCCAGCCGCTCCACAACGGCCTGCTCTTCCTCTGCCTGGTCCCCTCGACCATCCAGTCCTCCATCGCCTTCACCTCGATCGCCCGGGGCAACGTCCCCGCCGCGATCTGCGCCGGCTCCTTCTCCTCCCTCGCCGGCATCCTCCTCACCCCGCTGCTCGCCGCCGCCCTCCTCGGCAAGGACGCGGGCGGCTTCTCCCCGGACTCCCTCCTGCGGATCGCCCTCCAGCTGCTGCTGCCCTTCCTCCTCGGCCAGGGCCTGCGCCGCTGGGTGGGCGGCTTCCTGGTCCGCAACAAGAAGGTGCTCGGCTACGTCGACCGCGGCTCCATCCTGCTCGTCGTCTACGCGGCCTTCAGCGCGGGCGTGACCGCCGGGGTCTGGCAGCGGGTCGGCCTCCCGCGCCTCGGCGCGCTGATCGCCGTGGAGGCCGTACTCCTCGCCGTCATGCTGCTCGCCACCTGGTACGGGGCTCCCCGCCTCGGCTTCGGCCGCGCGGACCGCGTCGCCATCCAGTTCGCCGGGTCGAACAAGAGCCTCGCCGCCGGACTCCCCATGGCCAGCGTCCTGTTCGGTGCGCAGGCCTCCCTCGCGGTGCTGCCGCTGATGCTGTTCCACCAGATGCAGCTGATGGTCTGCGCGGTCCTGGCCCGCCGCCGCGCCCGGGACCCCGAGGCGCTCCACCAGGACCAGCCCGACGCTCGACGTGTGGTGGAGGTCTCGCCCGAGGTCCAACCCCCCGCCGGACAGGGCCGGTAGCGTGCGTCGGTGACCTGGATACGCCCGCTCGCCGCCACCGCCCCGCGCCCCTGCACCCTCGTGGTCTGCCGCGGCTGTTGCTGCGGAGACCCCCGCAAGAACCCCGGCTCCGACCACGCCGGACAGCTCGCCCGGCTGCGGGAGGCCGCCGCCGCGTCCGGCGGGCGCCTCGCGGTCCGTACGAGCGACTGCCTCGGGCCCTGCGCCCAGGCCAACGTGATCGTGGTCCAGCCCACGACGGAGGCCCGCCGCCGTGGCGCGCGGGCCGTCTGGTTCGGCTGGGCCCTGGACGACACCGCGACGGACGAGATCATCGCCTGGGCCGCGTCCGGCGGCCCCGGCAGCACCCCGCTCCCGGCCACCCTCGACCTGCACCGCATCGACCCCCCGGAGCCGAAGCCGGCCGCACCCCCGCGCAGGGGCCGGCGCCGATAGGCGGCGCCGGCCCCGGACGGTGCTCCTCAGCCGAGACGGACGTCGTCGACGGTCCAGTACCAGTTGTTGCTGCCGCTGTAGCGGAAACGGACCTGGACGTCGGTGGCGCCCGCCGGCCTTCGAGCAGCAGCTCGGGCAGGGCCTGCCGTACGGTCTCGCGGGCCACCCCATACCGCTCGGCGAGATCCCGCTCGGTGGGCAGCGGGCCGCCTTCGCCGAGCTCGTCGAGGAGGTCGGCGAAGCGGGCCTTGACGGCGTAGTACTTGGGGATGCGGCCGTGCTCGGGGATGCCGGAGCGGACGGGCGAGCCGGGGCGGTGGGGCGGCTGCGGGTTCTGGTCTTCCACGCTCGGACTGCACGCGGGGCCGCACCGCGCCGTCGGCCCGGCGCCCTACCCGTGCCGCTCCGGCGATACGGCCCGGCCGGTCCCGGGCAGCAGGATCCGCTCCTCGCCCGCGTAGACGTTCATGTCCGGGCCCCGCAGGAAGCCGACCAGCGTCAGCCCCGACTCCAGGGCCAGGTCCACCGCCAGCGAGGACGGCGCCGACACCGCCGCCAGCACCGGGATCCCGGCCATCACCGCCTTCTGCGCCAGCTCGAAGGACGCCCGCCCCGACACCAGCAGCACCGACCCCGCCAGCGGCAGCCGCCCCGCCCGCAGCGCCCGGCCGACGATCTTGTCCACGGCGTTGTGCCGCCCCACGTCCTCCCGTACGTCGAGCAGCTCGCCCTCCGCCGAGAACAGCCCGGCCGCGTGCAGCCCGCCCGTGCGGTCGAAGACCTTCTGCGCCGCGCGCAGCCGGCCCGGCAGCTCCGCGAGGAGCTCGGCGGGGACCCGTACCGGATCGGAAGCCAGCCCCGGGAAACGGGTCGCCGTACGGACCGCGTCCAGGCTGGCCTTGCCGCACAGCCCGCAGGACGAGGTGGTGTACACGTTCCGCTCCAGCGTGATGTCCGGAACGGGCACCGAAGGGGCCAGCTGTACGTTGACCACGTTGTAGGTGTTGGAGCCGTCCTCGGTGGCGCCCTCGCAGTACGTCACCGCCCGCACGTCCGAGGCGTCGGCCAGGACGCCCTCGCTGGCCAGGAAGCCCACCGCCAGCGCGAAGTCGTCGCCCGGGGTGCGCATCGTGATGGCCAGCGGCTTGCCGTTGAGCCGTATCTCCAGCGGCTCCTCCGTGACCAGCGTGTCGGGCCGGACCCCGGCCGCCCCGCCCCGGATGCGTACGACACGGCGCCGCTCGGTGACCCGTCCCATCGTGATCAGCCCACCCGTTCCGTTCTCGCGCACACCTGACGAGGACATTGTCCCGGATCCGCCGTGCGGGACCTCCGGCAGGAAGTTGCTCGGAATGCTCCAAATTCCGGAGGCGGAATCCTGTTGGGTCACGCGCACCCGTACCCACCAGTAGCAGGCAAAGCTGGTCAACCGACTGCCTGCCGTAAAGAGGGGGACCCCGCCCATGACCGGTTCACGCGTGGTGGCGCTAGGGCACTACCAGCCCGCGAAAGTGCTGACCAACGAGGACCTCGCGGCCATGGTCGAGACGAACGACGAGTGGATCCGCTCCCGGGTGGGCATCCGCACGCGCCACATCGCGGGCGCCGACGAGCCCGTCGACGAGCTCGCCCAGCAGGCCGCCGGGAAGGCCCTCGCGCACGCCGGCCTGAGCCCCGACGACATCGACCTCGTCCTGGTGGCCACCTCGACCGCCATCGACCGTTCCCCCAACATGGCCGCCCGCGTCGCCGCCAAGCTCGGCATGCGCGGCGCGCCCGCCGTGATGGACATCAACGTCGTCTGCTCCGGCTTCACGCACGCCCTGGCCACCGCCGACCACGCGATCCGGGCCGGCTCCGCCACCCGCGCGCTGGTCATCGGCTCCGACAAGATGACCGAGATCACCGACTGGACCGACCGCAGCACCTGCGTCCTGACCGGCGACGGCGCCGGCGCGGCCGTCGTCGAGGCCTGCGAGGAGCCCGGCATCGGCCCCGTCCTGTGGGGCTCCGTCCCGGAAATGGGACACGCCGTGCGGATCGAGGGCACGCCCCCCGTCTTCGCCCAGGAGGGCCAGGCCGTCTACCGCTGGACCACCAGCCAGCTCCCGGCGCTGGCCCGCAAGGTCTGCGAGAAGGCCGGGGTGACTCCCGAGGAGCTCGCCGGGGTCGTACTGCACCAGGCCAACCTGCGGATCATCGAGCCGCTCGCCGCCAAGATCGGCGCCGTCAACGCCGTCGTCGCCCGCGACGTGATCGACTCCGGGAACACCTCGGCCGCGAGCATCCCGATGGCCCTCTCGAAGCTGGTGGAACGCGGCGAGATCCCCTCCGGCGCCCCGGTCCTCCTCTTCGGCTTCGGCGGCAACCTCTCCTACGCCGGCCAGGTCATCCGCTGCCCCTGAGGCCCTGTCGTCAGAGTCCCGCCTGGTCCGCGGCCCCCGGCACCGCACCCCGCCGCGTTGCCGGGGCGCCCAAATACGTCCAGTACTCGGGCGCCCCTCCGCCTCGCGATGCACGGCACCGGACGCCGCGGACCTGACCGGCGCTACTTTGACGACAGGGCCTAGGGGCGCCCACGGCGGCCGGGGCCGGACCCCCGCGGCGCCGGGCTCCGGGCATGCCCGCAGGTCAGCGCGGCGTGGCGGACCGGCGGCCGCTCGTAAACGTGGTCGGAAGCCCGTCGATCCTTTGCTATGGTTGTCCATGTCGCCGCGGGAAACCGGGGCCGACCACCGGTCCGGGTGGCGGAATGGCAGACGCGCTAGCTTGAGGTGCTAGTGCCCTTTATCGGGCGTGGGGGTTCAAGTCCCCCCTCGGACACAGAGGTCAACCGACCAAATGGAGCCGGTCAAACCGACGTAATGTCGCTTTGACCGGCTCTGTTGTTTGTAGCGAACGCGATCTGGCCCCCCGCCGTTGGCGGGGGGCCAGATTCGTATGTGCTGGTCAGGTGGGGTGCAGGGGGTGGGAGGGGTCAGGTGCCGGGTGCTGGGTCGGGTAGGTAGCCCTGGGGGGTCCAGCTGCGGGGATTCTTGAGTTTGTGGCGGTTGGAGGGGCGGCGTCGGGCGGGCTGGTCGTCTACGGGGAGGGTGTCGAGCCAGCTGGTGAGTTTGCGCTGGTTGGCGTGGGCGATCTGGAAGGCTAGGAGGAGGGATTGGGCGGCGACGCCTCGGATGCGGCGGGTGCGGCTGCGTTCGATGGCTTCGTGGTCCTTTGCGTAGCTGTTGAAGTGCTCCACGCGGTTGCGCAGGCGGAAGTAGTGGTGGGTCCAGGGGGCCAGGCCGTGGTCGAGCTCCTGCCAGTGGCGGATGCCGATGTCGCGGGCGAAGGTCAGGGACTCCCGACGGCATACCTCGGGATGTCCGGCTGTGGTGGTGGGGATGTCGACGACGGGGTGGCGGGGGTCGCGGCCGAGGCTGCGGCGTTTGACTGGGCAGGCCACGGTGGGGTGGGTACCGGCTGCGGGGCAGAGCATCCGGCGGGCGCCGCGGTGGTCGGGAGCCGCCTTGGGGCGCAGGCGGTAGGCGGCGCGGGCATTGGCGCGGGTTCGCCAGGTGTCCTTGTCGATCTTCTTGTTGAGGAGGTCGGAGGTGACCGTGATCAGGGCTTCGGGGAGGTGGGGGCAGTACCAGGTACCGTCGACGAGGAGGGCGCCGCCGTGGGAGCCCTGGATGCCGAGCTGGTCGATGCGGTAGTCCCAGATGGGCCGGTAGCCGAGATCGCGTACCGGGATGTGGAAGGTTTCGGGAAGGGCCGCGTTGTAGGCGCGGTCGGCTGCGAGCCAGCCGGGCCGGTAGCCGCGGCGGTGCACGTCGCGGAGTGCGGTGAGGGCGTTGCCGGCGGGGTCGTGGCCGGGTTTGTGGACGGTGAAGGCCAGGACGAGCGCGGGTAGGTGGTGTTCGTTGTCGGGGATGGGGTTGTGGGTGTTGCCACGCGGGCTGGGTGAGGTCTCTCCGGTGACGACGAGGGTCGCCTCGAAGCCGTAGAGGAAGCGCTTGGCCTTCTTGCGCTTCGTGGGGCCGCCCGGGGTGTCGGATGGGTCTCGGTGGTCGCCTTCACGGACGTACCAGGCGGCGTCGGGGTCGGTGGCGGTATGGGGGTCGGAGGTCGCGACGCCACGCGAGAAGGTCCGGATAGGGGTAGCGTCGATGGCGACCGGGCCGTCCCACAAGGCCTCGATATGGGGCCTGGCGGGGGCCAGGGAAGCCTCGACGAGACGGTTGGTGACCTCGACAAGCAGCCGTCGGCGGGCCGCGAGCTGTACCGGGTCGGCTTCTTGTTCCAGCCGAGCGGCATCGGCCCGGCTCAGGCGTCGCTTGGGCAGCGGTGAGGGGTCCATGACGGCTTCGGCCGCGTGGAAGGCAAGACGGACGGTCTTGTAGGCGGCCTCGAACCCGTCGGCGGTGTCGGGCCAGGTGGGGAGGCCGAGTCGGGTGCGGGCGGCGGGGGTGAGCTGATGGGCGAGGATGTCGGCGACATCGCCGAGAACGACACGGCCGTTGTTGCGCCAGGCGGCCAGAGTCATCCCGATCAACAGGGCGTTGACGCTGATGCTTGGGCAGCGGCCCGCGTTGGACTTGCGGACCTCGCGCCGAGCCCCGTCGATAAGGGGGACGATTCCGGAAATGGCGATGAAATGGCGAGCGCGGGTGAACTCGGCCTGCGTGACCGGTTCTCGGCGTCGGCGCAACTGTGCGAGCCAGACAGGAGCTGGCGCCTTGCCCGTTCCCTGCTGGCGGGTGCGTCCGGTGTGGTCGGTGCTCACGGCATCTCCCTGAGGATGGTGGCAGCCTGTTGGGCGCCGATGGTCTTGAGATGGGGCACGAGGCGGGAGAGCGCGTGGAGGGAGTCGAGGCCGGCGGCGGCAAGCAGGACGGTCAGAGGGATGGGGATGTTCATCCGGTCCACCAGCCAGGTGGCACGGCACCGGCCCATGACCAGGCGCGGTACGCGGGGGTCGCGAGTGGCACGGTAGATGAGGTCGGTGACGGTGTTGGAGCCGCGGGCCTGGCAGCCGGGACGGAAGAGCGAGCCGGTTCCGCTGCGCTCGCCGGCCTCGGCGAGGGCGCGTTCGTAGGGGCGGGAGCAGATGACCAGACGCGCCCGGCTGCCCCGGACGGAGAGGACCTGGCCTCCGCCGTCCAGGGCGCGTACGTCAGGTCCGCGCAAGGGGATGATCTCGTTGGTATCGAGGCCGCAGCCCAATCCAAGGACGAGCAGCAGACGAAGGCTCCTACGCAGTTCCTGGGTGGGCTGGCCGCCGGCCCACGCCCACAGTCCCGCCTTCTCTGCTGGAGTGTAGGGCGCGGAGGGGTCGGAACTGGATAGTGAGACGGGCTTGCCGCCGGGCAGGTCGGGTCCGTACACGGCCTGGCGGATCGCGGTGAGGCAGGACCGGTAGTTTGCCCGTGCTGCCTCGCGGACTTCGGGGCAGCCGACGGCGGTGAAGTACTCGACCATGGCGGGGTCCAGCCAGCGTCTGGCGTCTGGCGGGTGGCCGTGCTGGTCGGCGAAGACCGCGATCCGAGTCAGGGCGGTGAGGAGGTCGCGGGCGCGGTGGGTGGTGAGCGGGGCGGCGCGGGCGACCGTAGCGCGGACCTCGTGTTCGACGCGTTCCCAGGCCGGTGGGGCGTAGGCGGGCCGGTACTGGGCGATTCGACGCTCCATCAGCAGCCTCCAGACGAACACCCCCGGCGGGGTGCCATTGGAATACCATGCTGGCTGTTGGGGGATGCTGCGCGACCCGGGAGATCCGGATGGGTGAGACTGGGGCGTGTGCCCCGAGGAGACAGCCGGTTCGTGAGCCCCTGCGGATACGTGCAGGCCGGTCCCTGGCCCAGAGCTGTCTTGACTGACCATCACGGGGCCAAGGTCGCCCAGGCGCTGGCCCTGGCTCTCGCTGCAGGGCTGGAGGAGCGTTGCTGGTCGGTGGCCGAGCTCTCCCGGCGCAGCAGGGTTAGTCGGCTGACCATCGCGAACGTGCTGGCCGGGCGAGTGTGGCCGGATCTGCTGACCGTCGCCAGCCTCGAGCTGGCTCTGGAGAGGGACCTGTGGCCGGGGCGTGAGGTGTGAGCCGGCATGGCCGCGCCTCTTGGGCGTTGGAAGGGGTGGCGCCATCGTGTCCGTCCTCGACGGGGTGGCGTCCACGGGAGCGGGCCACCCGAAGGGATGACGGCACGGCTGTATTCGGCTTCCCGGTGCGCAGTTCGCGTTAGGGTGCCGGAAACGGCCAGGCCGCGCTGATCGGTCTGGTCCCGCTTGAGAGCGGGACCAGACCACCTTGTGAAGGGTCTGCTCAGGTCCGGGGCTGTTCAGGGCCGCCGCTGATGTGAGAGTTGGCGGCGGCCCGTCCCCGTGCCTGAGCGCTCAAATACTCATCCGATCGCACCCTCCTCGTCCGACCGAGCCGGGAGCGCACGCCGGTAGAACACAGACCGAGGCAGCTCGGTCCGGCGCGTCAGCAGGCCCTCGGCGACGAGCTCCTGGAGCAGAAGCCGCATGCTTCGGTGATTGGGCCTCCCCGTCGCCTCGGAGATCTCCCGCACCGTCCACTCCCGTGCTGGATCGCTGTCGGCGTCAAGGACCCTTAGCACCCGTACCCTCCAGGGAACTCCCACCCCCGCTGCTGCTCCGGCTTCCTGAGCCAGCTGACCCGCCCGGGGCTGCTTCCGCTGCTGGCCATCAGCAGGCCCGTTCTGCTGGGAGGTGTCCTGCGGTCGCTCGGCGTTGGAGTCTGCTTCTTTCCTGCTGCCGGATGGGGTGCCGCTGGGACTCCTCTGGGGGAAGGACCAAGACCGTGCGGCCAGCGCCTCGAACTTTGTACGCGTCAGACGCACACGGTCGGTGAACTTCTGTGCATCCGACTCGACTTGCTGCAGCCATTCAGCGGCGGCGCGGGGGTCGGCGAGGGCTGCTTCCAAGTTCAGGCCGGTCGGGTCCATGGCGGACACCCTAAAGCCGGGCATGTGCCTCACAGGGCGCCAGCACAGGTATCCCACCCTGACGAGTGACCCTGCATCAACTTATATGTGTCACAGCCACGTAGAGGCCCTGCGTATCTCTGGCCTGCACGGATACGTGTACCTGAGCGGATGCCTTCTAGGACTTCCTAACCTTACGCAAGCGTGCGTCTCTTCCTGCGTGATGGCACGTTCGGCTCATCCGGGATGCAGTACGACGGCGCTCGGTGAAAGTGGGAAGCATGACGGTCCCGTCGGCGAGACCACGCCGCATCGCACACGTTCTTCTGCTTGACCGCAGCCGCGAACGTGTCCTGCTGTCCGCGGAGGAAGGCACCCTGTCGCCCCCTTCCGTGCTCCTGCGTCCGAGACAGGGGTACCACCAGGCAGCCGCTGAGGCCGCACGCACCTGGTGGGGCGTCGACTCCCTGCCGATTGGACCGGTCACCGGCCACGGCTGGTGCGTGGCGCCTGAAGCACCCGACCGCCGGACCAGTGAACGCAGACTCCTGATGGCTTCCCTGGCTCACCTGCCGGAACCGGTCCGCAGCAATCCTCCTGAACGACTGGCGGGATGCCGTTGGTGGCGGCTTGCGGACCTGCGTCAACACCCAGGGCAGACCAGCCCGCTCGACCTTCACCTCATCATCGAGGGGTACTGGGCCGGCTGGCTGCCCGACGGCCCCCTGTCTATTGACTGGAGCTGACCTCGTTGGCCTCAGGGTGAGGGCAACGCCAGTCAACGGGCGTGGCCCGTGCGACCAGGCACCCGTCACGGCGGTCGCTTCGGCCACCCTTTCGGAGGGCAGAAACACGAACTGCTTGGGCACCGGCAACCGCTGCGGCTAGCGTCGCCCTGTGACAAACCAAGATCCTGTCGCGTTCCCGTTGAACCATCTCGAGTCCATGAAGGCCGAGTGGAACCGCAAGCACGCCGAAGCCGCCGCAGAGGCGGAGCGGTACAAAGACCTTCTCGATTCGGCCAGTGACATTGAGGAGATTGCGGTCCTGTGGCAGCAGCTCTCTGAGGGGCCCGTCAGTCACCACCTCTTTGACGCAAGCCGCGAACACGTCCATGAGCAGCCCGCCACTCTGGATGCCGACAAGGTGCTCATGCTGATGGGCCAGGAACCGGACCGTCTGTGGAAGGCCAAAGACGTTCAGACCGTCTTCGCGCACGTTGCCCTCACCGAGGTACGGGCCTTCCTCAACACGATGGTGGGCGAAGGTCGCCTCGAGGTAGTTCGCCGCAGCAACCGCCGCCTAAACTTCAAGATCCCCTACCCAACATCTGCTTGATCAGCCGACGTACCGTTGCCGCGGCCTCAAGGCCCAACGGGTACCTCACTTCGTCTTGAACTCGCCAGTGGCAATCACATTTTGCCCATTGGCGGAGCTACAGGCCCGGCCACACAGCTCTGCGGTCCGGTGCCCCCGGTGTCGGGGTCGGCGGCAAGGACCTGATCATCCACGGCAAGCTGCTCGATCGGGCGAGTCGTGTGGTCACCCATCAAGACACGGGTGCCGGCTGGGAAGCTGTGCTTCGGCTCCACGAGGGCAGTACGGCAGCTGCTTCCCGATTCGTGACCCCTTCACGGCACCTTCTACGCCGTCGGCCACCCTTTTGAGGAGTTTGATCTTGCCGACTGGGAGGACGCCTGCGACAGCCATTGCGCAGTTACCCACGGCCGTTCCTTGATGCAATTAGGCTTCCTGGGCCTGTCGTGCTTCTTCGGCGATCTCCCCCTCGCGTTTTCGCCTGACGTCCTCCCAGGACGTGCGGATGCCTCAGCAGCACATGCTGTTGGGGCATCCGCACGCGAATGCTGAGATTTGTCAGCGTGTGAGTTCGGGCCAGGCGCTACTGAAATGCACGACCCTCATCGCCTGAGGCAAGGCAGCCTCGGTTATCGCCATGACAGCACGAATGCAGTCCATTGGAGAAAATCCCCTACTTCGCAGATCGGCCAATATTACGTCCATCTCGGTGCCTTTCTGCAGCGACTCTGCAGCGACGGCTATCCCTGCAGTCAGATCCTCCTCGGTAACCATTACGCACTTCCCCTACTCCGGCTCCGGAATCTTGAATGTCATGTCGGGCCTGTGACCCACGGGGCCGGACACTCGCACTCCAGCGATCCGCAAGGTTCCTCCACCGTACCCCTGGTCCCGCAGGGCAGGCAGCATTTTCTGCCGGATCTCACGCAGCATCGCCGCGGTGCCTTCACGCCCGAGAGAGCCACGACTCATTTCCCCCTGGCCGTATACCGCAATGTCGGACAGGGTCACTTCCTTGCCTGATATTCCGACAACGGACATCATTTCGATGGGACCCTTATCGGTCTCGATCACGTGATAGAGAGTGCCGCCGTCGACAACGTTGTGGATCCCACAGAGCTCGTCGTTGTGAACGAGAACCGGAGTCCGGCCCGCCAGCACATAGTAGGCGTGGAGGTCGTTGACAGTGAGGTTGTACGCGGGCTGCAGACCCGTCCAGTGGCGGACGCTGGCTATCTTCGCTGGATCACCGTTGGGTGTGCGGAGGGTGTCCTGTGGTGTGAGGTCTGCCGCGTTCTTCCACTCCGCATCGTTCTCGGACCAGAAGGGGTGGTGATCGGTCGTGGTCACCGAACCACCGGCGCCGTCATCACTCAGTGTGATATCGGTGAAGTCTTGATCATCGGGTGTGTAGATGGTCGCGTCGACGCGGCGCGGGCCGGTGAGTCCGGTTTCGGGATTGGTGGCGAGAACCTGGTCGCCGATCTTGATCTGTTCGATCGGGCGTGTGCCGCCGTCGCCCATCAGAACGGGCGTTCCGGCGGGGAAGCTGTGCTTCTTCGGCTTCACAGGGCAGGTCGGTACATGCTTCCCGACTCTTGACCCCTTCACGGCATCTTCGACGCCGTCGGCCACCTTTTTGACGAGTTTGAGCTTGCCGACTGGGAGGACGCCTGCGACAGCCATGGCGCAGTCACCCAAGGCGGGTTCCTTGATGCATTTTTCGATGTCGGCTCCGCCAGAAATCTCCCATGTGAGCTTCCAGGCGATCTCGGCGAGCTGCTTCGTCTCTTCCCAGTCGGGTATGTGGGGGAAGACGATCTCGTCGGCGTCGGCCCCCATCATGCAGGGGGGCAGGCTGTCCCGGTTGGAGGGGACGATGCACTTCGGATTCTTCTTCTTTGCGGCCTCTGCCTGCTTCTTCCAGGCTTCCTGGGCCTGTCGTGCTTCTTCGGCGATCTCCGCCTCGCGCTTTCGCCTGACGTCCTCCCAGGCCTGGGAAGCGTAGGTCGCGGCCTCGTCATTGCTCTTGCCGGCGGCAAGAGCGGACGCGCGTGCCTGTCCGGCCGCCGCGTCGGCCTTGCGGGCGGACTGGCGGGCGTAGTCGACGGAGAAGTCTGCCTGGGCTGCGGAGGCTTCGGCGGCATCCGCGTCGCGGTTCGCCGCAGCTGCGGCGTTGCGCGCGGTGGTGGCCGACTGCTTGGCCCTGACGGAGCTGGCTTCGGCGGCGTAGGCGGACTTCCTGGCGCTGGCTGCATGGCTTGCCGCAGAGTCGGCGGACTTCTTGGCCTCGCCGGCGAACTCGGCGGCCTCGCCAGCGGCCTGCCTGGCTTTGGCGGCTGCTTCGGCTGCGCGCCAGCGGTTGGCCTGGGCCTTGGCCGCAATGATCTCGCCTTCGGCAAGGAGGCGGTCGATCTGTGAGCGGTGGTGATCCGTGAGGTCGTCCTTGCGCGCGGCCGTGTGCTGGCCGACGGTGACGAACTCGTGCAGCTTTTCGGGTGTTCCTTCCATGGCGGCCTTGGCCGCCGCCTTGACCTCGACTCCTCCGCTGTTGACGAGCTTGGAGGCGATGACGTCCTCGTCGGTCCGACGGGCCGCGTACTGGCCGATCTCCAGGAAGGCGGCCAGGTCCTTGCCGTTGTCCTTGGCCAGGGCGGCCTTCGAGGCCTCCTTGACGCTGGGCCCGCCCGTGTTGTTGACCTTCGAGACGGCGACGGCCAGATCCTCCTTGCCCGCCTCGTACTGGCCCTTCGCGTAGTAGTCGGCGATCTGCTGCGGGGTGCCCTTCAGCGCCTCGACCGCACCTTGGCGGATGGAGGGGTGCGGGCTGGTGACACTCAGCTGCAGGACCTTGTCCCGGGCCTCTTCCTGGCCAGCCTTCTGCCAGCCGGTCCGCAGGTACTCCAGGACGTCAGCATCCGAGCCGGCCAGAGCGGTGGCTGCGGCCTGCTGGCTCCAGGGCCCGCGCAGCTTGAGGGCGTCCAGCGCGAGCTTGCGGCCCTTGGCCGCAGTCGCCGCGATGTCAACATTGGGCTTGCCCGCCTCAGCGGCCAACGCAGCGGCGGTGGTGTCCAGGGCACGGGCCTGGAGGGCGATCTCCGCCGTCTTGGAGACCAGGCGTTCGCTCTGGGCCTTCTCCGACCGGGAGCGCTCAAGAGCAGCCTCGGCACGGCCGGTCAGTTCCGCGGTCTCGACCTCCAGCGCGATCTCGTGGACCTTCTTCGCCGTGTTGACGGCCGTGGTCGCCGCTTCCGCAGCCTCCTTCGCGGCTTCTGCGTGCTTACGTGCGTCGTCTGCCGCGTTAGCGGACTGGCCCGCGTACTTCGCCGCCTGCTCGGCTACCTGCGCTGCCTTCTCGGCGTGGTTCGCTGCGGATCGCGCTGCGTCACGTGCCGCGAAGGCGGCTTCGGCCGAGCGACGGGCGAGCGCGCCGGCGTTGTTGGCAGCGCGGCCGGCGGCGTTGGCGTGACGCCGGGCCTCGGCCGCGGCGTTGCGGGCCTCGGCCGAGTGCACACCCGCTGCATCCGCGTACCGGTTCGCGGCCTCGGCGGCATCGGCTGCCGCATTGGCATTGGCGCTCGCGCTGCGGGAAGCGTCCGCAGCACGCCCGGCCGCCTCCGACGCCCTGCCAGCCTGATGCGCCGCATCGGCCGACTTCCGCGTAAGCAAGGCCAGGTTGCGGGCCGTTGCCGCAGCCTGCTTGGCGGCTTCGGCCTTGCCCGCGTCGGCACCCGCGGCAATGGCCGCATTGTAGGCGTCGTTCGCCGCGTTCGCCGCCTGAGCCGCCGCGTTCGCGGTCTGGGCGGCGGCCAGGGACGCGATCCGGGCCGCCCGACTGGCGGCATTGGCCGAGCCGATGGCCTGCTGAGCCGCCGCCGCGGCGGCCCGTGCCGCATCCGCGGCCTGCTGGGCCTTCACACCGGCACGCTTGGCATCCTTGCGGGCCGCTTCCGTTTCCCGGGCGGCCTTCTGTGCGGCCTCCTTCGCCAGACCGGATGCGGCAACCGCACGCGCGGAAGCCGCCTCCGACTTCTCCGTAGCCGCCTCGGCCTGCAGCCCGGCCTGGCTGGCCTGCTCGGTCAGCTGCTCAATCGTGGCGTGTTCCTGGTCCCGGTTACGGGCGACGAACTGCCCCACCTCCAGGAACTCGACGATGTCGTCGGGCGTGCCCTGCAGAGCCGCCTTCCCGGCCGCCTTCATGTTCGGGCCGCCGAAGTTGATCAGCTTGGAGACCTCAACATCGTTGTCGATCTCCCGCTCCTTGTACTGGCCCTCTTCCAGGAACTTCGTGACAGCCGCCGGCCCGGCCTGGAGCGCGGCCTTGCCCGCCTCCTTGACGCCAGGACCGCCGAAGTTGATGACCCGCGAAGCCTCGACGTCACGGTCCTCCTGCAACGGCTTCTGCCACCCACTGCGCAGGAACTCACGCAGCTGCTCCGGAGTCCCCTGCAGGGCCGCCTTGGTCGCCTCACGAACAGCGGGACCACCGACGTTGAAGACCCGGCTAGCCGCGACGTAGTCGTCGTCGTACCTGAGTGCGCCAGCCCCGTCGAGGAACTTCCGGATGTCCTCGGGACCCCCGAGAAGGGCCTGCTCGGCCGCTTCCCGGACTCCTGCGCCACCGTTCTGCCATGCATACACGGTCAAGGAGCGGTCCGACGCGAGGGTGATCTCCTCGATCTCCTCCTCGGCCGCTGCGGGAGACGCCCCCAGCAGGCCTGCGGTCAGGGCTGCCGCGAGGGCGGCACCACAGATTCCGCGGGATCTTCTTCCTCTCTTTCGTGATGGCATTGCGGAGCCTAATACTCCGGAACGGAATGCTCGCCGCTTCATGCGGTTGTCCCCCTAGCTCGATTTCACGCCAATGCTCATGCAATTAGCCATTCGGAATTACAGAATCCGCTTCACCTGTACGGCGCGGTGCGCAGGCAGGTGATTGAGTATCAGCCACTTCTCAAGGTAGGTGTGGCTAAATTCCACCGATACCTCGATACTCGAGATAGCGAGTGGATCATACATGTGCTTTACTTCTGGGAATCACAGAGGGCTGCCTCTATGTGGAGCCTTCCATTCCTGCCTCTGAAGGAAAACTGTGGCAATATCCCGTGCCCGTAGGGCACTGTTCACCGGTCTCGTCGGCGCGACCGCTGCCCTCGCCGGATTCGCGTCCCTTGGTGTGGCATACGCCGGCCCTCAGTCCCCCTCAGCCGTGGCGGCCGGGGGTGAGATGCCTGACGCTGTCGAGGACTTCGCCTACCCGAACGCCGCGAAGATCCAGGCCGAGCAGAAGATCCTCCTCAAGCGCGGCGACGGTCACATCACCCTCGCCGACTGCGCCGCCGGGACGCCGGACATCAAGGTCAGGTCCCGCACCGGCCAGAACTTCTTCTGCTTCGACGTCAACGCCCCCAAGGGCTACGTCACGCTAGAGCTTCCCGCGTCCTACGGTCTGTGGACGGGGGACTACCCGGTCAAGGCCACCATCACCGCCGCGGGCACCCAGACCGTCATCGACGCGCCGGCCAACGACTACAAGCCGTTCGGTGAGTCGGGTGACAGTGGTGCCAACTCCATCCTCGTTGAGCTCCGCGTCACTGGCTGACCTCCAGTCCGCGTCCGCGATTTCCTCCTATGTGCCCCACCATCGCGTACGGAATCTGTAGTTCCATAGCTGATTCAGGACGACGGGGCGGAAAGTTGACTGGGGCACTATCCCCGTAGCCAGAGCGGCACCCTTCCCACGCATGCCGCGCGGGCGTTTTGCTGCGGCCCCGGCCAAATATCGCGGGCAACTCGGTCACCGATTACCCCTCGTCGCACTCCGCGCCAGCGGCTGATCGTGCACCGCTTCCGGTCCTGTCGGCTCGTCACCGACGACCGTGACCACGCAAACCGCACACGTACTCTGAAAGACATTCCTTAATGCCTTCTAACCGTTCCCGTCAGCCGCGGATAGCGGCCGCCGCATCAGTCGCTGCTGCCACCGCGATCGTGCTCACCGCTACGCCCGCCTCCTCCCTGTCTGGCTCGCGGGTCACCGATGGAAGCCGCGCGTTCACTGCGCAGATCGTCTTCGGTGATCACCTCAAGGGCTGCTCAGGCGTCCTGGTCGACAAGAGCTACGTCCTCACCGCGGCCAGCTGCCTTTCGGCCACCAGTGCCAGACCTGCCAGTGGAAAGCTCCTGGAGAAGACCACCGTCACGGTCGGCCGTGCGGACCTGAACAACTCCGCCAGCGGGGCTGTTGTGGAGGCGACCGACGTGGTCGTCCACGCGGAGCGCAACGTCGCCCTGCTCAAGCTCGGCGCGCCGGTCGCCAACGTCACCCCGGCCGTGCTGGCCGGTCAGGCTCCCTCCGCCGGGCAGGCGCTGCTCAGTGCCGGTTTCGGGCGTACGAAGACCAGCTGGGTCCCGGGGCTGCTGAACAGTGGCCAGTTCAACGTCACCGCCACCACCGCCGACGCTGTCGTCGACCTCGAGCCCGCCGGTGACGCGGCGCTGTGCCAGGGTGACGCGGGTGGCCCGCTCACGCGGGAGAACGCGGGGCAGCAGGAGCTGGTCGCGCTGACCACTGGTTCCTGGCTCGGCTCCTGCCTCGGCGCCCCTGAGGGTGAGACCCGCCGGGGGGCTCGTGCCGTCCGCGTCGACGACCTCGGGCAGTGGATCAAGAGCAACGTCACCGTGCCGGGCCCCGACACCAGCAACCTGACCGACCACCGTGCGCTGGCCGACTTCAACGGGGACGGGAAGGCCGACCTGGCCGCCGTCGACAAGAACGGCACCCTTCAGGTCTACCGCGGCCGGGCCGAGGGCACCTTCGAGCCGACCCCGACCGCCGTCGGGACCCCGGGTGTGTGGAAGACGGTCCAGCGGGTCTTCGCCGGTGACTTCAACGGCGACGGCAAGCGCGACATCGCCGCCGTCTGGGAGAGCGACCGCATCCTGCTGCACGCCGGCAAGGGCGACGGCACCTTCGCCACCACCGTCACCCTCAGCCCGCAGAACGCCACCTGGGCCAAACTCAAGCACCTCACCCGCTACAAGCTCGACCCCACCAGCCCGAAGGACGGCGTCCTCGCGACCCGCCCGAACGGCGAGCTGTACGCCTACAAGGTCGGCAGCAACGGTCAGCTCGATTTCGGCGGCGGCAAGAAGATCTGGCCCGACGCCTCCTTCCAGAACGTCATCATCCTCGGCACCGGTGACTTCAACGGCGACGGCCGGGACGACGTCGTCGGCGTCTGGGAGAACGGCGCCCTGGTCCGCTGGACCGGCAACGCCAACGGGACCCTGGACTCCGGCGGTCTGGCCGCGGCCGGCACCTGGACGGACCTGAAGATCGTCACCGGTGACGTCGACGGCGACGGCAAGCTCGACATAGTCAGCTGGAAGGGCAACAAGATGTCCTTCCACCGCGGCCGGGGCAACGGCACCTTCGAGGGCGTGGGCGTCCAGCTCTGACCCTGCAGCCCGCCGCCGCACGCACCAGTCGGGACACCTCCCGCGGTGCGGCGGCGCCCATTCACCAGATCCCGGCGGCTTCGGCTGACGCCGACGCCGGGATCCGGGCGTTCTCCCGGACGGGGGCGCCCTCGTGGCGCCTCCGTCCGGTGTTCTTCAACATGATCAAGGACTGAAGTGATCTCCACCCTGATGCGGCGCGCCAAGGGCGCGCTCGCACTGACCATCGCCACCGGTGCCCTGCTCTCGGCCACGGCTCCCGCCCAGGCCGCGCCCGCGCCGACCCTCACCGCGGCCGGCGCGATCGTGATCAACGGCACCAACGGGGCCACGCTCATGGCCAAGGACGCCGACACCAAGCGCCCGATGGCCAGCACCACAAAGATCATGACCGCTGTGGTGGTCACTACCCTGCCGGGCCTCGACCTCGAGCAGAAGGTCACGGTCAAGCAGGAGTACCTGGACTACGTCTACCGTCAGGGGGCGAGTTCGGCGCAGCTGAAGGCGGGGGCAACGCCGACGGTCCGTCAGCTGCTGTACGGTGCCATGCTGCCGTCGGGCTCCGACGCCACGTACGCCCTCGCCGACAGCTTCGGATCGGGTACGACCATGGCGGCCCGCACGGCGGACTTCATCGCCAAGATGAACGCCAAGGCGAAGGAACTGGGCCTGACCAACACCGAGTACGACTCCTTCGACGGCATCTCGCCGACCGGCAAGAACCTCACCAGCCCGCGTGACCTGGCGAAGCTCACCCAGCACGCGATGACCATCCCCCTGTTCCAGACCCTGGTAAAGACCACCAGCTACAGCACCGGCGGCACCGCCAACGTCGCCGCCTGGAGCAACACCAACCTCCTGATCCAGCCGCGCCCGACCGGCTATGCGTACCCGGGCGCGATCGGCATCAAGACCGGCACCACCACCCCATCTGGCAAGTGCTTGGTCTTCTCCGTCACCCGCAACGGCAAGACAATCATCGGCGTCCTGCTGAACGACGAAGAGCGCTACATGGACTCCATGGCCCTCTCCGACTGGGCCCTCGGCCCAGCCGCCGGCTCCAAGAACGCCCTCCAGCGCAGCAACACCGAGCCGATCCCCGACGTCCTCGACTGACGGTGATGACGGTCGTGGTGTTGCCGGGGGACTGTAGGGCGGCAGCACTCGACACGTCAGACAGAGGCCATGGCTCCGTCAGCGGTCGCGATGCGCTTGACGTCGGCTGTGCCTCGGCGGCGCGGGCCGTCTTCCCTAGCCATGGCTGCGTTACCGCAGCCATGCCCGGCCGGGTGGCAGCTCATAGGTCCGGCCGGCAGGGACGCTCCTGACGTCTGTTTCCCCCTGGCCGAGGCTCCTTCTGTCGGCCCGGCCAGGGGATGTCAGCGTGGTCTGAAACCCTCTGGTGCAGGTGTCCCGAGGTTGGACAAGCTGCTCACTGGACGATGTGTGCTCCTTCGATCTGACCCACGTCGTCCCGGCCTAACTACAACGAAGAGATCTCACCTTGAGCTTCGGCGATCCGAACAACCCGTACGGCCAGCAGACCCCGCAGGGCCGGCCCGGTTACCCGCACCAGGCCCCACAGGGCGTGCCGCCGCAGTACGGCTACCCGCAGCAGGCTGCCCCGCAGTACGGGTACCCCCAGCAGCCCCCGCAGTACGCTCCTTACGGGGCCCACTCCGCTCACGGGATGCCGGGTGGGATGCCCGAGCTGGCCCACTGGGGGCTGCGCGTCGGGGCGGACCTGCTCGACACGCTGATCGTCCTGGGCCCGATGTACGCCCTGGGCTTCGTCGACCTCGCAACCGCCTCCGACCCGGACACGGCCGAACCCGGCGTCTTCTTCATCGTCGGCCTCGTGTACGCGGTCGCCATGGGCTTCTATCAGCTCTTCAAGGAGGGCTCCACCGGGCAGTCGATCGGCAAGAAGGTGGTCGGCATCAGCCTGCGCCGCGCGGCCGACGGCAGGACCTGCGGATTTGGCCTGGCCTTCGTCCGCAAGCTGACCCACGTCCTCGACAGCCTCCCCTGCCACATCGGCTGGCTGTGGCCGCTGTGGGACCCCAAGAAGCAGACCTTCGCCGACAAGGTGTGCGGCACCGTCGTCATCCGTGTTCCCAAGGGCTGAGGCGGCTCCTCCACCCCCTTCCATATCCATAACCCCCAGCGGCCTCCGTGACTGTAGACGTTCGTGTAACTCCCCATCACGGACGATGCGCCGATGACCAGTGAGAACGTGACAGAAGCCGAGATCCACGAGGGGTCGAGCCTCCGCCGACAAGGGGACGTAGGGCCACGGCGAGCTTGCGCGGGTACGGCTCCTCACTGGCCTTGGCCAAGGACCCTGTCCCGACCCTTTCAGTTGTAGCGATCGATTTCAGAGCGAAAGATGAGGCTTGCGGTGGCGAGCAGGGCAAGACGTCTGGCGGCATTGGGCGCAGCGGCGGGTACGGTACTGGCTCTGACGGCCTGTGAGGGCGGGGCGAGCAGGGCGGGCAACACCAAGCAGAGCACCGACGGCGAGCTGCTGTCCCGGTCCATGCAGTTGTTCAGGGATGCGCCGTCGGTACGGGTCGCGGCCAAGGCCGCGGTCGCCTTCGGGAGCGGAGTAGAGATATCCGTCGACCGCGACAAGAACTGCCGCGTCGATGCCCAGAGTGGGTTCTTCCAGGTCGCCGTCGAACGCGGCGGCCGTACGTGGATGAAGTGGAGTGACGACCACCTCCAGAAGTCCGCGACCAAACCGAACGGCAAGCGGCTGGAGAAGGAGCTGCGCGGCAAATGGCTGGAGCTCGGCCAGGAGGGCCGGATCCGCAAGAGCATGGTCGACCTGTGCGCCTTGACCCCTCTGCGCACCGTCACGGACCAACTGGTGAAACCCGGCCAGCGCGCCACCCGTGAACCCGAGACCACCGAGGATGGCATGCGCATCGTTCCCGTGCGCTGGGGCGAGGCCGGCAATTCGGTGACCGCGTACCTCGTGGCCGGCGAGGAGCCGTACCCGCACAAGATCGTTGTGGACATACCAGGGTTCGCCCTGGAGCCGGTCGACTTTTGGCTGGCCGACTACGGCGAACCGGTCAGGGTGGAGCCGCCGGCTGCCTCGCAGACCGTCCGTTCGGCGGCCATCGAGGCCTTGGCGGAGCAGGATCTCGCGCTCGGCCTGCCCAGCCGCTGAAGCTTTCGGGTTGTCGTCGGGTGGTCAGCTTTGCAAGCCGGACGGGACAACCGCTGCTGGCCGCGACAGCCACTCCTGCTTGGTGGTCTCGGCCAGGCGCAGGGTGCTTGTTGCACGAGGCGGCCGGCCGAGACAGGGTCGTGTACGTGGGCGATGAGGTTCCCAGCTTCCCGCCAGGTGCCTCCGGGGTGGGTGCGCAGATGCTGAATGGCGGTGATGCGTGCTCCAGCGTCGCACACCGGAATTTGGCTGGACCGCTGACCTGCAGCTCGGGAAGTGATCTTGTCCGCTGGGGGAACGACGGCCCCAGCGGTTCGCTGAGCCGGCAGGTCAGGCAATTCCGTCGGTTGACCACAGACGAAGAACCCCACTCCGGTGGGGTTCTTCCGCGTTTCCGGGCCGTACCCGGACCCCCCTTCCGGAAGGAAGCCCGGGTGGGCCCGCGGCGGAACGGGGCGGCCGGATCACCCCGTGCGGCATCATGGGGCCTGACCGGGTCGAGGGGGGAACGTGTCGCAGGACGAACCGCGCAACCACGTCGTGATCGCCGGGCGGTACCGCCTGGGGAAGAGGCTGGGCCGGGGCGGCATGGGGACCGTCTGGCAGGCCTCGGACGAACTCCTCGGCCGCGCGGTCGCCGTGAAGGAACTCCACGTCGGCGAGGGCAAGGAAGCCGTCGGAGCCCTGCGCGAGGCGCGCACCGTCGCACAGATCAAGCATCCGCACGTGGTGGTCGTGCACGACGTCGTCGAGGACGGCGGGCGCCCCTACATCGTCATGGAACTCGTCGAGGGCGGCTCCCTCGCCGACCGCCTCGGCTCCGCCGGACCCCTCGGCGCCGGCGAGACCGCCCGCATCGGGCTCGCCCTGCTCGGCGCGCTGAGCGCGGCGCACGACCGCGGGGTGCTCCACCGGGACGTCAAGCCCGCCAACGTCCTCATGGAGGCCGGTACCGGGCGGGTCGTGCTCACCGACTTCGGCATCGCCCGCCTCGCGGGCTCCACCACCATCAGCGAGACCGGCGCCTTCGTCGGCTCGCCCGAGTACACCTCACCCGAGCGGATGCAGGGGGCCGCCGCCGGCCCCGCGTCCGACCTGTGGTCCCTCGGCGCCCTGCTGTGCGCCGCGCTGACCGGCGAGTCGCCCTTCCACCGGGATTCGCTCGGCGGGGTCCTGCACGCCGTCGTCTACGACGAGATCCGCCCGCCCGTGCAGGCCGGGCCGCTGACCCCGCTGATCCGCGGCCTGCTGGAACGCGACCCCGAACGCCGGCTGGGGGTGACGGACGCGCAGCGGCTGCTGTCCGCGTACGTCACCACCGGCAGCCTCCCCCTCCTCGACCGCGCCCCCGGCCCGGGACGCCCGGCCGGGCCCGCCGCCCCGGCGGTGCCCCCCGCCCCGCCCGGGTACTCGCCGACCGAACGGGTCACGGCGCGGACCGGCCCCGTGCCGGAGCCCGGACCCCGCGCGGCGGGACTGCGCGCCGGGCTGGTCGCCGCGCTCGTCGTGGTGGCCGTCATCGGCGCCGTGGCCGTGACCACCCTGATCTCGGAGCGGACCGGAGACGAGGGCCGGGCCGGCGCGCAGGGCGGTCCCGCCTCCCCGGCCCCCGGCGCCACCGCCCCCTCCGTCCCCCGGCCCCCGACGGGTCAGGGCCCGACCCCGGCCACGGCGACGGCCACCGTGACCGCGCCCGCACCGGTGGCGCCCGCGCGGACGGCCTCCGGCAAGCCCGCGCCCGCCGGGTACGGCTTCGTCTCCGACCCGGAGGGCTTCGGCCTCGCCGTACCGCAGGGCTTCCAGCGCACCACTGACGACCAGCGGGTCTTCTACGTCTCCGCGGACGGCGCCATCCGGATCGGCATCAAGGTGAAGCCCGCGTCGGCGGGACCGCTCGCCGCGATGCGGCAGTCCGACGCGAACGGACCGTCCAACAACCCCGGCTACCGCGACAACTCCATCGTCCCCACCACGCACAACGGACTGCCCGCAGCCCTCTGGGAGTTCACCTGGAACGGCTTCACCGCCGCCGAGGGGCCCCGGCACACCTTCGACCTCTGCTGGGACGAGAACGGCCGGATGTACGACGTCTGGGTGTCGGCGCCCCTCGGCCGCCTCACGCAAGCCAGGGGCCACTTCGACGCGGCCCTGGATTCCTTCGTCCCGGTCGGCTAGCCGGCGAGCAGCCGGCCGGGACGCCGCCGTCAGGTGCCCAGGACCATCAGGCCGTCCGGGGGCGGGGGATTCCCGGGAGTGAGCGGGCCGAGGGTCTGCGGGAGCGCGAGGCCCCCCTCCGGCGGGGCGTCGAACAGGTACGCCGCCCCCGACGCCGAGTCACGGACCAGGTGCGGTCCGCCGTCCGACGCCGTGAAGCGGGTCAGCGGGGTCCGGAAGAGCCGCCCGAGGTGGCGCAGCGTCTCCGGCGTCGTGGCGGGGGCCGGGGCCGGGGCGCCCGCGGGGGCGTCCGGCGGGATCGCCCCGGACAGCAGCAGCGCCAGCAGCACCGGGACCGCCTTGCGGCGCAGGGCCTCGGTGGCCGAGTGCAGGCGGTGGGCGTGCGCCACCGGCAAGGACAGGGCGAGGCTCCCGGCGGCGGTGCCCGTCGCGATGGGAACCGCCGAGCAGACCACCCCGGGGGAGTACTCGCGCAGGTCGAAGACGGGGGCGCCCGGTGCCACCGCGTCCAGGGCGCTGAACAGGGCCCGGCTGTCCGTGATGGTCCGCGGGGTGAGCCGGGCCGGGCGGTGGCGGGCCACGTGGTCGGCCCGGCCGTCGTGGTCGAGCTGCGTCAGCAGGCACTTCCCGACAGCGCTGGCGTGCGCGGCGGCCCGGAAGTCCACCCACTCCCGCACCGGCGGAGTCCCCGGCCCGTCGGCCGTCTGCGTGATCCGGACCTCGCCCTCCGCGTACCGGCTGAGGTACACGGCGGCCCCCGCGCTGTCGCGGGCCAGCGCCAGGGTGCGCTGGAGCTGCCCCGCCAGGCCGGTGCCGCCCGGGGCGGCGAGCCGGTCCAGGGCCGGGCCGGGCGCGTACACCCCGGCGGCGGGGCAGTACGCGTACTCCTCCTCGCGCAGCATCGCCAGGAGCGGGCGCAGCTCCGCCGCCGCCAGGCCCGAGTCCCGGACGATCCGGGCCGCCCGCACCCCGAGCGGGTGGCGCTCCAGGACCCGTACGACGGCCAGCGCGCGCCGCGCCTGCGCCAGGGCCTCGCCGGTGTCGGCCTGGACCACCGTTTCCCGCGCGGCCGACGTCAGCGCGGGGTGACGCAGCGGGCCCGGTCCCGGGCGCGGCCGGGCGGCCGGCGGCGGGGCCGACGGCAGGAACGCGGCCAGCACGGCGGGCAGCCCCGGCCTGGGCAGCGGCACCGGGCCCAGATCGGGGTCGTCGCACTGGTCGACGTACCGCAGGACGGCCGCCTGGGCGCACAGCCGCACCTCGCGCAGCTCGCGGCGGCCGCCGGGCCGGAATCCCCGGCGCCCCAGCTCCCGCGCCCAGAGGAGGGCGTCGTGGTGCTCGCCGCGCCGGGAGTGGTCCAGGAACAGGCAGTAGGCGGCCACGGCGGTGCGCGGGCTGCCGGAGCCCGCGGCGAACTGCCACCAGAAGCGGGAGCCCTCGCGCAGCCCGGACAGGTGCAGCAGGCAGCCGAAGACCACCGCCCCCGGCAGGTCGCTGTGCCGGCTCTGTACGAAGCGCCCCAGGTCGGCGCCGGCGCGCGGGTCCCCGACCACGGCCAGACAGGCGGCCTTCAGGTCCCGGCGGGCCCGCTCCGATTCGAGCGGCAGGTCCCGGGCGGGGTCGCTCCAGCCGAAGGGCCGCCGCCGGCCGCGGGACGGCGAGGACGCGGGGACGCCGGGGACACCCGGGGCGCGGGGGACTCTTAGCAGGCGGGCCTCGGCCGCGCCCAGGTCGTAGTGCGGGTACCGGTCGCGCACGCCCGCGCGGGCCAGGAACTCCGCCAGGGGGCGCGGGGCCGCCGCCGCACGGCCGTCGCCGGAGCCGGGATCCTCGCCGGGCCTCATGATTCGGCGGACGCGTCGAGCAGCCGCGCGAGGCGCCGGTGGGCCTGGCCGAGCTGCGAGCGGACGGTGGCCTCGTCGACGCCCATCACGGCGGCGGCCTCGCCGGGGCTGCACTGGAGCCCGTAGCGCAGGAGCACGGCGTCCCGCTGGCGCTCGGCGAGGCGGGAGACCGCCGAGTAGAAGCGGATGGTGTCGGCCAGCACCTCGTACTGGTCGGCGTGCGCCTCCTTGAGGGCCGCCTCGAAGGCGCTGGTGTCCATCGGCTCGGGGCCGCGCAGGCGGGGGTCGCGGCGCTGCTGCCAGTCGACGATCCGCTGCTTGAGCACGGTCCAGGCGTAGGCGTCGAGCCGGTCCATGTGGAGCATGCGCAGCCACTGGCTCATGATCGAGTCGAAGGTGGCGTCCACCGCGTCCTCGGCGGCCGCGTCGGAGCCCAGCTGGAGGTACGCGAAGCGCATGTACGCGGGCCGCCGGTTCGCGTGGAACGCCCAGTACGACAGGCGCGCGGTCGGCCCCCACTGACTCATGGGCGTGGGCTGCCGCCGTCGGCTGGGCAGTCCCACGGCCCCACCGGACTCCTCCGGTCCGCCATCGTTCACCGTTCCCCACCTCATCCCCTTTGCGGGGTCCATGAGAGCAGCGCCTACGCCCCCCGAGGGGGCGGAGGAGCAACATGAGGGGATTAGGTCCGGTGCTGATCGCTTCTTGACTGATGCCGATCATGCGAGGAAGCGGAGAGGCCGAACGCATATGCCCGGCCCGCGCCGGGCCCCGCGCCGGGGCGCGGGAGCCGGCCGGGTCCGGAGCGCGGACGCCGGTCGGGGCGGCGGCGGGCCCGCTGTAGCATGGGCCCGACGCGAGGGCCGTGACGGAGAGGTCACAGTCCTCGCTTTTGCGTTGCGTCCCGACCCCGGAGCCCCGGGAAAAGCCGACGCGTGGCCTTTGGGCGGTTCGATACGATGAACCGCGCGTTGTCACGCGTAGATCCGTACAAATGAAACGAATGGAGCATCCGAGGATGGCTCGACACCTGATCACCAGCGCGCTTCCCTACATCAACGGGATCAAGCACCTGGGCAACATGGTCGGGTCGATGCTTCCGGCGGATGTGTACTCCCGGTACCTCCGCCAGCGCGGCCACGACGTCCTGTACATCTGCGCCACCGACGAGCACGGCACCCCCGCCGAACTCGCCGCCAAGGAGGCCGGGATCTCGGTCGCCGAGTTCTGCGCGCAGGCGCACGACGCGCAGAAGGCGGTCTACGACGGCTTCGAGCTGTCCTTCGACTACTTCGGCCGCAGCTCCTCGCAGCAGAACGCCGAGATCACCCAGCACTTCGCGCGGCAGCTCCAGGCCAACGGCTTCATCGAGGAGCGCGCGATCCGGCAGGTGTACTCGCCCGCCGACGGCCGCTTCCTGCCGGACCGCTACGTCGAGGGCACCTGCCCGCACTGCGGCTACGACAAGGCGCGCGGCGACCAGTGCGAGAACTGCACCCGCGTGCTCGACCCCACCGACCTCATCGAGCCCCGCTCGGCCATCTCCGGCTCCACGGAGCTCGAGGTCCGCGAGACCAAGCACCTCTTCCTCCTCCAGTCCAAGCTCCAGCACGAGGTCGAGGCCTGGGTCGCGCGGCACGAGGACGAGTGGCCGCAGCTGGCCTCCTCCATCGCCCGCAAGTGGCTGACCGAGGGCCTGCACGACCGCGCCATCACCCGCGACCTCGACTGGGGCGTCCCGGTCCCGGCCGACACCTGGCCCGAGCTGGCCGCCGAGGGCAAGGTCTTCTACGTCTGGTTCGACGCGCCGATCGAGTACATCGCCTCCACCAAGGAGTGGGCCGACGCCGACCCGGCCGGCCGCGACTACAAGTCCTGGTGGTACGAGGCCGAGGACGTCCGCTACACCCAGTTCATGGCCAAGGACAACGTCCCGTTCCACACGGTGATGTTCCCCGCCACCGAACTCGGCACCCGCGAGCCGTGGAAGATGGTCGACTACGTCAAGGCCTTCAACTGGCTGACGTACTACGGCGGCAAGTTCTCCACCTCGCAGAAGCGCGGCGTCTTCACCGACCAGGCGCTGGAGATCCTGCCCGCCGACTTCTGGCGCTACTTCCTCATCGCGAACGCCCCCGAGTCCGACGACTCGTCCTTCACGTGGGAGCACTTCGCCGCCACGGTCAACAAGGACCTCGGCGGCACCCTCGGCAACTTCGTCAACCGGGTCCTCACCTTCTCCCGGAAGAAGTTCGGCGACGAGGTCCCCGCGGGCAGCCCGGCCGGCGAGGCGGAGGCGAAGCTCGGCGAGCAGATCGCCGAGCTGCTGGCCGAGTACGAGGGCCACATGGAGACCCTCCAGTACCGCAAGGCCGCGGCCGCGCTGCGCGCCCTGTGGTCGGCCGGCAACGCGTACCTGGACGAGAAGGCCCCGTGGCTGGAGGTCAAGACCGACCTCGACGCCGCCGCGCTCACCCTGCGCACCGCGATGAACCTCATCCACCTGTACTCGGTGGTCTCCGAGCCGTTCATCCCGGCGTCGGCCCGCGCCATGCGCACCTCCTTCGAGCTGGCCGGCGACACCGCGACCTGGGTGACCCCGGAGCAGGCCAGGGCGCTGGACGCGGTCCCGGCCGGGACGCCGTTCACCGTGCCGCCGGTGCTCTTCGCGCGGATCACCGAGGAGGACCTGGAGTCCTACCGCGAGCGCTTCGGCGGCAACCCGGAGGCCTGAGCGCCCCCGTGACCGCCCGAAGGGGCGCGGCCCGCCCGGGCCGCGCCCCTTCGGCGTACCCGGCGGGCACCGCCGGCAGGGGAAGGTAGGCAAAACCCCACCACGAGGACTCCGCCTGGGCGTGCGGACCCGGAGGGGGCCGCGCGGCTGGAATGGGTCCATGATCCCTTCCCCCACCGCCCGGTGGACCGCCGGCTGGCTGCTCGCGGCCGCCTGGGCGCTGTCCTTCCCGCTGTTCTCCGCGCTGGCCCCGCACCGGCTGTGGGGCTGGTGCGCGGCCGCCGGATACCTCGCCGCCGCGGCCGCCACCGCCCTGGGCCGGCGCCGCGCCGCGCTCGCCGCCGCGCTGCTGGGAGCGGTGGCCGTGCCGCTGCTGTACCTGGTGCTCACCGGACAGGGGCAGTCCGAGGTCGGCGTCATCGAACGGTCCGGGCGGCGCCTCCTCGAGACCGGAAGGTTTTACGCGAACCGGCCCGCCGGGGTCGAGGAGTACACCCCGTACCTCCCCGGGACGGCACTCCTCGGCATCCCGCGCGCCCTGCTCGGCGGCGGCTCCGGCGAGGACGGGAGCTGGGTGGTACGGCTGCTGGGCGACGCCCGGCTCTGGTGCGCCGCCGCGCTCTTCGGCGGGATGCGGGCAGGCCGCCGCCTCCTGGGCACCGCCCCCTCCCCACTGCTCCCGCTGCTGGTGGCTTCGCCGGTCGTGGCACTCCCGCTGGCGGTGAGCGGGGTGGACCTGCCGCTGGCGGGGCTGTGCTGCCTGGCCCTCGCGGCGGCCGCGTCGGGCCGCCCGACGGCCGCCGGGGCGGCCCTGGCCGCGGCGTGCGCCCTCAAGTGGACGGCGCTGCCCGCCGTGGCGGTGGTCCTGGCCCTCCTCGCGGCCCGCCGGGGCGGGCGGGCGGCGGGGCGGTGCGCGCTGGTGACGCTGCTGGGCACGGCCGCCCTGGTGGTGCCGAGCCTGCTGCTCCAGCCGGCGGAGCTGTGGCGGCAGGTGTTCGCCTTCCCGACCGGGCGTGCCGAGGTGGCGACCCCGGCGAGCAGCCCCCTGCCGGGCCACCTGCTGGCGGAAGCCGGGCCGTGGGGCTGGTACCTGGCGGCAGGCCTGCTGGTGCTGGGCGGGCTGGGGGTGGCGCTGTCGCTGCTGGTGCGCCCGCCGCGCACCGTGGTGGCAGCGGCCGACCGGCTCGCTCTCGGGCTGACCCTGGCGTTCCTGTTGGCTCCGGCGAGCCGCTTCGGCTACCTGGCGCTGCCGCTGCTGCTGGTGGCCTGGGCGCGGTCGGCGGCCCCCGCGGGCCCGGCCGCCTCCCGTGTCGTGGCGCGCTCCGGGGCCCGGCGGACGGCTCCGGCCCGCTGACGGGGGAGGCGCCGGGCGGCGGGACCACCGGGGAGCAGGCGAACGCGGGGAGGGCCGGGACGTGGTCAGCCGGCGGCGCCTCCCGGGGCGCGCAGGTGGGCCAGGACGGCCAGGACGCGGCGGTTGCCCTCCGTCGGGTCCAGGTCCAGCTTCGTGAAGATGTTGCCGGCGTGCTTGACGACGGAGGCCTCGGTGATGAAGAGGCGCGCCGCCAGCGCCTGGTTGTTGAGCCCCTCCGCCATCAGCGCCAGCACTTCCCGCTCGCGCGGGGTGAGGCGGGCCAGCGGCTCGTTCGCCGGCCTCGGCGCGAGCAGGACGCGGACCACCTCGGGGTCGATGACCGTCTGGCCCTCGTGGACCCGCCGGAGCGCGTCGAGGAACTCGGTCACCTCCCCGACCCGGTCCTTGAGCAGGTAGCCCAGCCCGGCCGCCGATCCGCCGGTGAAGAGCTGGGTCGCGTAGGCCGTGGCCACGTACTGCGAGAGCACCAGGACCGGCAGGGACGGGTCCGCGGCGCGCAGTTCCAGCGCGGCGCGCAGCCCCTCGTCGCGCAGCCCGGGCGGCATCCGCACGTCCGTGACGACCACGTCGGGCCGCTCGGCCGCCACCGCCCGCAGCAGGGCGGGGGCGTCGCCGACCGAGGCGAGGACCCGGTGGCCGCCCAGGGCGAGCAGTTCCGCCAGCCCCGCTCGCAGCAGGACGGAGTCCTCGGCCAGGATCACCCGGAGCACGGGACCTCCATCCTCAGTTCGGTCGGTCCGCCCACCGGACTGGACACCGTCAGCCTGCCCCGCAACATCGCCACCCTGTCCGCCAGCCCCGCCAGGCCCGCCCCCGCGCCGGGATCGGCCCCGCCGCGGCCGTCGTCGGTGACGGTGAGGGTGAGCCGGCCGCCCTCGACCCTACCGGCGACGCCGATCCGCGAGGCGCCGCTGTGCTTGGCCGCGTTGGCGAGGGCCTCGGCGACGGTGAAGTACGCGGTCACCTCGACCGGTTCGGGCAGCCGGGGCAGCTCCAGGTCCACCGTCACCGGCACGGGATGGCGCAGCGCCACCTCCGCGACCGCCGCCGCCAGCCCGTGGTCGGTGAGCACCTGCGGATGGATCCCCCGTACCAGGTCCCTCAGTTGCGCCAGGGCCCGCTTGGCCTCCTCGCGGCCCCGGCCCACGAGCGCCGCCGCCTCCGCGGCCTCCGGGTGTTCGCGCAGCCGCAGTTCGGCGAGGCCGAGCGTCATGCTGAGGGCCACCAGCTGCTGCTGGGCCCCGTCGTGCAGGTCCCGCTCGATGCGCCGCCGTTCGGCCTCGAAGGCCTCGACCAGCCGCACCCGCGAGCGGGTCAGCTCCAGCACCCGGTCGTCCTCCTCGCGCGGCCCGAGCAGCAGCCGGGCGCACTTGACCTGCGCCCCGGCGATCAGCGCGCCCGCGTACGCGGCCAGCACCAGCCCGGCCACCCCGACGGCCGTCCCGCCCAGCGCCTCCAGCGGGCCCGCCACCGCCTCGCCGGGTATCAGCATCACCGGCTCCGGGGCGAGGGCCCACACGATGACGGGGGCCGCCACGAGCATGAGCGAGAACGCCACGAGCGAGAGCACCCCGAAGCCGGCCGCCCCGAAGACCAGCCCGAACAGGGCGGCGTACCCGAACTCCCGCCAGGTGGCGCGCTCGCGCAGCCGCGTCCGCAGCCAGGCGGCGGGGCCGGCCCCGGCGAGCGAGGTGTGCGGGTCCGCCACCGGCTCCGGCTCCACCCACCGCAGCCGGTGCCGCTCCAGCTCCCCGAGCGGCACCGCACCCGCCAGGGCGGCGACCAGCAGCACCAGCCCGATCCCGGCCACCGCCAGCAGCACCCCGAGCCCGACGAGCAGCACCAGGGCGAGCAGCACCCCGTACCCGAGCGGAGCCCCGCTGCCCAGGTACGCCCAGCACCGCCAGGGCCACCCCGAGCAGAGGAACCGCCCGGGCCGCCGCATGACGCGCCACGCGGTGACGGGCGGGGCGGGGCAGGAGGGCGCGGCGGTGGACATGCGGCAAGCCTAGGCGAGCCCCGGCCCCCGCCCCTCACGGGCCGTCACGGGCCCGCCCCTGCCACCGCTTTGCGCGCCGCCGGGTCCGCCGGTCCGCCGGGGCAGCCCACCCGGCCCGGCCGGTACGCGACGCCCCGCGCGTGCCCCGCCCCGGCAGGTCGGGGCGCGGCCGCGGGCGGGGGCTCCGCGCGGGGACCACGCGGGGGTTCCGGGCGGGGTTTCGGGCGGGGTTCCGGGCGGGGCGAAGTGAGGTCCCGGGCGGGGATCTTGACCTGTCCGGCGCGTGTCCGAACCCCCGCCGTGATCGTTTCTTCAGCCGTAACCCTCATATCGGCTGCCGGATCGGGAGGACCGCGGTGACGGCTTGGCAGTACTTCGCCGGGGCGGGGCTGGTGGCCGCGCTCTGCCCGCTGCACGGCCACGTGGCGGTCGCGGGCGACGGCAACGGCCACGGCGCGCGGGTCGACGTGTGCGTGCCGGGCGGGCCGCCCAAGCCGCCCAAGGTGCGGCCGCCCGCCGTGCCGCCGCCGCCCGTGGCGCGGCCCGGGAGCCCGTCGCCGGTGCCGCCGGCCGTACGGGTGACGGTGCCCGGAGCCGTCCGGCCCACGGTGCGCCACCCCGGCCACGCGCCGGGGCTGCCGGGGGCGCCCGAGCCCGGGGCGGCGGCGCCGGGCGGGCCGGCGCAGCCGCCGGGGGCCGCGCCGGCCGCGGACGCGGAGCCGGAGCCCGCCCCGGCCGATGCCTCCGCCCCGCCCGCCGCCGGCGCCGCCGCCGGGCAGACGCGGAGGTTCCACGTGCGCCCGTACCACTCCGTCGCCCTGGAGCGGCGCGGCCCGGACGGACTGAGCACCATGATGCTGATGGTCGTCGTGACCACCCCGGCCGTGCTGGCCGCCGCCGCGCTGCGTCCCCGCTCCAAGGGCCGGAGCTGATGCCCGCGGCTCCGAGCACCCGCGTCCCGCCCACGGACGCCCCCGCGTCCGCGCGTTCATGCGCCCGCGCATCCGCGTACCACGCACCGCGCATCCGCGCACCGCATCCACTGACCCACGAACGGGAGATCCCTCGTGTCCGAATGGCTGGTCCTGGCCATCGCCATGGCGCTCGTCTGCGCCCTCGTCCTCACCATCACCGTGGTCCGGCACCGCCGGGTCGCGGACGACGAGGACACCAGCGAAACCCCCGACGTCATCGAGTACATGACGATGATGGTCGGCGTGGTCTACGCGATCGTCCTGGGCCTGGCCATCGCCGGTGTCTGGGAGGCGCGCGGCGCGGCCGAGGACAGCGTGCGCCGCGAGGCCCAGTCGCTGTACGAGGTCACCCAGCGGGCCGACGTCTACCCCGCGCCCGTCCGCGACCGGATCCGCGGCGAGGTGGACGCGTACGTCTCCCACACCGTCAGCGTCGACTGGCCGCGCCTGGTCTCCGGCCGGGACGCCTCCGCCGAGGGCGCACAGCTGCTCGGCAAGCTGCGTACCGACGTCACCCACCAGAGCCCCGCCAATGAACTCCAGGCCCAGGCCTACCAGCCGCTCCTCGACCACATCGCCGCCGCCGACGACGCCCGGCACTCCCGGACCCAGAGCGACGAGTCCACCCTGCCGGGCGTGGTCTGGTTCGGGCTGGTGGTCGGCGGCATCGTCACGATCGGGCTGATCTTCACCCTGCAGATCCGGCGTTCGGGGCGCGAGCTGCTGCTGGCCGGACTGTTCAGCGCGCTGATCGTGTTCCTGCTGTTCATGGTGTGGAGCTTCGACGCCCCGTACGGGCGCGACGGCACCGACTCGGCCGAGCCCTTCCAGGAGCTGTTCCCCGCCCAGTCGGTGACTGCCTCCCGCTGAACCGGCGACGGCGCCGGCGGGGGCTGGTCCGGGCCGGCGCCGTCGCCGGTTCAGCCCCCCGCCGGGGCCGCCTGCCGCCGCACGGCGGCCACCAGCGGCGAGTGCCGCAGGGCGTGCGAGATCCGTACGAGGTCGCGCGGCCCGTCGGCCAGGAGCGGCACCCGCTCCTCGTCACCGTTCCCGCCCCCCTCCGGGTCGGCGGCGCTGGCCCGTACGGCCGCCACCACCATCGCCGCGTCGGCGACGGCGCGGGCCGTCTCCTCGTCCGCCCCGGCCGACCGGGCCCGCTCGTAGGCGGTGTCGCGGTGGCGCCGGTCGAAGGAGGGGCCGAGCCGCAGGAATCCGTCGTGGATGTCGGACTCCCGCTGGATCACCCGGATCGCGGCCGGGGACCACCAGGACATCCGTACGCAGGGCGTGCCGCGGGGTGCGGTGCTGTGCACCTCGTGCCACAGGGCGCCGAGGTTCCGGTAGGTGCTCCAGGTGCGCCAGCTGTCCGACACGCGCTGGTACACCAGCGGCAGGACGAAGCCCACCGAGCTGACGAGGGCGGCGAAGGCGGCCAGCGGCGGGGCGAGGTAGGTGCTCAGGTCGTCCAGGTCGTGGCCCAGCCAGCGGGCGGCGACGGCGGAGATCTTGGCCGCGTCGTAGGCGAGGCTGATGGTGTACCCCGCGACGATGATCACCAGGCCGGCCCGGAGCCAGCCGCTGACCCGCAGGGACCAGCGCCAGCACATCGACACCATCATCAGCACGGCGGCGTTGTGCGCCAGCAGGTAGGCGGCGATCATCAGCCGGATGTAGGGGGTGTTCGCGTAGTAGGTGTCGAAGTCGCGCAGCCGCTCGACCGGGGCCTCACCGAGGGCAAAGAGGACGATGATGGCCACCACGACCACGGCGTAGCCGGCGATCCAGCGCTGGGAGGTGCGCCGGATCTCCTGCCTCGGGCCGCCGCGCCAGTTGAAGACCAGGACGAGGCAGGAGGCGCTGAAGGCGGTCATCAGGCAGTAGACGAGGGGGGCCGAGAAATTGGGGACGCCGGTCCAGCGGTTGACGGCCGCGATGGTGGGCGGGGCGGCGAAGGTGAACACCGCGCCGCCGAGGAGGAGCAGGACGAAGACGGACCGCAGGAGCGGATCGCGGCCGTTGGTGCGCAGCGCCGGAAGCTTGCACACGAGGGCCACCGCCATCGCGGCCGCCGGGATGTAGTAGTCCGGTCCGCTCAACGGTCGTTCCTGTGCCCCCGGTAGCCGAGAGAGGTCTCGATCCGGCCCGCCAGCTCGTCGCGGTGGGCCGGCGGCCGGTGGCCCGCCGACCCGGCCAGCCAGGTGCGGCACCGGCTGCCCAGCAGCAGCCCGAAGCTCTCCGCCTCGGTCTCCTCCCGGACGTCGGCCCGGGTGCGGGCGGCGACGCTGCGGACCGTCTCGCCGAGGTCGGCGCCGTCGGTCAGCAGCCGGGCGGCGACGGCGGCCCCGTCGACGTGGTGGCTGCAGTGGCCGGCCTTCATGTGCCACAGCTCGTGGCCCAGGATCACCAGCTGGTGGTCGGGTGCCGTGCGCTCCTCGATGACCACCAGGTCGCGGTCCGCCATGTCGAGCCACAGGCCGCTGGCGGTCCCCTGCGGGAACGCGGCCATCCGGAACTCCACCGGGCGGCCGCGGTGCCTGCTCATGCCCTCGCAGAGGGCGGCGTAGAGGTCCACCGGCTCCACGGGGGCGGCCAGCTTGATGCCGGACACCAGCTCCGCGCACAACCGCCGCTGCGCTCTGCCTATGCTCACCGTTCTCCCCGTCGGCGCGGATCCGGATCAGGACTCAAGGATCAGATCCAGACTTTCGACTGGGTCATGATTCGTTCGGTTTGACGCTTTCGAGAAGCATGTCCAGCCATTCGGTCACCTTGTCCCGGTGCTTGTCGCTGGGCAGTTGTGCGGCGCGCCAGGCGATGCCCCGCACACCGTGGTTCTGCAGGAGTCTTGCCAGCGGATCGCCGGTCGAAGCCGCCTCGGCCGGTACGGTCTGCCGCTCGCGCCCCGCGAAGTCCTGGAGCAGCTGCTGCTCGGTGCGCTGGAGGGCGTCCGTGAGGGCGTCGGCGTCATGGGCGGTGAGGAAGCCCGCGTGTACGCCGAAGAACCGCTGGATGGCGTCGCAGTGCTCCATCGTGGGCCGCCGGTCGCCGTTGATCAGGGCGCCCGCCTGCTGCCGGGACATCCCGGCGCCGTCGGCGATCTCCTGCTGCGTGTAGCGGCGGCCGTTGGGTTTGACCCGGGTCCGCCGGAGCAGGTCCAGGCGCTGGAGGAAACGCGCCTGCAGGTCGGGTTCGCCGGCCCGCCGGCCGTCCAGCAGGGTCCTGATCACATCAGTGGGAACCCCCGACGCCTCCGAGAGTCTGCGGAGGTCGAAGACCTGGTTCGGGTCGCGGCCCATTTTGTTCGCCAGTTCGGCGACCCGCGTGACGGTCGCTGCCAGGGGCGCGTTGGCCACCGCGACGGGAGCCGGGAAGCCGTCTGTCACCAGTGGTTCTCCTAGATCGCGCGAGGTCAGTGGGCACGTGTCGGCCTCAGGGAATCTATCCGGTTTGTTTTGGGAGAGCCAGAACTTGCCACAGCTGTGGCGGGAATGAGCTGTCGCTCGGCTGGAATTGCCACAATAGTTGACACTCGAATGAAGTCGGTAGCAGGATCGCCACACGGAAATGAAGATCCAGACCGTTGAGGAGGGGGAGCTCTCGGTGCCACATCTCGCAGCGGTGGGCCCGTCTGATGGCCTCGTCCGAGCCGGTGAGGAGCGCCTGGCGGGCGAGGAACCCGCCCGCGGCGCAGTGCGGTCGGAGCGGCGCAAGGAGATTTTGCGCCAGCGCCGCGAAGAACTGGGCCTGAGCCAGGAGGACGTCGCGTCGCGGCTGCACATCAGCGTGCGCGCGTACGGAAACTGGGAACGCGGGCTCGTCAAAGAATGGACGGACCGCAAACTCCTCGCCCTGGCCGAGGCCTTGGAGATGAGCGAGCGGCAGTGCTTCTGGCTGTTCAGGGTCATGGTCGACCGCGATCCGCCGCCCACCTGGCGTGCGGCCGAGGAGAACCGGCTGCCCCAGGACCCGGCCCAGCGCGACTACCTCGTGGACTACGCGGCCCTCATGGAGGCCGTGCCCTACCCGAGCTTCCTGGTGGACCACCGGTGGGACGTCGCCCTCACCAATTCGGCCTTCGACCGGCTGTTCCAGTCGGTCCGCCCCCATCCGACGGCCCTGCCGGACGACAACTTCCTGCGCTTCGTGCTCTTCCATCCGGATGCCGCGGCCGTGCTGGAGGACCACGAACCGGCCTGGTGCGTACCGCTGCTGGCCCAGTTCGCGACCGCCCTGGCCGGGGCTCCGGACGACGAGGGGCTGCGGAGCATCCGTCAGGAGGTGGCCCGTGACCCGTTCATGGAGGCCGCCTACCGGTACGGGGTCCCGCACTGGCTGACCACCCACGGGGAGGGCGCCGCCGAACAGGACGGCGCGGTGCGGACGGTGCGCCATCCGGACCCGGGCTGGGGCCTGGTGCGGTGCCGGATGGTGGCGGAAACCAGCCGAATGCTGGGGGGAATGGGCCTGACCCGGATCACCCTGGTGCTCTCGGCCCCGCAGGGCCTGCCGGCCGGTCCGGTGCGCGGCGGAGCCGGCTCCCCGCAGCAGCAGGGCGCGCGTCTGCGGGCCGTGCCGCCGCTGGGGGAGTGACAGCGCGGGGGAGACTGGCCCCCTGAAGCGCGTGCCACGGCCCGTGCCATGGCGGGGTCGGCGGCACCGAGCCGTACCGACCGCCTGGTTCGGTCCGTGCGGTGCCACGATCCGCGACACCGCGCGGATGCCACGGATCGTGGCATTCCGGCGGTGCCGCCGGAATCGTGGCTCCGCCCGTGCCCGGGAATCCCCGGGCCGTGGCCGCGGCCACGACGGCGGAAGGGCGGAACAGGGCATGCGGTTGACCATCCTCGGCGGGGGCGGATTCCGCGTCCCGCTCGTCTACGGGGCACTGCTGGGCGACCACGCCGAGGGCCGGGTGTCCCATGTGACCCTCTACGACGAGGACCCCGCCCGGCTCGCCGCCATGGCCCGGGTCCTCGCGGACCAGGCCGCGGCCGCCGCCGTGGCGGACGCCCCGGCCGTCACCGCCACCGGCGACCTGGACGAGGCCCTGCGCGGAGCCGACTTCGTCTTCTCCGCCATCCGCGTCGGCGGCCTGGAGGGGCGCGCGGCGGACGAGCGGATCGCGCTGGCCGAGGGAGTGCTGGGCCAGGAGACGGTCGGCGCGGGCGGTATCGCGTACGGCCTGCGGACGGTGCCCGTGGCCCGCGAGATCGCGCGCAGGATCGCCCGTACCGCCCCCGGAGCCTGGGTCATCAACTTCACCAACCCCGCCGGAGTGGTCACCGAGGCCATGGCCGCGGAACTCGGCGACCGGGTCATCGGCATCTGCGACTCGCCCGTCGGCCTCGGCCGCCGGATCGCCCGGCTGCTCGGCGCCCGTCCCGGCGAGGCCTGGATCGACTACGTGGGCCTCAACCACCTGGGCTGGGTCCGCGGCCTGCGGATCGGCGGGCGCGACGAGCTGCCCCGGCTGCTGGCCGACACGCGGGCGCTGGAGTCCTTCGAGGAGGGACGGCTCTTCGGCGCCGACTGGCTGCGCTCGCTCGGCGCGATCCCGAACGAGTACCTGCACTACTACTACTTCAACCGTGACACGGTACGGGCCTACCAGGAGGCGAAGCAGACGCGCGGCGCCTTCCTGCGCGACCAGCAGCGCGGTTTCTACGCCGAGGCCGGCCGGCCGGGACAGCCCGCCGGGGCGGCGCTGGCCGCCTGGGACCGCACCCGGGCCGAGCGCGAGGCCACGTACATGTCGGAGAACCGCGAGGTGGCGGGCGTCGGGGAGCGCGAGGAGAGCGACCTGGAGTCCGGCGGCTACGAGAAGGTCGCCCTCGCGCTGATGCGGGCCATCGCCCGGGACGAGCGGGCCACCCTCATCCTCAACGTGCGCAACGGCGCCACCCTCTCCGTACTCGACGCGGACGCGGTCATCGAGGTGCCGTGCCTGGTCGACGCGAACGGCGCCCACCCGGTCTCCGTGGCGCCGCTGCCGCTGCACGCGGTGGGGCTGGTCACCTCGGTGAAGGCGGCGGAGCGGGCGGTGCTGGCCGCCGCTTCGAGCGGCTCGCGGGCGGACGCCGTGAAGGCCTTCGCGCTGCACCCCCTGGTGGACTCGGTGGCGGTGGCCCGGCGGCTGCTGGACGGGTACGCGGCGGAGCACCCGGGCCTGGCCTACCTGCGCTGACCCCCTTCCCCGGCGCGCGGCCGCGGGGTTCTCACCCGTACGGCGGCTTGCGGGAGGCGGTGCGGTGGGGGGTGCTGTGAGAGTGCGAGATGTGACCAGTGCCCCCGCCGTCCCCGCGCCGCCGCCCGTGCTCGACCGGCGGCGGCGCAACGTCGTCTTCGGCACGATCACGCTGGGCGTGCTGCTGGCCGCCCTCGACCAGACGATCGTGGGCACGGCCCTTCCCACCATCGTGGCGGACCTCGGCGGCGCGGCCCACATGGCCTGGGTGGTGACCGCGTACCTGCTCGCGGAAACCGTCGCGACGGTCCTGGTGGGCAAGTTCGGCGACCTCTTCGGCCGGAAGCTCATCTTCCAGATCTCCGCCGTCATCTTCATCACCGGCTCCTTCCTGTGCGGCCTCGCCGGCGACATGACCCTGCTCATCCTGTGGCGGGGCCTCCAGGGCATCGGCGCCGGCGGCCTGATGGTCACCTCCATGGCCCTGATCGCCGACGTGGTCCCCCTGCGCGAACGGGGCAAGTACCAGGGCGCCATCGGTGCCGTCTTCGGAGTCGCCACCGTCATCGGACCCCTGCTGGGCGGCCTGTTCACCGACCACCTGAGCTGGCGCTGGGCCTTCTACGTCAACGTCCCGATCGCCGTGCTCGTCGTCGTGGCGGCCGCCCGCACCATCCCCTCGGTCCGCGCCGCCGGCCGGCCCGCCATCGACTACCCGGGCATCACCCTGGTCGCCGCCGGTTCGAGCGCGCTGATCCTGGCCACCAGCTGGGGCGGCAACGAGCACGCCTGGAGCTCACCGGTGATCACCGGGCTCTTCGCGGGCGGCGCGCTGGCCCTCGCCCTGTTCTGCGTGGCCGAGACCCGGGCGGCCGAACCGATGCTGCCCATGCGGCTCTTCCGCAACCCCGTCTTCACGGTGTGCTCGGTCCTCAGCTTCGTCGTCGGCTTCGCCATGCTCGGGGCGATGACCTTCCTGCCGACCTACCTCCAGTACGTGGACGGCGACTCGGCCACCCTGTCCGGCGTACGGACCCTGCCGCTGGTCATCGGCCTGCTGATCGCGTCGGTCTTCAGCGGCAACGCCACCAGCCGGACCGGCCGATACCGCATCTACCCGATCGCCGGCTGCGCGGTGATGGGCACGGGCCTGTACCTGCTGTCGCTGATGGGACCCGGCACCGGCGGGTGGCTGGAGTCGGCGTACATGTTCGTCCTCGGCACCGGCATCGGGCTGTGCATGCAGGTGCTGACCATCGCGGTGCAGAACACCGTGGACTACGCCGACCTCGGCACGGCGACCTCCGGCGTCACCTTCTTCCGTACGCTCGGCAGCTCCTTCGGCACCGCCGTCTTCGGGACGATCTACGCCAACCGCCTGGAGCCCGAACTGCAGGCCGGGGTCGCCGAGGCCGCCCTCGCCACCGGCGCCGATCCGGCCGCCATCGCCGCCGCCGCGCAGAGCCCGCAGGGCGTCCACGGACTGCCCCCGGCCGGGGCGGGCCCGGTCATCGACGCGTACGCCGACGCCCTGCACACGGTCTTCCTGTGGACGGTTCCGGTGGCGGCCGTCGGCTTCGTCGTCGCGCTCTTCCTCAAGCAGGTCCGGCTGCGCGACAGCGCCCGGGCGGGCTCCACGGACATCGGCGACGGCTTCGCGTCCCCGGCCACGGCCTCGGGGGACTCGGCCAAACTGCTGGAACTGGCGGTGGGCAAGCTCGTACGGGACATGGGGCCCGACACGGCGCGCGCGATCGTCCACGCCTCCGACACACGGCTGGACATGGCGGGGGCATGGGCGGTGATGCAGGTGGACCTGATGACCCGGACCGTGGGGCACGCCGGCCTGGGCCTCATCGCGTCGCGGCTGTCACTGCCGCCGGAGGTGCTGCTGCCGGTCTTCGACCGGATGGTGGAGGAGGGATTCCTGACCCGGCAGAACGGCTTCTTCGCCCATACGCGGGCGGGCGAACGGGAGGCGGCGGTGATCTCGCGGGCCTGGGCGGACTGGCTGGGCGACCGGCTGGAACAGGACCGTGGCCGGCCGCGCAGCGAGGAGTTGCGGGCGGCGGCCGACGCCATCGCCAAGCGGCTGCTGGCGGAGGACCTGCGCGAGGGCGGCTTCGCACCCCGGCAGGGGGCGCGGGGGGTCTGAGGAGCCCTGGGGCTGCGGAGGGCCAGGACGCCCCGGGGCCGTCCGGCGGTGCTTCCCGGGCGGCCGGCGAAACCTTCGAACCAGGCCCGCAGGCCCGTCGGGGAACGCGTACGGGCCACCGTCAAGGCCACCCGCGCACCGAGGTAGACGGGGACGAGCGGTGCGGGCAGGTGCCGCTGGGCCAGCCAGACCCGGTTGCGGGCCGTCATCCGGTAGTACGCGGCGTGCCGGGCCGGGGAGGTCTTGGGGTGCTGAAGGACCAGCAGGGGCTCGTACAGGACGTCCCAGCCCCGGTCGATGGCACGCCAGGCCAGGTCGGTCTCCTCGTGTTTGCCTGCCTCGGGGCACTTCACGTGCTGCGTGACGTGGGATGTCACGTCACAGACGTGTGTGGGAGGCGGTGCCAGGGACATGCCGCGCGACGCTAGCATCGGCACTCTGCCGACCAGTGGAGTTTGCTGCTATGTCGTTGCCGCGTATCGGAGTCGTCATCGTGACCATGGGCACGCGCCCGCGGGAGCTTGAGGCTCTGCTCGCTTCGGTGGAGAAGCAGGATGTCCCTGCGGCGCGCGTGGTTCTGGTGGGGAACGCGACACCCCTCACCGACGTCACGGCGGACGTGACCAAGATCCCGATGGAGGAGAACCTGGGCTGCCCCGGTGGTCGCAACGTGGCGTTGGAGCTGTTGCGCGACTCGGGTGAGGTCGACGTCGTCGTGGAACTGGACGATGACGGCCTACTGGTCGACGACGATGTGTTCCGCAAGGTCCAGCAATTGTTCGTGGAAGACCCGAAGCTGGGGATCATCGGATTCAGGGTCGCTGACGAGCACGGGCACACCGAGCGGCGCTGGGTACCCCGGCTCCGTGCGGACGACCCGATGCGCCGTGGTCTGGTGACCGCCTTCCTCGGTGGCGGCCACGCCTTCTCGATGCCCATGCTCCGGCAGACCGGCTTGTGGGCGGGGGAGTTCTTCTTCGGGCACGAAGAGTCCGATCTGGCATGGCGTGCGCTCGATGCGGGATGGAAGATCCTTTATGAACCCGATCTCGTCCTCCAGCACCCGAAGACCTCGCCGGCCCGGCACGCGGTCTACTACCGGTTCACCGCTCGCAACCGGGTGTGGCTGGCCCGTCGTCGGCTCCCGGTCCCCCTGATTCCGGTCTATCTCGGTGTGTGGATCCTGCTCACCATGGCGCGAACCCGGTCTCTCGCGGGCCTGACGGCGTGGTGGGGCGGCTTCTTCGAAGGCGTACGGACGCCGTGCGGCCCGCGCAAGCCGATGAGGTGGCGCACGGTGTGGCGCATGACCCGGTTGGGGCGCCCGCCGATCCTCTGAGGGGCATCTGAGCGACTGGGAGCCGTTCGAGACCGCCACATAAGCCAGTCCGCCGTACGCGTCGGCCAAAGTGACCGGGGTGTGGTTGCACTGGTGGGTCCAGAGTGGAATCACCGCGCCGGAGCCTCGTGCGACGTGGCGGCCGTGAAGCCAATGCCGTACGGCCAACGGCGCGTCGGCTGCGCTGCGGAGATCACGGTCTGTTCGGGATGCGTGTGCTGTCTGGCGCGGGTCACCCGGTCGGCAGCCTGCTGAGAATCCGGGCTTGGCGTATCGCGTTGGCCGCTTCGGGGATGTTCTTGAGGAGGAAGTCCAACAGCGTCTCGGGGTCGTGGACCAGGCTGCTCGGGGTCGGGGCGCGATCCCGGATATGCCTTGGCGAGCACGCGGAGGGGGGAGGGAAACTCAAGCGCACGAGCGGGTGCCACGCGCCGCAGCACAGCGTCGAGCACCGTGAGGGAGGCCCGCACTGTTGGGGATCAATGCCCACGAAGCGCACCTTCTGGGCTTCGGGTGGCCGCGGTCGTAGGCCCGCATCCACTCGATCACCGCGAGCACCTCATAGGTGCGCCAGGTCCAGAACCCGAGCTCAGCCACGGCCTCCGCGCCATCGCCGACGCCGTGGAGTACGTGGGCATCAACGGCTGGTGCTGCGGATGCGCTCGCTTCCATGGCCAGGACCGAGAAGCCCAGCTCCGTCACCAGAAACTTCAACAGGCGGTGCTCGAGCCGGCAGAACTCACGTGTTCCGTGTGTGGACTCCCCGATGCCCATGACCCGCACGCCGTCGAGAACGCCCTTCAGCGGCTGAAGGTCGCTGGTGGACGTGCCTGCCGTGAGGCTGATCAGCCGTATGGCATTCCGAGCAAGCCAGCCCGTCACTTCGCCAGACACAGGCTTGCGGTCTGCAGGCAGCATGTCTTGAGGCTACCCATGAGAGCGCGGTACGTGAGGTAATGCCCGTCTCGGAGTTGAGATTGGGCATGGGGTGCTGGTCACCGCGGTGGGATGCGGTCAGGGACTGGGCGAACTGGCCAGGCCCGGGTCCCGTGAGGATGTCACGGATGGCCAGGGCAGTCCCCGAGGTCACTCATGGCGTCATCCATCCTTCGTGAAGCCGGCGGCCCTGGCAATATCGTCACCACTTCCGGCTGGCAGTGAACCGAGGGGGCGTCGTGGTGCGGGGAACTCGGGGGTTGCTGATAGGTGAGCGGTACCGGCTCGACCGTATCCTGGGCTCCGGCGGCTTCGGACGGGTCTGGGCAGCGCGCGACGAGACCCTCCAAATCGGCGTCGCGGTAAAGGAGTTATTTCTGAGCGAGGACCTCGCTGAGGCCGATCGCAAGGATTTGCTGCTCCGTGCCGGGCGTGAGGCCCGCAATGCCGCCAAGCTGCGCGATCATCCCAACATCGTCAGCGTCCACGACGTGGTCACCGTGGACGGCGCCCCCTGGATCGTGATGCAGCTCGTGGAGGGCGACACCCTCCACGAGCTGTTGGCCAAGGAGAAGAGGCGCCTCTCGGTGGAGGCCGTTGAGGTGGTCGCCAAGGCACTTCTACACGCCCTGGACGCGGCCCACCAGCAGGGCATTGTGCACCGCGACATCAAACCGGCCAACGTCATGGTGACCTCGCAGAGCCAGATCCTGCTCACCGACTTCGGCATCGCCGTCAACAAGACCGACTCCAAGCTGACCCGGACCGGCCTGGTCATCGGCTCCCTGTCTTACCTCTCCCCGGAACGGGCCCAGGGTGAGAAGGGCGGCCCCGCCGGCGACCTGTTCTCGCTGGGCACCACGCTGTACGAGGCCGTGGAAGGCATCGCCCCGTTCCACCGCGACAACCCAGCCGGAACGCTCCACGCAGTGGCATTCGAGAACACACCACCGATGCGCCGGGCCGGCCGCCTCGAACCGCTCATCACGGCGCTCCTGCAGAAAGACCCGGCCGACCGCCCCTCCATCTGCAAGGCGCTACGGCTGCTCGACTCCCCGGCCAAGAACGAGGAGACGACGTCGGAGACCAAGGGGAGGTCCAAGGCCACGGTATCCTCGACGGCTTTCTCGGGCGCGACCACGCCCGCCCCGTCAGTCCGCAGGACCCGTGCCGGTCTGAGCATCGAGAACAAGACCCAAAGCCGTCTCGGGATCTTCCTGAACGGCGAGCACACAATGATCAAACCTGCCGCGACCAGGACCTACGACCTCGATCCCGGCACCTGCAAGATCAAGGTGAACATCGACGGAAACGTCAGCCCTCCATGCCTCCGCTACCTCAAGGCTGACACCACCGAACTCGTCACGGTTCGGCGGCGCGGCCGCTACGTCCGTTTGGAAAGCCGGGAAGATCCCCCGACATGGACACACCCCGTATCGAATGGCAGAGAGTGGCTCGTCCCTCTTGGTCTGATCACCTCGTTCGCCGTCCTGCTCCTTCTCCTGTACGCGAACCACACTTCCACTGCCAACTCGGTCAGCGAGGATCTGAACGGCGACATCTCCCACGCCGCGGTGGAGGACTGCGTGCACCACGTCAGCCCGGATGCCGACACACCGGAGGCGGGCAAGTGGGTTGAAGTCCCGTGCTGGTCCGCAGCCACGAAATACATCGTCAACCACCGGCTGGCCTCGCGGGACACCCTGCCTGGGACCACCCGCTTAATTAATCCGGACAAGAAGACCGGCTGCGCCAGTCACCCCTACTGGGCGCGCCGCGCTATCTCACTGAACGTCCGCCCCGAGGGTCAGATCGTTCACTTCGAGGGTCCGAACGCCGAGTCATGGGAGCTGTGCGTATCCCCACACTACAACGACTGAGGGTGCTGTCCACCATCTGGCACCCGGCTTGTCATCACTCGACGGTGTGACCTTGGCGCATGGTCGCCGGTCATACGTTCGTGATTCGCTTGGCTCCTGGCCTGCGCATGCGCTGGTCGTACTTGAGTGACGTCTGAGTGGCATTTGCGGGGCATTCTCACCGAACCCGGCCTGTTCGCTCAGTCCCGCACCTGAGTAGCCAGTCCGCCCCGCCGACCAGGACTCCTCACCCAACCCAAGCACCGACCGGACATCAGGTCACGTACCGCACTCTGAGATCACCCCTGAAGAGGACGAAGGTGCCGGAGAGATTCAAAGGGCGAGCTTGTCCTCGGCCGGGGCGGCGGCACGCAGCGCCGCTGCGACCCGGCGGTTGCTGGTCATGGACGCCGTGACGGCCGTCATCCCCAGGAGGAGGCCGGCGGCGGCGTAGAGCGGGGTGCGGATGTCGTAGGCGGTGGCCAGCCAGCCGCCGAGGAAGGCCCCGGCCGGGGCGGCGCACATGGCCAGCATGCGGGAGGTGGAGGCGACCCGGCCCATGAGGTGGGCCGGGACGACCGCCTGCCGGAGGGAGGGCCCGAGCACCATCGTGGCGCCCATGCCCGCCCCGCAGACGGCGAGCGCCAGCCCGGCCGCGTACGGGTTCGGGGCAGCGGCCAGGCCCAGGATGGCAAGCCCCTCGACGACGGCCGTGCAGGTCAGGGCGGTGCCGGTGCCGAGCCGTCGGCCGAGGCGGGAGGCGATGCCCGCACCGATCAGGCCGCCGGCGGCCTCCGCCGTGAGGAGCAGGCCGAAGCCGTAGGTGTCGATGCCGAGGCGGTCGTGCGCGAAGAGGGCGAGGACGGTCTCCACCGCCAGGAAGGCGACGTTCCCGACCGCCGGGCGGAGCGCGAGCCCGAGCAGCAACCGGTCCCGGAAGACGTACGAGGCCCCGGCACGCGCCTGCCGGAGCAGCGACTCGCGGACCTCCGGCACGGGCCGGGGCACGGCGGGCAGCGTACGTACGAGCAGGGCGGAGAGCAGGAACGACAGCGCGTCGGCGAGCAGCGGAACCGCCCGCCCCAGCGCGAGCAGCGCACTGCCCGCAGGCGGCCCCGCGAAGCCGGACATGGCGGTCTGGGCGCCGCGCAAGCGGGAGTTGGCGCGCTCCAGGAGTGCCGGGTCGCGGCCGAGCAGGTCCGGCAGGTAGGCCGTGGCGGCCGTGTCGAAGAAGAGTCCGCCAAGGCCGAGAAGGAAGGCGACGGCCGCGAGCAGCGGAATGCTCAGTACGTCGAGCACGGCCGCTGCCGCCGGTATCGCGAGCAGCGCCGCCCGGGCCGCGTCCACGACCCACATCGTGCGCCGGCGGTCCCAGCGGTCCACCAGCGCACCGCCGAGCACCCCGAACAGCAGCCACGGCAGCGTTCCGGCGGCCGTGACGACGGCGAGCGTCATCGGATCCCGCGTCAACGTCAGCGCGAGCAGCGGCAGCGCGGCATGCGACACCCCGTCACCGAGCGAGGACACCGTCTGCGCGGTCCAGAGCCGCCCGAAGCCGGCTGGCAACTTCTTCTCGCTGGAGGTCACTTGACGTCCCCCTCGGCCCGGTCGCGCGGCGCCGGGCGGAACAGCGCGAAGACGAGTGACGCGTCCGGCAGCGACGGATCGGACAGCTCCCGGTACTCGTCCGCCAGTGCCGCCAGCCGCGCCCCCAGCTGCGCGAACTGCTCTTCGGTGAGCCGCAGATGGGCCATCCGTACGTGCCGCTCGGCATCCAGCGGCGCCGCCTCCAGGTCCGCCACCGCATGGCGCATCAGCACGTCCGGCCCTCCCTCGCCCGGATCCGGCAGCACGATCGACCGCGCGGCCATCGCGTAGTACCGCTCGGTGACGCCCCGCACCTTCCGTGTCCGTACCACCTTCACCAGGCCGGCCCGTTCCAGCAGCCGCACGTGATAGCTGGAACTCCCCTTGGCGAGCCCCACCCGTTCGGCGATCTGCGTGATAGTCGCCGGCTCGAAGCGGAGCACGGCCATGATCCGGTGGCGGGTGAGGTTGGAGACGGCGCGCAGTTGCTCGTCCGTGGTGACGTGGAACGTCTCGGGAAGAACATCGGTAGGCATGCGAGCAATGGTCAACGTTTCTTGACCATTAGGCAAGGGGTTTCGAGCGGGGCTCCGCGATCCGCCGTCCGCTCGTCGTGTCCGCGCCGCCCGCCTGGGGGCGTGAGTCTCCGAACAAGCCCCCTGCCTGGCGCGCCGGTGTGCCACGATGGCCGCCGGGGAGGCGTGATGTAGTACGTGGGGCCGGGGGTGCTCATCGCGGTTGCTCTGGCTGTGGCGATGAGTGGTGTGGTCGAGCTGCTCACCGGATGGATCCATCCGTGGGAGCGAGCCCGGGTCCAACGGCTCGTGCCCCATGGAATAGGCCAGGTGCTGACGGGAAGCGGCCTCTGCTGTTTCTTCGGTCTGGCCGCCTTCTCCCCGTCGGGGAGCGCCTTCCCTTCACTCATGGCAGCGGGCGCCGGGCTCTTCCTGGCCGGAACCGTGCTGGTCGGCGTGTCCCGGTTGCCATGACCGCCGGGCCGTACCGGAGCCGAGCTGCCGATGGTCGCGGCGGCGACCGTGACGACCGGGCCCAGATGATCAATTCCAAGGGGTCGGTGAGTGAGGTGATGTCTCTTGCCCCCTGGCTTCGGGGGGAGACTCCAGGCTTCCGATGCGGTTCAGGGTTTAGGGCTGCCCGGAGTCGGGCTCGGCGTGGCCTCGAAGAGGCGTCACCACGTTCGGCGCACGGTTGCCTTGTCGCCGGTCACCAGGCTTGCGGGTGGAACGTCATCGGCCACGACCGCGCCGGCGGCGACCACGGCGTCACGGCCGATGCTGACGCCGGGCAGGATCGTGGCACCGGCGCCGATCCACACGTTCTCCGCCACGTCGATGGGTGCGCCGGTGAGGTACAGCCGCCGCTCCTCGGGATCAACGGGGTGGCCGCTGGTGATGAACGTGACCTTCGGCCCGATCATCACGCGCTCGCCGAGCCGGATGCCGGCGTAGTCCAGGAACGTGCAGTTCTGGTTGATGAAGACGCGCTCGGCGAGGTCGAGGTTCAGGCCGTGGTCCGTGTAGAAGGGCGGATAGATCGTGGCTCTCGGCGGCAGTGGCCTGCCAAGGATTTGTTCGAACAGTTCCGCCTTGCCCGCTTCGTCTTCGAAGGGCAGGACGTTCAAGCGGGAGGTGAGCTCGGTGACTCGCAGTACCCTGGCGGCCATGGCCTGGAACTCGGCGCTGTGGATGCGCATGAGACGGTCGCTGGACATGCCGTGATCCTTTCTGTGAACCGGTGACTGGACAAGACTCACCCGACGATCGGAGTCACAGGGTGCCGGCGGAGACGAGAACGAGGGCGCCCAAGATCGTTTTGTGACGAACAACCTGGACACCCTCGCAACGGCACTCTATGTGAAGACCGACGACCTGCTGAAAGCGTCTCCGCATCTGGCGCTTTGGCGTCCGGCCCTGGGGATCGCCCCGCAGCTCACCGACGAACGAGCTGGTCACGCTGGCGATGATGCAGGCCATGCTCGGCTTCACCTCCGAGGCCAAGTGGCTCAGCCACGCCCGCTCCCACCTGCGACAGCTCTTCCCGTACCTGCCCCAGCAGCCCGGTTACAACAAACGCCTGCGCAAGTCCGCCGGGCTGCTGCGGTATGTCGCCCGCTTCTTGGCCGCCGAGACCTCGGTATGGAGTGACGACGTGTGGATCGTGGACTCCACACCGGTGGAGTGCGGCCGCTCACGCGAGACCGTCAAACGCTCCGACCTGGCCGGATGGGCCTAGCACGGATACTGCGCCAGCCACAGCCGATTCTTCTGGGGCCTGCGGCTGCACCTGGTATGCACCCTTCAGGGCGTGCCCATCGCCTTTGCCTTGACCGGAGCCAAGGCCAACGAACGCGAGACCCTGCTTGACCTCCTGGCCGCCGAACCGGACCTCATCACCCGCCGTCCCGGACAGACCCTGATCGGCGACAAGAACTACTTCGGCCGAGCATTCGAACGCGAATTCGCCGAACAGAGAGTCCAGTTGCTGCGACCGGCACGCAAGGGCGGACGCCATCGGCCCGGCGCCCGCCTGTTCAAACCCCTGAGGCAGATCATCGAGTCGATCATCTAGCGCCGGTGGGTGGGGTAGTCGTGCGAGGGCACGTGGGGGAGGGATGCGAGGTCGGGGCGCCAGGCGCGCAGGACCGCCGCCGAGGGCGGGTAGAGGCTGCCGGGGATCTCCTCGGGGGCGAACCACCGCCAGCGGGCGATCTTGTGCGGTTCGGTGACGGCGGGGCTGCCCTGCGCCGAGCGGGTGAGCGCGGCCACCGTCACCCGGGTCGGCGGCGTGGGGTGCGCGGAGATCTGGACGGCCAGCAGCTCGATGTCCGCGGGGTCGGCCCGCAGGGAGGTCTCCTCGGCGAGCTCCCGGGCGGCGGTCCGCTCGAAGTCCTCCCCGGGATCGACCTTGCCGCCGGGCAGTTCCCAGTTGCCGTCGTGGGCCCGGCCGAGCAGGACGCGGCCGTCGGGGCCGAGCACGATCAGGCCGACGCCGACGATCGCGTTGGGCTGCGGGACGGCCCGCTGGGGCGGGGATCCGGCTTCGGTACGGGACGCGGCGGCGGGTGCGTGCTCGTGTGGGCTGGCCATGGGGTCATTTTCGCCGGTCGGGTGGCGGGGCTGCCCGCGGGACGGCCCCTTCCGGCCGGTCCCGGACGCGTGTGCGAGTTTCGGCCGGGGTGTGCTCGTGCAAGCTCTGCACGGTCAGATCGTCATACGGAACGCCGGTACGGGGGACGCCATGGCACATGTGCTGGTCATCGGCGGGGGCATCGCGGGGCTCGCGACCGCCCTCCTCTCGGCCCGCCGGGGACACACCGCCGAGGTCTTCGAACGCGACACCCGCGCCCCCGGCACCGCCCTCGACCGCGACTTCTTCGGCTGGCGCCGCCCCTCCGTACCCCAGGCGGCCCAGCCGCACGTCCTGCTCGGCGCCGCCCGCAAGCTGCTGCGCGCCGAACTGCCCGACGTACACGCCGAGATGCTCCGGCTCGGCGCCCGCGAGCGGCACGAGCTCGACTGGTTCGACGTACGGCCTCCCGCGCGCCCGGGCGACGAGGACCTGGTCACGGTCCAGGCCCGCCGTATCGTGCTGGAGAGCGCCCTGGCCGGCGCCCTGCGCGCGGAGCCCGGCGTGCTGGTGCGGTACGGGGAGCCGGTCGCCGGCCTGACCGCGGAGCGGGAGACCCGCGCGAAGCCGTGGGTCAGGGTCACCGGCGTCACCACCCCGGGCGGCACCTACGCGGGTGACCTCGTGGTGGACGCGGCAGGCCGGCGCGGAGGCTCCTGCGGCCTGCTGGCCGGGGCCGGCTGCCGCCCGGCCCCCGTCGAGCGGCACCGCACGGGCCTCGCGTACTTCTGCCGCTGGTACCGGCTGCCCGGGGGGACCGAGGAGGGGCCGCGCCGGCCGTGGACGGTGACCGGCGGGGCCTTCGCGGGCTGCGCGGTCTTCCCGTCCGACAACCGGGTCTTCGCCGTCACCGTGTTCGCGCACACCGGGGACCCCACCCGAGCCGCCCTGCGCGACCCGGCCGTCTTCGAGGCCGCCGCCCGGACCTTCCCGCCCGGCGCGGCCTGGCTGGAGCTGGGCGCCGAGCCGCTGTCGGGGGTACTGGCCACCGCCGGTCTGGACAACCGGTGGAGCCCCCTCGCCGACGGGCGGGGCCCGGTGGTGACCGGGATGGTGCCCGTCGGGGACGCGCTCACCCACACCAACCCGACCCTGGGGCAGGGGACGTCACTCGCGCTGTGGGCGGCCGACCGGGTGGCCCGGACGGCGCACCGGAACACGGGGTCCGCCGACTTTGCCGCCGGGTACCACGGCTGGGCGCTGCGCACGCTGAAGCCCTGGTTCGACCTCCAGGTCGGGGCCGACGCGGCGGTCGGGGAGCGGCTCGCGGCCGGGGGAGCGGGCCGTGCGTGCGGGGCGGCGGCCAGGGCGCGGGAGGCGGCCGCGCTGTTCGAGTGCGCGCTGGAGGACCCGGAGGTGATGCGGGCGCGGGCCAGGGTGCGGCACCTGGCCGAGGCGCCCGGGCGGGCCTACGCGGACCCCGCGGTCCGGGCGCGGGTGGCGCGCTGGCTCGCGGACCGGCCCGGCTGGGTGCCGCACGCGGTGGGGCCGTGCCGTGCGGAGTGGGAGGAGCTCACCGCGCCGCCCCGCGGCGGGCGGGCGGCTCACCTGGGGACGGCCCCTCAGCCGGGAGTGCCCAGCACCTCGGCGAGGTCGTAGCCGACGACCTCCTCCAGTTGGGCGTACGTGCAGCTCCCGGGGGTGCGGTCGGGGCGCCAGCGGGCGAACTGCGCGGTGTGGCGGAAGCGGTCGCCCTCCATGTGGACGATCCCGTACGGCTATCGGGTCACGGGAAGCAAGGGCAACTGGCGGCCAGTGCCCGACACGGTGCCGCTCGTTTCTAACGTCGCCGACCGTAGGACTTGGTCGCCGGTCGATGTCCCTCACCGGATGATCGAAATGCTTCCCACGCGTCCGGGCCGATCTTGGCGAGGGTCACGCACGCCTCGCCGTCCGGGTGGGTGCTGCCGCCGCACGCCTTGGAGAAGGCGGCCGTGTCGATGTCGAGCGCGTACAGGTCGGTCATCGTTGCCCTTCCTGATCATCTGACGGCCCCGTGAGGCCGTCTCCCGCCCTCAGTGGGCGGAAGTCTCCGTGACCCTCATGGCCTCGGCGATCTGCTCCACCACGTCAGCGGGCAACATCCCCAGATGCACGTACGGGAGGCCGTTGTAGGTGACCGTGGGGCGTATGCCGCTCCATGCGGCCTCAGGGATGCCGAGAGCGGCGAGGGCGGCGCGTATGGATTCGGCGGCGCCCGTGGCCTTGGTGCGGCCGTCTCGCCAGGTCTGCATGTCCACTGTCAGGCCACCGCGCTCCGAGCGCTGGGGCACTTGTTGTGCCGGTAGACGACGGCGGGTGCACCCGAGGAGCGATCGACCGTTCCCCGGCGGACGGGTTCGAGCGGCTTCACCGTCCGGGAACAGGCGGAGCACGTGCGCCCGGGGGCGTAGGTCAGGTACTCCCACTCGTCCCGGTCGAACTCCGGAACCTGCTCCTGCTTCGCCTTTGCCATGTCGCACCCCTCGCGGTCCGCCGTCGCTGCGTCGGCAGCAATAGTGACCAGTGGAGATCAACGTTCCTAGCCTGTTTCCTGTTCCGTCAAAAATCCGTCTCGGACGCTCTCGACGAGGCTCCGCATTCCGTCCCCCGACAGGGCTGTTTCCTCGAACCCCTCGAACTTGCGGACGTACACCTCTACGTCTCGCGGATCGGTTACGACTATCTCAGCGTGCACCGTTTCGACGGTCACCATCCGGTCGTCACGGATGACGAAGGCGTGGTTGGCGATGTCCGTCTGTGGGGCGGATAGCGGTACGACGCTGATGTCTACGTGAGCCAAGCGGGACACGGAGACGATCCGGTCGAGTTGTGCGGCCATCATCTGCGGCGAGACGATCCGCCACCGGAGCACGGGTTCGGTGATGACGAAGCGGAGCTTCTTCGTGCTGTCGAACAGCACGGCTTGCCGTTCAAGCCGTCCGCTGATGGTGCGGGTGAGGGCGTCCTCGCTCAGGTTGTGGCGCTGAAGGATGGCCCGGATGTACTCGGGTGTCTGAAGTAGTCCGGGGACCAGGGCGGGTTGGAAGAGTTTGAGCGTGGCCATCTGAGCTTCGAGGGCCTTCGTGGCCTGCTGGCCCTTGTGAATGCCGGCCCGTTTGAGGAGGCGCCATGCGGTGGCCTCTGTGGTGGCTGCGCGGGCTGCTTCTGTGTACTCAGCCTTGATGGCGTCGGATACTCCGAGGGCCGTGAGGATGCGTTCAACGTCCGTGGCGCTCGGCAGGAGGTTGGCGTTCTCAATCTTGGAAAGCTTGGACGGAGACATGAGGGCGCTACGGGCTACCGCTTTGGCTTCCTTTCCGGATGCTTCTCGCAGTGCCCGCAGCGTGGCCCCAAGCTGTACTTTGTTCACTCGCCGTACTTGGCCCACCAGTCGGTGAACGGCTCCGCGTGCGCGAGTGCCGTTTCCCGGTAGGCGACGAACCGCTCCGCTTCGGTGGCTGGCAGCACCTGGGCGCCCTGGAAAGCGCCTTGGCCGTCGTAGCTCATGACGGCCGTGTCCGTGGAGTCGAAGAGCCAGAAGTCGGGAGCACCTTCGAGCGGGTTCGGTGCTTCCGTCACGTCGAGGATGAAGAACTCTTCCCCGCCGGTCATGTTCGTCCGGTAGCCCCACCCCAGTTCGAAGCGGAGGTAGTCCGTGAGGGGCCGTTTGAGGACGTGCACGCGGTACACCCGCTTGCCCTCGTGGACGAGTCCCCGGAGTTCTTCGACCCAACCGGCGTTGTATCCCTCCGGCTGCGGCTGGCCGGCCTGGAACGCCCGGTAGACGTCCACGTTCCCGGAGCCGCTGTAGTCGTCCAGGGTCTCCAGGCGGAACGCCTCGTGCCGGAACCGCTCGAAGAGTTCGGCGAGGGTGCTAGATGAGGCCATCGGCAATGGCCTTCTTGATCAACTCGACGGGGATCTCCACGAGGGTTTCATGAGCGGGAATCTGGAGTCCGTGGTCGGTAGGGGTCTCCCCTTGGACGAGGAAGGTGCCCCTGTCGGTCGCGTAGAGCGTCGGGCAGTCCTTGAGGTCACAGGTGCTGATCAGCTTGGTCACCTTCATGGCTTCCGGTTCCCCTCTCCCGTGCGGTGGAGCGCCGCGTTCGATGCTCCCGAGTCCGCGACCCCGGGGTCAAGCGATCACGGTTGAGAGAACGGGAAACCGGGCGTGTCTACGTGTCCTTCAAGCCGAGGACCTCGTCCAGGTCGTAGCCCGCCACTTCGTCAAGCTGGGCGTACGTGCAGCTCTCGGGGGTGCGGTCGGGGCGCCAGCGGGCGAACTGCGCGGTGTGGCGGAAGCGGTCGCCCTCCATGTGGTCGTACCGGACCTCGCAGACCCGCTCGGGGCGCAGCGGCACCCAGGAGAGGTCCTTCTTCCCGGTCCAGCGGCTCTGGGCGCCGGGCAGCCGGGCGCTCTCGTGCGCGGACTCCTCGGTCCAGGAGGCCCACGGGTGGCCTTCGACGTCCGGCATCCGCAGGGATTCGAGCTCCGTGACCAGTTCGGCCCGGCGCTTCATCGGGAAGGCCGCGCAGACGCCCACGTGCTGGAGGGCGCCGTGGTCGTCGTACAGGCCGAGCAGCAGCGATCCGACGATCGGACCGCTCTTGTGGAAACGGAAACCGGCGAGGACGACATCGGCCGTACGCTCGTGCTTGATCTTGAACATCAGACGGGCGTCGGGCCGGTAGGGGAGATCGAGGGGTTTCGCGACGACCCCGTCGAGCCCGGCGCCTTCGAACCGCTCGAACCACTCCCGCGCGAGCGCGGCATCCGTGGTCGCGGGCGCGACGTGGACGGGGGGCCGAGCTGTGGAGAGTACGCGGACCAGGGCGCTGCGGCGTTCGGCGAGCGGGGTGGCGAGCATGGAGTCGTCGCCGAGCGCGAGCAGATCGAAGGCGACGAAGCTGGCCGGAGTGGTCTCGGCCAGCAGTTTCACCCGGGAGGCCGCGGGGTGGATCCGCTCGCTGAGCCGGTCGAAGTCGAGCCGGCCGCCGTGGACGATCACGATCTCCCCGTCGACCACGCAGCGGGGCGGCAGGCTCTCCTTCAGCGCCGCCACCAGCTCGGGGAAGTACCGCACCAGGCTCTTGCCGGTACGGCTCCCGATCTCCACCTCCGCCCCGTCGCGGTACACGATCGCCCGGAAGCCGTCCCACTTGGCCTCGTACTGCATGCCCGGCGGGATCGCGCTCACCGACTTGGCGAGCATCGGCTTCACGGGCGGCATCACCGGCAGATCCATACACAGGATTCTGCGGCGGTACGTCCGGGCCCGCCCGGTGTGCGCGGCCGGCCGCGCACGCCTACCGTGGCGCACATGGGTGCTTCGGGTGGTGCGATCGAGCTGGAGGCGGGCGGGCGGGCGGTACGGCTGTCCAGCCCGGACAAGGTGTACTTCCCGGAGCGGGGCCTCACCAAGCGGGACGTCGCCGAGTACTACCTGGCCGTCGCGGACGGGATCACCCGCGCCCTGCGCAACCGTCCCACCACCCTGGAGCGGTACCCGGACGGAGTGGAGGGGGAGTCCTTCTTCCAGAAGCGGGCCCCGAAGAACCTGCCCGACTGGATTCCCACCGCGCACATCGCCTTCCCAAGCGGCCGTACGGCCGACGAGATCTGCCCGACCGAGCCGGCCGCCGTCCTGTGGGCCGCCAACCTGGGCTGCCTGACCTTTCACCCCTGGCCGGTGCGCCGGGATGACACCGACCGGCCGGACGAACTGCGCATCGACCTCGACCCGCAGCCGGGCACCGACTACCACCACGCGGTGGCGGCCGCGCACGAACTGCGGGCGCTGCTGGACGAGCTGGGGCTGCGCGGCTGGCCCAAGACCTCCGGTGGCCGGGGCCTGCACGTCTTCGTCCCGATCGCACCGCGCTGGACCTTCACCGAGGTCCGCCGCTGCGCGATCGCCCTGGGCCGGGAGTTGGAGCGGCGGATGCCCGGCAAGGTCACCACGGCCTGGTGGAAGGAGGAACGTGGCGAGCGGATCTTCGTCGACTACAACCAGACGGCGCGTGACCGGACCATCGCCTCGGCGTACTCGGTCCGCCCCCGCCCGCACGCCCCGGTCTCGGCGCCGCTGCGCTGGGACGAGGTGGACGACGCGGAGCCGCGCGACTTCGACATCGTGACGATGCCGGCCCGCTTCGCCGAACTGGGCGACCTGCACGCCGACATGGACGAGCACGCCTTCAGCCTGGACGCCGTACTGGAACTCGCGGCCCGGGACGAGCACGAGCACGGCCTTCGGGACATGCCGTATCCGCCGGACTACCCGAAGATGCCGGGCGAACCGAAACGGGTCCAGCCGAGCCGGGCGAAGCACGAGGACTGAAGGCTGGCCTTAGCCTGGCGGCATGTCCGCTCCTTCCCCGCACCCCTTGCTCTTCCTCGATGTGGACGGCCCGCTGATCCCCTTCGGCGGGACGGGCTACCCCACGGCCGCCGACCCCTGGGAGGGGTCCGGCAACCCCCTGCTGGCCAGGCTCGACCCCGCCCTCGGGCCCCGGCTGCTCGCCCTGCCGTGCGAGCTGGTGTGGGCCACGACCTGGGCGGACGAGGCCAACGAGATCCTCTCCCCGCGCCTGGGCCTGCCCCGCCTGCCGGTGGTCGACTGGCCCGAGCCCTCCGACGACGAGGGCCGGGACGGCCTCCACTGGAAGACCCGGCCGCTCCTGGCCCGGGCGGCCGGGCGCCCGTTCGCCTGGGCGGACGACGAGATCACCACCGCCGACCGGGCCTGGGCGGCGGCCCGTCACCCGGCCCCCGCCCTCCTGCACCGCGTCGACCCCCGCACGGGTCTGACGGACGCGGACTTCGACACCCTCGCCCGCTGGCTCGAGCGGGCCGCGGCCCCGGCCCGTTAGTCCGTGTCGGTGGCCGCGAGGACCGCGAGGCGGCGGTGGTCCGGGGAGAGGGCGGCGATGCCGAAGTCGCAGCCGATCTCGTTGTGGAACCACTCCGAGTCGGCCTCGAAGCGGAACCAGGTCGTCTCGCGTGCCAGGCGCTCCGCCTCTTCCGCGCCGGCGCCCGCCGGGGCGCCGGCCAGGCCCGCCATCGAGCGCCACGCCCACATCCGTCCGTAGGCTCCTCCGACGCCCCCTCCGTACACCCCGCCCATCGAGGCGGTGGCGAAGAGCAGCCGCCAGACCTCGCCGAGCGGGCTGAGCGCGACCTCGAAGCGGCCCGTCGGCCCGACCTCGGTGCAGGGCATCGGCAGCGCCGGCAGCAGAGCGGGCACCAGCACGGGGTCGAGGTCCTCGTCCAGCCGGAAGACCCAGGCGTCGAAGTGCCCCCAGTCGCCGGCCTGCGGAGCGGAGACGATGCTCTCGTGGACCTCCACGGTGGCCGTGTTCCGCAGGGCCGAACGCTCGGTGGTACGCGGCACCGGCGGGTCGAGGCGTCCCTCGGCGGGCATCGCGGTCCCGGAGCCGCCGGCGGAGCCGTTGACCGTGCGGTGCGGGAACGCGGCGCCGGCCTCGAAATCGAGCAGCCGCGCAGGCAGCCAGGCCAGGGTGTGCGAAGAACGCGGCTGCGGGATCCCCTGCATGTCCGCGCTCCGGAGCAGCAGCTCGTGGAAGAGGCACGGGGCCAGCTCGTCCGCCGTCCCGGCGCCGGGACGGCCGAAGACGGTGGCGGCGAGGTCGGCGGGCCGCTGGTGCTCCGCGAGGAGGGAGGCGAGCTCGCGGGGGTGGGACGGACGCCGCTTCTCGTCGACGAGCCGCATCAGCTCCACGAGGCTTTGCCGGCCCGGTGTGAGGGCGAGTACCCGTATCACGTGCCCGAGCTGGTGCGCGTACGTCCGTGCCCGTTCCGTGGCGTCCTGGTACTGGTCGCTGAGCCGAGCCCCCAGCTCCCGCAGGTACGCGACGTCGCCCAGCGCGGCCCGGCGCTCGGCCTCGCCCCATACGAAGGCGCCGCCGGGATCGTCCTGAGTCTCTTCCATGATCGTCAGCCTAGTCCCCGCGTTCTTGGACTCCACGGATGACCAGCGACTTCCTCAAGCTCACCTTCCTGGGCTCCGCGACGCCCTACGCCCGCGTGGACAACCCGTGCTCCGGCTACCTGGTGACCGGCGGCGGCACACGGGTGTGGGTGGACGCGGGCAGCGGGACGCTGGCGCGGTTGCAGCGCTCCGTCCGGCTGGACGGCCTGGACGCCATCTGGATCTCGCACCCGCACGCCGACCACAGCGCTGATCTGCTCACCGCGTACTACGCCGCGCTGTACGCGGACATGCGGCTGACCGCTCCCATCCCCCTGTACGGCCCTCCGGGCACCGCCGACCGGCTGGCCCACTTCTTCACCAACGGCTCGACCCGCAGCCCGGTCGAATCCGCCTTCGCCGTCCACGAACTGCCGACGGGCCCCGGGCCCGGATCGGGGCCCTCACCCTGACCAGCCGGGCCGTCGCGCACGGCGTCCCGGCCTTCGCCCTCCGGGCCGACGGCGCCTGCGGGTCGCTGGTCTACTCCGGGGACACGGCGCCGTGCCCCGCCCTGACCCGGCTGGCCGAGGGCTGTGACGTACTGCTGTGCGAGGCGGACAGCGACCGGCCGCCCACCGACGGCGAGCAGATGCACCACACCCCGGAGGACGCCGGCGACACGGCGACCGCCGCCCGGGCGGCCCGGCTGATCCTCACCCACGTCGGCCACGCCCTCACCCCCCGCACAGGCGGTGGCTCGGGCCGCCGCACGCTTCGAAGGTCCTGTGTCTACGCCGCCCCCCGGGGCCGCCTTCCCGATCGCCTGAACGGCGGGGGCGCCCGTGCCGGCCGCACCGGCGGCCGGAGGGCGCCCGAGGCCGTGGCCCGGTGTTGATGAGGTGTTGATCGGACGTCCATCCGGCCCGTTCACGATCGGCACATGTCGATGAACTCCACTGCCGCCCCCGCTTGGTACGAGCAGGCCCTGTGTGCCCAGACCGGCCCCAGCTTCTTCTTCCCGGAGCCGGGGTCCTCGCTCCAGGACGCGAAGCGGCTCTGCGGGGCGTGTGAGGGCAGGGCGGCGTGTCTGGAGTACGCGCTGGCGAACGACGAGCGCTTTGGTGTGTGGGGCGGACTGTCGGAGGCCGAGCGGTACGCGCTGCGCCCGCGCGGCTGACCGTCGCCCTGAGCCCGCTGACCGGGACGGCCGGCCGCGCGGACCCGACGGAGACCCCCGGCCCGGCGGAAACCTTGGGCCGGACAGAAACCCCCCGACGCGGCGGAGCCCCCGGCTCGGCCGGGGGCTCGGGTGGCGCGGCTCAGCCCTTGCGGGCGGCCAGGCGCGCGGCGCGCGCGGCCAGGCGCTCGTCGAACTTGCGGGCCTCGCCGTCCAGGCCGTTCATGAAGAGCCCGAGTTCCTCCTGGGCCTTCTGCCCCTCCGGACCCAGGCCCTGGATGTCCATGATCTTGAGGAAGCGGATCACGGGGCTCAGCACGTCGTCGTGGTGGATCCGCAGGTTGTAGACCCCGCCGATCGCCATCTGCGCGGCCATCCGCTCGAAGCCGGGCATGCCGTGACCCGGCATCCGGAAGTTGACGACGACGTCCCGCACGGCCTGCATCGTCTGGTCGGCGGCCATCTCGAAGGCCGCGGCGAGCAGGTTGCGGTAAAAGATCATGTGCAGGTTCTCGTCCTGCGCGATGCGGGCCAGCATCCGGTCGCAGACCGGGTCACCGGACTGGTGGCCGGTGTTGCGGTGCGAGATGCGAGTCGCGAGCTCCTGGAAGGCGACGTACGCGACCGAGTGCAGCATCGAGTGGCTGTTGTCGGACTCGAAGCCCTCGGACATGTGCTGCATCCGGAAGGCTTCCAGCTTGTCCGGGTCCACGGCGCGCGAGGCCAGCAGGTAGTCGCGCATCACGATGCCGTGGCGGCCCTCCTCGGCGGTCCAGCGGTGCACCCAGGTGCCCCAGGCGCCGTTGCGGCCGAAAAGGGTCGCGATCTCGTGGTGGTAGCTGGGGAGGTTGTCCTCGGTCAGCAGGTTCACGACCAGGGCGATCTTGCCGATGTCGGTGACCTTGGACTGCTGAGGGTCCCAGGCCTCCCCGTCCTCGAAGAAGCCCGGGAAGTTCCGGCCGTCGCTCCACGGGACGTACTCGTGGGGCATCCAGTCCTTGGTGACCTTCAGATGGCGGTTGAGTTCCTTCTCGACCACCTCTTCCAGCGCGTACAGCAGCTTGGCGTCGGTCCACGCCTCCGAGCTGCCGAGGTGGGGAGAGGTGATCGTCACGGGTACTCCTGGGGACAAAGCGAATTACCTACGGTTCCGTAGCCTACGGAGTCGTAGGTTAAGCGCGACATCAAGGAGCGCCAAGTCCCAGGCATCGTTCTGCCCGGCTACATCCGGTTATCTATGCAGTTGGAAGGGGTCCCAGGCCGCTCCACAGCGGTGAGAATCACGCAAGAAGGTGGTCGCCGGCTCCCGCCTTGACGGCGGAAGCCACGGGGGCGCGGGCCCCACCCGGGTCCTGACCCCGCCCACCCGGGTCCTGACCCCGCCTGGGGCGGGTCAGGACCGGGCGGCGCTACTGCCCCATGGCCGCCCGCACCTCCTCGGCCGTGGTCGGCCGGAGCCCGCCGTCGAGCGCCAGCCACCGCGTGATGCCGATCGACTCCAGGAACGGCACGTCGTGGCTGGCCACCAGCAGCGCGCCCTCGTAGGACTCCAGCGCCCCGCCGAGCTGCCGTACGCTCGCCAGGTCCAGGTTGTTCGTCGGCTCGTCCAGCATCAGCAGCTGGGGAGCCGGCTCGGCCAGCAGCAGTGCCGCCAGCGTCGCCCGGAAGCGCTCGCCGCCCGACAGGGTCCCGGCCGCCCGGTCCGCCCGCCCGCCCCGGAACAGGAAGTGCGCGAGGCGCGCCCGGATCACGTTGTCCGTGGCGTGCGGGGCGAACCGCGCCACGTTCTCCACCACCGAGCGCTCGTCGTCCAGGACGTCGAGCCGCTGTGGCAGGAAGCGGGCCGGAACGTGCGCCATCGCCTCCCCGGACGCGGGCGGCAGCAGCCCGGCGATGGTCCGCAGCAGGGTCGTCTTGCCCGAGCCGTTCGCGCCGACCAGGGCGATCCGTTCCGGACCGCGCACCTCCCACTCGCCCGCCGCCCCCGCGCCGTGGGCCAGGCGCAGGTCGCTCAGGGTCAGCACCCGCCGGCCCGGTGGGACCTGGGTGGCCGGCAGCTTGATCCGGATCTCGGCGTCGTCGCGTACCGCGTCGACGGCCTGGTCCAGTCGATCCCGGGCGTCCGCCAGTTTCTCGGCGTGCATGATGCGGTGCTTGCCCGCCGACTCCTGGGCGGCGCGCTTGCGGGCGCCCATGACGATCTTCGGCTCGCGCTTGTTCTCGTTCATCTTCTGGCCGTACCGCTTGCGCCGGGCCAATTTGACCTGGGCTTCGGCCAGTTCGCGCTTCTGGCGCTGTACGTCGGCCTCGGCGACCCGGACCATCCGCTCGGCCGACTCCTGTTCGGCCGCGAGCAGCCGCTCGTAGTCGGTGAAGTTGCCGCCGTACCAGCGGACTTCGCCGCCGCGGAGGTCGGCGATCTGGTCGACCCGCTCCAGCAGCTCGCGGTCGTGACTGACCAGCACCATCACCCCGGACCAGGACTCGACGGCCGCGTAGAGGCGGCGTCGGGCCCGCAGGTCCAGGTTGTTGGTGGGCTCGTCGAGGAACAGGACGTCCGGCCGGGCGAGCAGCAGCGCCGCCAGCCGCAGCAGGACGCACTGGCCGCCCGACAGCTCGCCGACGGTCCGGTCCAGGCCGATCCCGGCGAGGCCGAGCTGGTCGAGCGCGGCCAGGGCGCGCTCCTCCACGTCCCAGTCGTCGCCGACGGCGGCGAAGTTGGCCTCGGTGGCCTCACCCGCCTCGATGGCGTGCAGGGCGGTGCGGGCGGTGCGGATGCCGAGCGCGTCGTCCACCCGCAGGGCGGTGTCGAGGGTGGCGTCCTGCGGCAGGTAGCCGATGCTTCCGGTGACCGACACCTGTCCCGAGGACGGGGTCAGTTCGCCGGCGAGGAGCTTCAACAGGGTGGACTTGCCACAGCCGTTGAGTCCGACCAGGCCGGTCCGGCCGGGCCCGACGGACAGGTGGAACCCGTCGAAGACGGGAGTGCCGTCGGGCCAGTCGAAGGAGAGGTCGGAGCAGGTGGCGAAAACAGGGGCATGACTCATGGAGGCCTCCAGGTTGCGTGAAAGGTGCGTGCAACGCGGGGAGACAGCCGACTGTCACGGGGATCGCGAGGATGCGGTGGTGGTGGTCGGTGTCTCGGACCTCAGAAGAGCAATGTCCTACTCCGTTTCGGCGACTACAGGGCCTTCACGAAGGTACGGACGGGCGGGAGCCGCCCGCAAACGAATAAATCAGCAGGAGCCGCGCATCAGCTCGGCGAGGCTGTGGTCCATGTCGAGGTAGCGGTGTTCCAGCCCTGGCGGTACCAGCGCGGAGGTGCGTTCGAGGAACCGCTGGAGCTCGCCCGTGGTCATCAGCACGATCGCCACCCCCTCCGGGGCGTGGAACTCGACCGTCGTCCGGTCGCCGTCGTACGGCCGCACCCGTACGTCGCCGCAGCCGGCCGGGTGGCGGAGCCCGGACATCAGCAGCTCCCGGGCGAAGGTCCAGGAGACCTCGACGCCTTCCAGCGTGGCCAGGGCGGGGAAGGCCATGCGGACGGCGAAGGGGTCCGAGCGGTCGTAGCAGAGGGTGACGGGGACGGTCTCGACCTTCGGTGCGGTGGCGATCAGTCGGGCCTGCACGGCCTGCTCGATGACAGTGATCAAGGCTCGCTCCCTTGCGGCGGATCTGCTGCCGGGCCCTGGGGTGGAGCCCGGCAACCGGATAGACGCCGGAATCGGCACATCCGTGCATGGCGGATGACGTGAGCTGGGTCACCGATTGGCGGGATCTCACCCGTCTGATCGCACAGAGTGAGCGTATGTGCCGTATGGGTAAAGGGTGCCGTACGGCTCCGAGTCGCGCGCGGCGATTTCAATACGTCCGGTATTCGATCGCTCCAGAGGCGTAAGCGGATGCCGGAAGGGGCCGGAGGGGCGGGGGAGGCGCCCTGGACGGGGCATGCCGGGTGCGTTAGCTTCCCGCGCCATGAGACTTCTGCGAGTTGGCATGTGCGCGGCAGCCCTGCTGGTCGGTGTCGCCGTGGCGCCGGCCTGGGCGGACACCCCCGCGGACCCGTCCCCGGCGATGCCCGGACCGGGCCCGCGGGGCGCCGGCTGGGCGGTCAAGGACACTGGGCAGGAGGGCGCCGAGGGCGTCCGCTTCCGCGGCCTGGCGGCGGTCAGCCGCAGCACGGCCTGGCTGGCGGGATCCAAGGGCAGGGTCCTGCGCACCGGCGACGGCGGCCGCGGCTGGCGGGACGTCTCGCCGCCCGAAGCGGTGGCCGAGGGGCTGGAGCTGCGCGACATCGAGGCCTTCGACGGCCGGCGTGCCGTGGCCCTGTCCATCGGGGAGGGAGAGGCCTCCCGGATCCTGCGCACCGAGGACGGCGGCGCCACCTGGACCGAGACCTTCCGCAATCCCGATCCGCGTGCCTTCTACGACTGCCTGACCTTCTTCGACTCCCGGCACGGGCTCGCCGTGAGCGACCCGGTCGACGGCAGGTTCCGCCTGCTGGCCACCGACGACGGCGGGCGCAGCTGGCGGGTGCTCCCGGACGCCGGGATGCCGCCGGCACTGCCCGGCGAGGCCGGATTCGCGGCGAGCGGCCAGTGCCTGACGGCCGCCGGGCCGCGTGACGTGTGGCTGGCCACCGGCGGCGGTCCCACCGCGCGGGTGCTGCACTCCGCCGACCGGGGCCTGACCTGGCGGGTCGCCGATTCCACGGTGCCGGGCGGCGACCCGGCGCGCGGGGTGTTCGCCCTGGCCTTCCGCGACCGCACGACCGGCCTCGCGGTCGGCGGCGACTACCGCACGGGCCAGGCCTCGCCCCGGGCCGCGGCCCGCTCCGCCGACGGGGGCGGGAGCTGGACCCAGGCGGCGACCCCGCCGCCGGCCTACCGCTCGGGCGCGGCCTGGTACCCGTACGGGCACGCCACGGCCCTGGCGGTCGGACCGACCGGCACGGACGTCACCACGGACGCGGGACGCACCTGGCGGCCGCTGGAGACGGGGTCGTTCGACACCGTCGACTGCGCCGCCGACGGGGGTTGCTGGGCGGCGGGGGAGAAGGGGCGGGTGGCACGGCTGGAGAGGCGCTGAGGGGGGTTACGACGGCAGGGTCTCGCGGACCGGATCGAGGTGGGACGAGGTCCGGGAGGCGATGAACTCCGTGATGCGGTACGCGCAGACGCCCGCCACCGCGAAGGGGTCCTCCGAAGCGATCTTCTCTATCTCGGCCCGGGACACCCCGCGGGCCAGGATCATCCCGCCGTCGCGCGGGACCTTGCGGCCCGAGGCGAGGAAGACGCCGGAGGCGTAGTGACCGTCCAGCCAGGCGACGTGCGCGTCCATCCGCGCTTCGACGGCTTCGACGGGCGCGGTGTAGGTGAGCTCCATGACGAACATGATCGCCAGGCTACTCTCGCACCCCATGACGACTGTGAAGACCCCCGCCGACGAGGCCGAGGCCCGGGCGATACAGGATGAACTGCGCGACCTCGTCGTGCTCGACGAGGCCGGCCCCCCGCCCGGGCGGGGGCTGGTCGCCGGGGTGGACGTGGCCTACGACGACGAACGCGACCTGGTCGCGGCCGCCGCCGTGGTGCTCGACGCCGCGACCCTGGAGGTCGTGGCCGAGTCCACCGCCGTCGGGCACGTCAGCTTCCCCTACGTCCCCGGCCTGCTCGCCTTCCGCGAGCTGCCGACCCTGCTCTCCGCCCTGGAGGCCCTTCCCGTCACCCCCGGCCTCGTCGTCTGCGACGGCTACGGCCTCGCCCACCCGCGCGGCTTCGGCCTGGCCTGCCACCTCGGGGTGGTCACCGGCCTGCCCAGCATGGGCGTCGCCAAGAACCCCTTCACCTTCACCCACGAGGAGCCGGGCGCCCCGCGCGGCGAAGCCTCCCCGCTGCTCGCGCCCGACGGCACCGTCGTCGGCCGGGCCCTGCGCACCCAGCACGGGATCAAGCCGGTGTACGTGTCCGTCGGCCACCGGATCTCCCTGGACAACGCCTGCGCCCACGCCCTCGCGCTGAGCCCCCGCTTCCGCATCCCCGAAACCACCCGCCACGCCGACTCCCTGTGCCGCCGGGCCCTGCGCGAGGCGGTCGACGCCGCTCGGTGACCGGTACCGCGAGGCGCCGGAGCAACTCGTCGGCGGGGAACCTCCGGTCCGCCACCGCCCTGTTCGCGACGCGGTGATCGGGGTCGTCCGCGAGCCGCAGCAGGAGCTCGGGTCCGGGGGGCCAGGAAGCGCCGTACCTTCTCGTCGGGGTCGCGGGTCAGCCGCAGGGCGTCGGCGTGCGTGATGCGCTCCGGCTTCGCCGGCGGTACGGGTTCCGGTTCCCGATCCCGTTCCCGTTCGGGCTCCGGTTCCGGACGGGCGTCCAGGGCGGCCACCGCCCGGCGGACCTCCGGGCCGGTGTCGGCCCGCAGTTTTCCCGTACCGGGCCGGCGAGCAGTTCCCACACGTCCGGCTTCGCCATCAGGGCCCGTACGACGGGGTCCGGGTCGTCGACGAGCACGTCCTGCAGGAGAGCGGCGGGGCCGGGGTCGAAGAGCAGCGACCGCCTGACCACGGGCTCCGGGTCCACGGCCATGGCCTCGGCCACGCCCGGTGGGACGGAGCGCCCGAAATCGGTGAGCGGCAGCGCGTACCGCCTGCGGATCCGCCAACTCTCGTCGTGCGCCAGGGGAGCGAGGGCGGCGGCGTCCGCGCTCCCCTTGTCCAGGACCGCCAGCCGGTGGCCGACATCCCCGGAGGCCACGAGGAGCTCCGTCATCTCCCGGTCCAGCGGCCGGCTCGTGAGCCACCCTTGCCACACGGGCAGTTCGTCGAACGCCGGCAGACGCCCCAGGACGGACGCGGGCAGCGTCCCTCGCAGCGCCAGGGCCCCCGAGCCACGCGTCCACCGCGCCGTCGTTCCCGGCGGCCCGTTCGAGGATCTCGTCCACTGCGTTCATCAGGTCGTTCTCGCTCGCGTCCGCGGGAGCGACCCGGGTGGCCGGGAGGCGGCGGGCCCGGGCCGGAAGGGGCGCCCGGGCCGCGCCGTCGTGCGGGGTTACGCCTCCGCCGCCACCCGGAAGCGGATGCCGGCCTTCTGGAGCCGGGACAGCAGGGCGTCGCCCATCGCCACCGCCGTCGTCAGCTGGCCGGAGCGGTCCGGGAGGGAGTCGTGGGCCAGGCACAGCGCCGACTCCGCCAGCATCTTCGCCGTCTCCCCGTAGCCCGGGTCGCCGCCCGAGACCTCGGTGAACACGCGGCGGCCGCCGCCCTCACCGACGAAGCGGACGGTGAACCAGCTGCGGGCGCGCCGCTCGGCGTCCGGGCCGCGGCCCGGTTCCCACCGGCTCAGCAGCCACCGCCGGGCGGCCGGGACCTGCGCCAGCGCCGCTGTCGCGCCCACCGCCGCAGTCAGGCCCACCGCGACCGGCAGGTGCCGTACGGAGGCGTAGTGGCGGTAGCGGAAGTCCGGCCCGTACCGCTCCAGCGCGGCCGCCGACCGGGTCACGATCCTCGGGTCCAGCACGGGCAGCGGCAGCGCCCAGGTCCCGGTCTCCCGGCTGAACCGCGGGGCGCCCACGGGTCCACGTACCCGGCGCCCCGGCAGCCGGGGCTCGTGCAGCCGGCGGGCCCGGGCGGCCGCCAGGGTCTGGGGCCCCCGGCCCAGCGCGGTGACGGCGGAGGCCAGGGTGCCGCCGGAGGCCAGCGCGCCGGCCCGCAGGAACGCGTCCACCCGCAGCGGCACCCCGGAGGGCAGCAGGCCCACCGTGAAGTACGCCCCGAGATCGGCCGGGATCGAGTCGAACCCGCACGCGTGCACCAGCCGCGCCCCCGTCTCCCGGGCCCGCGCGTCGTGCTCGACGTACATCCGGTCCACGAACTCCGGCTCGCCGGTGAGGTCCACGTAGTCGGTGCCCGCCTCGGCGCAGGCCGCGACCAGCTCCGCCCCGTACCAGACGTACGGCCCGACCGTGGTGGCCACCACCCGGGTGCTCGCGGCCAGTTCGCGCAGGGTCCCCGCGTCCCCGGCGTCCGCCCGCAGCAGCGGCAGGTCCGCGCAGGCCGGGTTCAGGGCGGCCAGCCGCTCGCGCAGCCGCTCCAGCTTGCCGGGGTCGCGTCCGGCCAGGGCCCACCGGCAGCCGGCGGGCGCGTGCTCGGCGAGGTACTCGGCGGTCAGCGCGCCGACGAACCCGGTCGCGCCGAAGAGCACGAGGTCGAAGCCCCGCCCCGGACGGCCCCCGCGGACGGGCTCCTCGTGGACGTGCTCGGTCATGAACCGCTCCTCCCAGCTGGTGTCGGTGGCTGAGGTTAGCGTTGGAGCCGACTGTCCGTGCGAGCAGGTGTGACCGGCGGAAACCGGAGGTGTCGATGAAGGCTGCGGTGCGCAAGTGGCAGGCGGTGCGCGCGTTCGCGCTGGGGCTCCCGGAGGCGGTGGAGGAACATCCCTGGGGGCCGGAGGACGGCGTCGTGAAGGTCAACAAGAAGATCTTCGTCTTCCTGGGGAACGCGGACGGCCCCCGCCCGCCCGGCCTGTCCGTCAAGCTGAAGGACGAGGACCTGCACGGGCACGCGATGACCGCCCCCGGCGCCGAACCCACCGGGTACGGCCTGGGCAGGGCGGGCTGGGTCTCCGTGCCGCTGGGGGAGAAGGGGGCGCCGTCGGTGGAGGTGCTGTGCGAGTGGGTGGAGGAGAGCTACCGGTCCGTCGCCCTCAAACGCCACGTCGCGCTCCTCGACGCCCGGACCGCGGAAGGGGCCTGACGGAGCCGGGGACGGTACGGGGACTCCCGGCCGGAACGGCGCCGGGACTTCCGGTGGCAGCCGGGCGGGAACTCCCCACTCGAACGCCGCCCGCTCCAACGGCGCCCGCGCTCCCGGCGCGAACGAGCCATAGGCGAAACCGGCTAAGCGCTTGCTCTTGTGCTGAGTGGTACGCGTTCCTAGCATCACTGGTGTTACATCAGTTGTGTCACACACACGCACACCCACCCACCCTCACACCAGGATGCCGGGGGCTCGATGGCAGTGACAGCAGGCCCGCTCGCGGGAGTACGCGTCGTGGAACTGGCGGGCATCGGCCCCGGCCCGTTCGCCGCCATGCTCCTCGCCGACCTCGGCGCCGACGTCGTCCGCGTGGACCGGCCGGGCGGCGGCGGTCTCGCCATTGACCCGGTCCACGACGTGACCAACCGCAACAAGCGCTCCGTGCTGGTCGACCTGAAGGCCGCCGGGGGTCCCGCCCGGGTGCTGGACCTGGCCGAGCGTGCCGACGTACTGATCGAGGGGTTCCGCCCCGGGGTCGCCGAGCGGCTCGGCGTCGGCCCGGACGACTGCCTCGCCCGCAACCCGAAGCTGGTCTACGGCCGGATGACCGGCTGGGGCCAGGAGGGGCCGCTGGCCCACACCGCCGGGCACGACATCGCGTACATCGCCGTCACCGGCGCGCTCGGCATGATCGGCAGCCCCGGCGAGCCCCCGGCCGTCCCCGCCAACCTGGTCGGCGACTACGCGGGCGGTTCGCTCTACCTCGTCATCGGGATCCTCGCCGCCCTCCAGCACGCCCGCACCCCGCAGGGCGCCGGCCAGGTCGTGGACGCCGCCATCGTCGACGGCACCGCCCACCTCACCGCCATGATCCACGGCATGCTCGCGGCCGGCGGCTGGCAGGACCGGCGCGGGGCCAACCTCCTCGACGGAGGCTGCCCCTTCTACGGCACCTACGAGACCTCCGACGGCGGGTACATGGCGGTCGGCGCGCTGGAGCAGCAGTTCTACGACACCTTCGTGGAACTGCTCGGCATCGGGGACCGGGCACCAGCCCGCAAGGACCTCGCCCGCTGGGGCGAGCTGCGCGAGGCCGTCGCCGCCCGCTTCAAGTCCCGTACGCGCGAGGAGTGGACGGCGCTCTTCGAGGGAACCGACGCCTGTGTGGCGCCCGTGCTCTCGCTGCGCGAGGCCCCGCACCACCCCCACCTCGCCTCCCGGGGGACCTTCACCGAGTACGGCGGGATCACCCAGCCCGCCCCCGCCCCGCGCTTCTCCGCGACCCCGACCCGCGTCACCTCCGGACCCGCCCTGCCCGGCGCGGACACCGCGTCGGTGGCCGCCGACTGGGGCGTACCCGCGCTGCTCCCGAAAGAGGCCTGATGGAACTGTCCATGCTGCTCGACTACGCCGGTGACCCGCGCCGGGCCGCCGACGAGGCGGCCGCGCTGGAGTCCGCCGGTCTCGACGCCGTGTGGGTCGCCGAGGCCTGGGGCTTCGACTCCCCGACGATCATGGGCTACCTGGCGGCCCGCACCGAGCGGATGAAGATCGGCTCGGCCATCGTCAACGTCTACTCCCGCACCCCCGCCCTCATCGCCCAGACCGCCGCCGGCCTGGACGCGGTGTCGGGCGGCCGGGCCCTGCTCGGTCTGGGGGCCTCCGGCCCGCAGGTGATCGAGGGGTGGCACGGGAAGCCGTACGACAAGCCGCTCGGCCGGACCCGCGAGACCGTCGAGCTGTGCCGGCGGATCTGGCGCCGCGAGACCATCGACCACCACGGCATCACCGACATGCCGCTGCCCGCCGCCAAGGGCGGCCGGCACGGCAAGCCCCTGAAGATCCTCACCCGCCCCGTCAGGGACGCCATCCCCGTCTACGTCGCCTCCCTCGGCCCGGCGAACGTGGCACTGACCGCCGAGATCGCCGACGGCTGGCTCCCCACCCTCTTCATCCCCGAGAAGGCCCGCGCCGTGTGGGGCGGCGCCCTCGCCGAGGGCACCGCCAAGCGGCCGCCGGAGCTCGGCCCGCTCCGGACCGTCGCGGGCGGCCTGCTGGCCATCGGCGAGGACGCGGCCGCCGTACGGGACCTCGCGCGGCCCCAGATCGCCCTGTACGTCGGCGGGATGGGCGCCGTCGGCAAGAACTTCTACAACGACCTCGCCGTGGCCTACGGGTACGGGGAGCAGGCCCGCCGGATCCAGGAGCTGTACCTCGCCGGCCGCAAGCGCGACGCGGCGGCGGCCGTCCCGGACGAGTTCTGCGAGCTGATGACCCTCTGCGGCCCCGAGGGGTACGTGCGCGAGCGCGTCGAGGCCTTCCGGGAGGCCGGGGTCACCATGCTCAACGTCACGCCGGTCGGCCCGGAGCCCGCCCGGCTGATCGAAACCGTCAAGAGCTGGCTGTAGGGGGCCCCGATGCGACGACGCATCTACGACGCCGACCACGAGGCGTTCCGCGAGACCGTACGCACCTTCCTCCACAAGGAGGTGCTGCCGCACTACGAGCAGTGGGAGAAGGACGGCATCGTCAGCCGGGACGCCTGGCGGGCCGCCGGCCGGCAGGGTCTGCTGGGCCTGGCCGTCCCCGAGGAGTACGGAGGCGGCGGGAACCCGGACTTCCGCTACGCGGCGGTGCTCGCCGAGGAGTTCACCCGGGCCGGGACCCCGGGGCTGGCGATCGGCCTGCACAACGACATCATCGGTCCCTACCTGACCTCGCTCGGCACCGAGGAGCAAAAACGCCGCTGGCTGCCCGGCTTCTGCTCCGGCGAGACCGTCACCGCGATCGCGATGACCGAGCCGGGCGCGGGTTCCGACCTCCAGGGGATCCGCACCAGCGCCGAGGACCGGGGCGACCACTGGCTGCTCAACGGCTCCAAGACCTTCATCTCCAACGGCATCCTCGCCGACCTGGTGATCGTCGTCGCGAAGACCACCCCCGAAGGCGGGGCGCACGGACTGTCCCTCCTCGTCGTCGAGCGCGGCGCGGAGGGCTTCGAACGCGGCCGCAACCTCGACAAGATCGGCCAGAAGGCCCAGGACACCGCCGAACTTTTCTTCAACGACGTACGCGTCCCCAAGGAAAACCTGCTCGGCGAGCCGAACGGTGCCTTCCTCCACCTGATGACCAACCTCGCGCAGGAGCGCCTCGGCATCGCGATGGCCGCCATCGCCGCCGCCGAACACCTGCTGGAGATCACCACCACGTACGTCAAGGAGCGCGAGGCCTTCGGCCGGCCGCTCTCCAAACTCCAGCACGTCCGCTTCGAGATGGCCGAGATGGCCACCGAGTGCGCGGTCACCCGTACCTTCCTCGACCGCTGCATCACCGACCACGCCCACGGCGAGCTGGACCACGTCCACGCCTCGATGGCCAAGTGGTGGGCCACCGAACTCCAGAAGCGGGTCGCCGACCGCTGCCTCCAACTGCACGGCGGTTACGGCTATATGACCGAATACCGGGTCGCGCGGGCATTCACCGACGGCCGCATCCAGACCATCTACGGCGGCACGACCGAAATCATGAAGGAGATCATCGGCCGCTCCCTCCTCGGCTGACCACCCTCCGGCGCACCGGTCCCGGGACCTCCCCCGGGGCCTCCCCGCGGACCATCCCCTGGACCACCCCCGGCCCACCCCTTGGACACCTCCGAAAGGCTTGACCAGTGAGCACCGAAGCTTACGTATACGACGCGATCCGCACCCCGCGCGGCCGCGGCAAGGCCAACGGCGCCCTGCACGGCACCAAGCCGATCGACCTGGTCGTCGGCCTCATCCACGCCCTGCGCGAGCGCAACCCGGATCTGGACCCGGCCGCCATCGACGACATCGTGCTCGGCGTCGTCGGCCCCGTCGGCGACCAGGGCTCCGACATCGCCCGCATCGCGGCCATCGCCGCGGGCCTGCCGGACACGGTGGCCGGAGTACAGGAGAACCGCTTCTGTGCCTCCGGCCTGGAAGCCGTCAACCTGGCCGCCGCCAAGGTCCGCTCCGGCTGGGAGGACCTGGTCCTCGCCGGCGGCGTGGAGTCCATGTCCCGCGTCCCGATGGCCTCCGACGGCGGCGCCTGGTTCGCCGACCCCATGACCAACTGGGACACCGGCTTCGTCCCGCAGGGCATCGGCGCCGACCTCATCGCCACCATCGAGGGATTCTCCCGGCGCGACGTGGACGAGTACGCGGCCCTCTCCCAGGAACGGGCCGCCACCGCCATCAAGGAGGGCCGCTTCGCCAAGTCCGTGGTCCCCGTCACCGACCGCAACGGCCTGGTCGTCCTGGACCACGAGGAGTTCGTCCGCCCCGGGACCACCGCCGACACCCTGGCCAAGCTGAAGCCCTCCTTCGCCGACATCGGCGACCTCGGCGGCTTCGACGCCGTCGCGCTCCAGAAGTACCACTGGATCGAGAAGATCGACCACGTCCACCACGCCGGCAACTCCTCCGGCATCGTCGACGGCGCCTCGCTCGTCGCCATCGGCACCCGCGAGGCGGGAGAGCGGGGCGGCCTGCGCCCGCGCGCCCGGATCGTCTCGGCCGCCGTCTCCGGATCCGAGCCCACCATCATGCTCACCGGCCCCGCCCCGGCGACCCGCAAGGCCCTCGCCAAGGCCGGGCTGACCATCGACGACATCGACCTGATCGAGATGAACGAGGCCTTCGCCGGCGTCGTGCTGCGCTTCGTCAAGGACATGGGCGTCTCCCTGGACAAGGTCAACGTCAACGGCGGCGCCATCGCGCTCGGCCACCCGCTCGGCGCCACCGGCGCCATGCTGCTCGGCACCGTCATCGACGAACTGGAGCGCCAGGACAAGCGCTACGGCCTCGTCACCCTCTGCGTCGGCGGCGGCATGGGCGTCGCCACCATCGTCGAACGCGTCTGACCCGTCCTGATCCCCGATCCGCCCCTCACACGGAAGTAGCGAACATGAGCGAGTCCACCACGATCCGCTGGGAACAGGACGAGACCGGCGTCGTCACCCTGGTCCTCGACGACCCGGACCAGTCCGCCAACACCATGAACCAGGCCTTCAAGGACTCCATCGCGGCGGTCGCCGACCGCGCCGAGGCCGAGAAGGACTCCATCCGCGGCATCATCTACACCTCCGCCAAGAAGACCTTCTTCGCGGGCGGAGACCTCAAGGACATGATCCGGCTGCGCCCCGAGGACGCCGGACTCGCCTTCGAGACCGGGAACGCCATCAAGCGCTCGCTGCGACGCATCGAGACCCTCGGCAAGCCCGTGGTCGCCGCCATCAACGGCGCCGCCCTCGGCGGCGGCTACGAGATCTGCCTCGCCTCCCACCACCGCGTCGCCCTCGACGCGCCCGGCTCCAAGATCGGCCTGCCCGAGGTCACCCTCGGCCTGCTCCCCGCCGGCGGCGGCGTCACCCGCACCGTGCGCCTGATGGGCATCGCCGACGCGCTGCTCAAGGTGCTGCTCCAGGGCACCCAGTACGACCCGCGGCGAGCCCTGGAGAACGGCCTGGTCCACGAACTGGCCGCCACCCCCGAGGAGATGCTGGCCAAGGCCCGCGCGTTCATCGACGCCAACCCCGAGTCGAAGCAGCCCTGGGACGTCCCCGGCTACAAGATCCCGGGCGGTACCCCGTCCAACCCGCGTTTCGCCGCGAACCTCCCGGCCTTCCCCGCCAACCTCAAGAAGCAGCTGAACGGGGCCCCGTACCCGGCGCCGCGCAACATCCTGGCCTGCGCCGTCGAGGGCTCCCAGGTGGACTTCGAGACCGCCCTGACCATCGAGGCCCGGTACTTCACCGAGCTGGTCACCGGGCAGACCGCCAAGAACATGATCCAGGCGTTCTTCTTCGACCTCCAGGCCGTCAACGCCGGCCGCAGCCGCCCCCAGGGCACCGAACCGCGCAAGGTCACCAAGGTCGCGGTCCTCGGCGCCGGGATGATGGGTGCGGGCATCGCCTACTCCTGCGCCCGCGCGGGCATCGAGGTCGTCCTCAAGGACGTCACCCCCGAGGCCGCCGCCAAGGGCAAGGCGTACTCCGAGAAACTGCTCGACAAGGCCCTCGCCAAGGGCCGCACCACCGGGGCCAAGCGGGACGAGCTGCTCGCCCGGATCACCCCGACCGCCGACGCCGCCGACCTGGCCGGCTGCGACGCCGTCATCGAGGCGGTCTTCGAGGACACCGCCCTCAAGCACAAGGTGTTCCAGGAGATTCAGGACGTCGTCGCCCCCGACGCGCTGCTCTGTTCCAACACCTCCACCCTCCCCATCACCGGACTGGCCGAGGGCGTCGCGCGTCCCGCCGACTTCATCGGGCTGCACTTCTTCTCGCCCGTCGACAAGATGCCGCTGGTGGAGATCATCAAGGGCGAGGGCACCGGTGACGAGGCCGTCGCCCGCGCCTTCGACCTGGTCCGCCAGATCAACAAGACCCCGATCGTGGTCAACGACTCGCGCGGCTTCTTCACCTCGCGCGTCATCGGCCAGTTCATCAACGAGGGCGTGGCGATGGTCGGCGAGGGCATCGAGCCTGCCTCCGTCGAACAGGCCGCCGCCCAGGCCGGCTACCCGGCCAAGGTGCTCTCGCTGATGGACGAGCTCACCCTCACCCTGCCGCGCAAGATCCGCAACGAGACCCGGAAGGCCTTCGAGGCCGAGGGCCGCGAGTGGACCGAGCACCCCGCCGACCGGGTCATCGACCGCATGGTCGAGGAGTTCGGCCGGCCGGGCCGCAGTGGCGGGGCCGGCTTCTACGAGTACGACGAGACGGGCAAGCGCGTCCGCATCTGGCCGGGCCTGCGCGAGCACTTCGCCAAGCCGGACGCCCGGATCCCCTTCGAGGACATGAAAGAGCGCATGCTCTTCTCCGAGGCCCTGGACACAGTCCGCTGCCTCGACGAGGGCGTGCTCACCTCCATCGCCGACGCCAACATCGGCTCCGTCATGGGCATCGGCTTCCCCGCCTGGACGGGCGGCGTGATCCAGTACATCAACGGCTACGAGGGCGGCCTGCCCGGCTTCGTGGCCCGCGCCCGTGAGCTGGCCGCCACGTACGGCGAGCGCTTCACCCCGCCGGCCTCCCTCGTGGCGAAGGCCGAGCGCGGCGAGACGTACGCCGACTAGCGAGACGTACGCCGGCCGGCGAGGACGTACGCCGGCCGGCGCTGGCTGCCGGCGCTGCCCGACCGGGCCCGCGGAGGCGGGCCCGGGAACCGGGCCTACGGCCGGAGGTACGCGAACGCCCCGCGCCGCCCGGAGCCGTCCGGGGCGGACCAGCCGGCCAGCACCTGCGCGAGCAGGCCGTCCGAGGGGGCGGGTCCGGGACGCAGCACCCGGTTCAGGGCCAGGGTCAGGGTCGGGGCGTCCAGGCCCGCCGGGCCCACCACGACCTCGGTGTGCCCGGCGGCGTCCGTCACCGTCCCGGGGCCGGTGAGGCCCGCCGGTGCGCCGGAACCCTCGGAGCGGACCTCGACCGTCGGGTCGGGGGTGTCGCTCTCGCTCTGGGCCTGGGCCGTCACCCGGCCCGCCAGCAGCGCCAGCAACTGCTCGACCATGACCGGGTCGTGGGCGCCGTCGTACACCCAGCGCCTGCCCAGCACCCCGTGCTCCAGGGTGCCGATCAGGCCCGCCTCCGCGCCCTCCAGCGGGGCGCCCCGGTAGGTGAGCGGCACCAGGTAGGCGACGGGCTCCGCGTTGGATTCGGTGTCTGAGCCGGAGCCCGAGGAGTCGGTGACCACCATGAACTCGACGCCCACCTCGCCCTCGGGGTCGTCGAGCCGGAAGCCGCCCGCCTTGGCCAGCGGTGCGGTCTTCTCCGTGCCCCGGTACCAGGGCCTCAACGGCAGCCAGTCGGCCAGGAGTTCGAGTTTGGTCGGGGACAGCGTGGTGTGGTGGATGATCGCCATACGGCCGAACCTACCCTCCCTCCGAGGCGAACGCCGCCCGCAATTCCTCCTTCAGCGACCGCTGGAAGGCCGTCACCAGCGCCTGCACCACCATCGGCTGCATGTGCGCGGACAGCGCCTTCATCGACTCCACCCGCTCCGGGTCGTCCTCGTCCTGCGTGAACGGCCCCCACACCTCGTCCCGGAACAGCGCCGTGAGCTGGTGCGCCGCCGTCCGCGCGTGCTCCAGCAGGATGCCCCGCGCCACCAGCAGCGTCTCGTGGGCGATCGGTACGTCCAGCAGCGCGACCCCCAGCCGCAGCGGACCCACGTCCACCCGGAAACCCTCCCCGGAGGGCGACACCACGTTCATCGCGGCCAGCCGGCACAGGTCCCCGTCCGACAGGCTCCGCCCCGCCCGCTTCTCCAGCTCCGCCCGCGACACCTCCTGCGCCGCGTCCGGCGCCCAGGTCGCCACCAGAGCCCGGTGGATCGCCAGGTCGTGCGCGCTCAGGTCGTCCGGCAGGGCGTCCAGATAGCGCTGGATCGCGGACAGGGTCATCCCCTGGTGCTGGAGCTCCTCGATCAGCGCGAGCCTGGACAGGTGCTCCGGGCCGTAGTGCCCCACACGACGCGGTCCGATCACAGGAGGGGGCAAAAGCCCGCGCGTGCTGTAGAACCGTACGGTGCGGACGGTGACGCCGGCCCTGGACGCCAGTTCGTCCACGGTGAGCATCGGCTCGGTCGCCCGGTCGGCCATCGTCTGCGCCTCGCTCTCTGCTCCACGGCTTGGTTCAACAGTATTGCTGTCGCACCAACGATGTGAAACGTCCAGGAGCTGCCCATGACCACGAACCTGCGACTGCCCGGACAACCCTCCGACCTCACCCTCCCCGCCCTGCTGGCCCGCAACGCCGCCGAACACGCGGACCTGCCCGCCCTCTCCTGGCGCGAAGGGGACGGCTGGACGACCCTCACCTGGGGCGAGGTCCGCCGCCGGATCGCCGTCCTCGCCGCCGGCTACGCCGCCCTCGGGGTCGAGCGCGGCGAACACGTCCTGCTGATGATGGGCAACCGCCCCGAGCACTGGCTCAGCGACCTCGCCCTCGTCCACCTCGGCGCCGTACCCGTCACCGTCTACGGGACCTCCGCGCCCGAACAGATAGCCCACATCGCCCGCCACAGCCGGGCCCGGGTGGCCGTCGTCGAAGGCGCCCGCGAACGCGACCGGTGGGCGCCGCTGCTCGACGACCCCGGAATCGCGCTGGAACGCCTCGTCATCGCGGAGGCCGCCGAGACCGGCCCGCACACCGCCTACGCCTCCGTGTACGCGAGCGGCGCCCGCCCGCACCGCGCCGACGACTTCGAGAAGGCCTGGCAGGAGACCCGCCCCGAGGACCCCCTCACGGTCGTCTACACCTCCGGCACCACCGGCGACCCCAAGGGCGTCCGCCTGACCCACCGCAACATCCTGCTCCAGTCCGTCCGCCTCGACCGCAACGTCCAGCTCCCCGAGCACGCCGAGCACGTCTGCTACCTGCCCTTCGCGCACATCGCCGAGCGGATCCTCGGCATCTACCTGCCCCTGCTGCGCGCCGCCCACGTCCGGCTGGTCGCCGACCCCACCGGCGTGGCGGCCGCGGTCCGCGAGCTGCGCCCCGTGCAGTTCTTCGGGGTGCCCCGCGTGTGGGAGAAGCTCGCCGCGGGCGTACGGGCCGTCCTGGCCGGCCTGCCCGAGGAGCAGCGGCGTGCCATCGAGGACGCCGGGGACGTGGCGCGCGCCCGCGCCGGCCACCGGGAGCGCGGTGAGGAGGTGCCGGCCGCGCTCGAAGCCTCGTACGCCGTGGCGAAGGCGCGGGTGCTGGATCCGCTGCTGCGGCTGGCGGGGCTGGACCGGCTCGTCTGGACGGCCAGCGCCACCGCGCCGATGCCGATCGACGTGGTGCGGTTCTGGGCCGGCTGGGGGATCACCATCATGGACGCCTGGGGGCTGACCGAGACCGCCGGTGTGTGCACCGTCAACAGCGACACCCCCGACGGGTTCCGGCTGGGCTCGGTGGGCCGGCCCATCGAGGGGCTGGAGCTGAAGGTGGCGGCGGACGGGGAGATCCTCACGCGCGGTGCGACCGTCTTCGACGGCTACCTGCGCCCCGACGGGTCGGTGGAGAGCGCGGCCGACGCCGAGGGCTGGTTCCCCACCGGGGACATCGGGCGGCTCGACGAGGACGGCTTCCTCTGGCTGACGGACCGCAAGAAGGAGCTGATCATCACCTCGAACGGCAAGAACGTCTCGCCGGCCCTGGTGGAGAACACCGTCAAGGAACACCCGCTGATCGGCCAGGCCCTGGTGCACGGGGACGGCCGTTCCTACCTGGTCGCCCTGCTGGTCCTGGACCCCGAACTGGCCCCGGCGTGGGCGGCCGCCCGAGGCATCCGGGCCACCTCCCTCGCCGGGCTGGCAGAGCACCCGGCCGTCCTGGAGGAGACCGACCGTGCGGTGGCCGCCGCGAACGCCCGCCTCAACCGCACCGAACAGATCAAGCGGTACCGGCTGCTGGCCGAGGAGTGGGGCCCGGAGACGGGAGAGCTCACCCCGTCGCTGAAACTGCGGCGCAGGGTGGTCCGGGAGAAGTACGGGGCGCTGATCGAGGGGCTGTACGAGGCCTGACGGGCCTGACGGGCCTCTCGGGGACGAGGCGGGGGGCCGGGGCGCGGCGGACCACGGCGGTTCCCGTGCGGTCGTCGGGGCGTAGTGCTGCCCCCGACGACCGCACGACGGCACAGAACGCCGCGGTCAGGAGGAGCTCGGGTCAGCGGACCTCGGTGACCCGGTGCTCCTTGCGCGCGCCGCAGTTGGAGTTGTACACCTGCACGTGCACGTTGCTGATGCCCCCGCCCCAGTCGACGCAGTGGCCCTTGCCGTACACGTAGGCCGGGCCCGCGTACGACGTGTACCGGCCGTAGTCCTCGCCCCGCTCCCAGGTTTCGGGAACTTCGATCCAGAGGGCCATGTCCACGGCCGCACCCGGGTTGTTGCGGATGGTCGCGACGCAGTTCTTGCCGTTCGCGGCGTTGTACGTCAGGTAGACGGTGCCCAGCGAGCCGATGGCGGCCGAGTTCACGGTCTTGTAGGCGCTTCCGCAGACCTTCTGCGGCGTGGTGTTGGGCGCGGCGGTGGCGGGCGCCGCCAGCGCGGTCGTCGCCCCCAGCGCCAGGGCGGCGAATGCGGTGGTGGTGACGACGGAACGGGTGAACCTCATGTTGTTTCCCCCTGCTGGTCATGGGAGTTGGTCGCTCCTGCATGGTGTGACACGCAGGACGGCGGAACGGTTCCGGCGTCGCCCGCAAAAGATGTGACCGCTCCGCCTCACGAGGGGGCGCGGTGGCCGGTTGGGGCGCGGCCTAGGCCGTCTCTTCCGGATCTTGCTCCCCCAGCTACCGCTGGGAGGTACCCCCAGACCCGCGACGCCTGGTACGGCACCTCGCCGCGTTGTCGCCACAGCCGAGTACGTCCGGTACGCACGCTGTGCCTCCGCCTTGCGAGGCACCGCACCAGACGCCGCGGGCTTGACCGGCAAGACCCGAAAGAGACGGCCTAGCGGCCGATGACCGGGTAGTGGTCCGAGAGGTTGGAGTACGTGTAGGACTTGCCCCAGCTGGAGACCGTCCAGGGGGCCGACTCCTCCTTGACCACGTTGTTCTCCCAGCCCGCCGGGCGGGCGTTGCCCTTGCGGTACAGGACGTAGTCCAGGTCCTCGCGCGGGTCCGTCGGGTAGCGGTAGCTGGCGATCGTGTTCAGCGCCGTGTCGAAGGAGTACGGGTGACCCGTGCGCGAGTCGGTGCCGGCCAGGTCGGCGTCCGCGAGCATCGAGGCGTACTCGGGGGTGCGGGAGTCCACGTTCATGTCACCCGCGACGATGACCTGCTCGTTTGCCGGGATGTTCTTGGCGTCGAGGAAGGCGTCTATGTTCTTGAACTGGCGGCTGCGCATCAGCGCCGCCTCGCCCGCGCCGCAGCCCGGGTCGGTGGACTGGGCGTGGGTGCCGACCACGTGGACCTTGGCCCCGTTCACGTTCAGCACCACGTACGCGAAGCCCTTGTTGGACCACCAGTCGGCGCCGCAGGCGTCCTTGTAGACGACCTGCTCCTTGCGCAGGATGGGCCACTTGCTCAGGATCGTGACGCCGCCGTCCTCCGGGGTGGTGGTGGAGTAGGAGCCCCCCGTGGCGTCCCAGCCGGTCTTGCCGCGGCCCACTACCGGGGTCTGGTACGGGTACTGCGCCGCGGAGTTGGCCTGCAGCGCGTCCGAGGCGCCGTTGTCGAAGGCCTCCTGGAGCACCACCACGTCGTGGCCCTGGTAGAAGGAGGTCTTGGGGATCTCGGCGGCCCGGTGGTCCTGGCCCCAGTTCGGGTAGAGGCTCTTGCTCATCAGGAACACGTTGTACGTGAGGACGCTCAGCCGCGGGGCCGCGGCGGTGCCCTCGGCGGCGGTGGCGGCGGGCGCGGTGGTGAGGGCGAGCGCTGCGGCGGCGGTCGCGGCCACGGCCGTGGCGGCGGCGCGGCGCGGGCGGTGCGAGATCTGCGGCATGGAGGTCTCCGTCATCCTGCGGGGGAAGATCGACGCCGTAATCCAAGCAGGCGCGGTTACCTCTGGGTAACACCCATGACAAGACTTTCTGACCGGACCGAGGACTTCTCGCGCTCGCATAATTGACCCATGAACGACACGGCCCGCATCCCCGGGCGCCTCGACCCCGAGCCGCCGCCGCCCGGCGGGGTGCTGTGGACCACCACCGGCGACATCCGCTCGCTGCTGACCCTGCCCGCCGCCTTCACCCTGCAGGTCGCCCACCCCGCCGTCGGGGCCGGCGTCGACCAGCACTCGGTCTTCCGCACCGACCCCTGGGGGCGCGGCGAGCGCTCCCTGCGGTCCGTGATGCTGTGGGTCTACGGCGGGGCCGAGGCCGCCGCCGAAGGGCGCCGGGTGCGCCGCCTGCACCAGGGCATCCGGGGCACCGACACCCGGGGCCGGGGCTACCACGCCCTCGACCCCGCCTGCTACGCCTGGGTGCACGCCACCGGCTTCCCCGTCGCCGTGTACGCCGGGCGCTACCTCTTCCGCCGCATCACCCCCGACCAGGAGCGGCAGCTGTACGCGGAGTGGCTCCGGGTCGGCCGGATCCTCGGGCTCCGTGACCGGGACATGCCGCAGAGCGTCGAGGAGTTCTGGCCGTACTACCACCGGATGCTGGCCGAGGAGATCGAGCCGACCAAGGTCGCCCGGGAACTGCTCTCCACCGAGGTGGACCTGCCCCGCCCCGAGGCGGCCTCCCCGGTCCTGCGGCTGCTGCTGCGGATGACCTGGCCGGTCCTGCGCGTCGGCTACCTGCGCTTCCGGGCCTTCGTCACCGTCGGGTACATGCCGCCCGACGCCCGGGCCGCCATCGGCCTGGAGTGGACCCCGGCGCAGGAGCGCCGGCTCCGGCGGTTCAGCACCGCCGTACGGCTCCTCGTACCGGTGCTGCCCGAGCGGCTGCGCTACCTGCCGAGGGCCCGCGCCGCGCGGGCGCGGTGGCGCGCCGGCGCCTTCTAGGGCGCCGACGCGCGGGTCCGCGTACCGCCGTGGGTCAGTGGTCGTGGACCGAGTTCGTCGCGGCGATCTTCTTCCAGGACTTGGGCTCGGCGGCCGGTCCGGCCGGGGACTGGAGGGCGCGGACGCCGGCCTTGGCGGCCGGCGGGGCGAAGGCCGGCTTGCCCGGGGTGTACAGCCAGGTCTCGAAGAGCTGCGCGAGCGGCTTGCCCGAGACCTTCTCCGCGTACCGGACGAAGTCCCCGACCTTGGCGTTGCCGTAGGCCCGCTCGGTCGGCCAGCCCTTGAGGATCGTGAAGAACTTCTCGTCGCCGATCTCGTTGCGCAGCGCCTGGAGCGCGAGCGCCCCACGGTCGTACACCGCCCCGTGGAACTGGTTGTCCGGACCCGGGTCACCGGGCTTGACCTGCCAGAACGGGTCCTCGGCGGGGCGGGAGGCATACGTCCATTCGGCGAGCTCCTGGGCGGTGCCCTCGCCCTCCTTCTCCGACCAGAGCCACTGGCTGTAGCGGGCGAAGCCCTCGTTGACCCAGATGTCCTTCCAGTTGTCGACGGACACGCTGTCGCCGTACCACTGGTGGGCGAGCTCGTGCACGACGACCGAGACGTTGGCGCCGTTCGCGAACTGGCGCGGGCTGTAGAACGGCCGCGTCTGGGTCTCCAGTGCGAACCCGCTGGGCACGTTCGGGACGTAGCCGCCGAGCGCGTTGAAGGGGTACGGGCCGAAGACCCCCTCCAGCCACTCCGCGACCTCGCCGGTCCGCTCCACGCTGGCGCGCGCCGCGCCGGCGTTGTCGCCGAGGTCCTTGCTGTACGCGTTCAGGATCGGCAGGCCGTTCGCCGTCTTGCCGGTGGTGATGTCGAACTTGCCGATCGCGAGCGTGGCCAGGTAGGTCGCCTGCGGCTTGTTGGAGCGCCAGTTGTAGCGGGTCCAGCCGAGTCTCGAACTCTGCGACTGGAGGACGCCGTTGCTGATGGCCTGAGTGCCGTCCGGGACGTTGACCGACACGTCGAAGGTGGCCTTGTCCAGGGGGTGGTCGTTGCTGGGGAACCACCAGGCGGCCGCGTCGGGCTCCTGGGCCGCCACGCCGCCGTCCGGGGTCCGCTGCCAGGCCGACCAGCCGTCGACCTTGAATTCCGAGGGCTTACCGGCGTACTTGACGACGACAGTCGCCTGACGGTCCTTCTGCAGCGGCTGGGCGGGCGTCACTTCGAGCTCGTGCGCGCCGGAGGTGGCGAACTTCGCCTTGACCCCGTTGACCCGGACCTCGCTGACCTTGAGGCCGAAGTCGAGGTTGAACCGGGACAGGTCCTGCTTCGCGGTGGTCAGCAGGGTGGCCGTGCCCTCCAGCAGGTCCGTCCCGGGCTGGTACTTCAGGCGCAGGTCGTAGTGGGAGACGTCGTAGCCGCCGTTCCCGCTGGCCGGGTAGTAGCTGTCACCGATGCCCGGGGCGCCCGGCCCCCCGCCGGCCGCCGACGCCGGGATCACCAGCAGGAGGGAGGCGGCCAGGACGCTCGGGGCGATGACTTTGCGGTGCACGAAGAGCTCCAAGGGGTAGGGGAGGCGCGTCGGTTCGGGGTCCGACGTCCGGGGTTCGCCGTTCGTCGCGACGTCGTTCGTCGTTCGTCGTTCGACGGTATTCACCCGTGATCGCTCCCGTCATGTCCATGGCTCCTGCTGTCACACGATCGCCATTCGGACGTCACGAACCCGGCCCAGCCCACCCGCCGCCGGCCGGGCGTAGCGCCCGAGCTGCACCGATGCGCGGGCGACGGCAGGGCGCAGAGTGGCCGGAACAGCACGGTTCCCGGAGAGCCGGGGGACGGGGAAGGGGCTGCCGTCCGCGACATACTGAGCAGTCGGTAACCTGCGGCGCATGACGCTTCCCCCGCACGCCGCGCGCCGCGTCTGGCACGCCGCCATCAACCCCCTCCACGCCACCAGCTACTTCTCCCCGGACCTGGCCACCGAGCTCGGCGCCCTCGGCATCACCCACCGGGTCGCCGTCAACCTCGCCAGCCGCTCCGCCGCCATGGGCGCCGTCGGCCCCGGCGTGGTCACCGCCGCCTTCTACAACTACCGGCACGACCTCGTCGCCGCTCACCTCCCCGCCGTCTGGGACACCGCCACCCCCGAACAGGTCCTCGCCGCCCGGCTGCGCGCCGCCGACAGCACCCTGCGCCGCCTCCTCGGGGACGAGGTCATCGCCTCACCCGAACTCGCCGAAGCCGCCGGCCTCGCCCTGCGCGCCACCGAGGCCTGCACCCGCCACGGCCGGGCCCTGTACGCCGCGCACGCCGACCTCCCCGTCCCCGAGGAGCCGCACCTGCGGCTGTGGCACGCCACCACCCTGCTGCGCGAGCACCGCGGCGACGGACACCTCGCCGCACTGCTGCTGACCGGCCTGGACCCGCTGGAGGCCCTGGTCAGCCACACCGCCACCGGCCGCGGCATGACCCCCAAGTGGGTCAAGAGCATCCGCGGCTGGGACCAGGCCGACCTCGACGCCGCCGCCGGCCGGCTCCGCGACCGCGGCGTCCTGGACGCCGACGGCGAGCTCACCGAGGAGGGCCGCGCGCTGCGCGAGCGCCTGGAGACCGAGACCGACCGCCTCGACGCCGCCCCGTACGAACACCTCGGCGCGGCCGGCCTCGCCCGGCTCGGCGAGCTCGGCGGCGCGTTCGTCACCCGGGCCATCGGCGCCGGCGCCTTCCCCCGCGACCTCTTCGGAAAGGGCTGAGGGGCTCCCCCGGTCCGCGCGCGGCACCTGCCACAATTGACAGCCTTCCACGCAAACGCACGAAGGCAGGCGGGACCGCACTGTGACCATGTCCATCGAAGGCAGGATCGCCGAGGAGCTCGGCGTACGGGAACGGCAGGTCAGGGCCGCCGTCGAGCTGCTCGACGGCGGCTCCACCGTGCCGTTCATCGCGCGCTACCGCAAGGAAGCGACCGAGATGCTCGACGACGCCCAGCTGCGCACCCTCGAGGAGCGGCTGCGGTACCTGCGCGAGCTGGAGGACCGCCGCGCCGCGATCCTCGACTCCGTACGCGAGCAGGGCAAGCTCGACGCCGCGCTGGAGGCCCGGATCAACGAGGCCGACACCAAGGCCCGGCTGGAGGACATCTACCTCCCCTTCAAGCCCAAGCGCCGCACCAAGGCGCAGATCGCCCGCGAGGCCGGCCTGGAACCCCTCGCCGAAGGACTGCTGGCCGACCCGTCGGTGGAACCGGCCGCCGCGGCGGCCGCGTTCGTGGACGCGGACAAGGGCGTCGCCGACGCGGCCGCCGCCCTGGAGGGCGCCCGCGCCATCCTCACCGAGAAGTTCGCCGAGGACGCCGACCTGATCGGCGACCTCCGCGAGCGCATGTGGAGCCGCGGCCGGCTCGCCTCGAAGGTCCGCGAGGGCAAGGAGGAGGCGGGCGCGAAGTTCTCCGACTACTTCGACTTCGCCGAGCCGTTCACCGCCCTCCCCTCCCACCGGATCCTCGCCATGCTGCGCGGCGAGAAGGAGGACGTCCTCTCCCTCGACCTGGAGCCCGAGGAGCCCTCCGACACGCCCGGTCCCTCCACGTACGAAGGGCTCATCGCCCGCCGCTTCGGCATCGCCGACCGCGACCGACCCGGCGACAAGTGGCTCGCCGACACGGTCCGCTGGGCCTGGCGCACGAAGATCCAGGTGCACCTGGGCATCGACCTGCGGACCCGGCTGCGCGCCGCCGCCGAGGACGAGGCCGTACGGGTCTTCGCCGCCAACCTGCGCGACCTGCTGCTCGCCGCCCCGGCCGGCACCCGCGCCACGCTCGGCCTGGACCCCGGTTTCCGTACCGGCGTCAAGGTGGCCGTCGTCGACGCGACCGGCAAGGTCGTGGCCACCGATGTGATCCACCCGCACGTCCCCGCCAACAGGTGGGACGAGTCCCTGGCCAAGCTCGCCCGGCTCGCGAAGGAGCACGCGGTCGAGCTGGTCGCCATCGGCAACGGCACGGCCTCCCGCGAGACCGACAAGCTCGCCGGGGACCTCATCACCCGCCACCCCGAGCTGGGACTCACCAAGGTGATGGTCTCGGAGGCCGGCGCCTCCGTGTACTCCGCCTCGGCCTTCGCCTCGCAGGAACTCCCGGACATGGACGTGTCGCTGCGCGGCGCGGTCTCCATCGCCCGCCGCCTCCAGGACCCCCTGGCCGAGCTGGTCAAGATCGACCCGAAGTCCATCGGCGTCGGCCAGTACCAGCACGACCTGTCCGAGGTGAAGCTGTCCCGCTCGCTCGACGCGGTTGTCGAGGACTGTGTGAACGGCGTCGGCGTGGACGTCAACACCGCCTCCGCCCCCCTGCTCTCCCGGGTGTCGGGCATCAGCGGCACCCTCGCCGAGAACATCGTCGCCCACCGCGACGCCAACGGCCCCTTCCGCAGCCGCAAGGGCCTCAAGGACGTGGCCCGCCTGGGCCCGAAGGCGTACGAGCAGTGCGCGGGCTTCCTGCGGATCCGCGGCGGGGACGACCCGCTGGACTTCTCCAGCGTGCACCCCGAGGCCTATCCCGTGGTCCGGGCCATGGGCAAGGCGGCGGGCGCCGAGGTGGCGGCGCTCATCGGCAACACCTCCGTCCTGGCCTCCCTGCGGCCCGAGCAGTTCGTCACCGAGGCCTTCGGCCTGCCGACCGTCACCGACATCCTGCGCGAGCTGGAGAAGCCGGGCCGCGACCCGCGCCCCGCCTTCAAGACGGCCACCTTCAAGGAGGGCGTCGAGAAGATCGGCGACCTGGCGCCCGGCATGATCCTGGAAGGGGTGGTCACCAACGTGGCCGCCTTCGGCGCCTTCATCGACATCGGCGTCCACCAGGACGGGCTCGCGCACGTGTCCGCCCTGTCGAAGACCTTCGTCAAGGATCCCCGCGACGTGGTCAAGCCGGGCGACATCGTCCGGGTCAAGGTCATGGACGTGGACGTCCCGCGCAAGCGGATCTCGCTCACCCTGCGGCTGGAGGACGAGGCCGGCGCCGAGCGCGGCGCCGGAGCCCCCAGGCAGCGGGACGAGCGCCAGGGCGACCGCCGCGGTGGCGGCCGGCCCCCGCGGCAGCGCGGCGGCGGCCAGGCCCAGGCCCAGGCCCAGGCCCAGGCGCAGGGCCAGGGCCCGGGTGGTGGCGACGGCAGGCGGCAGGGCGGCCAGGGCGGCGGAGCCCGGCGCCAGGGCGGCGCGGGCCAGCGCTCCGGCGCCCCGGCCCCCGCCAACAGCGCCATGGCCGACGCCCTTCGCCGGGCCGGCCTGACCGGACCGGAGGAAGGCCGGGGGCGCCGCTAGGTCGTCTCTTTCGGGTCTTGCCGGTCAAGCCCGCGGCGTCTGGTGCGGTGCCTCGCAAGAACGAAGGCACAGCGCGCGTACTGGACGTACTCGGCTGTGCCGACAACGCGGCGAGGTGCCGTGCCAGGCGTCGCGGGTCTGGGGGCACCTCCCAGCGGTAGCTGGGGGAGCAAGATCCGGAAAAGACGGCCTAGTGGCACACCGGGCATCGGCTCGGCCAGGCGACCGGCAGGGGTGGCCGAATAGCCACCCCCGCCAGGGGGACGCGCTTGCCAACTCCCCCGGATGATCTGTAGGGATGGTGGAACGTCCGTTCGCCCGTTCGCCCGCGCGGACGGGCGTTCCCGCTCTCCCTCCGGGACCGCCCCCCCCGAGGCCGCCTCCAGGCACAGGACCCCATGCCGATGCCCACCCCCCACGCCTACCGACGCTGCCCGAGAAAGGGCCCGAAGAGGGATCGCATGCCCTATCGGGACCTCGGTCTGCGCAAACGCTGCGCGACGATTCTCGGTCACCTGGATCTGACGCCCCCGTTCTCCCTGGAAGGCCTGTGCGCGCACATGGCCGACCGGCGCGGCCGGCCCATCCGGCTGCACCCCCTGCCCAGCGAGGCCGCCGGATCCGGCGTCTGCGGGCTGTGGGTCGGCACCGACACCGTGGACTACGTCTTCTACGAGGCCCGGACCACGCCCCTGCACCGCGAGCACATCGTGCTCCACGAGCTCGGGCACATCCTCTTCGGCCACCACTCCCTGGAAGGGGAGGAGACCGACGGCCGGGCCCCCGTCGTCCGCGGCCGCACCGACTACACCACCCGCCAGGAGCAGGAGGCGGAGATGCTCGCGAGCATGATCCGCGTCCACACCTCCGCCCCGGGCCGCCCCTGCCGCGCCACCGCCCCCCGGAGCTCCCTCGACCGGCTGGAATCCGCCATGGGTTACGCACGGGGTCACCGCGATGGCAGCTGAACTCGCCGCCCTCGGCGACTGGCTCGCCGTCCCCGGCGTCGTCTGCCTGTGGATCGCCGTCCTGCTCCGGGCCCCCGGCGCCCTGCGCTCCCCGGAACAGCGCGGACTGTGGCTCGCGGTCGCCACCGCGGCCGCCGCGATGACCCTGAACCTGCCCGCCGTCGTCCGGTACGCCATGACCGCCGGGCCCTCGTACGCGCACACGGTCGGCCTTGTCCGCAATCTGATCGGCGTCCTGTCGGCGGGCGCCGTGCTCTACTTCGTCGCCGCCGCCACCCGCGGCCGCAGGCTCCAGCTCGCCTCCTGGGCGGGCACCGTGCTCTGGATCGGCGTCCTCCTCACCCTGGACGCCGCCGCGCCCGGGCACGGCACGCACACCATTCCGCCCGCCGGGAGCCCGGTGCCCTCCCTCGCCTACTGGCTCGTGCTGATCTCCGCCCACCTGATCGCCAACACCATCTGCGTCCACGTCTGCCGGCGCTACGGCCGCCGCTCCGAGAGCCGAGCGCTCGCCCTCGGACTGCGCCTGTTCGGCCTGGGCACCGCGCTCGCCTGGGTGTTCTGGTTCGTGTACCTGCTCAAGGCCCTCTTCGGCAGCACCTGGGCGCTGCCCGCACTGCCGCTGCTGATGAGCCTGCACGGCCTGCTGCGCGCCGCCGCCATCCTGGTGCCGACCCTGTTCACGCTGCGCCGCGCCCTCGCCGACACCACCACCGCCTGGCTGCTGTGGCCGCTGTGGCGGGACCTGGTCCAAACCGTCCCGTACGTGGCGTTCACCGAGCCCCGGACCGGACGGCTGCTGGAGCTGCTCTGGCCGCCCGTGCCACGGGACCTGCTCGTCTACCGCAAGGTCATAGAGACCCGCGACGCGATCCTGATCCTGGGGGAGTACGTCCCCCCGGGGCTGCCCGAGCTCGCACGCCGCCACGTCGCCGGTACGGACGTCCCCGAGCGGCAGCGCGCGGCCGCCGCGCTGGCCTGCGTACTGAAGGAGGCCCGGAGGACGAAGCTCGCCGGGCTGCCCGGGCAGGCGTCCGGGGCCACCGCGCTGGAACTGCCGGCCGCGATGATGACCTCCATCGAGGGCGGCGGCCTGGAGGACGAGGCCAGGTTCCTCGTGGACGTCGCCCGCGCCTACCGCTCGCCCGCGGCGGCCGCCTTCGCCCCCGCCACCCGGACCGCCTGAACGCGCAGGAAGCGAACGCCACGTGCCCACCACCGTACTGATCACCGGGGCCAGCGCCGGCCTCGGCGCCGCCTTCGCGCGGGCCTTCGCCGCCAAGGGCTGCGACCTGGTCCTCGTCGCCCGGGACAAGGACCGCCTGGAGGCCCTGGCCGCCGAACTCACCCGCCGGACCGGCAGCGCCTGCGAGGTGCTGCCCGCCGACCTCCTCGACCCCGCCGCCCTCGCCACCGTCGCCGGCCGGCTCGCCGACACCGCGCGGCCCGTCGACGTCCTGGTCAACAACGCCGGATTCGGCCTGCCCGCGCCCTACCCGTACAACCCCGTCGAGGACGAGGAGCGCATGCTCGACCTCCTCGTGAAGGTCCCGCTCCGGCTCACCCACGCGCTCCTGCCGGGCCTGCGGGAGCGCCGCCGGGGCGCCGTGCTCAACGTCTCCTCCGTCGCCGGCCTGCTCCCGACCGGGACGTACGGGGCCGCGAAGGCGTGGATCACCGCCTTCAGCGAGTCCCTCCGGATCGACATGGAGCCCTACGGGGTCCGGGTCCTCGCGGTGGTCCCGGGCTTCACCCGCACAGAGTTCCAGGAACGCGCCGGCATGGACGTCAGCGCCCTGCGCGACGCGGTGTGGCTGGAGCCGGAGGCGGTGGTCGCCAAGGCCCTGCGCGACCTCGCCCGCCGCCGCCCGATCAGCGTCACGGGCCGCCACTACCAGGCGTACGCCTTCGCGGCCCGCCACCTCCCGCGCACCTTCGTGGCCCGCAGGATGGCCCGCGACCGGCGCCCCCCGGCCGGCCCGCCGGCCTGAGCGGACCGGTTTGCGGGGCCGCCGTCCGGGCAGCCGCCGGAGGAGGGGGACAGCGGCCCTCGGCAGAGGAGGACGTGCCATGGACGAGCAAGGCGGCGCCGGAGGCGTCCCGCTCCACGGCGAGGACGAAGGACAGCAGCAGCGCAAACCGCACCCCGGGCGGCAGCACACGTCCCGGGGATCCGGGCCGAAGCCGGGGCCCGGCCCCGTCCGGGCCGAGGACACGGACGAGGCGAGCCGCCTCGACCACCCCGGAGCCCAGGACCCGGACGAGCCGCGCAAGCACCGCAGCCACGGCAAGGGCCCTAAGGAGTTCTAGGGTGCCCGCCCCGGAGCTCTCGGCTCAGAGCTCGGTGACCTTCCCGTCCGCCACTTCCAGCCTGCGGGTCACGCGCACCGCCTCCAGCATCCGGCGGTCGTGCGTGACCAGCAGCAGGGTGCCCTCGTAGGCCTCCAGGGCCGACTCCAGCTGCTCGATCGCCGGCAGGTCGAGGTGGTTCGTCGGCTCGTCCAGCACCAGCAGGTTCACCCCGCGCCCCTGGAGCAGGGCGAGGGCCGCGCGGGTGCGCTCGCCGGGCGACAGGCTCGCCGCCGGGCGCAGCACGTGCGCCGCCTTCAGGCCGAACTTGGCCAGGAGCGTACGCACCTCCGCCGGCTCGGTGTCCGGGACGGCCGCGCAGAAGGCCTCCAGCAGCGGCTCACCGCCGAGGAACAGGCCGCGCGCCTGGTCCACCTCGCCGACCAGCACGCCCGAGCCGAGCGTGGCCGAGCCCGAATCCGGGGCCAGTCGGCCCAGCAGCACCGCGAGGAGGGTGGACTTGCCGGCGCCGTTGGCCCCGGTGATCGCCACCCGGTCCGCCCAGTCGATCTGCAGGCTCGCCGGGCCGAAGGAGAAGTCGCCGCGCTCCACGGCCGCCTCGCGCAGGGTCGCCACCACCGACCCGGAGCGCGGGGCCGCCGCGATCTCCATGCGCAGCTCCCACTCCTTGCGGGGCTCCTCGACGACCTCCAGGCGCTCGATCGCCCGCTGCGTCTGGCGGGCCTTGGCGGCCTGCTTCTCGCTGGACTCGCCGCGCAGGTTCTTGCCGATCTTGTCGTTGTCGCTCGCCTTGCGGCGGGCGTTGCGGACGCCCTTGTCCATCCAGTTGCGCTGCATCTGGGCCCGGCCCTCGAGCGCGGACCTCTTGCCCGCGTACTCCTCGAACTCCTCGCGGGCGTGGTCCCGGGCGCGCTCGCGTTCCTCCAGGTACGAGGCGTAGCCGCCGCCGTAGAGGTTGATCTGCTGCTGTGCCAGGTCCAGTTCGAGGACCTTCGTGACGGTCCGGGTCAGGAACTCGCGGTCGTGGCTGATGACCACCGTGCCCGCGCGCAGCCCCGTCACGAACCGCTCCAGCCGCTCCAGCCCCGCCAGGTCGAGGTCGTTGGTGGGCTCGTCCAGCAGGAAGACGTCGTAGCGGGACAGGAGCAGCGAGGCGAGACCGGCCCGGGCGGCCTGCCCGCCGGACAGCGCCGACATCGGCAGGTCCAGGCTCACCGCCAGGCCCAGCTCGTCCGCCACCTCCTGGGCGCGCTCGTCGAGATCGGCGCCGCCGAGGTCCAGCCAGCGGTCGAGGGTCTCCGCGTACGCATCGTCGGCGCCGGGGGTGCCGTCCACGAGGCCCTGCGTGGCCTCGTCCAGCGCCGCCTGCGCGGCGGCCACCCCGGTGCGGCGGGCGAGGAACTCCCGCACCGACTCGCCGTCGCGCCGCTCCGGCTCCTGCGGGAGGTGGCCGACGGCCGCGCCGGGCGGGGAGAGCCGCAGCTCACCGGTCTCCGGGGTGTCCAGCCCGGCGAGCAGGCGCAGCAGGGTCGACTTCCCGGCGCCGTTGACGCCGACGAGTCCGATGACGTCGCCGGGCGCGACGACGAGGTCGAGACCGGCGAAGAGCGTGCGCTCACCGTGCGCGGCGGTGAGGTTCTTGGCGACGAGGGTTGCAGTCATGATGCCCCGATCCTATCGGCGCGCCGCCGCGGGCCGGGCGGGACTCTGACGACAGGGCCTACCGGCCGGTCAGCCGCAGCCCCGCCCACAGGGCCGTCACCGCCGCAGCGAGGGACACGGGCGTGGTGAGCAGCCCGAGCCGGGTGAACGCGCCCAGCCGGACGTCCTCGCCGTGCGCGTGCAGGAGCCGCCGCCACAGCAGGGTGGCCAGGGAGCCGACGTACGTGAGGTTCGGGCCGATGTTCACGCCGATCAGCACGGCCAGCACCACCCCGGCCCCGCCGGGCGCGGCCAGCGGCAGCAGCGCGAGCACCGCGGGCAGGTTGTTGATCAGGTTGGCCAGTACGGCGGCCACCCCGGCCACGGCCAGCAGCGCGGGCAGCGAGTCCCCGTCGGGCAGCAGCCACTGGAGCCCGTCACCGAGCCCGTGGTCCACCACGGCCCGTACGACCACCCCCAGCGCCAGCACGAACAGGCAGAACGCCGGCGCGGTGGAGGCCGCCAGCCGCCGCGGGGTGGTCTCGCGGCGGCGCAGGGCCCGCGCCCCCAGCGCCACGGCCCCGGCCAGCGCGGCCCAGGCGGGGCTGGCCCCCACGAGGGAGGCCAGCGCGAAGCCCGCCAGCGTCAGCAGCAGCACGGCCAGGGCGAAACGCGGCACCGGCGCCGGTTCCGCCGCCTCTGGCCGGTGCTCGGGCGGGGCTGCCAGGTCCGCCCGGAAGAAGCGGCGGAACACCGCGTACTCCACCGCGATCGCGGCGGCCCACGGCAGCGCCATCAGCGCCGCGAACCGGGTGAAGGTCAGCCCGCTCGCGGTGAAGGCCAGCAAGTTCGTCAGGTTGGACACGGGCAGCAGCAGCGACGCCGAGTTCGCCAGGTGCGCGGTGGCGAACACGTGCGGGCGGGGCCGGGCGCCCAGCCGGGCGGACGTCGCCAGCACCACCGGCGTCAGCAGCACCACCGTGGCGTCCAGGCTCAGCGTGGCGGTGACCGCCGAGGCCACCAGGAACACCCCGCCCAGCAGCCCGGCCGGCCCGCGCCCGGCGGCCCGGCGGGCCACGGCCGCCCCGGCGGCCCGGAACAGCCCCTCGTCCGCGCACAGCTGCGCGAGGGCCAGGATCACGGCCAGGAACCCGACCACGGGCAGCAGCTCCCGCGTCTGCTGCCAGGCATCGGCGGGGGACACCACACCCAGGGCGACGAGCAGCCCGGCGGCCGGCGCGGCGGCCGCCGCCTCGGGCAGCCCCCGCGGCCGCAGCACGGCGAAGGCCAGCACGGCGAGCAGCAGGACGACGGACAGGGACTCGGCGAGGACGGTGTTCAGGGTGGCGCTCCGGACGGCGGGACGGGGAACGCCCAAGGATCGCACCCGCGCCGACGCCCGTCCGTATAGGTGGGACACCCGTCATTGCGGCCACGGCGAGCGTGGTCACAGGATGGAGGCATGTCACCGCGAAACGTGCTCGTCGTCCTCTACGACGGGGTGCAGAGCCTGGACGTGACCGGCCCCGTCGAGGTCTTCGACGGAGCCGGCCGCCTTCCGGGGCAGGAGGGGTACGCGATCCGTACCGTCTCCCCGCACGGCGCGCCGGTACGGACCAGCAGCGGACTGACCCTGCTGTCCGACGGGGACCTGGAGAGCGCCCGCCCCGGCCCCGGGACCACGCTGCTGGTGCCCGGCGGCCGCCGCACGGCGGACTTCGAGCCGAGGCTCACCGACTGGCTGCGCGCGTACGGGGGCGGCGCGGGCAGGCTGGTGTCGGTCTGCACCGGGGGGCTGCTGCTGGCCGAGGCCGGGCTGCTGGACGGACGGCGGGCCACCTCTCACTGGTCGGTCTGCGAGCGGATGGCACGGGACTACCCCCGGGTGTCGGTGGAACCGGACCCCATCTACGTCCGGGACGGGCCCGTCTCCACCTCGGCCGGGGTCACCGCCGGGATCGACCTGGCGCTGGCGCTGGTGGAGGAGGACCTCGGGCGGGACGCGGCCCTGCTGATCGCCCGCCACCTGGTCGTGTTCCTGCGCAGGCCCGGCAACCAGGCGCAGTTCAGCGCGCAGCTGGCGGCGCAGACGGCGCGGCGGGCACCGCTGCGGGACGTCCAGCAATGGATCAACGAGCATCCGGGCGGGGACCTGAGCGTGGAGGCCCTGGCGGCACGGGCGGCCCTCTCGCCGAGACACTTCGCGCGCGCCTTCCAGGCGGAGACGGGCGTGACTCCGGGCAGGTACGTGGAGCGGGTGCGGGTGGATCACGCGCGGCGGCTGCTGGAGGACAGCTGCGAGGGCGTCGCGCAGATCGCCCGGTCCTGCGGCTACGGGACGCCGGAGGCGCTGCGCCGGGCCTTCGTCAAGACCCTGGGCCAGCCCCCGGCCGAATACCGCCGCCGCTTCGGCCGCCGCCCTTCCTGACGCGGTTCCCGCCGTCTTTCGTGACGCGGCGCCCCTGCCGCTGTCCCTCCTGACGCCGCCCCTGCCCGCGCGCGCCCCGGCGCGGGAGAACGCGCGGCGCGTGCGGAAGGCGTGCCGCCCGGCACCGTACGGGCGTTGTCACAGCGCCCCGCTCATCGACCTCCGCCCCACGACCGGGGGCGGCCTACCGCTCCGGAGGAGCCATGCAGATCGCCGTACTGCTCTACGACCGCTTCACCGCGCTCGACGCCGTCGGGCCCTACGAGACCCTCAGCCGCGTGCCGGACGCCGAGACCGTGTTCGTCGCACAGCGCCCGGGCCCCGTGCGCACCGACAACGGGGCGCTCGCCCTCGTCGCCGACAAGGCGCTCGAGGAGGTGACCCGGCCGGACATCGTCATCGTGCCCGGCGGGCCGGACCCCGAGGCGGAGATGGAGAACCCCGCCGTCCTCGACTGGCTGCGGGCCGTGGACGCGACGAGCACCTGGACCACCTCCGTCTGCACCGGCTCGCTGCTCCTCGCCGCGGCCGGCCTGCTCGACGGGCGGCGGGCGACCAGCCACTGGCTCTACCTCGACCGGCTGGTCCCCTTCGGCGCCGAGCCCACCGGTGAGCGGGTCGTCTTCGACGGCAAGTACGTCACCGCCGCCGGGGTGTCCTCCGGCATCGACATGGGGCTCGGCCTGCTCGGCCGGATCGCCGGGGATCCGTACGCCGAGGCGGTGCAGCTGCTGTGCGAGTACGACCCCCAGCCGCCCTACGACGCCGGTTCCCCGGAGAAGGCCCCGGCCGAGCTCGTCGCCCGGCTGCGCGCCGCTAATCCCCTGACGGACGCCAGCTGAATTCGGGAGCACGCCGCTCCAGGAACGCGGCGACGCCCTCGGCGGTGTCGCCGCTCGCCGCGGCCTGACCCGCCCAGTACGCCTCCCGTCCGGTGCGGCCGTCCGCGTACTCCTTGGCGGCGGCCTGCGTAAGCAGCGAGCGGGTGGCCAGGATCCCCGCGAACTCGGCCACCCGCTCCTCCAGCCGGCCCGCCGGCAGCAGCTCGTTCAGGAACCCGGCCCGCAGGGCCGTCCCGGCATCGATCAACTCGGCCGAGAACAGCAGGTACTTGGCCCACGCCGGGCCGACCACCGAGGCCAGCCGCCGGGTGGAGGAGGCCGGGTAGACGATGCCCAGCTTCGCCGGGGTCACCCCGAACGCCGCGCCCTCCTCCGCGAACCTCAGGTCGCAGGCGGCCGCCAGCTGGCTGCCGCCCCCCACGCAGAACCCCCGGATCGCGGCCACCGTCGGCCTCGGGAAGGCGGCCAGGGCCTCCTCCGCGGCCACCGCCAGGGCCTGGGGGTCCTCCTTGCCGGTGAGCGAGGAGATGTCGGCCCCCGCGCAGAAGGTAGGGCCCGCCCCGGTCAGCACCAGCACCCGTACGGCCTCGTCGGCGGCGAGGAGCTCCAGCAGCTCCGGAAGGGCCCGCCACATCGCGGCGGTCATGGCGTTCCGCTTGGCGGGGTGCGAGATGACGACGGTGGCGACCCCGTCTGCGACCGTGTGGTGGAGGGCTGCGTCCATGCGCCGGATGCTATCCCGGGCAGCCGATCCTATGATCAAGGGGAATCCGACCCAGGGGGGTGCCGAGGAGGTGGCACGTCCATGGGCGCCGACCGCAGCGACCCGTATCCGCAGCAGCGGGAGAAGAAGGAGCTGAAGCGCAGCTTCGGGCTTCTGGCGCTGCTCGGGGTGATCCTCGTACTGGCCGGCCTGGTGGGCCTGGTCTACACGGGCGTGGCCACCCTGACCTCGATGTTCCTCTTCGGCTGGCTGCTGCTCATCGGCGGTGTCGTCGGCCTCGCGCAGGCCGTGCAGTCGCGCGGGACCAGCTACTTCTGGCTGGCCGTCATCGTCGCCGCGATCAATCTGGCCGCGGGCTTCGTGATCCTGCGCCGCCCCGAGGCCAGCGCCGAGGCGCTGACCATGTTCGCGGCCCTGCTCTTCCTCACCGGCGGGGTCTTCCGCCTCGTGGGGGCGCTGGTGGTGCGCGGCGCCAACTTCGGGATCTCCCTGGTCCAGGGCGCCTTCGGGCTCCTGCTGGGCATCCTGATCCTCGCGGGCTGGCCGGGCGACAGCCTGTACGTGATCGGAACCTTCTTCTCGCTCGCCCTGCTGTTCGACGGACTCAGCCTGATGGGACTGGGTCTGGGGGCCCGCCGGATCCTCGGACTGGTCAGGGAAGAGGAGACAGACGCTGCCAACCGGAGCCTGCCGGATCAGGAACAGACCAACAACTGACTCCGTCATAAGCCAGTGGTCAGAAAGCGTCCGATTGACGCTGACTTCTGGTCAGCAGCGTGGTCGGCACCCGGGTGTTCCCCACTCTTGACGCGTGGAGACGATCGAGCGTGAAGACGGGGGCCGGAAGATGAACGACAGCGGGAGCATCCCGTCGGCCGGGGGAGGTGAGGTGTCGGCTCCGGCCGACCCTCCCGCTGCTTACGAGGGGGTGTGGCGTTTCACCGCACCCGCGATTGAAGAATCCGTTCCGCAGGCCCGCCGCGCGGTCCGCGAGCTGCTCGGCCGCCAGGGGGTGCCCGCCCAGCAGGACCTGGTGTACTCCCTGCTGCTGATCGTCTCCGAACTGGTGACGAACTCGGTCCGGCACGCGGCCCTGCTCTCCCCGGAGGTCGCCGTCGAGGTGGCGGTGGGCCGGGAGTGGGTACGGGTGGCCGTCGAGGACAACCACCCGTACCGGCCCAAGGCGCTGGAGGCCGACTTCGGCCAGACCGGCGGCCGGGGCCTGCTGCTGGTCCGGGAGATCACCCGGGAGGCCGGCGGGGTGTGCGACGTCGAACACACCGCGACGGGCGGCAAGGTGATCTGGGCGGCGCTGCCGCTCCCCGCCCGGACGCCCGGGGCCTGAACCCCGGGGACCGGCCCCGGACGGCCCGCACCCGGGCCTCCGCACCTGAACGGCGCAGCGGCTACCAGCCGGCCGCGTCGCCGGTCAGCTCGCGGATCGCGGGGCGCGCCGCGTCCAGCACCGTCATGAACCAGGCGGAGAAGGGCTGCTCCGCGTGCTGCTTCGCCAGCTCCTCGGCCGTGACGAAGGCGGTGTCGCCGACCTCCTCCGGATCCGGGTCCAGCGCGGCCTGGGCCAGTCCCACGAACAGGTGGTTGTACTCCTGCTCCACCAGTCCGGACGCCGGGTCCGGGTGGTTGTAACGGACCGTCCCCGCCTCCGCGAGCAGCGAGGGCGAGAGCCCGAGCTCCTCATGGGTGCGCCGGGCCGCCGCCGCGAACGGCGACTCCCCGGGATAGGGGTGACCGCAACAGGTGTTCGACCAGACGCCGGGGGAGTGGTACTTCCCGAGGGCGCGCCGCTGGATCAGCAGCCGCCCCTGCTCGTCGAAGAGGAACACGGAGAACGCCCGGTGCAACAGGCCGGGCGCCTGATGCGCGGCGAGCTTCTCCGCCGTGCCGATGGTGTTGCCGGACTCGTCGACCAGTTCGAGCATGATCGATTCTCGAGCTCCGGTGCCGGCGGACGCGCTGCTGGTGGCGTCGGTGGCTGGTGTGGTCGGCATACCCATCCTTCGCTTCGGACTTCGGCCCTCAGTCTGCCGTACAAAAGCGGCTTGTCCCCACTTCGGCGATCCACGCATGTCCGCCCCCGCCGCGTGGTAGGCGGCGGGGGCGGAAGTCCGCCGGGGATCAGATCCCGAAGGGGGCCGGATAGGAGATCGTGCCCGCCGGCACCGGAACCGAATCGTCCAGCACCAGGGCCATCATCGCCTCGTCGGGCACCTCGAAGGGCGCCCTGATCCCGAACCGCGAAGCGGGCACGAAACCGAACCGCGGGTAGTACGAGGGATGCCCCAGCACCAGCACCAGCGCCTCCCCGCGCTCCCGCGCGGCCGCGAGCAGCGCCCGTACGACGGCACCGCCGGCACCCGAGCGCTGGACGGCGGGATCGGCGGCCACGGGCGCGAGGGCCAGCGCGGGCACCCCGTCCACCGCGCAGCGGGTCAGCAGGGCGTGCGCCGCCACCGACCCGTCCGGGCCCTCCGCCACGTACGAGAGCCCCGGCAGCCAGGCGCCCGGGTCGGCGCGCAGCGCGTCCACCAGATCAGCCTCCAGCGGGGTCCCGAAGGCCGCCAGGTTGACGGCCCGTACGGCCATCGAGTCGGCCGCGGTCTCCGGGCGGGCCCGCCAGCGGCCGTCCTCCCCGGCGGTCACCGGGGCCAGCACGTAGCCGGTGTACCCGCACTCGTGCCCGTACCGCTCCCGTGCGGCGAGCTCCTCGTGTACGCGGCCCAGCGCGGCCTCCTCCGGCGCGGAGGCGGCCCTGGCCGCCCGGACTCGCTCGCCCAGCGGGCCGTCGTACTCGGCCGGGCCGGAGTCGGGCCGCGGCCGGGTACCCAGGATCCGGTAGCCGGCGGCCTGGGCGGCCGCGGTGTTGCGGGCGGTGGAGCGAGGCGGGTGCCGCGGGTCCCAGAAGGCCCGGGCTCCCGCCGAGGGCTCCTCGACGGTCCACTCGCACGCGCTGAGCACGAGCCGGCCGCCGGGAGCGAGGAGGCGCTTCCATTCGGCGAGCGCCCGGTCGAAGCCCCGGGACACCTCCCCGCGGAAGCCGGGGGAGAAGGCGGATCCCTCCGCCCACACGAGGTCGAAGGAGCCGTCCTCGAAGTCCGCGCGGGGGAGTGCGCCGAGGTCCGCCGGCACGGTGCGGACCCGCCCGGCGAGCCCGCGTGCCGCGGCGGCCGCGCGCAGCTCGTCGAGGAACGGCCCGTAGGGGCCGACGGCGGTCACCTCGGCGGGGCCCGTTCCGCCCGCCTCGGCGGCGAGCAGCAGGGCGTCGCGGCCCGGGGCGCACCCCAGGACGAGGACACGGGGTCGCTCGGGCAGCGGTCCGCACAGGGAGAGCAGGTGCCGGGTGGAGGCGTCGGAGCCGGGGGACCGCCGGGGCAGCCCGCGGTGCAGCTCCATGAAGGCGGCGAAGGAAGGAGAAACGGTGTGGTCGGTCAACGTGAACCCTTGGAGACGGGGGTTCCGGCCGACGGGGCCTTACCGGTGTGGGGTCAGACCCGGCCGGACACCCGGGAGGAAACGGGGACGTACCGGAGTTCGCCGCTCACGGCGGCGACCACTGCGACGGTCATCGACCCACCTCCACGGAATTCGGCTCTCGTGCCGATCCTTACCGCGCGCCCGGTGATCGCGCGCGCCGCCGTCCACCCTAACACCCGCCTCCGAAGGGGTCCGATCGCTCCGGAAGAGCTGGTGAATGTGCCCTTCCATTCATCCGATAGCCTCTGCCGACAGCCCTGCCGACGTGCTGCCGCCGCCCCCACCCGGGGCGCCCGCCCGTCGGGAATGTCCGTCGCAAGGAGTGAGTTCGTCTGCCGACCGTCATCCTCACCGGCCCGCCGGTACCCGGATCACCGCTCGAGGACGAGCTCCGGTCGCTCGGGTTCGACGTCCGCCCGGCCACCGGTCCCGAAGACACCGCCGCCGCCCTCGCCGCAGTCCCGGCGCAGGAGCGGGTGGCGGTCGTCGACAGCGCCTTCGTCGGGCATCCGCACGCCCTGCGCCTCGCGCTGACCGACCCGCGCTTCGACGCCTGCGCGGTGACCGGCGCCTTCGCCGTCCAGGCGGGAGCCCGCGCGGCCCTCGACAAGGCCGCCGGCCTGGCCCCGGCGGGCACCGGCCCGTACGCGGACCGGCTCGCCGCGACCGTGGAGGCCGCCGGGACCGCCGTACAGCGGCCCGAGCTCGGCAGCCTGGTCGCGGCCGTGCCCGACGGGGAGGCGGAGCGCGCGCAGGCCCTCGCGGCCGTCGCCGCCGTGGACGACGAGGCGGTGCGCCTGCGCACGGCCGTGAAGTCCCGCGACGGCTTCTTCACCACCTTCTTCATCAGCCCGTACTCGCGCTACATCGCCCGCTGGTGCGCCCGCCGGGGCCTGACCCCGAACCAGGTCACCACCGCCTCCCTGATCACCGCGCTGATCGCGGCCGGCTGCGCCGCCACGGGAGAGCGCTGGGGCTACGTCACCGCCGGTGTGCTGCTGCTCGTCTCCTTCGTCCTGGACTGCACCGACGGGCAGCTCGCCCGGTACTCGCTCCAGTACTCGACGATGGGCGCCTGGCTGGACGCGACCTTCGACCGCGCGAAGGAGTACTCCTTCTACGCGGGCCTCGCGCTCGGCGCGGCCAGGAACGGCGACGACGTCTGGGCCCTCGCGCTCGGCGCGATGATCCTCATGACCTGCCGGCACGTGGTGGACTTCTCGTTCAACGAGGCCAACCACGACGCCACCGCCAACACCAGCCCGACCGCCGCGCTCTCGGGCCGGCTCGACAGCGTCGGCTGGACCGTCTGGGTCCGGCGGATGATCATCCTGCCGATCGGTGAGCGCTGGGCCATGATCGCGGTGCTCACCGCCGTGACCAGCCCCCGCGTCGTCTTCTACGCCCTGCTGATCGGCTGCGCCTTCGGCGCGCTGTACACCACCGCCGGCCGCGTCCTGCGCTCGGTGACGCGGAAGGCGAAGCGTACGGACCGGGCCGCCCAGGCCCTCGCGGACCTCGCCGACTCCGGCATCCTGGCCTGGACCGGCTCCCCCCGGCCGACGAAGCGGCCGAACCGCGCCGCGCCCTGGCTGGCCCTGGCCGGCTCGGTGCTGATGGCCGGCGCGGCGGTCACCCGGGACTTCGGGACCCCCTGGCTGATCGCGATCGCCGTCGCGTACGTGTTCCTCGCCGGCGCGGCGGTGTCCGTGCCCCTCAAGGGCCCCCTCGACTGGCTGATCCCGCCGTTCTTCCGGTTCGCCGAATACGTGACGGTCCTGGCGCTGGCCGCCCGGGCGGACGTCCCCGGGGCGCTCCCGGCCGCATTCGGACTGGTCGCGGCGGTCGCCTACCATCACTACGACACGGTCTACCGGATCCGTGGCGGCTCGGGCGCCCCGCCGCACTGGCTGGTGCGGACGACCGGCGGCCACGAGGGCCGGGTCCTGCTGACCGTGGTCCTCGCCGCCGTCCTCGCCCGTGACGCGTTCCCCGTCGCGCTCACGGCCATGGCCGTGTTCGTGGCACTCGTGGTGCTCGTCGAGAGCATCCGCTTCTGGGTCTCCTCCGGGGCACCCGCCGTACATGACGAAGGAGAACCAGCATGATCGGCCTCGTCCTCGCTGCCGGTGCCGGACGCCGCCTGCGTCCCTACACCGACACCCTGCCCAAGGCCCTCGTGCCCGTCGGCCCGGAGGGCCGGGAGGACAGCCTCACCGTCCTCGACCTGACCCTGGGCAACTTCGCCGAGGTCGGCCTCACCGAGGTCGCCATCGTCGTCGGCTACCGCAAGGAAGCCGTCTACGAGCGCCGGGAGGCCCTGGAGGCCAAGTACGGCGTCAAGATCACGCTGATCGACAACGACAAGGCCGAGGAGTGGAACAACGCCTACTCCCTGTGGTGCGCGCGTGACGTCCTCAAGCAGGGCGTGATCCTCGCCAACGGCGACACCGTCCACCCCGTCTCCGTCGAGAAGACCCTGCTCGCCGCCCGCGGCAACGGCCAGAAGATCATCCTCGCCCTCGACACGGTCAAGAGCCTGGCCGAGGAGGAGATGAAGGTCGTCACCGCCGACGGACAGGGCGTGCGGAAGATCACCAAGCTGATGGACCCGGCCGACGCGACCGGTGAGTACATCGGCGTCACCCTCATCGAGCCCGAGGCCGCCGAGCAGCTCGCCGAGGCCCTGAAGACCACCTTCGAGCGCGACCCCGACCTCTACTACGAGGACGGGTACCAGCAGCTCGTCAACGACGGCTTCACCATCGACGTCGCCCCCATCGGGGACGTCAAGTGGGTGGAGATCGACAACCACGACGACCTCGCCAAGGGCCGGACGATCGCATGCCAGTACTGACGCGGCTGATCCCCTCGCCGGTCGTCGTCGACATCAGCCGCGGGGCGATGGACAAGCTGGACGGCATCCTCGCCGACCAGCGGATCTCCACGTCCGGCCGGCTCGCGATCGCGATCAGCGGGGGCTCCGGACAGGCGCTGCGCGCCCGCCTGGAGCCGGCCCTGCCGTACGCCGACTGGTACCCGGTCGTCGACGGCACCATCGACTCGGCGGTCAAGCTGGCCGACGACATAAAGGGCCGCCGCTACGACGCCGTCGTGGGGCTGGGCGGCGGGAAGATCATCGACGTCGCGAAGTACGCCGCGGCGCGGGTCGGCCTGCCCATGGTGGCCGTCGCCACCAACCTCTCCCACGACGGCATCTGCTCCCCGGTGTCCATCCTGGACAACGACAACGGCCGGGGCTCCTACGGCGTCCCCACGCCGATCGCGATGGTGATCGACCTCGACGTGATCCGCGAGGCCCCCACCCGCTTCATCCGCGCCGGCGTCGGCGACGCGATCTCCAACATCTCCGCCATCGCCGACTGGGAGCTCTCCCACCGCGTCACCGGCGAGGCCGTGGACGGCCTGGCCGCCGCCATGGCCCGTACCGCGGGCGAGTCGGTGCTGCGCCATCCCGGCGGATGCGGCGACGACGAGTTCCTCACCGTGCTCTCCGAGGCCCTCGTCCTCTCCGGCATCGCCATGTCGATCAGCGGGGACAGCCGCCCCTCCTCCGGGGCCTGCCACGAGATCAGCCACGCCTTCGACCTGCTCCACCCCGGGCGCTCCGCGCTCCACGGCGAGCAGGTCGGCATCGGCGCCGCCTTCGCCATGCACCTGCGCGGGGCCGCCGAGCAGTCCGGCCTGTTCACGGAGGTCCTGCGCCGCCACGGCCTGCCCGTGCTGCCCGAGGAGATCGGGTTCAGCGTGGACGAGTTCGTCGCGGCGGTCGAGTACGCCCCCCAGACCCGCCCGGGACGCTTCACCATCCTGGAGCACCTCAACCTGTCCGCAGCCGAGATCAGGGACGCTTACGCCGACTATGCCCAGACCATCCGTAGCTGAACTCCGGCCCGTCGTTCACCCGCCGGGCGTCAAGGACCGGCGCAGTGGCGAGCACTGGGGCGGTCGCCTGTACATGCGCGAGATCTCCCTGCGCATCACCCGCCTGCTGGTCACCACCAAGGTCACGCCCAACCAGCTGACCTACGTGATGACCCTCGCCGGTGTCCTCGCCGCCCCGGCCCTGCTGGTGCCGGGCGTGCTCGGCGCCGCCCTCGGCGTGGTCGCGGTCCAGCTGTACCTGTTGCTCGACTGCGTCGACGGCGAGGTCGCCCGCTGGAAGAAGCAGTACTCGCTCTCCGGTGTCTACCTGGACCGGGTCGGCGCCTACCTGTGCGACGCGGCCGTCCTCGTCGGCTTCGGCCTGCGCGCCGCCGACCTGTGGGGCAGCGGGCGGACCGACTGGCTCTGGGCCTTCCTCGGCACCCTCGCCGCCCTCGGCGCGATCCTGATCAAGGCCGAGACCGACCTGGTCGGCGTCGCCCGGCACCAGGCCGGGAAGCCCGTGGTCCAGGAGTCCGCCGCCGAGCCGCGCTCGTCCGGCATGGCGCTCGCCCGCCGGGCCGCCGCCGCGCTCAAGTTCCACCGGCTGATCCTCGGCATCGAGGCCTCGCTGCTGATCCTGGTCCTGGCCGTCGCCGACCAGGTCCGGGGCGACCTGTTCTTCTCCCGGCTCGGCGTCGCCGTACTGGCCGGCATCGCCCTGCTGCAGACCCTGCTGCACCTGGTGTCGGTCCTGGCCTCCAGCAGGCTCAAGTGACGGCCCCGATGCGGCTGGGCGCCGTGATCATCACCATGGGCAACCGCCCCGACGAGCTGAAGGCGCTCCTCGACTCGGTCGCCCGGCAGGAGGGCGACCCCGTCGAGGTGGTCGTCGTCGGCCAGGGCGTCGAGGTCACCGGGCTCCCGGAGGGCGTGCGCACCGTCTCCCTCCCCGAGAACCTGGGGATCCCCGGCGGCCGCAACGTCGGCATCGAGGCGTTCGGGCCCGGCGGCGGCGAGGTCGACGCCCTGCTCTTCCTCGACGACGACGGGCTGCTGGAACGCACCGACACCGCCGAGCTGTGCCGGCAGGCCTTCGCCGAGGACCCGCGGCTGGGCATCGTCAGCTTCCGCATCGCCGACCCGGAGACCGGCACCACCCAGCGGCGCCACGTGCCCCGGCTGCGCGCCTCGGACCCGATGCGCTCCTCCCGCGTGACCACCTTCCTGGGCGGCGCCAACGCCGTCCGCACCAAGGTGTTCGAGCAGGTCGGTACGCTGCCCGGGGAGTTCTTCTACGCCCACGAGGAGACCGACCTCGCCTGGCGGGCGCTCGACGCCGGGTGGCTGATCGACTACCGGGCGGACATGGTGCTGCTGCACCCGACGACCGCTCCCTCCCGGCACGCGGTGTACCACCGTATGGTGGCCCGTAACCGGGTGTGGCTCGCCCGTCGGAACCTGCCCGCCCCGCTGGTCCCGGTCTACCTGGGCGTCTGGCTCGCGCTGACGCTCGTGCGCAGGCCCTCGGGGCCCGCGCTCAAGGCCTGGTTCGGCGGGTTCAAGGAGGGCTGGACCACACCCTGCGGCCCCCGGCGTCCGATGAGGTGGCGCACGGTCTGGCGGCTGACGCGGCTGGGCCGGCCGCCCGTGATCTGACAAGCTCGGGTCTGGGACCATGGGCCTCATCACGGGTCCGGCGCTCCAGCCCCCGACGTCCCTCCTGCCGCATCTTGAAGACGGAAAGTTTCAACTTGTGAGTGACACAACCCACGACGGCGCCCTCGCCACGAGCAAGCCGCCGTCCGACGACGCGGGGCTCAGTCCCGAGGAGCTCGCCAGGAAGTACGGCCTGTCCGTCAGTGGCGCGCGGCCCAGCCTGGGCGGATACGTGCGGCAGCTCTGGGGGCGGCGCCACTTCATCATGGCCTTCTCCCGGGCCAAGCTGGTGGCGCAATACAGCCAGGCCAAGCTCGGCCAGCTCTGGCAGGTGGCGACCCCGCTGCTCAACGCGCTGGTCTACTACCTGATCTTCGGCCTCATCCTGAACGCGGGCCGCGGCATGGAGAAGGGGGTCTACATCCCCTTCCTGGTGGTGGGCATCTTCGTCTTCACCTTCACCCAGAACTCGCTGATGGCGGGCGTCCGGGCGATCCCCTCCAACCTCGGCCTGGTCCGGGCGCTGCACTTCCCGCGCGCCTCCCTGCCGATCTCCTTCTCGATGCAGCAGCTCCAGCAGCTCATGTACTCGATGATCGTGGTGCTCGTCGTCACCGTCGCCTTCGGGAACTACCCGCGGCTGTCGTGGCTGCTGGTGATCCCGGCGCTGGTCCTGCAGTTCGTCTTCAACACCGGGCTCGCGCTGGTCTTCGCGCGGATGGGGTCCAAGACCCCCGACCTGGCGCAGCTGATGCCCTTCCTCACCCGTACGTGGATGTACGCGTCCGGCGTGATGTTCTCGATCAACGAGATGCTGAAGGACAGGCCGGCCTGGATCGCCGACGTGCTCCAGTGGAACCCCGCCGCGATCTACATGGACCTGATCCGCTTCGCGCTGATCGACGGATACGGCCGGGAGAACCTCCCGCCGCACGTGTGGGCCTTCGCGGCCGGCTGGGCCGTGCTGATCGGCCTCGGCGGCTTCGTGTACTTCTGGAAGGCTGAGGAGCGTTACGGCCGTGGCTGACAACACCCAGGGGCGCGTCCCCACCGTCATCGCGGACGAGGTCCACATCGTGTACCGCGTCAACACGGGCAGCTCCGGCAAGGGCAGTGCCACCGCCGCGCTGAGCAAGATCCTGCGCCGGGGCAAGGGCGACGCCCCGGGCGTCCGCCGGGTCCACGCCGTACGGGGCGTCTCCTTCACGGCGTACCGGGGCGAGGCCATCGGCCTCATCGGCTCCAACGGCTCCGGCAAGTCGACCCTGCTGCGCGCCATCGCGGGTCTGCTGCCCTGCGAGTCCGGCAAGGTCTACACCGATGGCCAGCCCTCGCTGCTGGGCGTGAACGCCGCCCTGATGAACGACCTCACCGGTGAGCGCAACGTGGTCCTCGGCGGTCTCGCGATGGGCATGAGCCGCGAGCAGATCAAGGAGCGCTACCAGGACATCGTCGACTTCTCGGGGATCAACGACAAGGGCGACTTCATCTCCCTGCCGATGCGCACCTACTCCTCGGGCATGGCCGCGCGGCTGCGCTTCTCCATCGCGGCGGCCAAGGACCACGACGTCCTGATGATCGACGAGGCGCTGGCCACCGGTGACCGCAGCTTCCAGGTGCGCTCGGAGAACCGCATCCGCGAACTGCGGGAGAAGGCCGGCACGGTCTTCCTGGTGAGCCACAACAACAAGTCCATCCGCGACACCTGCGACCGGGTGCTGTGGCTGGAGAAGGGCGAGCTCCTGATGGACGGGCCCACCGAGGAAGTGGTCTCGGCGTACGAGAAGGCCAGCGGCCACTGACCCGGGGGTCCACCGCCGCTCCGGACCGCGAGGCCCCTGCCGCTCACCGCGGCGGGGGCCTCGCCGTGGTCCGGCTCGGCCGGCGGTGGGGAGAACGGCCGGCGGGTGCGGGAGAACGGCCGGCGCGGCGGAGCGTCCGGAGACCGCGAACGCCGGAGCGGGAGATTCCGTGGTCCGGGGCCGACATTCCGGGGCGCGGGGAACACCCGATAGGCCCGCGCGGCGTTGTACAGCGTAAGCTGGACCAGTTCTCAATCGCGCCAAGAGGGGACGATTCCCCGCAGCCGGCTCCGTGGGGATACCCCCGGGCAAGGCCCGGCGGCGTGTCCGAAATAGGATGACTTGGGTCGGCAGTGTAGAACGGGAGACGTGACGGCAATGGCTACGGGAATTCTCCGGCCCCCAGGCACAACGGCCGTCCCCGCCGCGGGTGGCGGGCGGTGACCCCCGGGCACGGCATCCGTCCCGCGCCGCCGGCCGGCGAAGGCACCCCCGACCTGCTCCACACCAGGGCCACCCTCGGCAAGGCCGCGGCGGAGAACTTCCCCGTCGCCCCCGCCTTCCTCCCGCGCGCCTGGCGCGAGGGCCTCATGGCGGTCTACGGGTACGCCCGCCTCGTCGACGACATCGGTGACGGCGACCTCGCCCCCGGCGGCCGCGACGCCGTCCTCCTCGGCCTCGACGCCGCCGCGGCCGACGACCGGCTCGCGATGCTCGACGCCTTCGAGGCCGACCTGCTGCGCGTCTTCGGCGGCACCGACGGCCCCCCGCGCCACCCCCTGCTGCTGGCCCTGCGGCCGGTCGTGCGCGACCACCGCCTCACCCCCGAACCCTTCCTCGGGCTCATCGAGGCCAACCGCCGGGACCAGCGGGTGGCCCGCTACGCGACGTACGGCGAACTCCTGGAGTACTGCGAGCTGTCGGCCAACACCGTCGGCCGCCTCGTGCTCGCCCTCACCGGCACCAGCACCCCCGAGCGGATCCGCCGCTCCGACGCGGTGTGCACCGCCCTGCAGATCGCGGAGCACCTCCAGGACGTCACCGAGGACCTCGGCCGCGACCGGATCTACCTCCCGGCCGAGGACATGCGCCGCTTCCACGTGAGCGAGGCCGATCTGGGGGCCGCCTCCGCCGGGGCGTCCGTCCGCTCCCTGATCGCCTTCGAGGCCGAACGCACGCGCGGGCTCCTGGACGAAGGAACCCCGCTCGTGGGCAGCGTCCACGGCAGGCTACGGCTGTTGCTCGCGGGATTCGTGGGAGGGGGGCGCGCCGCCCTGCGAGCCATCTCCGCCGCCGGCTTCGACGTGCTGCCCGGTCCGCCCAAGCCCACCCGGAGCCTCCTGCTCCGCGAGGTGGCCGCCGTCATGCGTACAGCGCCGAGAAAGAGGTGAGCCCGATCGTGGAGGGCCCCACACACGCGTCAGCACCGTCCGCCCAGGTCCTCGCGGCCTACAGCTACTGCGAGGCCGTCACCGGTACCCAGGCGCGCAACTTCGCGTACGGCATCCGGCTGCTGCCCGCCGACAAGCGGCAGGCGATGTCCGCGCTGTACGCCTTCTCCCGGCGCGTCGACGACATCGGCGACGGCACCCTGGCGCCCGACGCCAAGCTCGCCCGGCTGGAGGAGACCCGCGCCCTCCTCGGCCGGATCCGGGCCGAGGAGATCGACGAGGACGACACCGACCCGGTCGCCGTCGCCCTCGCCCACGCCGCGCGCCGCTTCCCGATCCCCCTCGGCGGCCTCGACGAACTCATCGACGGCGTCCTGATGGACGTCCGCGGCGAGGAGTACGAGACCTGGGACGACCTCAAGACCTACTGCCGCTGCGTGGCCGGGGCCATCGGGCGGCTCTCGCTCGGCGTGTTCGGCGCGGTCGGCCCGGCCGGCCGCGCCGACGAGTACGCCGACACCCTGGGCCTGGCCCTCCAGCTCACCAACATCCTGCGCGACGTGCGCGAGGACGCCGGCAACGGGCGCACCTACCTGCCCGCCGAGGACCTCGCCAAGTTCGGCTGCTCCGACGGGTTCCAGGGCGGCCGCGCCCCCGCCGGCTCCGACTTCGCAGGGCTCGTGCACCACGAAGTCCGCCGCGCCCGCGCCCTGTTCGTCGAGGGCTACCGGCTGCTGCCGATGCTCGACCGGCGCAGCGGCGCCTGCGTGGCCGCCATGGCGGGCATCTACCGGCGCCTCCTGGACCGCATCGAGCGCGAACCGGAGGCGGTGCTGCGCGGACGCGTCTCGCTGCCGCCGCACGAGAAGGCGTACGTGGCCGTACGCGGCCTGTCCGGCCTCGACGCCCGCACCGTCTCGCGCCAGAGCACCCGGAGGCGGGCCTGATGCCGCCCACGGACCTCCCGCGCCCGGCAGCCCGCGCGGACGACGGGGTCCGTGCCGCCCTCGCCGGACCGGCCGGCGCCCGTCACCGCCGCGCCGCCGTGCCGTCCGCCGCCGTGCCGTTTGCTCTCGGCCGGAGCCGTGCGGCGCGGGCCACGCGCCCGGGCGGCACCGTCCCGGCCGCCGGCGCCACCCGGGCAACCCGGCCGGGCCGGCACGCGTCCCTCACCCCGGGCGCCGGCGGCGGGCGCACCGCCCGCCGAACGGCCCGGCCCGTCCGGACGCGCTCCGACCGGAGCGCCGCACCCCTCGGCCCGGAGGGCCGGAGCACCACCCAGGAGGCGTCATGAGCGGCAGCGACCAGCACGCCGTCGTCATCGGCGGCGGGCTCGCCGGCGTCACCGCCGCGCTCGAACTCGCCGACTCGGGACTGCGGGTCACCCTCCTCGAAGGACGTCCGCGGCTCGGCGGCCTCGCCTTCTCCTTCAAGCGGGGCGACCTGACCGTCGACAACGGCCAGCACGTCTACCTGCGCTGCTGCACCGCCTACCGGTGGTTCCTCGACCGCGTCGACGGCACGGACCTCGCCCCGCTCCAGGACCGGCTCGACGTGCCCGTCCTCGACGTGGCGCACCCCCGCGGACCCCGGCTCGGACGGCTCCGCCGCAGCGCGCTGCCGGTGCCCCTGCACCTGGCCGCCTCACTGGCCGGCTACCCGCACCTCTCGCTCGCCGAGCGGGCCGGCGTCGGCCGCGCCGCCCTCGCGCTGCGCCGCCTCGACCCCGCCGACCCCGCGCTCGACGGCCTCGACTTCGGCACCTGGCTCGCCCGGTACGGGCAGTCCCCGCGCACCGTCGACGCCCTGTGGGACCTCGTCGGCATCGCCACCCTCAACGCCACCGCCGGGCAGTGCTCGCTGGGCCTGGCCGCCATGGTCTTCAAGACCGGCCTGCTCTCCGAGAACGGCGCCGCCGACATCGGCTGGGCCCGCGTCCCGCTCGGCGACCTCCACGACACCCTCGCCCGCAAGGCCCTCGACGCCGCCGGCGTACGCACCGAACTGCGCACCAGGGTCACCGCGGTCACCCGTACCGGGGACGGCGCCTGGCGGGTCGACACGGAGGGCGAGTCCCTCGACGCGGGCACCGTCGTACTCGCCGTCCCGCAGCGCGAGGCGCACGCCCTGCTGCCCGCCGGAGCGCTGGCCGACCCCGACAAGCTCCTCGACATCGGCACCGCCCCCATCCTCAACGTCCACGTCGTCTACGACCGCAAGGTGCTCAAGCAGCCCTTCTTCGCGGCGCTGGGCACCCCCGTCCAGTGGGTCTTCGACCGCACCGACGCCTCCGGACTCACCGACGGAGGACAGTACCTGGCCCTGTCCCAGTCGGCCGCCCAGGACGACATCGACGAGCCCGTATCGGCCCTGCGCACCAAGTACCTGCCCGAGCTGGAGCGGCTGCTGCCGGCCGCGCGGGGCGCGAAGGTACGGGACTTCTTCGTCACCCGTGAGCGGACCGCCACCTTCGCCCCCACCCCCGGCGTCGGCCGGCTGCGCCCGGGCCCCCGCACCGACACGCCGGGGCTCTATCTCGCCGGTGCGTGGACCGCCACCGGCTGGCCCGCGACCATGGAGAGCGCCGTCCGCAGCGGCCTCGGCGCGGCCCACGCCGCGCTGGCCGCTCTCGGCCGCCCCCGCGGACACCCCTTGCAGGAGGCGGTATGAGCACCACGACCACCAGCACAGCACGTACAGGAACCAGAGGAGAGCCATTGAACCCGGGGAACCCGGCTGTCGAGAACACGGATGCCGGCACGGGCGGAGCCGGCGGGGGAGTGGAGAAGTCCGACACCCTGGCCCTCCTCGAACGCGGCCGCACGCTGTCGACGCCCGCGCTCCGCGCGGCGGTGAGCCGGCTCGCCGCACCCATGGACACCGTCGCCGCCTACCACTTCGGCTGGATCGACGCCCAGGGCAACCCGGCCGACGGCGACAGCGGCAAGGCGGTGCGCCCCGCCCTCGCGCTGCTGTCCGCCGAGGCGGCGGGCGCCGCCGCCGAGGTCGGCGTCCCCGGCGCCGTCGCCGTGGAGCTCGTCCACAACTTCTCGCTGCTGCACGACGACCTGATGGACGGCGACGAACAGCGCCGCCACCGCGACACGGTGTGGAAGGTACACGGCCCCGCCCTTGCCATCCTGGTCGGCGACGCCCTGTTCGCCCTCGCCAACGAGGTGCTGCTGGAGCTGGGCACCGTCGAGGCCGGCCGGGCGACCCGCCGCCTGACCACCGCCAGCCGCAAGCTCATCGACGGCCAGGCGCAGGACATCTCGTACGAGCACCGCGAGCGCGTCAGCGTTCAGGAATGCCTCGAGATGGAGGGGAACAAGACCGGAGCCCTGCTCGCGTGCTCGGTGTCGATCGGCGCCGTGCTCGGCGGCGCCGACGACCGCACGGCCGACAAGCTGGAGGAGTACGGCTACCACCTCGGTCTCGCCTTCCAGGCCGTCGACGACCTCCTCGGCATCTGGGGCGACCCGGAGTCCACGGGCAAGCAGACCTGGAGCGACCTGCGCCAGCGCAAGAAGTCCCTGCCCGTCGTCGCGGCCCTCGCCGCGGGCGGACCCGCGTGCGAGGAACTCGCGCGGCTGCTCGCGGCCGACGCCAAGAGCAACGACTTCGAGAACTTCTCCGAGGAGGAGTTCGCCCACCGCGCCGCCCTCATCGAGGCCGCCGGCGGCCGCCAGTGGACCGCCGACGAGGCGCGCCGCCAGCACACCATCGCCATTCGGGCCCTGGACGACGTGGACATGCCGCAGCGGGTGCGCGAGCAGCTCGTCGCCCTCGCCGACTTCGTCGTCGTGCGCAAGAGGTGATCTCCGCCGGAAAGTGGATATGAATCGCGAGTCGCCGGCCGGGGACCCCTCCTGAAGGGGACCCCGGCCGACGGCAGACCCGGGCACAGCTCAAGCACTGTTCGAAGGGGAAGCCATGACAGCGACGACCGACGGCGGCGGTGCGATCACCGGCGACGCGGATCCGCGACACGACAGCACGGCGGTCCCGGCCGCCGTGGCCACGGCACCGTCCGGCGGCGGCACCGGCTTGCGGAAGGCCGTCCAGGACGCCGCCGACCGGGCCACCGGTGAGCTGCTGGCCCGCCAGGACCCGGCGGGCTGGTGGAAGGGCGACCTGGAGACCAACGTCACCATGGACGCCGAGGACCTGCTGCTGCGCCAGTTCCTCGGCATCCGGGACGAAGCCGTCACCCACGCCGCCGCCCTGTTCATCCGGGGCGAGCAGCGCGACGACGGAACCTGGGCCACCTTCCACGGCGGACCGCCCGAACTCTCCGCCACCATCGAGGCGTACGTCGCCCTGCGCCTGGCCGGGGACCCGCCCGACGCCCCGCACATGGTCCGCGCCTCGGCCTGGATCCGGGCCCGCGGGGGGATCGCCGCCGCCCGGGTCTTCACCCGCATCTGGCTGGCCCTGTTCGGCTGGTGGAGCTGGGACCACCTGCCGGAGCTGCCGCCCGAGCTGGTGTTCCTGCCGCCCTGGGTGCCGCTGAACATCTACGACTTCGGCTGCTGGGCCCGCCAGACCATCGTCCCGCTCACCGTGGTCTCGGCGCTGCGCCCCGTCCGCCCCGCCCCCTTCGCGCTCGACGAGCTGCACACCGACGCGCGCGACCCCGTCCCCGCCAAACCCCTCGCCCCGCTGGCCAGTTGGGACGGCGCCTTCCAGCGGATGGACAAGGCCCTGCACCTCTACCGGCGGATCGCCCCGCGCCGGCTGCGCAAGGCGGCCATGGACTCCGCCGCCCGCTGGATCATCGAACGCCAGGAGAACGACGGCTGCTGGGGCGGGATCCAGCCCCCCGCCGTGTACTCGGTGATCGCCCTGCACCTGCTCGGCTACGACCTGGAGCACCCGGTGATGCGCGCCGGACTGGAATCCCTCGACCGCTTCGCGGTGTGGCGCGAGGACGGCGCCCGGATGGTCGAAGCCTGCCAGTCCCCGGTCTGGGACACCTGCCTCGCGGCCATCGCCCTGGCCGACGCGGGCCTCCCCGCCGACCACCCGGCCCTGGTGAAGGCCGCCGACTGGATGCTGGGCGAGGAGATCCGCCGTCCCGGGGACTGGGCCGTGCGCCGGCCCGGACTCGAACCCGGCGGCTGGGCCTTCGAGTTCCACAACGACAACTACCCCGACATCGACGATACGGCCGAAGTGGTCCTGGCACTGCGCCGCATCATCCCCGGCCATCCCGAACCGGCCAGGGTCGAGGCCGCCATCGCCCGCGGCGTGTCCTGGAACCTCGGGATGCAGTCGAGGAACGGCGCCTGGGGCGCCTTCGACGCCGACAACACCAGCCCCTTCCCCAACCGCCTGCCCTTCTGCGACTTCGGCGAGGTCATCGACCCGCCCTCCGCCGACGTCACCGCCCACGTGGTGGAGATGCTCGCCGCCGAGGGCAGGGCCGCCGACCCGCGCGCCCGGCGGGGCATCGCCTGGCTGCTCGCCGAACAGGAGCCGGACGGCTCCTGGTTCGGCCGCTGGGGCACCAACTACGTGTACGGGACCGGCTCGGTGGTCCCGGCCCTCACCGCCGCCGGCATCGCGCCCTCGCACCCCGCCGTCCGGCGGGCCGTGCGCTGGCTGGAATCCGTACAGAACGAGGACGGCGGCTGGGGCGAGGACCAGCGCTCCTACCAGGACCGCTCCTGGGCCGGGAAAGGCGCCTCGACCGCCTCGCAGACCGCCTGGGCGCTGATGGCCCTGCTGTCGGCCGGTGAACGCGAGGGCCGGGCCGTGCGGCGGGGCCTGGCGTACCTGGTGGAGACCCAGCGCCCCGACGGGACCTGGGACGAGCCGCACTTCACCGGGACCGGCTTCCCCTGGGACTTCTCCATCAACTACCACCTCTACCGGCAGGTGTTCCCGCTCACCGCCCTCGGCCGGTACCTCCACGGGGAACCGTTCGCCCCGGACCGGCGGGCCGTCCCGTCCGCCGGGGAGGCCTGATGCCCGCGCGAGCCGACGCGCCGCCGCTACTGGTCGCCTGCGCCCTGCGCATCGAGCAGGCGGCCCTGCGCAGCGCGGGCCGCGCCGGTCCCGGGGCCGGAGCCCTGCTGCGTACCGGCATGGGCCCCCGCGCGGCCGAGCGGGCCGTCGCCCGGGCCCTGGAGCGGCCGGGAATGAGCCGGGCGGCGGTCCTCGCCACCGGCTTCTGCGCCGGGCTGGTACCCGGCATGCACCCCGGGGACCTGGTCGTCGCCGACGAGACCCGGGACCCCCGCGGGGTGGTCACCTGCACCGGCACCGCCCTCCTCGCCGAGGCACTGGCCCGCGCCGCTCCGGGCCGGACCGTGCACACCGGCGCGCTGACCGGATCCGACCACGTCGTCCGCGGCCAGGAGCGCGCGCGGCTGCGCGCCACCGGCGCCGTCGCGGTCGACATGGAGTCCGCGGCCACGCTGTGGGCCGCCGCGGCACCGGGCCGTCCCGTTGCCGCCGTCCGGGTGGTCGTGGACGCTCCGGAGCACGAGCTCGTCCGTATCGGCACGGTCCGGGGTGGAATATCTGCCTTCCGTGTCCTACGTGCCGTACTGCCCGCGTTTTATGAATGGCACCGTTCGTTGCTGCTTCCCAGGAGGTGAATCCAGATGGCCATGCCTTTGCGACAGTCCATCAGGGTCGGGACCTATCTTCTCGAACAGAAGCTCCGCAAGCGCGAGAAGTTCCCACTGATCGTCGAGCTGGAGCCGCTCTACGCCTGCAACCTCGCCTGTGAGGGCTGCGGGAAGATCCAGCACCCGGCCGGGGTGCTCAAGCAGCGCATGCCCGTCGCCCAGGCGGTCGGGGCCGTCCTGGAATCCGGCGCGCCCATGGTCTCCATCGCGGGCGGCGAGCCCCTGATGCACCCGCAGATCCACGAGATCGTGCGCCAGCTGGTGGCACGGCGGAAATACGTGTTCCTCTGCACCAATGCCGTCCTGCTCCGGAAGAAGATCGAGAAGTTCACCCCCTCGCCCTACTTCGCCTTCGCCGTCCACATCGACGGCCTGCGCGAACGCCACGACGAATCCGTAGCCAAGGAAGGCGTCTTCGACGAGGCGGTCGCAGCCATCAAGGAGGCGAAGCGCCGCGGATTCCGCGTGACGACCAACTCCACCTTCTTCAACACCGACACCCCGCAGACGATCATCGAGGTCCTGAACTTCCTCAATGACGACCTCCAGGTCGACGAGATGATGATCTCGCCCGCCTACGCCTACGAAAAGGCACCCGACCAGGAGCACTTCCTGGGCGTCGAACAGACCCGGGAACTCTTCAGGAAGGCCTTCGCCGGCGGCAACCGGCGCCGCTGGCGGCTCAACCACTCCCCGCTCTTCCTCGACTTCCTGGAGGGCAAGGCCGATTTCCCCTGCACCGCCTGGGCCATTCCCAATTACTCCCTCTTCGGCTGGCAGCGCCCCTGCTACCTGATGAGCGACGGCTACGTGCCCACGTACCGGGAGCTGATCGAGGACACCGACTGGAGCAAGTACGGCCGCGGCAAGGACCCCCGTTGCGCGAACTGCATGGCGCACTGCGGCTACGAGCCCACCGCCGTCCTCGCCACCATGGGATCCCTGAAGGAGTCCCTGCGCGCCGCCCGCGAGACGGTGGGCGGCAACAGGGAACCGTCGGCATGACCCCCGGACAGGACGGGCGCCGGGGCTTCGACCTCGCCGCGCTGCTGGCCGAGCGCGGCGGGGAGCGCTACGAGCTGCACGCCCGCCACCTCAACCACCAGCTGCCCCGGATGCTGCACACCATCGGCTTCGACAAGGTCTACGAGCGGGCCGAGGGAGCCCACTTCTGGGACGCCGAGGGCAACGACTACCTCGACATGCTGGCCGGGTTCGGGGTGATGGGCCTCGGCCGTCACCACCCGGTGGTGCGCCAGGCCCTGCACGACGTCCTGGACGCCCAGCTCGCCGACCTGACCCGCTTCGACTGCCAGCCGCTGCCCGGACTGCTGGCCGAGAAGCTGCTCTCGTACAGCCCGCACCTCGACCGGGTCTTCTTCGGCAACAGCGGCACGGAGGCGGTGGAGACCGCCCTGAAGTTCGCCCGGTACGCCACCGGACGGCCCAGGATCCTCTACTGCGACCACGCCTTCCACGGGCTGACCACGGGCTCGCTGTCCGTCAACGGCGAAGGAGGCTTCCGCGAGGGATTCGCCCCGCTGCTCCCCGACACCAAGATCGCGCTCGGGGACCTGGCGGCGCTCGAACGGGAACTCGCGCGCGGGGACGTGGCCGCCTTCGTGGTGGAACCGGTCCAGGGCAAGGGGGTGCACGCGGCCCCGCCCGGGTTCCTGCTCGCCGCGCAGGAGCTGCTGCACCGGCACAAGGCGCTCCTCATCGCCGACGAGGTGCAGACCGGCCTCGGACGGACCGGGGACTTCTACGCGTACCAGCACGAGCCCGGGGTGGAACCGGACCTGGTGTGCGTGGCCAAGGCCCTCTCCGGTGGCTACGTGCCCGTCGGCGCGACCCTGGGCAAGGACTGGATCTTCCAGAAGGTGTACTCGTCCATGGACCGGGTGCTGGTGCACTCGGCCAGCTTCGGCTCCAACGCCCAGGCGATGGCGGCCGGGCTGGCGGTGCTGTCGGTCGTGGAGGACGAGGAGCTGGTGGCCAACGCCCGGGCCATGGGCGACCTGCTGCGCGGACGCCTCGCGGCGCTCGTGGACCGGTACGAGCTGCTGCACGAGGTGCGCGGGCGCGGGCTGATGATCGGCATCGAGTTCGGCAGGCCCTCCTCCCTGGGCCTGCGCAGCCGCTGGGCGGTGCTCCAGGCGGCCCGCAAGGGGCTGTTCGCCCAGATGGTCGTGGTGCCTCTGCTGCGCAGGCACCGGATCCTCACCCAGGTCTCCGGGGACCACCTGGAGGTCATCAAGCTCATCCCGCCGCTCGTCGTGGACGAGGCGGACGTGGAGCGGTTCGTCGGCGCCTTCCAGGAGGTCATGGACGAGGCGCACGGTGGGGGCGGGCTCATGTGGGACTTCGGCAGGACCCTAATGAAGCAGGCGGTCGGCAACCGCTGAGGCGCCGGCCGGAGGGGGTCCGCCCGCGCCCCCTCCGGCCGCCGTCCGTACCCCTTCCGACCGCCGTGCGCACTCCTCCCGGCCGGCCCCTCCGGCCGCCGTCCGGTCCCCGCGGCTCAGTCCAGGAGCCTGTCCCGCAGCCGCTCCAGGGTCTCGGGGGCCAGCGCCAGCCCCTCGGCGAGGTAGCGGTCGACGCCGCCCCACCGTTCGTCGATGGCCGTGAAGGCCTCCAGCAGGTACTCCCCGCGGGCGTCGAAGAGGGGCGCCAGCAGTTCCATCACCTCGGGGGAGCGGGCCTCGGGCGCGTCGCTGCCCCGGCGCACCCGGTAGCGGTTGTGCGGGGCGCTGGACTCCAGGTAGTCCGCCACGATCGCCTCGCGCTCCACGCCCAGGGCGAGCAGCGTCACCGCGACCGACAGCCCCGCCCGGTCCTTGCCGGCGGCGCAGTGCATGAGCGCCGGCACGCTGTCCTGCGCGAGCGCGTGCACGACGCGGCTCTGTTCGGCGGTGCGGGTCTCGATGATCGTGCGGTACGAGGCCCTCATGCGGGCGGCCGCCCTGCCCTCCCCCAGGAGGCCGCGGAGCTGGTCGAGCTCGCCGTCGCGGACCATCCTCCAGAACTCGCGGCCGTCGGCGGGGTCCGTGAGCGGAATGTTCACATTGCGCACGCCCGGCAGTTCGACGTCCGGGCCCTCCAGGGCGTGGTCGGCTTCGTTGCGGAAGTCGAAGACGGTGTGCAGTCCCAGCGATCCGAGGAACTCTGCGTCGGTTTCGGTGGCATGCGCGAGATGTCCGCTTCGAAACAGTCGTCCCGGCCTGACCCTCCGTCCGTCGATGGTCGGCAACCCGCCCACATCACGGAAGTTGCGCACTCCGGTCAGCTCCGCACCGGGCTGGTGTCCGGCCGGAAGGGGCTGGGGTATCTGCTGGGTCACGTGTACTCCTCCGCGTGGTCCTGTGGTGTCCGAATTGATCCGGTTGGGAGCAACTTGCCGTATGTGGAGGCGAGATCGGGCAGGGTCCCGTGAGCCAGATCATACGGTGACCGTGTGTGCCTGATCGCGAAAACCGAATTCCCTTGTGGAGGGGGTTGTTGATGGTGCGGAATGGACGCAGGGTGACCGGAATTCCATTGAACCTTCATATCTGTGATTGCGTCAGGAAATTCGTGGCTTGTTGCCCGGCGCCCCGCTCGATTACCTTCGCGATCGATCCGGGTGGACCGCCTAATCCTGCCGCCGCCCGGGAACCGCACCCGACCATCGCGCGCGGCAGGAGCGGGGGAACCAGGTAGGCCGCTGTTCCGGAGCGATTCCGGCGCAGCTAGGGGTGAAGCCGAACCCGTGCTCCGCACGTACGGCCGGACATCTCCAGTCCGAACCCGACAGCTCACCTCGCAGGCGCCGGAGAGGAATCCGCCATGCCCGCAAAGGGTAAGCACCGCCGTCCCAAGTCCCGTTCGATATCCCGTGGTCTCGCCGTCGCCGGAACCGGCGGAGCGGCCCTCGCGCTCCCGCTGATGGGGGCCGTCGGCGCCCACGCCGCCCCGGGCGCCGCCCCGGCCGAGGCCGCGCCCGCGCAGAGTGCGCAGGCCCCCGAGGCCCTCCCGTCGCAGGCACCCGCCGCCGCACCCGCCGTCTACACGGTCGTGCCGGGCGACTACCTCTCCAAGATCGCCGCCGAGCGCCGGCTGGACGGCGGCTGGGAGCGCCTGTACGCCGACAACCGCGAGGCCGTCGGCGCCGACCCGTCCCTCATCCACCCGGGCCTGAAGCTGACCCTCGGCGGCGGCCAGGGTGCGGCCCCCGCCCCGAAGGCCCCTGCGGCGCCGGCCGAGGGATCCTCGAGCGGCGCTCCGGTCGCCCCCAAGGGCAAGGCCGGCGGGACCTCGTCCCCGAAGGGCACCGCGCAGGGCACGGCCAAGGGCTCCGGCGCGGCGGGCCGCCCCTCCGGCGGCACGGCCGCCCAGGGCTCCGGCGCCGCCGCCAAGAGCGAGAAGGCCCCCGCGCCCGCCACCGCCTCCGGGTTCACCGCCCCCGTCACCGGCGGCGTCTCCACCCAGTACCGGGCGAGCGGAGCCATGTGGTCCTCCGGTTACCACACCGGCGTCGACTTCATCGCGCGCACCGGCACCACCGTGAAGGCCGTCGGCGCGGGCACCGTCGTTTCCGCAGGCTGGGGCGGCGCGTACGGCAACGAGGTCGTCATCAAGCACGCCGACGGCAAGTACTCCCAGTACGCCCACCTCTCCTCGCTGTCCGTCTCGGCGGGCCAGAGCGTCACCGGCGGCCAGACCATCGGCCTCTCCGGCGCGACCGGCAACGTGACCGGCCCGCACCTCCACTTCGAGATCCGAACGGGCCCGTCCTACGGCTCGGACGTCAGCCCGCTCGCCTACCTCCGCTCCAAGGGCGTGAGCATCTGACGGCACCCGCCGTCGGCACGGTGACGCGCGTGGGGCCGGGACCCGAGGGGGGTCCCGGCCCCACGTGTACTTATTCCTTATCCCCTGCGTGGTATAGATCACGGCCCGTCAACCCCTTATTACGTTGGCGTAGGTTGGTTGCCAAGGTGAAGGATGTCTTTCCGTGGCAGCGACGAAGACGACACTGAAGACCATCGGCTCGTACGCGGCGATCGGGGACAGCTTCACCGAGGGCGTGGGGGACCCGGGACCCGGGGATTCTTACCTCGGCTGGGCGGACCGGCTCGCCGTGCTCCTGGCCGATCAGCGCGACGAGCACGACTTCCGCTACGCGAACCTGGCCGTGCGGGGCAAGCTCCTCGACCAGATCGTGGCCGACCAGGTCCCCAGGGCCAAGGAACTCGCACCGGACCTCGTCAGTTTCTGCGCGGGCGGCAACGACATCATCCGCCCCGGCAGCGACCCGGACGACGTCGCGGAACGGTTCGAGGCGGCCGTGGCCGACCTCACGAATTCCGTCGGCCTGGTGATGGTGACGACCGGCTTCGACACCCGGGGCGTGCCGGTGCTCAAGCACCTGCGCGGCAAGGTCGCGACGTACAGCGCGCACGTCCGCGCCATCGCCGACCGGTACGGCTGCCCCGTGCTCGACCTCTGGTCCCTGAAGTCCGTACAGGACCGGCGGGCCTGGGACGGCGACCGGCTCCACCTCTCGCCCGAGGGGCACACCCGCGTCGCGCTGCGCGCCGCGCAGGTCCTCGGCTACGAGGTGCCGACCGACCCGGACCAGCCCTGGCCGCCGGTCCCGCCGCGCGGTTCGGTGGACGTGACCCGGGACAACATCCAGTGGGCGCGCGAGCACCTCGTACCGTGGATCGGCCGCCGGCTGCGCGGGGAGTCCTCCGGCGACCACGTCGAGGCCAAGCGCCCGGACCTGCTGCCGCTGTAGCGCGGGCGTGGGGGAGGAGCGGGTGACGGTCGCGACACCGGTCCGGGCGCGGCGCGGCGGAATCCTCCGGGGCCGGTGGACGTTGGGATGGTCGTAGTCGTACGACCGTCCCTGCCTGCACCTTCCCAGGAGGCGCCTTGACCGGCTCCCTTCCCCCGCGTCCCCGGCTGCGCGCCCTGCGGCCCGAAACCTTCGGCGCGGACCCCTCCGGCGCACGGCTGGAGCGGATCCTGCGCTCGCCGAACTTCGCCGACGGCGTCTTCCAGAATCCGGTCGGGGCGCGGATCAGGCCCTCCGGGTCGATGGTGGAGTTCGCGAAGACCTACTTCGACAAGGCGCAGCGGGTCCGGCGCAGCCCCGGCGCGCCGATCCCCGTGCACCCGACCACCCTCGCCGACCTGGCCAAGCCGCCGGCGAGCGGGCTGCGCCTGACCTGGATGGGCCACTCCAGTGTGCTCGCGGAGATCGACGGCCGCCGCGTGCTCTTCGACCCGGTGTGGGGCGAGCGGTGCTCCCCCTTCCCCTTCGCCGGTCCCAAGCGGCTCCACCCGGTCCCCGTGCCCCTGGCCTCGCTGGGCGCCGTCGACGTCGTCGTGATCTCCCACGACCACTACGACCACCTCGACCTCCCCACCATCAAGGCCCTGGCCGGCACGGACACGGTCTTCGCGGTCCCCCTCGGCGTCGGCGCGCACCTCGAGCGCTGGGGCGTCTCCGCGGACCGGATGCGCGAGCTGGACTGGAACGAGGCCACCGAGGTCGCCGGGCTCACGCTCACCGCCACCCCCGCCCGGCACTTCTGCGGACGCGGCCTGCGCAACCAGCAGTTCACCCTGTGGGCCTCCTGGGTCGTGAGCGGCGGGGAGCACCGGATCTTCCACAGCGGCGACACCGGCTACTTCCCCGGCTTCAAGGAGATCGGCGCCGAGCACGGGCCGTTCGACGCCACGATGATCCAGATCGGCGCCTACTCCGAGCACTGGCCCGAGGACCACACGGACTACGTACCGCTGCCCGGCGGGTGGCCGGACATTCACATGACCCCCCAGGAAGGCGTCCAGGCCCACCTCGACCTGCAAGGCTCCAAGCCGCACGGTGTGCTGCTGCCGATCCACTGGGGCACCTTCAACCTGGCCTTCCACGCCTGGGCCGAGCCGGGTGAATGGACGGTCGACGCCGCCGAGGAGGCGGGCCAGCCGGTGGCGGTCCCCCGTCCCGGCGAGCCCTTCGAGCCCGCCGGCAGGCTGCCGGCGGAGCCGTGGTGGCGTCCGGTCTCCCACCCGATCGCCCGGCCCTGGCGTCGCCCCGAGCCGGTGGAGACCGCAGGCGACGGGTCCCGCGCGCAGGAACTGGACCTCGCCGAAGAGCGGTGACGGCTCCGGGCGCGGCTATGCCCGGGGGTCGCGGGCGGCCGCCACGATCCTCTCCAGGGCAGAGGCGTGCCGCTGGAACGCCTGCCGCCCGTGCGGGGTGAGGCGGAGGTGGGTGTTCCGGCCCGTGCGGCTGCGCGTCTTGCGCACCTCGACGTAGCCGGCGTCGGTGAGGGCGGTGATCTGCTTGGACAGGGCCGAGTCGCTGGTGCCCACGGTGTCCCGGACGAAGCCGAACTCGACCCAGTCGGCCGGGGCCAGCAGTGCGACGACCGAGAGCCGTGCCGGTACGTGCAGGAACTCGTCGAAGTCGGGGTCCATCAGCCCCGGCCGTTCCCGCGGATCATGGCCTCCAGGGCCGGGCGGAGCGCGTACGAGGCGCCCACGGCCGTCAGCGCGGTGACGGCGGCGGCGAACGTGTGCCGTGCCGGCAGGCCGGTGAAGTACGCGGCGATGGCCACCGCCCAGAAGAACACGAGGAGCAGGACGCCGAAGACCGCGTAGGTCAGGGCCTCCGGGCCTGAGGACCCGCGGCGGACGGGGGCCCGGCGCTGGTGCGCGAACAGCCCGCCCAGGGTCAGGGCGTTGCCCGCCAGGACCGCGGCGGTGTTCCAGGGGCTCGGCAGGTCGAAGGACGAGCACACGGCGAACAGGCCCAGCGCCGAGGCGATCAGGTAGGGGCGGGAGTAGGCGTGACGGAGGTAGGCGTCGAACGTCTGCTGTCGGCGGTGGTGAATGGCGTCCAGAGCGGCCTGGGCGTCGTGGGCAGTCATGGGCGGCATCCCTGATCGTGTGCTGCTGTGTTCTTTCCTCTCAGGAAAATAGCAGCTGCTTTCCTGAGAGGAAAGAAGCTTCTTCGTCGCCCCTATGCCCGCGCGTCGGCCTGGGCGGCGTGGGTGAGGATCGCTTCGGCCAGTCGCGGGAGCCGGACTCGGGGGAGGGCGTGGCCCATGCCGGGCATCTCGACGAGCCGGGAGCCGGCGATCGACCGGGCGAGGTGGCGGGCGTGCGCCGGCGGGAACACGGGTTCGGCGTCGGCGGAGGTGATCAGCGTGGGCACCTCGTTGCGCGCCAGCTGCTCGGTGCGGTCCATGCCGGAGTGGTCGGCGCGCCCGTGGGTCATGGGGGCGTCGTACCGGCCCGCGTGCTCGATGATCCGGCGTTCCAGAGCGCGGAACTCCTCGGGGTCGAAGGGCGTACCGGTGCCGTTGAGCGCCCGCCAGTGTTCGACCCTGTGGTCGAGTTCCGCTTCGAGCCCGCGGTCCTCCCGGGGGGTCGCCCATATGTCCAGGATCTCCGCGTCGATGCCCGGCAGCTCCTCGTCGGGGGAGCGGCTGCTCAGCGCGCAGGTTCCGATCAAGGTGGCGCTGATGACCCGCTCGGGGTGGTCGGCCATGAGCAGCTGGGTCAGCATGCCGCCCATGGACATGCCGACCACGTGGGCGCGGTCCACTCCGTAGGCGTCGAGAACGACGACGATGTCCTCGGCCAGGTCGAGGACGCTGTAGGGGTGCGCGTCGAAGGACCAGCTGGAGCGGCCGGTGTCGCGGTGGTCGTAGCGGATGACGCGGTACCGCCGTGCGAGCGCCGCGACCAGCTCGTCGGGCCACCCCAGGCCCGAGGCGCCGGCCCCCATGACCAGCAGCAGGGCAGGGTTCCGGGGGTCGCCGTGCTCCTGTGTCCAGAGCTGCACCTCGGCGCTGACGGGGATCGTTCGCTGCTTCACGGCCACTCCTTGGAGACGAGACGTTGCGTCTTGATTCCTGCGTGATCAGTGTGCCGGATCACGGTGTACTGGTCAATACGAGACGTTACGTCTTGTCTTGGTCGGCTGCTGCCGGGCGCGGCCCGGGCGTGAGCCCTCAGCGGACCTCGTCCGGACCCGACGGACCCGACGGGTCCGACGGCGGGGGCGGGTACAGCACCCAGCGCAGCGCCCACGTGACGGCATGACCGCCGGCCCGGGCCACCGGGGCGGGTACCCGCGCGACCACGGGCACCGGAGCGGACGCGACGGCCGACCTCGCCCACGGCGGCAGCAGCTCCACGGCCGCCGCCGCCAGCAGCGCGTACGGCAGCCGGGCGGCCCCCGGCAGCGGCGGATCGGTCAGCAGGAACCGGGCGGTGTCCCGCGAAGCCGGCGTCGGCCGCAGCGAGGGCCGGTACCCGGCCATCCGCAGCGCCAGCTCCCGCTCGTCCTCCGGCGGCCGCTCCGCGCCCAGGGCCCGGGCCACCCGCGCGATGTCGGCCAGGTACCCGTCGCGGCCCGAGGGGTCCAAGGGGTGCCGGCCGTACCGCTGGTGGGCCCGCAGGAAGCAGTACGCCTCCGCGACGTGCACCCAGGTCAGCAGCTCCGGGTCGTCCGCCCGGTACGGCACCCCGTCGGCCGTCCGGCCCCGGATCCGCGCGTGCACCTCCCGGACGCGCTCCACGGCCGCCGCCGCGTCGGCGCCCGTACCGAAGGTGGTGACCGCCAGGAAGGTGCTGGTGCGCTGCAGCCGCCCCCACGGGTCGCCCCGGTACCCCGAGTGCGCCGCCACGGCCGCCATCGCGAGCGGGTGCAGAGACTGGAGCAGCAGGGCCGCCAGACCGCCGATGAACATCGACGCGTCCCCGTGCACCTGCCGCACCGGCCGCCCCGGCTCGAACCACCGGGGCCCCGGGGTGCCGTGGATCCGCTCGCGGTTGCGGGCGCCGTCGGGCCCGGCGACGCGCAGGAACACCGCCTCGCCCGCTTGCCGCCTCAGCTTCCGGACGGCGGCCGTCGCCCGGGTCATGGGGCCAGTATGCGCCCGGCCGGGTCGGTCGCGGCGTTCTGGGTAAGCGCGCGGCATGGAAGCCAAAGAGACCACCCCGCTGCGCGCCGTCGCGCTCGTGTGCACGCTGACGCCGTCCCCCGCCCCTTCGAGCTCGCACCTGCTGGCGGAACAGACCATGGCCGCCCTCGCGGACCACGGCGTCACGGGCAAGACCATCCGCGTCGTCGACCACGACGTCCGCCCCGGGGTGCGGACCGACATGGGGGACGGTGACGCGTGGCCCGAGATCCGCGAGACGATCCTCGGCACCGACATCCTGATCCTCTCCACGCCGATCTGGCTCGGCCACCCCGCCAGCGTCGCCCAGCGCGTCTTGGAACGCCTCGACGCCGAACTGGGGGAGAGCGACGAGGAGGGCCGCCCCCTCACCTACGGCAAGGTCGCCGGCGTCTGCGTCGTCGGCAACGAGGACGGCGCGCACAAGGTCAGCGCCGACCTCTTCCAGGGGCTGAACGACGTCGGCTTCACCCTCCCGGCGAACGCCGTCACGTACTGGGTCGGCGAGGCCATGCAGGGGACCGACTACCAGGACCTCGGCGAAACCCCGAAGAAGACCGCGGCGACCACCGCCACCCTGGCCGCCAACGCCGCCCACCTCGCGCGGCGCCTCAAGTACGCCACGTACCCCGCCTCCTGAGCCTCCTGACCGGCGAGGCCCGGGGCCGGGGCGGCGGCGCGGCCCCGGCCCCTGCCCCGGCCTCAGGGGAAGTACGACTCCAGCGTGCCGCGGCGGCGGACATCGAGCGTCGCGCAGTGGAACGAGCCCCCGAACGGCGCGTAGTGCCGCAGGTCGCACGGGATCGGCTCGTAGCCCCACGCCTCCAGCGCCCTGAGCATGCCGGTCTGCCGGCGCTCCACGACCACCCTCTTCTCGTCGATCATCAGGACGTTCATGCTGAGCCACTTGCCGCACATCGACGTGATCCTGAGCAGGGCCCCGTCGACCGGCTCCGGTTCCGGCGCCACCAGGACCTCCCACGAACGCAGCACCTCGGGCAGGCGGTCCACGTCGACGTACTCGGGATTGACCAGCACCCGGCCGGGCGAGAGCGGCATGAACGTGGTGTCGATGTGCATGGGCGTCCGGCAGCGGCTCTCGATCTCGTGGATCCGGTAGCCCGGTCCGAGATGGCGGCGCAGCCATTCGATCCCCATGCGGTTGGTGACGTTGCTGCGCGTCACGAACAGGTCGCGCCCCGCCCGTACGAAGTCGGCGGCGTCGAAGACCGGCTCGAACTCCGTGAGGATGTAGCGCATGGGCGCACCGTCCTCGGGGACGCGGTAGTCCGCGTCGTAGAGGGCCTCGGTGAGCTGCGGCCTCGGGGCCGCCGTCCACCGGGCGCCGCGCCGGAAGTAGTCCTTGAGGACCGTGCGGTAGGCGTGGGACTCGAAGTACCGGCACGGCCAGGCCATGGGGGTCTCGATGATCTCGTCCCCGACGACGAGCAGGCTGTCCCGGGGGCAGCTGTGGCAGAAGCCGCGCGAGGACCAGTCGGGGGTGGCGAACCGCCGTGAGTGGTCCACCGGGTCCGGGCGGGTGACCGTGACCCCCAGCGACTGGAGGAGGGCGACGAATTCCTCGAGCTCCCGCCGGGCCGACTCGACCAGCACGCGCGGGTACCTGTGGCCGGCCGCCAGTCCCTGCAGGCGCGCCGCCCACGGAGGGATGTTGCAGGCCACGACCGGATGCCGGGAGGGGAAGGTGGCGCCGTCGAGCCGCCCGACGACGATCTCCTCCAGGGGATCCCACTCGTTGTGGGAGCCGACCGGGGAGACCAGGGGCCCCTCGACCGCCGTGGACCCGGCGGAGGGTTCCGGAAAGGCTGCCGCCATGCTCACCGCCTTCGCTCGACGAGCTGCTCGGTGACCCACGATAGCGAGCCCGTCACCGTCACGCGCGGCCGCGCGCGACCTGGGCGGGGGCGGGGCGCGGGACTACGCTCCCCGGAATGGAACGCGCAGAGGTACTCAAGCGGGTGATCGGCATCCTCACCGACGCCCAGGACTTCCGCCTGGCCGCCGAGGCGGGAGACCTCGCGGAGCACGACGACGGGCCGCCGGACACGGCCGGAGTGGCCACCCTGCTCCTCAACGAGATGCTGCCCTCCATCCGGGTGCCGGCCGACGCCTCCCCCCAGGAGGTGGCGGCGCTGGTGGCCCGGGCGCTGGGCCCGGCCCTGCACACGATGGTCTCAGGGTTCAGCCTCGCCTTCACCAGCCTGGCGATGGCGCACGACAGCGGCCGGACGGACATCTCCTCGATGCAGGTCCTCCAGGAACTCGCGCTGGAGATCGAGGCCGGTACGTACGACGAAGGCCCGTAGGCGGCGCGGCGGCCGTCGCTCCGGGCCGTGGCCGTCACGCCGATCGGTGGCCGTCACCCGGACCGGTGGCCGTCACCCTGATCCGCGGCCGCCCTCGTCGCCGTGCGGCTCGTCCCCGCCGTGCCCGCCGCGCATCCTCCGCTCCTGCCGCCTCCTCAGGTCCTCGGGTGTCGTTCCCGCCACCGGCTTACTGGCCTCCGGGTGCACCGGGTCGGGACCGGGATGGTCCTGCGCCTGCTCCTCCCGGCCCTCCCGGCCCTCCCGGCCCTTCCTCGGCCCCTTACCCCGTTCCGCCGTGCCCTCCATGGCTGCTCCCTCCTGGTTCGTCCCGTGGCCCTGCCCCTGCCCGCACCTCCCCGCGCCCATGCGGCGCGGCGCGGCCCGATGTCCGCGCGACCGGCGCATTCGGGCTGTCGTACGAGCGCTCCGTCGGGAGCGGGAAGCATCCCGGTGAAGTTCCCCAACTGGGCGACTTCCGCGGGACCGTGCGGTCTAGCGTGGGTATCCGGTGATCAACACCGGCCCCGCGACACGCTGGGGGCCGGGCCCCACGTACCGAGGACGCCGATGTCCGGACTCCGCGCCGCCCGCCACTCCCCGTCGAGACACGCCGTGACGGGGCCGGGCCGCCAGATACGCCCCCAGATGGTCCGCGCCGCCGTGCTGCCCACGCTCGCCGCCGGGCTCAGCGGGGCGGCCGCGGTCATGTTCACCCTCCACCTCGGCGGGGGCTCCGGTGCACGGGACGACCGGCTGTGGCCGGTGCTGGCGGGCTGCGCGCTGCTCGCCGCCGGCGCGCTCGCCGCCGCCCTCCTCGGGGCCCAGCGTGCCGCCAAGGCCGTCCGCGACCGCTGCGAGGCGCTGCGCCGCTCCAGCGTGCGGGGGCGCGAGGAGCTGCGGACCGCCGGCGAGCGGCTCCAGCGCGGCGAGGCGGTGGCCCGCCCCGCGCGCGGGGACCGGGCCGGCGCCCCGCCGGAGGGCGACCAGGCCGGAGTGGACGAGTTCTGGCTGCTCGCGCAGGAGTTGAGGGTCGCCAGGGAGCAGGCGCAGGCGACCCTCGTACGGCTGGCCCTGCCGGCGCCTCCGACCGACAGCGACCGCAAGGTGGAGGTGTTCGTCAACCTCGCCCGCCGGCTCCAGTCGCTCGTGCACCGTGAGATCTCGCTGCTCGACGGGCTGGAGGACACCGTCGAGGACCCCGACCTGCTGAAGGAGCTCTTCCACGTCGACCACCTCGCCACCCGGATCCGCCGGCACGCCGAGAACCTCGCCGTGCTCGGCGGGGCCGCCTCCCGGCGCCAGTGGACCCGGCCCATCGACCTGAGCGAGGTGCTGCGCTCCTCGGTCGCCGAGGTCGAGCAGTACACACGGGTCAAGGTGGTGCCCCCGGCGGGCGGTACCGTCCGGGGCCACGCCGTCGCCGACGTGGTGCACCTGCTGGCCGAACTGGTGGAGAACGCCACCGTGTTCTCCGCCCCCGACACGGACGTGGTGGTGCGGGCGGAGCGGGTCACCGCCGGGATCGCGGTCGAGGTGGAGGACCGCGGACTGGGCATGCCGGCGGAGGAGCAGCACCGGATGAACACGCTGCTGCGCGACCCCGACCAGGTGAGCGTCCGGCACCTGCTGGCCGACGGCCGGATCGGCCTGTTCGTGGTGTCGGCGCTGGCCCGGCGGCACGGGATCGCCGTCGAGCTGAAGTCCAACATCTACGGCGGGGTCCTCGCCGTGCTGGTGCTGCCCCAGGGCCTGCTGGGTGCGGAGCCCGCGAACGAGGCCGACGCGGCGGGCGGTTCGCGCGCCACCTCGTGGGGCACCGTCTGCTGGCCGGCCCCGGTTTCGGTCCCCGCCCCGGAGTCCGCCGTCCGCCGGGAGACCCCGGCACCGGCGGTAGGGTCCCCGCTGCCGGCTCCGGAGGCCCGGGCCGTGGAGCCGGCCCGGAACCCGGCGGGACCGCCCGCCCGCCCGGCCGGGACGCCGGCCGCCGACACGGACCCGGCCCGCGCCGCGTACCCGTCCGCCGCGCCGGCCCGTTCCACGGACCCGGCCTGCCCGGCGTACCCGGCCGCCACGCCGCCTCGGGCGTCGCGGTACGCGGACCCGCCCTCGGCTCAGGCCCCCGACGGTGGCCGGGCCCCGGCCCGGGGCCATGCGGGGGACCCGGCCCAGGACCCTGCCCGGGCGTCGTACGCGGGCCCCGCCCCGGCCCCCGCCCCCGACCCGGAGGCGGGCCCGGCCGAGGCGCGGGGGGCGCGCGGCGTCCGGAGCCCGGGCCACGCCCCCTGGGATGCCACCCGCGCCCTGGAGCCGGCCCGGCTCCTGGACGCGGACCCCGCCCGGGGCCCGGGCCCGGCTCCGGACATGGCCTGGCCGCTGGACACCGGCACGGATCCGGAAGCGGCCTGGGCAGCAGCCCCAGCTGCTCCGGCAGCCCCCGCAGCCCCGGAGCCGGCACCGCCCACGGGGCTCGAACCGGTCAAGCGCCCCGGCCCGGGAGGGGACCCGGCGGTCACACGGCCGACGGAACCGCAGCCGGGGCCGGCCCCCGCCCCCCTGCCGCGCCGCATCCCGCAGCAGACCTCCGCCCCCGAGGAGGCCCGGCCGTCCCTGCCCCGGCGCAACGCCCAGCAGCACCTCGCACCCCAGCTGCGCGACACCCCCGCCCCCCGGCGGGCCGACGCGACCGAACAACCCCTGCACGACCCCGGCCTGATGGCGGCCTTCCAGCGGGGCTTCGGCCTCGCCCAGTCGGACGAACAGGCATGAACCCCAGCAAGGAGCACACCCCCATGGCCGGCGAACTGGCGACCAAGACAGTCAGCCTCTCCGATCTCGACTGGCTGCTCAGCGGTCTCGTCCAACGGGTGCCGTACACCCGTAGCGCGGTCCTGCTCACCGCCGACGGACTCGTCACCTGCGTCCACGGCATGGACTCCGACAGCGCCGACCACATGGCCGCCCTCGCCTGTGGCCTGTACTCCCTGGGACGCAGCGCCGGAGCCCGTTTCGGGGACGGCGCCGAGGTCCGGCAGGTGGTCGTGGAGCTCGACACAGCGCTCGTCTTCGTCTCGGCGGCCGGCTCCGGCACCTGCCTGGCCGTGCTCGCGGACCGGGAGGCCGACGCCGGCGTACTGGGCTACGAGATGGCGATGCTGGTCAAGAGCGTACGGCCGTACCTCGCGGCCCCGCCGCGCCGGCCCGTCGCCGACACGGAGCGATGAGGGCCTGGGCGAGGGGGGTCAGCGGATTCCCGGCGGGCGGTTTCCCCACGGCCCGGGACACGCCATGGCTGGACGATTCCGCCGGCCGCGTCATGCGCCCGTACACGGCGAGCGGGGGCCGCACCCGCCCCTCCGTCACCCTCGACCTGCTGTCCCTGATGACCGCGACCGGCGTCCGCCCGGGGGTGCCGCTCGGCACCGAGCACACCCTCGCCCTGCGCATGTGCGCGGGCGCGGCGGCGGTGACGGTCGCCGAGGTGGCCGGCCAGCTGCGGCTCCCGGCCGTGGTGGTGAAGGTGCTGCTGTCCGACCTGATGGAGTACGGGGCCGTCATGGCACAGGCACCCCGGTTCCCCCACGGCGGCGCCTCGTTCGCCGCCGACGACCTGTCGCTGCTGAGGGCGGTGCTCGATGGCCTGCGCCGACGGCTGTGAGACGGCGGCCCCGGCTCTGCCCCCGACCTTGAAGATCCTGGTCGCGGGCGGGTTCGGGGCCGGGAAGACCACCTTCGTGGGCGCGGTGAGCGAGATCGAGCCGCTGTGCACGGAGGAACTGCTGAGCGGGCTGGGCGAGGGCTCCGACCCGCTCGACGGGCCGGCCGCGAAGACGGCCACGACGGTCGCGCTGGACTTCGGGCGCATCACCCTGGACGACCGGCACGTCCTGTACCTCTTCGGCATGCCCGGGCAGGAACGCTTCTGGTTCCTGTGGGAGGAGCTGTGCGCGGGGGCGCTCGGCGCGGTGGTCCTCGCCGACACCCGCCGCCTCGCCGACTGCTTCCCCGCCGTGGACTTCTTCGAACGGCGGGGGATCGGCTTCGTCGTCGCCGTCAACGAGTTCGACGGCAGCCACCGCTACACGTCCGAGGAGGTCCGCCAGGCCGTGGGGCTGGGCCCGGACGTGCCCGTCGTACGCTGCGACGCCCGTCTGACCCGCTCCGGTACGGGGGCACTCGCCGCCCTCGTCCACCACCTGCTGTCCACGGCCCGACAGGGCCGCCCACCACATTCGAATCCGGGGGAACCACCATGACCTACTACGAATCGACCGGCCACCTGCTGCTCACCCCGGTGGACCGGGAGGCACCCGCACGGGCGGTGCGGCTGCGCGAGATGGACCTGGGCGAGCGGGCAGACGAGGAACTCGACGCCTTCGCGCGCCGGGTCGCCCGGACGCTGGAGGCCCCCTACGCCGGGGTCAACTTCGTCGGCGAGGAACGGCAGTTCTTCGCGGGCCTGCACCACGGCCCGGACGCCGCGGCGAGCGGCTACCCCGCCCGGGTGCTGCCCCGGGACCACGGCTACTGCCCGCACGTGGTGGTGCGGGGCAGGGCCCTGGTGCTGGAGGACGTACGCGACTTCGCGCGCTTCGCGGGCAACGCCGTCGTCGACGAGAGCGGGGTGCGCTCGTACCTCGGAGCGCCCCTCACCGACCGGCGCGGCTTCGTCCTCGGCACGGTGTGCGCCGTGGACGTGGTGCCGAGGCGGTGGGGGACGCAGGGCCTCACGACGGTCAAGGCGCTCGCCGCCGAGCTGGCGGAGCTGCTGCGCGGCCGGGAGGACCGCCGCGCGTGAGGGTGCCCCGCAAGCCCGCCGCCCTCAACGCAGGAAGGCGGTGATCCGCTGCCGCAGCGAGCCGGCGTCCAGGCCGTGGGCGGCGGTGTGCTCGTCGAGGGTCCCGTAGCGGCGCAGCTCCGCCCGCCCGACGCCCAGGGCGAGCACGCGGTGCGGGACCTCGGCCAGGGCCCGCCCCGCGGCCGCCGCCGAGGTGCCGGCGAGGTAGGGCTCGACCAGCACCACGTCGGCCGCGGCCCGCCCGGTGGCGGCGCGCAGGGCGGCGCCGTCGAAGGGGCGCACGGTGGCCGCGTACAGGACCGTGACGTCGAGGCCCTCGGTCGCCGCGAGGACGTTGTCGAGGAGCGGGCCGACGGCGACCACCACGCCCGCGCGGCCCTCCCGTACGGTCTGGAAGCTCAGGTCGCCGAGGGGGCGCGGCGCGGCGTTCGACTGCTGGGAGAGCCGGACGTACACCCGGTCGTCCCCGGCGGCGTACGCGTGCCGCAGCAGCGCCTCGGCCTCGTCCGGGTGGCCGGGCACGTGGACGGTCCAGCCGTCGAGGGTGTCCAGCAGCGCCACGTCGCCGGGTGCCATGTGGGTGAATCCGCCGGCCGGCCAGTCGTAGCTGGCACCGGCACTGACCAGGACCCCGCCCGTGCCCTGGTGCCCGAAGTCCAGCTTGACCTGCTCGAACGGCCGCTCGACGAGGAAGCTGGCGAAGGTGTGCAGCACGGGACGCATCCCCGTGAGGGCCAGCCCGCCGCCCACGCCGACGAGCAGCTGTTCGCGGATCCCGACGTTGATCACCCGGTCCGGGTGCCGTTCCAGAGCCGGCCGGAACCCGTCCATGGAGATCTCGGCGAGCACCAGTGCCAGCCGGGGATCCTCGTCGAGCAGCCGCGACGTGACCGAGATGAACCGCTCCCGCATGGTGTCCATGCCGTTTCCCCCTCAGAACTTCTTCTCGACGCGGGCGACGACCGCGTGCGGCCGGCCCGGATGCGGTGTGGTGAAGGCGGCGTGCAGCGCCGCGTGGTCCCGCCCGTCCACGGTGACGGCGCTCCAGCCGGCCGCCTCGAAGCGGGAGGCGATCCCGCCGGGCCAGCCGTGGGTGGCGGAGTCGTTGTCGATCACCACGGTGTGCAGTGCCTCCAGCCCGGCCGAGCCGGCGTGGGCGATGGCCTCGTGGTTGCTGCCCTCGTCGAGCTCGGCGTCCCCGATCAGCACCCACACGGCGGCCTCGTCCAGCCCCTGGGCCCGCAGCCCGAGGGCGCTGCCGACGGCGAGCGGCAGCCCGTGCCCGAGGGAGCCGCTGCCGATCTCCACGCCGGGGATCAGGGTGCGGTCGGGGTGGTGGCCGAGCGGGGAGCCGTACGTGCCGAAGCCGGGCAGCCAGTCGACGGGGAAGAACCCCTTGGCGGCGAGCACGGCGTAGTAGGCCATCGGCCCGTGCCCCTTGGACAGCAGGAACCGGTCCCGCCCGGCATCCTGGGCGCTGCCGGGCCCGACGCGCAGCACCCGGTCGTACAGCACCCACAGCACGTCTAGCGTGGAGGTGGCGGCGGGCCCGTGCTTCTCGGCCCCGGTCATGAGCGCGATCAGCCGGTCCAGATCGTCATAGCGGAGCCTGGTGTCCGCGGATACCCGTGTCATGCGGCAACGATGTGACCTGAAGCAAACTTGAGGTCAAGCCCGGGCTCGCCCCGCACGCCATCCTGCCCGGCACCGGAAGGGCGCGCGCGACCACCCCCCGAAGTGCGGTATTGTTCTCGTGCCGGTCGGGCCGGGGGAAACCCCAGGTCAGCGGCATCGGGACGTGGCGCAGCTTGGTAGCGCACTTGACTGGGGGTCAAGGGGTCGCAGGTTCAAATCCTGTCGTCCCGACTCGAAAGAGTCGCAGGTCAGGGGCCGTTTTGGAGCAATCCAAAGCGGCCCCTTGATCGTTTTTGGGGACCAGTTGAGGACCGCGGCGGTCAGTGCGGGGCAGATTGTGGTGACGGCCGTGACGCGCAGCGAACGAGGTGCACGGAGCACCATGAGGTGCTCAGAGCCGTGTATCGGTCAGCCATTGGCTGGGTTGCCTGCTCGGTAACGCGCGGATGGGGCTCAAGCTCGTGGCCGAGCGGCTGGAACGGCTGCTTTCGGAGTCAACCGCTCCGCGATCAGCACTGGTGATCTGGCCGCTGTGGGCCGCCCGGTGCGCCTCATCGAGCGCAGCAGCCACCTCCTCGGTCTAAACGGCTTTGTCCGCACGGAGATTACCGGCGCGGGCGGTGATGCTGTGCAGGTGGAGACCGCAGGTCTCGATGAGCTGGAGCGGCTGATCGCGCTGGCTGGCGACGCGGCTTCCGAGGGCGGGGAGGGCTGACGAGGCTGTGTACTGCGGTTTGGGGTTCAGGGCGTCGGCGGCTTGGTGGACGGCCGTACGCAGTTCGGCCTCGTTCCAGTGCCGGCTGCTGTAGAGCGAGTGCAGGGTGACGATCGGTGCCATCACGGTGAGGGCGCGGCCTACCGGGGGTTCCTCACTCACTGCTCTTTCATGCTCCCGGCACCGGAAGAGCGGTGTCCTGCCTGAACGTTACGGTTCTTGGCGCTCCCGTGTACGCCGGACCGCGGACCAGCGCCTGCGCAGCCACGCGCCGGCCTCGCCGATGCCGGTCAGCAGAGCGGCGCTCGCCGCGCACGCCGCCAAGGAGGCGGGTTGGTCGGCCATAGAACTGACCGCCCAGAGCAGGAGGGTGACCACGGACCACCACGCCAAGAGTGAGACGACCTCGGAACGTGTCTCGCGACTGTTCACAACACTTATCCACTCCGCTTGCGGTACCGGACAGCGAGGGCCGCGACCACGGGCAGGGTCGCTGCGCACCAGATGACCGGGTGCAGCCAGTAGGGCCCGTCGAGCCAGAGCAGCAGCCACAAGGTGGCGAACGCGTCAACGGCCAGGCCCGTGCAGATCCACCCCGCCACCCGCAGGCCGCGGGGGTGGCCTGGCAGACAGTCATCGGTGCGGCGGAGCCACCACCAGGCCGCTGCCAACCCGAGCCCCCCGACCGCAGCGCACATGAGCCCCACTGCGATGACGTACAAGGGTGCCCCCTGAGGGCTGTCGCCGGTCGTCTGGATCGATCCCCGGCCGGAGACAGAGGTGATGTCACCGTGCCAGGCATGCGCGGTGACCTGGTCGCCGACGCGTAGTCGCCCCAGGAGCGGCTCGTCGCTGTCGAAATCCACGTGCCTCCTGCCGTGGGCCTGGCCCTCGAGCTCGGCCCAGTAGCTGGCCCCGCGCCCGCCTTGGATATGGATCTTCACCACGGTGTACGGCAGAGACCGTACGCATTCCTCTTCGGGGAGCGCGCGGGGCGTGGTGCAGGGTGGGGCCGATGCGTGGGCGTGCTCGTCCGTGACGGTTCCGGGCAGCAGGGCGAACATGACGGATGCCGCTGCGATGCCGCCCAGGCCGCGAGGAACGCCAGCACACCTTTGGCGTGCAGGCGCCGTCGTCGGCGGGCCCGGCTGCGCTCGCGGCGACTCGTCTTACGGGCGGACACGGCTCGTCTCCTGGGCGGTCGTGACCGGCGGGTGGGAGGGCTTGGGCACGCCGGCGGCGGGGATGCCGGCGAGGTCGTCGACGTGGAAGAGGCGGGCGATGGGGACGTCGGTGCTGCTGTGGGCGATGATCGAGAAGGCGATGCAGATCGCGATGAGGGTGTACGCCTCCTGGCCCTGCGGGATGCCGGCCTGGAGTACCAGCAGGCCGTAGACGACGGACGCGAAGCCCTTGGGGCCGAACCAGGCGGCGACCAGCTTCTCCCGCCGGTCCAGCCGGGTCCCCAGCAGCGACAGCAGCAACGAGGCCGGGCGGATCAGCGCGATCGCCAGAACCACGGCCGCGTAGCCGCCCCACGACAGGCCGGCGAACAACTGCGGTGTGAGCAGGGCGCCGAAGACGAGCAGTGCGGCGAACTTCGCCAGTTCCGCCAGGGCCTCGCCGAGCGGCTCGAAGACGGTCTTGGCCTCCGGGGATACGGCGGTCAGGACGGCGCCGGCGGAAAAGGCGGCCAGGTAGGGGTTGGCGTGCGTGAGGTGGCACAGCCCGTACAGGATGATCCCCGTTGCCAACGGCAACAGCGGCTGGAGCTTCGGCTCCGCTCCCAGGAGCCGCAGCCGCACCAGTCCGGCGACCGTCAGGGGGAGCATGATTCCGAAGACGAGTCCGAGGCCGAGCTCCATGCCGATTCTGGGAATGGATGCCTGCATGTGGCTGGAGGTCGGTCCGGCGACGGCGATGAGGATGAGGACCACCGGCAGGGCCAGACCGTCGTTGATGCCGCTCTCTACGTTCAGCAGCTGGCGCAGCTTCGCTGGTACTTCCTTGCGCCCCACGATGGCCGAGGCGAACACCGGGTCCGTCGGCGCCAGCACGGCGCCGACCAGGAAGGACGTGGTCCAGTCCAGCCCGACGAGGTAGTGGGTGATCAGCGCCATGCCGGCCATGGCCAGCGGCATGCCCAGCCCCAGCGCGCGGGCGGGGTTCTTCCAGTTCGCCCGCAGCTTCGGGAACGAGACGTGCATGCCGTCGGTGAACAGCACCGCGAACAGCGCCAGGTCGGCGGTGACCGCCACGATCGGGCTGTCTGCGGTGATGTGGATCAATCCGAGGAACCCGTCGCTGACCAGCGCCCCGCCCACCAGGAACAGCAACGAGGTTGAGAGCACGGTGCGGGCCGCGAGCCCGGAGAACAGTACGGCGATCAACAGCGCCACACCGAAGACAGCGACGAGCACCATGGCAGAAGCCCCCGATTCGAGAAGAGATGGGTTCCGTATTCGCCGACCAGGCTTCCCGGCACTCCACCAGTCACTTTACGTATCCCTTACGCCGTCTTGATGGTCCTCTGACGGCAGTCCGGAAGCTCGTACATTGCCGGACTCTGGCATGAACGCGTCACATGTCGGCCGTCTATCGTGGGCATACGCATCAGAGAGGTGTCCATGAACGGAAATCCGCTGTACCACGGCATCGGCCTCGCGGTCGGCACACTGCTCGTGCTGCCCCTGGCTGTGGCAGTGCTCAACGGCTGGACACCGCGTGGACTTCGGGGGAGGCGGCTCGCGAGGAGGCCCTACGCCTGGGCCCTTCTGTGCGTGTACGGCGTCATGCCGCTGAACGCGGTCCCGCGCATGCTGGACGCACCCTCGGGAGTGGTCACCGCCTGCACTGGTCTCGGCTTCGCCTTCATCGTCGCGGCCGCAGCATGCTTCTTCCGCGCCGAGCGGGTCTCTCGCCGCTTTCGTTCGGCAGAGGAAGGCTGACTGATGCACGGGAAGAGACCCCTGTCGTGGGCACGGCGCAATCTCACCGAGTTCCGTTTCGCGGTCGCTCTGGTGGCCGTGGGCGCCCCCACCGCGCTGGCCGGCGTATTGCTCTACGTACTGCCGGGCCCGGGGTTCCCAGTGCTGGTCATCGGCCTTGCCTTCCTCGTCACAGGTCTGGCCATGCTGGCCTCACGGGCCGGCCGCCGCTGACCCCAGGACACTGCCCTCTGGGTTGGTGCCGCGCGGTCGCTCGGCACGGCGACCTGCCTCTCTCGCCCATACCGCCGCGAGAGCGCCTTGGTCGGCCTCTTGGTCTCTGGGCCGGGCCGGAGCGATTCTCGCGGGCCTGCTCGTACAGCCCGCCCGGTGACTCCGGGCCGCTCTTCCCGTGACACCCTGGTCCCCGCGTCAAGAAGGCGTCATGGGAGCGCCCGGATCAGGGGGAATGGTGGCTGGAGCGGGAGCAGCGGCGGTGGAACTGACGGAGTACGACCGGATGCTGCGGGACGCCTGTGCCACGGGACGTCTGCTCACCCGCGCCGAGCGTGACGCGCGCCGGGCCGAGGGAGAGCGGGCCGCCGTGGCAGGCGTGGGGCTCCGCGGCCTCATACGCGAGCATCTGGTCGTCGCCCGAGAGGTCTTGGCGCAGTTGCCCACCGACGGGGCCAAGCCCCTGCTGGCCGCTGTCGAACAGGCGGTGGACGCGTTCGCCGAGGGCTATGAGCGTGCCCAGCAGCAGGCAGTACGGCAGGAAGAGGCGGCGCGCCGCGAGTTCATCGACGATCTCCTCTACGGGGGGAGCGACCTGGGACGGCTCGTGGAACGGGCCGAGCGGTTCGGGCTGCGCCTGTCGCAGGCTCACGCGGTGGCCGTCGCCACCGGCCCGGAGCCCTACGGCGACGGATACCCCGTTGCTCGCGGCATCGAGGAAGCCATGCTGGCGAGGTTCGGCAACCGCAGGATCCTCCTCGCGACGAAGGACGGCCGGCTGATCTGTGTGGCTCCCGGGGACCAGCCCGACGTCCTGGCGTACTTCGCCAAGCAGGCGTACGGAGCCACCGACGGAGGGCAGGTGGCCATCGGCCGCTCCCACCAGGGAGCAGGCGGAGTGGTCCACTCGTACGAGGAAGCCCTCAACGCCCTCGACCTCGCCGCACGCCTGGAGCTCGACAGTCCGGTGCTGTACGCGGCCGACCTCCTCGTCTACCCCGTCCTCACCCGGGACCGGCAGGCCATGGCCGACCTGGTCGAGAGCGTACTCGGCCCGCTCCAGCAGGCCAGGGGCGGTGCACAGCCCCTGATCGACACCCTCCACGCCTACTTCGACAGCGGCTGCGTGGCCACCGAAGCAGCCCGCCGGCTTTCGCTCAGCGTGCGCGCCTTCACTTACCGGCTGGAACGGATCCACACGCTCACCCAAGCCGACCCGACCGACCCGCAGCACCGCTACACACTGCAGACCGCCGCGATCGGCGCCCGCCTGCTCCCTTGGCCGGGTACCCCCGGCTAAGTGGGGGAGGGGAACCCATGAACCCGGAGACGCGGCCCTGCGGCATCGCTGTCACTAGGCCGTGCTTGGCCGCATGCGGGTACGCGGGCTGCGCCCGGCTCGTGTGCATGTCCGGCCAGTCCAGCCGGGACCGCGTCGTGCTCCTCGTCCTTTCAACCGTTCGGCTCGTCCGTTCCGGTGAGGGAGGCGATGAGAAGGCCTGCGAGTGCGGCCCACGCTGCGGCGGCGGGCCCAGTGGTGGCCCAGCCGACGAGCCCGAGCAGCAGGGCGGCAAGGGCTCCGGTGGCGAGCGCGCGCCGGTCGGTCAGGAAGGCCCATTGCGCGCGACCGCCGCCGGGGACGCGGAGCTCTGCGACGGCAGTCCTGATCACCCAGGCGGCCAGGACGACCGCGATGCTGAGCAGGGTGTTCGCCATGCCGCCTCCGGGGTGATCAGTTGTCGTTCGCCCCGGCCGGCGCGGCCTGGGTCCGCTGGTAGATGTCGGGGATGCCGTCGGCGTCGTCGTCGGCGTTCTCTTCTTCGTACAGGCGCCGGTAGAGGGTGTTCCGGCGGCGCAGGAGTACGGCCGCGAGTGCGGCGGCGGTGACGGACGCGATGAGGACGGCTGCCTTGACGTGCTCGCCGGCGGCTGCGCCCGGGAAGGCGAGTTCACCGATGAGCAGGGCGACGGTGAAGCCGATCCCGGCGAGGACGGACAGCCCCAGGACGTCGGCCCAGGCGAGGTCGGGGTTGAGCTCCGCCTTGGTGAAGCGGGCGGCGAGGTAGGTTCCGGCGAAGATGCCGAGGACCTTGCCGATGACGAGTCCGATGACGACGCCGAGCGGTTCGGGGCTGGTGAAGACCTCGGCCAGGGCGGGGCCGGAGATGCTGACGCCGGCGGCGAAGAGGGCGAAGAGCGGGACCGCGACCCCTGCGGAGAAGGGGTGCATGAGGTGTGAGACCCGGGAGGCGGGGGAGACCTCTTCGCCCTTGTCGCGGGTGGTGCGCAGGATCAGGCCCATGGCGACGCCGGCGACGGTGGCATGGACGCCCCCGTTGTACATCAGCGCCCAGATCGCGATGCCGAGCGGCACGTACCACCACCAGCCGCGGACCCGCAGGCGCTGGAGGAGGTAGAAGACGGCGAGTCCGGCGACGGCTCCGCCGAGCGCCCAGAGGTTCAGGTCACTGGTGAAGAAGATGGCGATGATCAGGATGGCGCCGAGGTCGTCGACCACGGCGAGGGTGAGGAGGAAGGCGCGCAGGGCGGCCGGCAGGTGCGTGGAGATGACGGCGAGCACCGCGAGGGCGAAGGCGATGTCGGTGGCCATGGGCACGGCCCAGCCGTCCAGGCTGCCGCCGCCGGCCCAGGCGGTTGCGGCGTACAGAGCGGCGGGCACGGCCATGCCGCAGACCGCGGCGATCACGGGCAGGGCCGCGGTGGCAGGGGTGCGCAGCTCACCGACGACGAGCTCGCGCTTGAGCTCGATGCCCGCGACGAGGAAGAAGACCGCGAGGAGGCCGTCGGCGGTCCAGTGCCCGACGGAGAGGTCCAGGCCCAGCGCGGGTATGCCGAAGTGGAAGTCGCGGATGGCCTCGTACGCACCGCTCCACGGTGTGTTGGCCCAGACCAGCGCGATGACGGCGGCCGCGAGCAGGACCAGTCCACCCACGGTTTCCGTGCGGAGGGCCGAGGCGATGGCCTGGCGTTCGGGCCAGGGGACGAGGCCGAACACGATGCGCGGGCGCGGGCTGCTCATGAGGATGGCCTTCCGGGGGGTGTCAGCGGGACATGGGCACACAGGCCCTACTCGCCGACCAGACTTCCCGGCACACCCCGCGCCACTCGTGGAGAAGAAACGAGTTCATTGACGCGTTCTTTACACCCTAACGGCGATCCCCGGATCCCACCAGAGGGGTTCTCACCTGCTGAAACACGAAAACGAGCGGGTCCGTACACACCAAGGCGCGAGGTGTGTACGGACCCGCTCAGGAGCCGGGCCGCCGGGGGGACGGTCAGACGGTGGTCTTCACCGGCTCCTGGTCTTCGTCCTCGTCTGCTTCGTTTTCCAGGCCGGCGTCGCGGCGGCGGACGAAGTCGAGGAAGGAGTTGAGCTCGCGCTTGACGACGGGGGCGAGCAGGTAGAGGCCGATGATGTTGATGACGGCGAGCATGAAGAGCACCGCGTCGGCCATGTCGATCAAGGTCTGCAGGGTGAGCAGGGAGCCGGCCACCGCGAACAGGGTGTACATGACCTTGAAGGTGAGCTCGCTGCCCTTGCTGCGGCCGAAGAGGTGGGTCCAGGCCTTCATGCAGTAGTAGCCCCAGGTCAGAACCGTGGAGATGGCGAACAGCATGACCGCGATGGTCAGGATGTACGGGAACCAGGGCAGGACGGTGGCGAAGGCGTCGGAGGTGATGGTCACGCCGCCGATGGACTCGCCCTTGCGGGCCTCGCCCCAGCTGGCCGGGTTGGCGATGACGATGGTCAGCGCGGTCATGGTGCAGATGACGACCGTGTCGATGAACGGCTCCAGCAGGGCGACCAGGCCCTCGCTGGCGGGGTGCTTGGTCTTGACCGCGGAGTGCGCGATCGGGGCGGAGCCGAGGCCGGCCTCGTTGGAGAAGGCGGCCCGCTTGAAGCCGACGATCAGTGCGCCGAGGACACCACCGGCGACACCCTGCGGGTTGAAGGCGCCCTCGATGATCGAGGAGATCGCGGACGGGACCGCGGAAACGTTGACCAGGATGACGACCAGGCAGGCCACGATGTAGATGCCGGCCATCGCCGGGACGAGCCGGCTGGTGACGGACGCGATGGAGCGGATGCCGCCGAGGAGCACGATGCCGACGATCGCGGCGATCAGGATGCCGAAGAACAGGGCGCCGGCGGAGGATCCCATCATGCCGCCCTCGCCGCCGGTGACGGAGACCAGCTGGGCGTAGGACTGGTTGACCTGGAAGAGGTTGCCGCCGAAGAGGCCGAAGAAGAGGATCATCGCGGAGGCGAGGACCGCCAGGACCTTGCCGAGCGTCTTGCCGCGGGCGCCGAAGCGCTCGGCCAGGCCCTTGGGCAGGTAGTGCATCGGGCCGCCGGAGACCGTGCCGTCGGCGTGCACCTCGCGGTACTTCACACCGAGCGTGACCTCGACGAACTTCGTGGCCATGCCCAGGAGACCGCAGAGGATCATCCAGAACGTCGCACCGGGCCCGCCGATGGAGACGGCGACGGCGACACCGGCGATGTTGCCCAGTCCGACCGTGCCGGAGACTGCGGCGGTCAGGGCCTGGAAGTGGTTGACCTCACCGGTCGAACCCTTCTCGTCGTACTTGCCGCGCACCACGTTCACCGCGAGGCGGAACTTGCGTATCTGCACCAGGCCGAACCAGCCGGAGAAGACCAGGCCGGCCACGACGAGCCAGGCGACGATCAACGGCAGCTGGGTTCCCCCGACGGGGACGGAGTAGAAGACGATGTCTCCGAGCCACTTGGCGATGGGCTCGAAGAATCCGCTGACGGCTTCGTCTACGGAGGTGGTGATGGTGTCGAGTGACATCAGGCTTTACCTCGATGGCGCAGAACCGGCGCAGTGCGGTGCGACGGTGTGATTGCGGGCAGGCATGGAGCGAACGCCGTTGTCCGATCGGCGACCCTGGGCGTCTCGATCCGCGGACTCGGACCGTGACCTCCCTGGCCGTGCAAAGCCGGTGCGAGCCGGCGGTCCGTGGTCCGGCGAGGGGTGGTGCCGAAGCGGAGTGGCGTATTCATAGCACGCTCTTTACGGGATCTTTAGTGATGCAGATCACTGCAGGGAAGGCTCGAGGTGTGCTTCCGGGGGTCGGTGATGCGATCGTTATCCGGATCTGAGGTTTTCCTGAGCGAACACGGCGTGCTGGGTGATCGCCCGTGAGGGCTCCCGCGGGGGGCTGAGGAACCGCGAGGGGGGAAGGGCGGTCATCGTGTCGGTCGTCCTGCGGGACCTTTTCCACACACCCTCTGGCACCCCACGCACCACGGCGGCCTCAGTCGCCTGGCCATGACGGCGCTCTGGCGGCTGCCCTGCCGCCGGCTGCTGCGGCGCGGGCCTCAGGTCGGCAGACCAGATCGACGCCGACGCGGGCGCGGCCATCCTCGACGGCCTGGCCGGGGCCGTCTCCGTGGTGTCCGTCGACTTCCAGCAGTACGCCGAGCCCCACTGCTTCCACGACGGGGACGACCGTACCTCCCTCGCCCGCCAGATCACCTGGGCCCTGAACCTGGCGGACCAGGCGGCCGGCGCCCGTCACCCGGACGTCCGGCTCTCCGCCGCGGTGCTGAGGGCGGCGCTGGACGACCTGGCCGCCATCCTCGACGAACGCTTCCTCCATGCCGGAGGCACGGCGCGCCAGGTCTTCGCGGCCTTCGCCGACGATCACGGCCGCCACGCCGGGGGCGGCGCCTGACCCGCGCGGCTCCACGGCTCCCGGGGACGGCATGCTGGTCCGATGATCGATGCTTCGACACGCCAACTCCCGCACACTCCAGGCCGGATGGTCGTCTGCGGGGATGACGGGCTGGCCCGGCGACTGGCTGCCGAGCTCCAGGACGTCTACCGCGAGCCCGTGACCTTGGTGGTGCCCGCCACGCGCGAGCCGCAGCCGGCCGTTGGCCGACGGACGGGACGGGGCTTGGGGCTGCTCGCGCGGGTTCCCGTCGTCGGGCCCCGACGGGCCGCCCCGGAGCACGGACCCCTGCGGGACCTCCGCCTCGTCGAGGCCGCCGAGCCCGAGGAGGAGGTGCTGGCGGCGGCCGGGGTGGCCCGGGCCGCCGCCCTGGCGCTGGTGTACGAGGACGACGAGACCAACGTCCGGGCCGCTCTCGTGGCCAGGCGGCTGAACCCGCGCCTCCGGCTGGTCATCCGGCTGTACAACCGCCGACTGGGCCAGCACCTCGAAGAGCTGCTGGATCAGGCGGCCGTGGTCGCCGAGCCAGGTCTCGACCTGCGGCAGCTGGACGCCTCGACGACCGTCCTGTCGGACGCCGACACCGCGGCGCCGGCCCTGGCGGCTTCCGCGGTCGCCGGAACCAGCAAGGTCGTCCAAGCCGACGGTCTGCTGCTGCGCGCGGTGGAGCGCACCCCGCCCGGCCGGGGTCAGGTCGCCGACTCCGGCCTGTGCACGCTGGCGCTGCTGTCGGCGACGGCCGGCGACCCGGCCGGCGCCGAAGGGTCCGAGGCCAGCGGCGACGGGGGCCCGCAACTCCTGCCCGACGACCGGGCCGTGGCCGCCGCGACGGGCCGGGCGATCGTGGCCCTCGAGGCCGTTTCCCGCGCGGCCGCGGCGCGGGTGGGCCCGGCGGCGCGTCTGTCGGTGGCGGCCCTTCCGGTCGGCTCCCTCTTCTCGCGCAGACTGCGCTGGGCGCTGGCCGGCATCGCGGCAGCCGTGGCGGCCCTGGCCGTGGCGTCCTGGGTGACGACCGGGGACCATCCGCTCCACGCCGCGTACATCACCCTCCTCGACATCTTCGCCATCAACGACCCGGCGCTGGGGGAGCCCCCCGAGCGCAAGACGCTCCAGATCCTGGCGGGCACCGTCGGCCTGCTCCTGTTGCCGGTGCTGGTCGCAGCGGCCCTGGAGGGGCTCGGGGAGTTCCGGACGGCGACGACGCTGCGCCGGCCGCCGCGCGGGCTGTCCGGCCACGTGGTGCTCCTGGGCCTCGGCAAGATCGGTACCCGGGTGCTCGCCCGGCTGCGGGAGCTGGACATCCCGGTGGTGTGCGTGGAGTCGGACCCCGAGGCACGCGGACTGGCTCTCGCCCGACGGCTCCGCGTGCCCGTGGTCCTCGGCGACGTGACGGAGGAGGGAGTCCCGCAGGCGGCCCGGGTCCACCGCGCGCACGCCCTGCTCGCACTCACCAGCAGCGACACGACCAATCTGGAGGCCGCCCTACACGCCCGGGCGGTCCAGCCGGAGCTCCGGGTCGTCATGCGCCTGTACGAGGACGACTTCGCCACCGCGGTGTACCGCACCCTGCGCGCCGCACACCCTTCCGCCCTCACCCGCAGCCGCAGCGTCACGCACCTGGCCGCCCCGGCGTTCGCCGGGGCGATGATGGGCCGCCAGGTCCTCGGCGCCATACCGGTGGAGCGCAGGGTGCTGCTGTTCGCCGCCCTCGACGTGGGCGGGCATCCGCAACTGGAAGGCCGGACCATCGCGGAGTCCTTCCGGCCGGGCGCCTGGCGGGTGATCGCCCTGGACACCGCCGCCCCCGAGGACCGCCGGCCCGACCTGGCCTCCACCCCGGACGAATCCCCTCCGACCGCCGGGCTGGTGTGGAACCTGCACCCCGGATACGTCCTCCAGGCGCAGGACCGCGTCGTCCTCGCCACCACCCGCCGAGGCCTGGCCGAGCTGACCGGCCGGCACGGTTCCCGCCCGTCAGACCCCCAGGCCGGCGGGCGGACGAGATGAAGGGGGGAGCGGGCGAGCGAGTCCTGCCGATCGGCTCGAACTCACCCTGTGACGCTTCGGCCACGGACAGCCGAGTTGTCGTCGATACCTGTCCCGTCTGGGCTGCCGCCGACTGAGGCCTCAGCCGCGCGCCGGCGATTCCCGGCCCCCCCTGAAGTTCTGCCCTGGTCGCAGGCACACGCGGTGGGTCAGGACCTCCGACGCTGGCACGCGCATGCTCACACTGACGGGGGGGCGGCCGACGGGGCAGCGAGGGCGACGGACAACTCCGTCACGGGCCTCCTCAGCAGGCGCCTTGGGTTGCGGTGGCCGTGAGGTAGTGGTCTTGGCGAATTGACGTGAAGCGGCTGTTCGGGTCGACCCTGGTCATGGTGACGCGAATGCAGTACTCGGTTTCGGTGTCCGCGCTCGAGATCGTGTAACCGTGGCCGGCGTCCCCGATTGCGTCCCCGACGGCGTCCCGGGAGACGTCAAGGCCCAGGCCGGGCCCAGTGCCGCTGTCCTCGACGGCGTCTCTGATCAGGGTCCCGAGGTGCATGTCGGGGCTGACGTACTGCGTGCTCCCGGTCAGGTTCTCGGTCCCCTGATGGACGGCCGTGCGTAGTTCGGCCTCGCTCCATCGGGAGCTGTTCCGGAGGCCGGTCATCGCGCCGACGGCGACGATCGGCGCGATGATGATGAGCGCGAGACCAACCGGGTTGCGGTGGTTGTACACGTACCGGTTCGTCCCCCACTCGCTCCGTGTGAACACGGGTTCCTCACTCAATGGTCTCCCCTGGTGTCGTCGGAGGTGCAGAGTTTCGTCGCCGTCAGCAGGAGCCCTCGGTGACGGTCGCAATGACGTGGTGGCGTTCTAGTCCGGCGGAGAAGGATCCTGGGACCGTCTTGATCCTCGCCCTCACGGGCCCCCTCCTGACCCGCCTCGTCGGCAGCGAGCCCCTCGGAAGGGCACAAGGGCCGGCCACTTCGGCGAAGCACGGAGCGGCCGGCCTCTCGCGTCGTCTCCTAAGCCTCCCGGGCCGCATGGCGTCCGGCCGGGAAGGCGGGCCGGTGGCCTGGGTTCGTGGCGCGGGTGATGGCGTTCTCCACCGCTGCGACGCGGTCGGCGAGCAGGCCGAGGGCGGCGACCGCTCGGCTGAGCGGGTCGTCGTCGGCGCCGCCGAGGGCCTGGGCGCGGGCGTGGGAGGTGGTGACCTCGGTCCAGCGGGCTGCCTGCTGGGCGCTGTGCGTGCCACGGAGGGCGCCCAGCTTGAGGAGGTTGGCTTCGGCTCCGGTGGTGAGCGTCTGGGCTTCTGCCGTGTAGTGGTCGTCGATGATGGCGATCAGCTCGGCGTCGTTCGTGACCGGTGAGATCCGGGCGGCGATCTTGTTCATGTTGCGGTAGGAGCCCTGGAGCTGGAACGTCGGCTCGGTGCGGCTTTCCTCGCTCTGGGCGGCGGAGGCGATGTAGGCGTCGTTGACGGCGAGGACCGTCTCCCGGGCGGCGATGAGGTGGCGCAGTACGGCGAGGATGCGGTCGAGTTCGGCCGGGGGGTACGGGTGGGTGAGCCGGTCGCGGCGGGCGGTGGGGTCGGCGGCGGCGAGCCGTACGAGGAGCTCCAGGTCGGCGCGGTCGCGTCCGGCCAGTGGGGCGAGAGCCGGATTCGAGGTGAGGGCGTTCTCGACGAAGCTGAGGGCGAAGGCGTCCTCCTTGCCGGTCAGGACGTCGCCGAGGTTCCACACGTCGGCGCGGTTGGCGAGCATGTCGGGGACGCGGAAGCGCTGCCCGGACTCGGTGTACGGATTGCCGGCCATGCAGACGGCGAAGCGTTTGCCGCGCAGGTCGTGGCCGTTCAGCGTGCGTGTCGTGTCGCACAGCGGGATGAACTTCTGGAGCAGTTCCGGTGCGGTGTGCTGGATGTCGTCCAGGTAGAGCATGACGTTGTTGCCCGCTTCCAGGGCGAAGGCGATCTTCTCCAGTTCGCGGCGAGCGGTGGAATTGGGGGCGGCTTCCGGGTCGAGCGAGGTGGTGTCGTGCCCGAGGGAGGGGCCGTCGATCTTGACGAGGAGCAGGCCGAGGCGTTCGGCGACGTACTCCACGAGGGTCGTCTTGCCGTAGCCGGGTGGTGAGAGGAGCAGCAGCAGACCGCTGCTGTCGGTGCGCTTGGCGTCGCCGGCCGCCCCCAGTTGTCTGGCGAGGTTGTCGCCGATGAGGGGGAGGTAGACCTCGTCGACCAGGCGGTTGCGTACGAAGGAGGACATGACCCGGGGCCGGTGGTCGTCGATCCGCAGTCGCATGCGCTTGGCCGTGGCGAGGGTGCTGCGCTGCCGCTGGTAGGCGCGGAAGCCCGGGACATCGTGTGCGGCGAAGTCGGCGGTGCGGGCGAGGAACTCGTCCAGGCGCAGGACGAGGGAGCGCTCCCTGATCCGCGGGTGGGCGCCGAGCAGACCGGAGACGGTGGCCGTGGCGGCGCCGCCGGCCTCGTAGCGCTCCAGTGCCGGGCACAGTTCGACGGCGGTGGCTTCGGCGATGTCTCCTTCACCGATGTCCTCGCCGGATGCGGCCGCGTAGGAGGTGAGCCAGCCCTCGACGAGCTGCCGCCGTGCCGGCATGTCCGGAAGCAGCTTGAGGTCCTCTTCGTACGGTGAGGTACCCACGCTGCGCCGGAATTTGTCCAGGAGGGTGCGGGCGGCGGTCGATACCGCGAATCCGATCGGTGTCGACGTCAGCTCTTCGAAGAGGTACTGGGCGGCGCGCGCCGGGTCGGCAGCGCCGGTCGGCGTGAACACGCTGATTGCTTCCGCCAGTTCCTCCTGGAGGCCACTGATGGCGGGCGCGAGCCCGAACGTGTCGCGGGCCCGGGCGAGGGACACGGCACGGCGCGTGAAGGAGTCACGCTCCGGCTCGGTCGTGCCGTGGGCCCAGTACAGCGCGGCCGCGGCCCTTTCGTGCGGCGGGTGGCGCAGCAGCCCGGCGCTCTCGTGGAGCCGCAGCAGCACGCGCAGGATCGCGGTGGCGTCGTGGTCGTGGACTCCGCGCTCGTACCCCTCGTCGTACGAGGCTGCGGCGGCCTCGCGTACGAGTGTGTCCAGATCGGCGCCGGCGAGCGCGTCGGCGCCGTGCTCGGCCAGCAGGCGCGCGGCCAGGTACTCGGCGCGGTACACCTCGGGCGACTCGGAGACGAGCGTCCGGGCCCAGTAGGGCCGGGTGGCGACGAACTCGGGATCGGTGACCGGACGGCGGTAGTCGGTGCCGGTCAGGGCGAACGCCAGGCCGTCCTGGTGCGGGACGAGCGTCAGCTCGGGGGCCTGGCGGGTGACGGCGAACCGGTGCCGGCCCAGGCGGATGGTCTCTCCGCCGTCTGTGAAGAGTTCCGTACGGTCGCGCAGCGCGCGCCCGGCTTCCTGGCGGGCGGCGGCCAGCCGGCCCTCCAGTTCCTCCGCCCTTACGGAGTCACCGAGTTGGCGCAGCTCGTCCGCTGTACGGCGGACCTTGGCGGTCATGGGGTCGGAGGCGAAGTACGCGTTGACGGCGTCAAGGCCGTCCAGGGCTGACGCTCTGCGGGTGACGGTCTCCAGCATTCGGCGCGCGGAGTCGGCGAGGGCCTCGGCTCGCCGGGCGCGGGCGTCCCGGAGGGTCTGCTGGCGTGAGGAGAACACGTCGTGGACCTCGGTCCGCTTCTCCGCGATCTGGGCGAGGAAGCCGTCGTGCTCGGCGAAGCGCGATTCCAGGTTCTCCAGCTGGAGCAGCAGGCGGGCGAGCTGGGCCTCGCAGTCCTCGGGCGTGGCGGCAGCGGCCAGGGCGCCGGTGACGGCCTGGCCCAGGAGCGCGAACTCGGCCGCGAACTCGGCCCGCCCTTCGCGGTCGAGCAGCTCTCGGCGGCGGGCGGCGAGGGTTGCGCGGGCGCGGTTCACGCTGCCGAGGACCTCGGCGATCCGCTCCAGGATGGCGGTGCGCACCGTGGCGTCACCGGAGTCCAGGCCCGCGACGATCTCGGCGAGGGTCTGGAGGCCGAAGGCCCGCTCCTCCAGCCGCTCCGCCACGGGGGCGGCCTCGGCGACGGTGGTGATGGCCTCGGCGTCGGCGGTGAGCTGCTCGGCCTCGGCGCGATAGGGGGCGAAGGCGTCCTCGCGGCGCAGGAAGGCCACGGCGCGCTGTGCCGCGGAGGCGATGTCGCCCTCCACCTTCCCGGCCAGGTCCTCGATGCCCTCGGTATCCGCGTACCGCATCTCCTTCAGCGTGACCAGGCGGCCCTGTGCGCGGCGCAGCTCCGTGATGCGCTCGATCCACTCCTCGGCGGTGGCGGGGGCCTCGCCGCGGATTCGGCGGACGAGCCGGGCGATCGCCTGAGCGGATTCGGCGAGGGCGTCGGCAGCCTGCCGGGTGAGGAGCTGGACGCTCTCGAACTCCTCCAGCACCTGTGCGGTGGTGGACCGGATCCCTTCCAGGGGCCCCTGCAGGTCCCCGCTCTCCGCGTCGCCCAGCCAGGGGAACCGGTCGGCGGCCCGTACGCAGGCGGCGAGCAGCGTCTCGTACACCGCCCCGGAGGGTGTGGCTTCGGTCTCGGTGGCCTGGCGGGCGATGGAGAGGCAGTCGGCGATGCCCCGGACCAGGTCGGCGTTGCCGATGCGGGCGAGCGGGCCGTTGCCCGGGGCGGTGTGGTGGGTGTCGGAGGTGTAGGGGGTCTGCCAGATCTGCACCGGGTGCATGCGGGCGGGCTCCGCGCCCTCGGCACGCAGAACGACGAGGGTGCCGTCGTCGAACAGGGCGTGGCCGTGGCACGGGATGGGGGCGGCGACCTCCTTGCGGATCAGGTTGTAGGAGAGCAGCAGGCGGCGTCCCTCGGCGCGGGCGTGGAAGGCGAACAGCACGTCCTCGCCGTTGGGGGAGCGGACGGCCGTCTCGAATTCCAGGTCCGTGGTGTCCGTGTCGAAGGTCTTCACCGGGCCGGAGGCGAGGCAGTAGCCGCCGGGGAAGACGATGCCCTGGTCGTCGGGCAGCCGGCGGCAGGACCGGCCGATGCCGTCGAGGCGGACGACAGTGTTGGTGACGGTGTTGAAGACGAGGTGGCGCCTGGTCTCCTCCTTGTAGGGGCGGATCCGCAGCAGGATCAGCGTGCCCACGGTGGCGTACGCGACCTCCGCGTCCGCCAGGGACTGGAGCGGCTCGTCGACCGGCTCGCTGTGAATGCCCTCACCGGTCTCCGTGTCGTTCTCGGTCTTCACGGTGAGCGCGCCGCCGACCGTCGAGACGAAGAGCCGCCCCCCGATGGAGGTGTGCGGGTGCCGGCCGAGGACGTGGTCGTCCCGGGTGGTCTCCCGCCACTCGACGTCGTGGGCGGGCGGGAACACGTGGTCGCGCTCGCCCTGGGCGTCCAGGAACCGTGCCTCGCCGGCCGCGGTGAGGGACCAGCGCAGTACGCGGATGTCCTCTGCCTGCTCACCGGTCCGGAAGACGGCCAGCAGCCTGCCGCCGACGCGGCGGAGCCCGAGCAGCCGCGCGCCCCGGTAGTAGCGGTGCAGCGCCCCGAACTCCCGGATGAAGCCGGGGTCGTCGAGGAGGCCGGGCGCCGCGCCCTCGGGAAGCGGGTTGAGATCGCGGTCGTAGAGCGCGAGGACGTCCCCGACGGACTTCTCCGGCCCCTGGCCGGTGGAGCCGTTGTAACCGAAGAGCAGCAGCTCGCCGACGGCGACGATGTCGCGGGGCACGCGGCTGTGCTCGGTGCGCAGGCGCTCGGAGCCGGCGAGCGTGAGACCGGCCCCGCCGAACTCGGCGATCCGGGCGGTGTTGAGCGCCTCGGCGCGCCGGGCCAGCTCTCCAGCCTGTGCCGCGAGCCGGTCGCGCAGCACCTCGTACGTCCCCGCGTCCATCGCCGTCGTCGTCGCCGTGGTCATGTGGTCCAGCTCCCTCGTGTACAGACCGTGGTACGGGGGCGGAGCCGCCATCCCCTCCTCGGCGGCTCCGCCCCCCTTGACCGCACCCCCGTGGCGGTCAGCTCTCGGCGGCGCCGTTCAGGCAGGCGCCCTTCTGCCCGGCGAGTCCACTCACCGGCAGGTCGGCCAGTCCCAGCTGCCGTGCCTTGGCCATCAGTGCGTCCAGCTCCCCGGATCCGGTCGGCATCAGCTTCATGAGCAGGGCCGAGACGGTCAGGTTCTGCACGTCGGCGCTCGAAACCGAGCCCAGCACCTTCGTCAGGTCGTCGGTGAAGGAGCCGGAGCCGTCCAGCCAAGACCCGGCCAGGTTCCGGGCGGTCTGCGAGTTGTCCATGAAGCCGTCCACCGCGCGGCCCATCGACATCGCCCCCACGATCCGGTCGAAGAACGCCGACTCGCCGCCGATGATGCTGATGTCGGCGCTCTCCAGCCCCGTCGCCAGGACGGCGGCCTGGGCCTCAGCGACCCGCCGCCGCATCTCGAGGCCGGCCAGCCGGATCTCCTTCTCGGCCTCCAGACGCAGCCGGTACTCCTCGTGACCGCGCGAGGCCTCGTCGAGGGCGGCCATCGCCGCCGCCTTCTCGGTCAGGCCCTCGGCCTCCGCCTTCAGCTTCTCGCCGATGGCCACCGCCTCGGCCATCGCCATCTCCCGGGCGCCGTCCGCCTCTGCCTTGAGCCGCGCCGTCATGGCCCCGGCCTCGGCCCGGCCCGCCTTCTCGATGGCGTCCGCCTCCTTCTCCCGCACGGCCACCGCGGCCAGACCCTCGGCCGCGGCCTCCGCCTGGATGCCTTCGGCGAGGCGGATCTTGGCCCGGGCGTCGAGGTCGGCGGTCTTGTTGCGGGCCTCGGCGAGGGTGAGCTCCTCCGCCGCCCGGTGCACGGCCGCCTGCTCGGCGGCCTCCGCGGCCTTGATGTCCTTGACCAGCTTTTCCTGGGCCTCGGCCTCGGCGCCGATGACGATCGCCTGCCGCGTCCGCTCCGCCTCCTCCACCGTCCGCAGCCGCTTGATGGACTCCTCCTGCTCGGCGACCGTACGGTCCACCGCGATCCGCTCGCGTACGACTTCGGCGATGTCCCGCTTCTCGGTCTCCACCTCCTTGTCGGCGGCGATCCGGGTCAGCGCGGTCTCACGCTCCCGCGCGATGACCTCCAGCAGACGGTCCTTCTCGATCCGCTCGTTCTCGATGGCGATGACCCGCTCGCGGTTCTTCTGCGCGACGGCCACCTCACGGGCCTGGTTCTCGCGCTGGACGCCGAGCTGCTCCTCCGTCTTCAGGAAGGCACTCTGCGCCCGCAGCCGCTCCTCCTCCACCACACGCGCGGTCTCCGCCTCCTCCCGGGCCCGTACCGTCTCGATCTCGCGGCGCTGCTTGATCTCCGCGTCGGCCTGACGGCGCTCCAGCTCCAGGATGGCCTCGCGGGCGTCGACGTTCTGCCGGGTGAGCTCCTTCTGCTCGTGCTGGCGGAACTCGTTGGTGCGCACGCTCTCGACGGCCGTCAGCTCGGTGATCTTGCGGATGCCCTGGGCGTCGAGGATGTTGCCGGCGTCCAGCTGGGAGAGCGGGGTCTGCTCCAAGTAGTCGATCGCCGCGTCCTCCAGGCTGTAGCCGTTCAGATCGGTGCCGATGATGTGGATGATCCGGTCGCGCAGTTCATCGCGCATCGTGTAGAGGTCGATGAAGTCGAGCTGCTTGCCGACCGTCTTGAGCGCCTCGGAGAACTTGGCGTTGAACAGTTCCTGCAGCGTCTCCTTGTCCGAGGCCCGCTGGGTGCCGATGGCCTGGGCGACCTTGATGACGTCCTCGACGGTCTTGTTGACGCGGACGAAGAACGAGATGCGGATGTCGGCGCGGATGTTGTCCTTACAGATCAGACCGTCGCGGCCGGTCCGGGAGATCTCGATGGTCTTCACCGAGATGTCCATGACCTCGGCCTTGTGCAGCACGGGCAGAACGACCTGCCCGGTGAAGGTCACATCGACCTTCCGCATCTTGGAGACGATCAGGGCCTTGCCCTGCTCGACCTTGCGGAACAACCGGGTCACCACGAGCAGTGCGGCGACCACCAGGACGAGAACGACGATGACGAGCGTGCCGAGGCCCAATGAGATGGCATCCATGAGGAATCCCCACGTGAGAAGTCGAGGCCGAGAAGCCCGGAGGCGGAAAGGAGCGGCGGATCAGCCGCGTGGGTCGAGCAGCCCATCGAGAGCGCTGAAGGGCCCGACCCAGAAGAACTCGCCTGCGTCGTCGTACGCGTAGAGCAACGCGGTACTGCCGAGCGTGAGCGGATCACTACCGTGCTGGCGGACCTGGACGAGCGCCGTGGAGCCGTCCTCGGCCGCGACCTCGGCCTGGCCGAAGACCGCGTCCACCCACCCCGTGCGGATGACACAGGTCAGGCCCACGAAGTCCAGCCGGGACGGCCCGGGTTCGTCGGGGAAGAGTTTGGCCAGGGGCCGTACGAGCACGCGCGTCACGCGCCACGACAAGACCGGTGCGGCGCACAGCAGCACGGCGCCGAGGAAATGGACCACGGCTCCCGGCCAACCCGTACGGGCAAGAAGCACCGACCCGGACAGACTCGCGAACCAGGCCACGGCGATCAGCAGCGAGGCTGACACGGTGACGGGAACACCGCCGAGCCCCAGAGCACCGTTGTCGAGATCAGAGCCGATGTCCTGATGGTCCGCGGCCCCACACAGCACGAGCAGCCAGAAGCCGAGGACGACGACCAGGGCCGCGCTGAACAGCACAGTGGGAAAGCCGAGAGCGGTATCGATGAACTCGTCCACGCGTCCCCCTCCCTTCCGTCACCCGGCACAGGTGCGTCGGCCCCTCCGGCCTCGGCCCATCCTGTCCTGGCGGCGGCCCGTCCCACATTGCCGGTCACCGGCAGTCTTTACGCCTCTTTAACGCCGACCGGAAGGTGCGGATGACTGGCATGGGGGATTCCGCATGTCGCGCCCTGTCATGGCGTGGCCGAAGCACGAGTGCAGGGTCCATGCCAGTGACGTTCCATTCGTTCTGCGTGTATCAGTGCGGAGCCCGCGATTGCCGTGAGCGCGGCGATGTGACGCCGGTATGCGGCGGTTCCGGCCTCGGTCAGGGGCAGCCAGGTCCGCGCCGGGCGGCTGACCTGTCCCTTCTCGACTGTCACCCAGCCCGCTTCCTCCAGGCGCGGGACCTGTTTCGACAATGCGGAGTCGGTGGCCGCATACCGCCCACGTGCGGAGCATGGCCCAGCCGTATGCGTGGCAGTTGCAGTCGCCCCCAACCGCACATCCAGACCTAGGACGGTGGACCGGGAGGCTCTGCGGCCGGCGGGCGATCGCCGGGCTCTGCGGTGGCGTGGCTGAGAGGGGCTGCGGCGGTGGCGTCGGCCTCTGCCGCGTCGGCGAGTGCCTCCGCGGCGGCCTCCGCCGCTCTCGCCGCGTCGTTCGCGGCCTGGACAGCCAAGTCGTCCGAGGAGGCTTCGCGGGTGGCCGCGGACGGGGGGAGGGTTTCGGAGAAGGCGCGGGCGACGTTCTGGAGGGCGGATGTGAACTCGCCCGGTATCACCCAGAAGGTGTTTCCTGGGCCTTGCGCGATCTCGGGGAGCATCTGGAGGTACTGGTAGGCGAGCAGCTTCGGATCGGGGTCGTTGCGGTGGACCGCCTGGAACACCTCGTCGATGGCCCGTGACTGGCCCTCCGCCTTAAGGATCTCTGCCGTCCGGTTGCCTTCCGCGCGGAGGACGGCGGACTGCTTGTCCCCTTCCGCGGTGAGGATCTGCGACTGGCGTTGCCCTTCCGCTCCGAGGATGGCGGCCCGCTTGTCCCGCTCGGCCCGCATCTGCTTCTCCATGGCGTCCTTGATCGACTGCGGCGGGTCGATGGCCTTGATCTCAACCCGGTTGACCCGCAGTCCCCACTTGCCGGTGGCCTCGTCGAGGACGCCGCGAAGCTGGTTGTTGATGGTGTCCCGTGAGGTCAGGGTCTTCTCCAGGTCCATGGACCCGACGACGTTGCGCAGGGTGGTCACGGTCAGCTGTTCCACCGCCTGCAGGAAGTTGGCGATCTCGTAGGCGGCCGCGCGCGGGTCGGTGACCTGGAAGTACAGGACGGTGTCGATCTCGACGACCAGGTTGTCCTCTGTGATGACCGGCTGCGGTTTGAAGGAGACGACCTGCTCGCGGAGATCGATCACGGGATAGACGCGGTCGATGTAGGGGATGACGACGTTGAGTCCTGGCTTCAGGGTGCGGTGGTAGCGGCCGAGCCGTTCGACGTTCCTCGCCCGGGCCTGGGGGACGATGCGTACCGCCCGCATCACGGTGAACACCGCCAGCACCGCGACCAGCAAGCCCACGAGGAGAAAGGCGGAAACTTCCATGGTTCACTCCCGGGGGTAGACGAGCGCGGTGGTGCCCTTGATCTCGATGACGTCGACGGTCGTGCCGGGAGGGATCACCAGCGTCTCGTCGTAGGCGCGCGCCGTCCATTCCTCGCCGCCGATACGGACTCTCCCGGCCACCTTCGACACCTCCGACGTGACATAGGCGGCCCCGCCGAGTAGGGCATCCACGCCGAAGCGCTCTTCCGTCCGTGAGGACAGGCGACCGAGGGCGACAGGGCGTACGAAGACCAGCCCGACCGTCGCCACGACCGCGAACACCAGGAACTGCCAGGGGAGGGGCAGACCCACGGCTGCGAATGCGGCGGTGACCAGTGCCGCGCCACCCAGCAACCCGAGTGCGGCGGTGAGAGTGATGATCTCTGCCGCGCCGAGGACCAGCGCGGTGATCAGCCAGACGAGCCAAGGGTCCATCACTTGCGCCCTCCTCCCGATGAGCGAAGATATTTGGCCTTTTCATACTTTTACCCGTTATTACCAGGTGGAACCGGATCCGTCTGCTGCGACGTGCGGTCATGTGTGGGTGCTTCGCGCCATGGGAAGCGCAACAGTCGCGACGGTCTGGGGTTGGTCGGCGTGGGGATGCACCAGCGTTTACCGGCGAGTAGAGCGACGGGGCTGCCCGTAGCCATCCGTCGCTGTCGGAACGATTCGGGCGGCGTAGGAGGGCGAAGAGTGATGCTGACCCCAGCACTGACCGCGGGGCGCCCGCTACTGTCACATCTCAGAACCCGGGCCCCGGGGTGCGGGCGGACTGGGCGAGGAGACCGGCATGCCGGCGCAGAACCCGGCGGGCGTGCCCGGAACGGACCATCTGCGCGTAAGCAGGGGCGTGGGCGTCGGTGGGGCAGACGCTGATGAGGGTGTGCGGGTAGGAGGCCGTCAGGGCTCGGGCCTGGGGCTGGGCGGCGTGGAGGAGCTGGTTCGGCCACACCGGGCTGGTGCGGTGGACCTCGGGCGCAGGCGGGGACACCGTGCGCATCGCCGCGAACACCGCGCGATCCCGTCCGGAGCACCCTTTCAGGAAGCACCGCCCCCTCCTCTTCACCGCGCTCGCTCTGACCGTCGCCGCCCTGACCAGCCCGGCCACTACCGCCACGGCAGCACCCTCACCGTCCGCCGAAGCCACCAAGGACCAGGGCGGCCCCGCCCCGGCCGACAAGGCCGGACTGCGCATCGTCAAGACGGACCCCGAAGGCCGGCCCGCCGCCGGAGCTGCCTTCCAGCTGCTCGACCCCGCAGGTAAGACGCTTGCCGAGGGCAAGACCGGCGGCGACGGCACCCTGACCTTCTCCGACCTGGCCCCCGGCGTCGTACGCCTCAAGGAGACGGCCTCCGGCAGCCCGCTGCCGGGCACCGTCCCCGACCAGGATGTCGTCGTCGCCCCCGGCGAGCGCAAGGTCCTGGCGATCACCGACCCGTACAAGTCCGCAGGCCTCACCCTCGAGGTCACCGACTAGGCCACCGGCAAGGGCCTGGCCGGAGCCATCGTCACCATCGCCCCGAAGCAAGCCAAGGACGACAAGGGCGCCTTCACCCTCACCACCGGCCCGGACGGCACCGCCAAGGCCCCGCTCCCCGTGGGCAAGAAGACCGGCAGGGCCTACACCGCCACCGAGACCAAGGCCCCGGACGGCTACCGGCTGGACACCACCCCGGTGGAGATCACGGCCAAGCCTGGCGCCGAGACCACCGCGGCCCTGACTTACACGGCCACGGCCAAGCCCACCGCTACCGCATCATCCTCCAGCAGCCCGGACATCGGCACCGCCACCTCGACCCCCACCACACCCGACGCCAAGCCCGAAGGCTCCCTCGCCCACACCGGCGCCGACAGCACCAACTTCACCACGTGGCAGCGGCCTGCACGCGAAATCCTCTGGTCTGTAGGCTCCTTGGGGTGATCGGATAGGCGCATGAGTCTTCCTCGTACCGGGGTGGCCGAGGTTGTCGTGCCAGTCCTCGTCCGTGACCTGACGCCCACTGACCTGCCGGCTTGTGCGTGGTCCGGCACGACCGTCCATCTGATGCAGGTGGAACGGGAGTTGGTGCGCGCGGCAGCGGGGGATGTGGACTATCTGGCGCTGTGCACTCCGGCCGAAGTGCCGGTGGCGATCGGAGGTATCGACTACCAGGTCACGGCCAGCGTAGGCACACTCTGGCAGCTCGCGGTACTCCCGGCCCTGCAGTCGTGTGGTCTGGGCACCATGCTCATCCGGGCCGCGGAGGATCGCATCAGGTCACGCGGCCTGCACAGGGCCGAGCTCGCGGTGGAGGAGAGCAATCCACGGGCCAGGGCCCTGTACGAGCGACTGGGCTACCTGGCCCACGGTCGTCGACCTGACGCCTGGGACGTACAGGCGCCGGACGGCTCACTGCTCCGGTACGAGACCATGTGCACGCTGATGCACAAGGACTTGTCGTAGGGGGCGCCGCGTGGCGATGGAAGTGTGGGCATCGATCTTTTCACTCGCAGGCGTCGCCCTCGGCGGCGGCCTGACGGCGCTGTCCCAGCGCGCCACTCAGCGCTCCGCCGAGCGGCTGGAGGAACGCCGCCAGGCAGCGGCCACCAGCGAGGCGCGCCGGGCAGAGCAGATGCAGGCGATCAAGGACTTCATCGCCTGCGCCCAGGATGCCGAACGGGCGGCCTACAGCCGTCCCGAGGCTTGGGACGATGACGAAGACTGGAACAGTACCGCTTCGGATGTCATGACCAGGCTTTGGATCGCTGAACGGCACCTCGTGCTGCTCAGCGACGCGGACCTGCACGCCCCTGTGCACACATTCGGTCGGGCACTCAACCAAGCGGTGTGGCGAGAGATCGGCGACGTCGAGGTCAACGAGCACCTCGAGGAGTACAAGATCGCCTTCATGGCCGCAGCACGCGCGAGCCTCGCATCCCCTTGAGCCCAACCACATTGGTGGGCCCCCTCTGTTAGGAGCCGCCAAGGCGAGCGGCCTCCGACGCCCGTCTCGAAACCCCGAGCACCTGGGGTAGGAAGAGCGACACTGGCCGGATCTCACAGCTTCCCGTGATCACTGGAGAGCGACGCGCAGGTCCCGGATGTACCAGTGGAACCGTGTGCCGTCCTTGCTGTGCGGCTGGTTTCCGGGGGTGAGTCCGGCCCGCCGCGCGACTGCGGCGGATGCGGGATTCTCCGGCTCCACCTGGATCACCGCCTCCTCCCGCCCACACTGGCCGCGTACTGGGACGCCAGGAGGACCGCCCGGGTAGCCAGTTCACGCCCCCTCCATGACGGATAGCGGCCGTAGGCGACATTCACCTGGCCCGGAGCCAAGCCCTCCCCTGCGAACCGCAAGGCGATCGTCCCCGCGAGCACCTTGTCGGCGCCTACCCGGATTCCAAAAGCGCGGAGCGGCCCTGCCCCGGACCCCTTCCTCCCCGGCCGAGGAAGTCCAGCTCGCCCGCGCCCGCGCCCGCGTCAACCTCACCCACGGCCACCACCGCGCTCGGCCATCCCGACGCCGCCCGCGACTGCCTCACCCGGGCCGACGCGATCCTCGAACGCAACGGCATCCCCTATCTCGAAGGGCTCGCCGACACCGCCAACCCGCTCCTCGCCTGGACCACCGGCCACTGGGAAGACCTCGCAGCGCGCGTCGAGCGCGCCGTCCTCCTCCACGCCGACATCCGCGACCTCACCGCCGAGGCCCTGCTGGTACGCGGCCTGCTCGCCCTCCATCGGCCGGGTGACACCGCGGCCGCGCGCTTCGACCTGGTGAACGCCGCCCGGACCGCGCAGCTCGACACCGGGATCGTCGCCGTCCTTGCCGCGCGGGGGCTCTCCAACCGCGCCATCGCCGAGCGAGTAACAGGTGTGCGGTGCGGTGCGGCATCTGCGTGTTCCGGTCCGGGTCCGACCGCCGTGGCCCGGCTCGTCACGCGCCGCCCGGGGTCAGGGAGACGTTCCAGAAAGCGGCGTAGCGGCCGCCGAGGCGCAGCAGTTCGTCGTGGCTGCCTTCCTCCACGATCCGGCCGCCGTCCAGGAAGACGACGCGATCGACGCGTCGGACGGTGCGCATCCGGTGCGCGACCATCACCACCGTGCGGCCGGCCATCAGGCGTTCGATGCCCTCGTGGACGGCCGCCTCGTTCACCGGGTCCAGTGCCGAGGTCACCTCGTCCAACAGCACCACGGGCGCGTCCTTCAGCAGTGCCCGCGCGATCGACACGCGCTGGCGTTCCCCACCCGAGAGCAGCGCCCCGCCCTCGCCGACACGCGCGGACCATCCACCGGGCAGGCGCTCGATCACCTCGTCCAGCCGGGCCGCCGTCGCCGCCGCCCGTACCTCGGCCTCGTCGGCGTCGGGGCGGCCCAGACGCACGTTCTCCTCGATCGTGCCGTCGAAGAGGTAGACGTCCTGGAAGACGATGGCGAACTGCTCCATCAACACCCGCGGGTCGACGGCACGTACGTCCACACCGCCCACGCGCACGGCGCCCGCGTCCACGTCGTAGAACCTCGCGAGCAACTGCAGGAACGTGCTCTTGCCGGAACCCGAGGGCCCGACCACGGCCAGCCGTTGTCCCTGCGGCAAGGCCAACGACAGGCCGTCGATCACCGTGCGCTCGCCGCGGCGGAAGGAGACGGACTCGAACTCCACGTCGTGCCGTACCGGCTGGACCGGTTCGGCAGCTTCCGGCAGCGGCTCGGTACGCAACACCGCGTCGAGTCGCGCCAGTTCGTAGCGCGCGCCGCGGATCTGGCCGCCGATGTCCGACAGGGACAGCAGCGGGTCCGCGCAGCGGGCGGCCAATACCAGGATCGACAGGACCTCCGCCGCACCGATGTCCCCGCCGAGCGCGAGATAGGCGCCCAGGGCCAGCACGCCGGTGAACGTCATCTGCACCGCGAGCGTCGAACCCACCACGCCGGGAAGCGCCGACAGCGTGGAGCGCCGGGACGCGCGCTCGACTTCCCGCAGCGAGTCGTCGAGCAGCCTGAAGCCCTCGACGGTCCGGCCTCCGGCGCGCAGCACCGGCTGGGCCTGGAGGTATTCGATGACCCGCCCGGTCGCCTCGTGGTCGCGTTCGTGCCGCTCGGCGTCGGCGGCGGCCGTGGAGCGGCCGGTCCGGACGTGGATCGCCGCCACGATCGGTACGGCTACCGCCGCGGCCAGACCGATCTGCCAGTTGAAGGCCAGCATCACGACGACGATCGTCAGGGGGGTCACGCAGGCGGAGATGAACGGGGCCAGCAGGTGCGCGATCACGCTCATCGCCTGGAGGACGCCGCGGCCGGCCAGCACGGACAGCTGTCCGAGGCGGCCCGCGTCGTACCAGCCGAGGGGCAGCCGGGCCAGATGATCACCGAGACGGTGGTACGTGCCGCGCAACAGCGTGGTCCCGGCGTGGAAACCGGACCGGTCGCCGGCGTACCGCAGTACCGCGTAGCCCGCGACCGCGGCCCCGAACGCGGTCAGCCAGGGCCAGGCGTCTTCGGGCGTGCTGCCGAAGAGGGCCCGCAGCACGGGAACCAGCAGGGTGTAGGACAGACCCTCGACCACCGCGGTCGTGGTCATCAGGGCCACGGTGCGACGCACCGGCCGGGCGTATTCGCGGCCCAGCACGCGCAGCAGCATGCGGATCATCGGAGCTCGTCTCCTTGCGGTACGTCAGCCAGGGGCGTGGCCGGGTCGGCTTCCGTCGTACGCCGGGATTGCCAGAACGCGGCGAACTTGCCGGGCCGTGCCAGCAGTTCGGCCGGTCTGCCCTGTTCGACGATCAATCCTCCGTCCAGCATCACGACGGTGTCGGCGTCGGCGATCGTCTCCAGGCGGTGGGCGATGACCAGGACGGTCCGGTCACCCTCCAGCGTGGCCAGTGCGCGGCGCACCGCCTGTTCGGTCTGCGGGTCCGCGAAGGCGGTCGCCTCGTCGAGCACGAGGACGGGCGCGTCGGCGAGCAGTGCGCGGGCGAGTGCTATCCGCTGCGCCTCGCCGCCCGACAGACCGGCGTCCTCACCGATCACCGACCGGTACCCGCGGGGCAGTTCCAGGATGCGATCGTGGATGTTCGCCAACCGGGCGGCGCGGACCACGTCGTCGAGGCCGGCGTGCGGTACCGCCAGCGCGATGTTGTCCGCGACCGACGCACGCAGCAGGCGGACGTCCTGGAAGACGAAGGAGACCGTCCGGTAGAGCTCCCGGCTGCCGAGCTCCCGCAGGTCCACGCCGCCCAGGGTCACCGAACCGTGGGTCGGGTCGAAGAACCGCGGCAACAGCTGGACCAGGGTGGACTTCCCGCTTCCCGACGGCCCCACGATCGCGGTGGTAGTACCCGGTTCGAGCACCAGGTCGACCCCGCGCAGAACCTCGTGATCGGCTTCGTAGCCGAATCGGACGCCGCGCAGTTCCACCCGGTGACCCCGCCGTGCCGCCGGGTGCGCGGGCTCCGGCAGCGGCCGCACCGCGAGCACTTCCCGGATCCGGCCGACGGCGCGGCGGGCGGCCTGCATGTCGTCGAACCCGTGGCCGAGGGCCGCCACCGGAGCGGTCAGGCCCAGTCCGAGGAGCAGGAAGGGCAGCAGGTCGGCCGGGGCCATGGCACCGGTGGTGATCAGAGCCGTACCGCCGGTCAGGACGACCGACAGCACGAACGGCGGCGACAGCGCCACCTGCATCCCCGCGGCGATGCCGGCGAGCCCGCGCACCATCCCGAAGAAGCTGCCGACGAATTCGTCCACGGCCGTGAGGAACCTACGGTGGGCGCGCCCCGACGCGCCGAACGCCTTGACCACCGCGATGCCCTGGACGAACTCGACGACGGAACTCGAGATCCGTCCCATGGCCGCGTCGAACTCCTCCTGCTCGCGCAGCCGGGCCGGGGTCATCATCAGGGGGACCAGCGCCACTGCCAGCACGACCGGTATCAGCGTGATCAGTGTGAGCCGCCAGTCGACGGTGAACAGGTAGACCAGCGACGCCAGAGGAACCACGAAGGCGGAAACCAGCTCGCCGGGGGTGTGAGCGATGAACGGGTGCACCGCGCTGACGTCGTCGCCCACCACCTTCGCCAGCTCACCGGTGCGGCGCCGGGAGAACCAGCCGATCGGTACCCGCCCGAGCCGCGCGGCCAGTCGCCGGCGGAGCGTCAGCTGCACCCGGCCGTCCAGGACATGTCCGAGCCCGGAGGAAGCGGCCGTGAACAGGAGCCGGAGGAACAGGCCCGCGGCGCCCTCGATCACGATGATCCGTACATGGCCGGCATCGGCCGGGCCGGGCGCCAGCAGCGTGCGCCCCAGCTCGACGACCGCCAGCAGCGGCATCAGACCCGCGAGGGCGCCGATGACCTGCAGCGTCACCACGGCGGCGAAACCCGGGTAATAGGGGCGCAGCAGCGCCGCCGTGCTCTCTGCCGCCGCGGGATCGGCACCGGGCGGTGGTGCGGACCGCTCCCTGGCCTGGGTGGGGTCGGTGGTGGTCATGGTCCTCCTGTCTTCGTCGATCCCGTCACGACCGGGCCCGGATGCGGGCCGGCCGGTCACGGGGTGCGTGGGGGATGGCGGTGGCCACATGCCGTGATCAACGACCGGGCCGGAACGGTTCGGCCAGTTGGGCGAGGTAGGAGACCGGGTAGTCGGGTTTGGCGGCCATGCCCAGGTCTTCGGAGGTGAACCGCCGGTCCGGGTCGTAGGAGTGGGTGCGCATGGCGTGGTCCCAGACGAGGGTGAACAGGCCGAAGTTGACGTCTCCGATGCCGGCCCATTTCAGGTGGTGGAACCGGTGGCCCTGGTTGAGGGCGAGGACCGTGGTGAGCGGGCCGGTGCGGTAATCGGCGTTGGAGTGCTGGAGCACGAGCTGGACGGCGACGGCGCAGGCCAGGACGGAGGCGACGTCGAGGGGCATGCCGAGCAGCAGCAGCGGGGTGACGCCCCCGAGGGTTTCGAGGCTCTGGTGGAGGGGGTGCTTCATCAGACCGTTGAAGCCGTAGAAGCGCGTGACGCTGTGGTGGACGGCGTGCAGCCGCCACAGCCAGCCGACGTGGTGGCTGGCGCGGTGCACGAGGGTGATGCCGAGGTCGGCGACGGCGACGGCGAGCAGCACCTGGCACCACAGCGGCCAGCTGTCCGGCCACACTTCCGGGCCCGGCGCGAGCGCGGCGGCCGCGGGCACGACGGCGAGTCCGGCAAGGGTGAACACCTCGTTGACGAACGCGTGGACGGTGTCGCGGCGGCCGTCCCCGCGCGGGGTGTTCCACGCGGGCAGGTACGGGAGCACGCGTTCGGCGGCGAACGAGCAGCCCACCGCGAACGCCAATACCACCAGCAGCCACGGCTTCGGGGCTCCGGCGCTCACCAGCCAGATGGCGGCGCCGTTGACGCCGAGCAGCATGAAGGGCACGTACGCGTACCGGACCAGGAATCGAGCGAGGGCGACAGCGGGCGCCGCGGCGGTCGTTGCAGGCATACCGGCAGCCTCGCGGCCGCGGTGTCCGGCGGGCTTGAACGGATCCGCTACCGGTCCCGCCGCGTATCAGGGCCGTCGGCCGCTGGCGTCCAGTGGGCGGCGGCCAGGGCCTGGGAGGGGGTGATGCCGAACATGGCCTTGCACACGCGGGTCAGGTGGGCACTGTCCGAGAACCCGGCGGCGTGCGCGGCCTCCGTGGCGTTCGCCCCGCCACGCACCGAGACGATCGCGGCGTGCAGCCGCGCCCACCGCACCGCCGCCGGGAACGACCAGCCCAACTGCTCGGCGAACAGGTGCCCCAGCCGGCTCGCGGACACCCCGGCCCGGGCGGCGACCTCGCCCACCCGCACCGGTCCGTCCGCCACCGCGCCCGGCAGCGCCGCCAGCGCCGCCGCGAGGGCCGGGTGCCGGGGCCGGCCGGGGGCGGTGGCGCCGAGCCGGTCCAGCGCCCGCAGCACACCCGCCACCGACACGGCGGAGGGCGACGGGTCCGCCTCGGTGAACACCGACGCCGCGGCGGACCAGCAGGCCACCCCGCCACGGGCCGCGGTGGAGTGCAGGGCGCGTCCGGCGGTGGTGTCCGCGTCGAGGTAGACCATCACCCCCATCGGCGCCGGCCCCGGTGCCGGACGCACGCGATGCGTGTGCCCGGCGGGGATGACGGCGGCTCGTACGGGCAGTTCGTCCCGCCCGTCGCTCAGCAGCACTCTGCCGGACCGGCACGCCAGTACTTGCACGGCGGCGTGCGCGTGCTCCCGGGCCGTGCCGATCACCCCGGCCACGACCAGGCGGCCCGGCGCCGCATCGACCTCGACCCGCCACGCGTCGGCACCACCCCCGGACGACGCCGCCGACTTCACGGTGCCCGCGCTCACGGCTGCATGGTCCTCTCCCCCCGGCCGTGTCCCGCGCGAGGCCGGCCCACCCGCCGGGCTTGCCGGACACCGGCGGCCTGCTCGCCGGCGCCTGCGGCGGTCACGTACGGACCGACGCCGTCGGAACACCGGGAGTATACGGAGGGGGAGGGCGGCAGGGGCGCTTCCACCCGCTGATCCCGCGCCGTGCCGCCGCCCCCCGCTCACCTCACCCCGGAGCGGCCCGGGTGGCCGGACGGCTCCCGGCCCGCCGGGGGGACGCTCGCCGGCGGCGGGGTCCAGCGGCTCTTGGGCGGGATGGTGCCGCTGACCCCGAAGTCGTTCTTGAGCTGTTCGGGGATGGCGTAGTGCATCACGCGGCCGCGCGTGAGGGCGGACAGTTCGAGGACGCTGGTCAGGTGTCCGAGCCGGTCGAGGGCCCAGCCCGCCAGGGGGGAACGGTCCTCGATGGTCTCCAGCACCCCCAGCAGGGTGGGGGCGGTCTTGACCACGGTGTCCCAGGTGGTGCGGGGGACGTGCAGCCAGTCGGCGCAGGTGTCGCCGATCAGGTAGCGGATCAGGGCGGAGACGAGCGGGTCGAAGAAGGTGCCGGGCACGACCTCCTCGTAGAGGTCGATGAGCTGGCGCGTGAGCAGGGCGCCTTCCTCGCTGGGGCCCATGTGGCGGGTCATGTAGAGGTCGGAGAACGCGCGGGCGGCCCGCAGGTCCTCCGGTGCCTGGTCCTGGTCGACGCCGAGCATGGCGCCGACCACCCTCCAGGCGTAGTAGTAGGACTCGGCGCCCTCGGTGCTCATGTGGATGCCGAGGCGGTGCAGGGCGTCCAGGACCTGGATGGAGAACATCATCTGCCCGCCGATCATGTCCTCCTGGCAGATCGGCGTCCCCAGGGCGGCGGTGTCCCAGCGGTCCTCGCGCCTGAGGTGGTGGCGGATGGAGGCGTGCAGCAGCCGTACCTTCTGGGCGGCGGGGATGAAGCGGCTGCCCGCTTCGAACGCGTCGGGCTGCATGAGGTAGACGGTGAACTGGCCCGTCTCGGCCATCCGCTTGGACGGGTACTTCAGCGAGTGGGTGGCCGACAGCAGCCTGGCCACGTGCGGCAGCACGTAGCAGGCGGGCATCGAGGCGAAGGACAGCGCGGTGGAGATGTGCACGTTGTTGTCGATGAAGAACAGCCGTGCCTTCTCCATCTCGCCCCAGTCCACCCAGGCCGGGGGAGCGCCGGTCTCGTGCAGGTACGCGCGGGCGACCTCCGGCAGGCCCTCGGGGAGGTCCTGCCCGACGGCGGAGAAGTAGCGCATGAGCGTGTTGAACGTGCCCACTTCGCCGCGTTCGAACAGGGCCGCCACGGTCGCGTCGGCGAGTTCGTCCCCCGTGGTGCGCAGGGCGTCCATGGACGCCTGGGTGTAGGTCATGGTGCTGCTCCCGGTGTTCCGGTGGGGTGGCGGTCAGTGGATGCGGGTGGCCGAGAGCGTCGCCAGGTCCGCCAGTGCCGTGCGGGCTTCGGTGGTCACGTCGGCGTCGGTCAGGGCGTCGTGCGCTTCGCGCAACCGGGCGGTGATCATGTCTTCGACGCGGGCGACGGCCCCGGTGCGGTGCGCGATCTCCCGCACCCGCTCCACCTGCCGCTGGCCGAGCTCCGTCCGCCCGAGCAGGTGGCGCAGCTCGCCGCGTTCCGCCTCGGTGGCGGAGGTGAGCGCGTGGGCCATCAGAGCGGTGGGCCGGTTCCCCGCCAGGTCGTCCGCGGGCTCCTTGCCGGTCCGTTCCGGGTCGCCGAACAGCCCCAGGAGGTCGTCGCGCAGCTGGAACGCCTCGCCCAGCGGCAGGCCGTAGTCGCTGTACGCCCGGATCAGCCGGGGCGGGGCGCCGGCGAGCAGGCCGCCGATCTGCAAGGGGTGCTCGACGGTGTACTTGGCCGTCTTGTAGCGGATCACCTTGACCGACGCGTCGGGGTCCGGCGGGCAGCCGGTGCGCAGCACTTCCAGGCATTCACCGGCCACCAGTTCGCGGGCCAGGACCGCCCACAGGGGCCGGGCCCTGCTCAGGAAGGCGCCGGGCAGCCCCGAGGTCGTGAACAGGTCCCCGGCCATCGACACCAGCAGATCCCCCACCAGCATCGCCAGGGCCCGGGCGCCGGCCTTGGGCCGCGGATGGCCGGTGAGGACCCCGCGGAGGGCGATGTGCCCGGTGGGCAGGCCGTGCCGGGTGCGGCTGTGGTCGATCAGGTCGTCATGGACGACGGCGGCCGCGTGGACCAGCTCGATCGCGGCGGCGGCGCGCACCAGTGCCTCGCTGTCCGGCTGGCCGGCCCCGCGCCATCCCCAGTAGCAGAACGCCGCCCGCAGGCGTTTGCCGTGCGCGGTCGTGGCGTGCAGTCGCTCCGCGACCGGTGCCAGGGAGGCGTCGATGTCCGCCAGCGCCTGCGCTTCCGCGGAGACGAAGCCGTCGAGGACCCGGTCGACGCGCTCCTTCAGGAAGGTGTGTGCTTCCGCTTCACTCATCGCCGCTCTCCGCCCGGACGCGGGCGGTGACGGTGCGGGCCAGGATCTCCAGGTGGGCCGGCGCGGCGGCGTGCCGGTCGAGGAAGAGGCGGCCGCGCGCCTTGGTCTCCTCCTGGCCGTCGGCCAGCAGCTCCCCGAGGTCGGCGCGGCGCAGCAGGCCGCTCAGGCCGTCCACCGCGCTGCTCAGACCGCTGACCGCCAGATCGGCGAGGCCGGCCACCAGGGCCACGGCGTCCTCGGTCAGCCGCGGCTCGCGGCCGTCGTGGTGTGTCACAGCATGTCTCCCGCACGGCGAGCCCCGCCCCGGCACCCCGGCTTCGCGCCGGCCCGGCGCGGAGCGCGCGCAGCGGTACTCCCCGCCGCACGGTTCGAGTCTGGCCACCGAGCCTTCCCCGGGCGGCCCGAATGCACCATCGAGTGATCTTTGTTTGAGATCCGCGGCGGCGGTGTGCGGGGGGTCCACGCGGGCGTTTCGGCGGCCCGCCCCCTTCCTTGAGTCGGCTCTTGTCAAGTTTATTGCCGCGCGCTATATAGGTGGTGTTGCCATGTGCATCTGTGACAAGCGGGAGAGGAGTGAACGACGATGCTCATGCGAACCGATCCCTTCCGTGACCTGGACCGGCTGACCGAGCGCTTCCTGGGGACCGCCGCCCGGCCGGAGGGCATGCGCATGGACGCCTTCCGCGAGGGTGACTCCGTCGTCGTCGAGCTGGACCTGCCCGGCGTCGACCCCGCGTCCATCGACGTGGACGTCGACCAGAACGTGCTCAACGTCAGGGCGGAGCGACGGACCACCGTCTCCGGCGGCGACAGCGACGTGCTGATCGCCGAGCGCCCCTCCGGCACCTTCAGCCGCCAGCTGTTCCTCGGCGAGACCCTGGACACCGAACGCATCGAGGCCTCCTACGAGGGCGGCGTGCTCCGGCTGAGCATTCCGGTCGCGGAGCGGGCGAAGCCCCGGAAGATCGAGATCAGGGCGGCCGGAGAGGGCTCGCGCAAGGAGATCGACGTCTGACGGGCGCACGGCGGGAACGCGGAAGCGGCGGCCTTCGCCGAAGGCCGCCCTCTCCCCGGCCGCCCGGCGCCGTGAACAGCCGGCAAAGGCGAACAGCCGACATGTACATGCGTGAACGACCGAAAGGCGTCAACGACCGAAAGGCGTGAGCAGCCGAAGCGATCTGAAAGGAGCCGATGATGGCACGCGCGGTCGGGATCGACCTGGGCACGACCAACTCCGTCGTGGCGGTCCTCGAGGGCGGCGAGCCCACGGTCATCACCAACACCGAAGGAAACAGGACCACCCCTTCCGTGGTGGCCTTCGGCAAGGGCGGAGAGGTCCTGGTCGGAGAGATCGCCAAGCGGCAGGCGGTGACGAACGTCGACCGCACCGCGCGGTCCGTGAAGCGCCACATCGGTGAGGCCGGCTGGCGCTTCCCGGAGGCCGGTGACATCGACGGCAAGCGGTACACGGCCCAGGAGATCTCGGCGCGCGTCCTGCAGAAGCTGAAGCGCGACGCCGAGGCGTACCTGGGCGAGGAGGTCACGGACGCGGTGATCACCGTTCCGGCGTACTTCAACGACGCCCAGCGCACCGCGACCAAGGAGGCCGGCGAGATCGCGGGCCTGAAGGTGCTTCGGATCATCAACGAGCCGACGTCCGCGGCGCTGGCGTACGGCCTCGACAAGGAGAACGACCAGACGATCCTCGTCTTCGACCTCGGTGGCGGCACATTCGACGTGTCGCTCCTGGAGATCGGCGAGGGCCTGGTGGAGGTCAAGTCCACCAACGGCGACACCCACCTCGGCGGCGACGACTGGGACCAGAAGATCGTCGATCACCTGGTGAAGCAGTTCCGGAACGCCTACGGCATCGACCTGTCCCAGGACAAGATGGCCCTCCAGCGGCTGCGCGAGGCCGCCGAGAAGGCGAAGATCGAACTGTCCGCCGCGACGGAGACGACGATCAACCTGCCCTACGTCTCCGCCTCCGCCCAGGGCCCGCTGCACCTGGACGAGAAGCTCACGCGCTCCCAGTTCGAGCAGCTGACCGCCGAGCTCCTGGAGCGATGCAAGGCGCCGTTCCACAACGCGGTCAAGGACGCGAAGATCAAGGTCTCGGACATCGACCACGTCATCCTGGTCGGCGGCTCGACGCGCATGCCGGCCGTGACGGAGCTGGTCCGGGAGCTGACGGGCAAGGACCCGCACAAGGGCGTCAACCCGGACGAGGTCGTCGCCATCGGCGCCACCCTCCAGGCCGGTGTGCTCAAGGGTGAGGTCAAGGACGTCCTGCTCCTCGACGTGACCCCGCTGTCCCTCGGCATCGAGACCAAGGGCGGCATCATGACCAAGCTCATCGAGCGCAACACCACGATCCCGACCAAGCGGTCGGAGATCTTCACGACGGCCGAGGACAACCAGCCGTCCGTGCAGATCCAGGTCTACCAGGGTGAGCGCGAGATCGCGGCGTACAACAAGAAGCTCGGCATGTTCGAGCTGACGGGCCTGCCGCCGGCCCCGCGCGGCGTCCCGCAGATCGAGGTCTCCTTCGACATCGACGCCAACGGCATCATGCACGTCACGGCCAAGGACCTCGGCACGGGCAAGGAGCAGAAGATGACCGTCACCGGCGGCTCCTCACTGCCCCGCGAGGACATCGACCGCATGGTCCGCGAGGCCGAGCAGCACGCCGAGGAGGACCGCCGCCGCAAGGAGGAGGCCGAGACCCGCAACCGCGCCGAGCAGCTCGTCTACCAGACGGAGAAGCTGCTGCGCGACAACGAGTCGAAGATCCCGGCCGACGTCAGGGCGGAGACGGAGACGGCGATCGGGGACCTGAAGGAGAAGCTCAAGGGGCAGGACACGGCGGCCGTCCGGGCGGCGACGGAACGCGCCGGTGCCGTCGCGCAGAAGATCGGAACCGCCCTGTACGAGCCCCAGGGAGCGGCCGCGGGCGGTGGCGGCCCGGCATCCGGCACAGGACCGTCCGGCGACGGACCGTCCGGCACGGAGGAAGAAGTCGTCGACGCGGAGATCGTCGACGACGAGAGCTCGAAGGGAGGCGTGCGATGAACCCGCCGAAGGCTTCCGGCGGACCGAGGAAGCAGCCTCCCCCCATCGTGATCACGGACAAACGCCGCATCGACCCCGTCACCCTCCAGCTCAGGGCGGCGGACAGCGGCCCGCCCGGGAGCCTGCCCACGCGGACGGAAACCCGCCCCGACGAACACGGAACCCCCGGCGGCACCCCTGCCGCCGGGGACACCGCCCTGCGGAGCCGGCTCGCCGAACGCACCGCCGACCTGCAACGCCTGAAGGCGGAGTACGACAACTACCGCAAGCGGGTCCAGCGCGACCGCCTCGCGGTACGGGAAATCGCCGTCGCGAACGTCCTGGGCGGGCTGTTGCCCGTCCTGGACGCGATCGACCAGGCCCGCGAGCACGATGACGTCGGCCCCGGCCTGCGAGCGGTCGCCGACGCCCTGGAATCCCAGCTCGCCGCACTCGGCCTCCAGGAGGTCGGCGCCCCGGGAGAACCCTTCGACCCCGCCCGCCACGAAGCGATCTCCTGCCAGCGCTCCGACGAGGTCGACCGGCCCACCTGCACCACCGTGCTGCGCCGCGGTTACCGGGTCGGCCGGCACCTGCTGCGCCCGGCCCAGGTCACGGTGAGCGAACCGCCGGACCAGGCGGAACGCGGCCGCCCCGGCGACCCGTGATTCCGTGAGGCGGGTCAGGCCGTGGCGTCCTCCGTACGGACGCGGACCCGCCCGGCCGCGTCCAGCCGGGAAAGCCGCTCGTGTTCCCGGGAGGCCCAGCGCCGGACGCGGTCCGGCTCCAGGGGAGTGCCGTGCCCGACGTGGAGCCTGGCGGGGTTCAGGGCGAGCATCCTGCGCAGGCTGGCCAGGTTGAGCAGCGGGTCGTCGTGGAAGGGAGGGTTGGCCGGCCGGCCCCGGACGAGACCGAAGAAGGAGTTGGCGATCAGGTCGCCGGCGACGAGGTCCCCTTGTCCGGTGAGGACGGAGACCGACCCGGCGGTGTGTCCGGGGGTGGGCATGACGCGCGCCGCGATCCCGAACTCCTCCAGGTCCGTCTCGCCGGTCAGGAGGACGTCCGGTTCGAACGGTTCGACCCGCACGTGCAGGTTCTTGTTCCTGGCCATGAGGCGGCCCATCGGCCCGGTCGGCAGATAGGGCTCGCGGACCCGGCCGGTACGGAAGGGGCCGAGGTCGGCGATGTGTCCCGCCACGGGGGCCCCGGTCAGGCGGCGCAGTTCGGCGGCCGCACCGAAGTGGTCGATGTGGCCGTGCGTGAGGACGATCAGCGACACGTCAGTGGGGTCCACACCGTGTGCGGCGATCTGTTCCCGGATCCTGTGGCCGCTGCCGGGTATTCCCGCGTCGACGAGGACGGGCCGGCGGCCCAGCAGCAGGTACGCGTTGATGTGGTGCCGGCCCATGACCGGGATCGGGACGACCTTGGTTCGGGACACTGCATTTCTCCTCGGGGCATGGCCGTGCTCCGCCGCGCGCGGTGGTCCGCGGGCGCCGGGTGACGGTGACGGGCGGATCAGTGGAAACGGCGCCGGTACTGTGCGGGAGTGGTCCCGAGGCGGCGCCGGAAGGAACGGTGCAGGCTCTCGACGGAGCCGAGGCCGCTGAGGGCGGCGACCTCCGGCAGGCCGTGGCCGCTGTCCTGGAGCAGCCGGCGGGCGGCCTCCAGCCGGACGGACTCGACGTAGGCGGCCGGGGTGGTGCCGGTGCGCCGGTGGAAGAGCCGGGAGAAGTGGCGCACGCTCAGGTGCAGCCGCGCCGCCAGCGTTTCGGCGGACAGGTCCTCGGTGAGGTGTTCGCCGATCCACATGCGCAGGCCGTCGATCCGGTCGCCGGGATCGGCCGGCAGGGCGAGCGGGACGCTGAACTGGCTCTGCCCGCCCGCTCGTTTGACGTACATGACCATGGTGCGGGCGGTGGCCAGGGCCAGTTCGGGTCCGTGGTCCTCGGTGACCATGGCCAGTGCCATGTCCATCCCGGAGGCGATGCCCGCGCAGGTCCACAGGCGGCCCTCCCGGATGAAGATCGGGTCGGGATCGACGGTGACGAGCGGATGATCGGCGGCCAGCCGTGCGGCCGTCCGCCAGTGGGTGGTGGCCGAGAGACCGTCGAGCAGACCGGCCGCGGCCAGCAGGTGCGCGCCCGAGCAGACGGACCCCAGCCGGTGCGCTCCCGGTGCCGCCTCGCGGAGCCAGTCGATGAACCCGGCGTCGAGTACCGGCTCCACCCCGTGGTCGTCCACGCGGACGGCGCCCGACACGAGCAGGGTGTCCACGTCGCCGTCCACCTCGTCCAGCGCCAGATCGGCCATCAGCCGGATCCCGCCGGCGGTGACCACCGGCTCACCGCCGGCGGTCGCGATGCGGACGGTGTAGCCGCGCCGGCCGGTGCCGGCGACCCGGGTGGCGATCGAGAACACCTCGGCCGGTCCCGTGACGTTGAGCAGTTCCGCGCCGGGAAAGGCGGCGAGGACGACTCTGTGCGGTGGAAGCATGTGCCGATCATTTCGCGCCACCACGAGGGCCGCAATGACCGTGTTCTGTCAGATCCGGACATGGGGGCGCGGAGGTGCGCCCGTCAGACGTCCACGCCGCGACCCCGCCCCCGTCCGGACCCCGCCGCTGCCCGGACGCCCCGGCTCCGGCACGTGACCGTGCCGCGGACCACCGGCGGGCGGAGGGGCCGTCGCGGAGGGATCCGGAACGGCCCCCTCGCTCACGTGCGGGCGTCCGCCGCCGGAGTCGCACGGGTGAGGGTGCAGGTGCCGTCCTCGCACTGGCGCTCCAGACGGCCCCGCGAGACGGTCTGCGCCAGCCCCACCATCCAGCAGGTGGGGCAGCCCCGGAACGCGATCAGGGACAGCGGGGCCGCCAGGAGGACGACCGGGCCGAAAGCGGGCACCAGGGCGATCGAGCCGATGATCAGCCCGAAGCCGATGGCGCCGCGGAGCAGATGGCGCGGGACGGAACTGCTGGCGAAGTCCGGACCGGAAGGGCCGGAAGGGGCGGACCGTACGGGCTTCAGGGTGTCCATGGGGTTCACGGTCGTGGGTCTCCTCCGACTGGTGGGGTGACGGCCTCCTCGGCGCCCGGGCCGGCCGGCGCGGCCAGCGCGAGGCGAAGGGCCGCGCGTGCCCTGTGCAGCCGCGACTTCATCGCGGCGGTGCTCAGGCCGAGCGTGTGGGCGACGGTCCTGCCGGGCAGGCCCTGTACGTCCCGCATGATCAGGACCTGGCGCTGCTCCCGGGGGAGGGCGCCGACCGCGGCGGCGATCCTCTCCGCCTCCAGCCCGCGCAGGACCGCCTCCTCGGCGGACGGTTCCGCGGAGGCCTCCGGCCCGGCCGGTGCCGCCTCGCCCCTCGGGGCGAGCTGGCGCACCTGCCGGAGGCATTCGTTGCGCACGATGCGGAACATCCACGAGGCGAGCGCGCCGGTGGCCCGCAAGGTACCGATCTTCCGGTAGAGGATGATCAGGGCCTCCTGCGCCGCGTCCTCCGCGTCCTGCGGCGAGGCGCACAGGGTGAGGGCGAACTTCCGTACGTGGGGCTGCGATTCCATCACGACCGTGGTGAGCGACGGGACGTCGCCGTCCTGCGCGGCCCTGATCAGCCGATCGTCCGGCCAGTGGAAGCGTTGGTTCATGTGCTGCTCTTTTCGGGCGGGTGCCGTGGGTGCGGTCGCTGGTCAGCCCCGGCTCCTGTAGCGCCGCATCAGGTGCCAGCCGCACGCGCCCATGAGCAGGACTCCGACCACTACGAGGCCAGTGATCATCATTGGGGGTTCCTCCGGGTTCTGCCGTGTTTTCGATCGGTACACGGACAAGAGGCGGAGAGGAGCCGGAAGGATTCGCCCCCGGCCGGATTTTCTCCCGGTACCGTGCCGGCGATGGCGCGGGGGCCACACCAGGCCGAGATGGGCCTTGGTCGACCCAGGGCGTCTTGAAACCGCACTCCCCGCACCAGAAGCGGTTGGCCACTTCGGCTCCTTGCCTTGACGTCCGTATACGGGCACGACCGGCCCGACGGTGGCCCGGAAGCCGGCGGCTGCACAGGTCAGGGGCCCGGCCATTCGTGACCGGCGGCCACGGGTGGGCTCACCGCCGTTCACACGGGCGGATCAGGGGAGTTGCCGGATGACGGAGGACCTCGGCACGTTGCTGCGCACGCCGCGCGATCGAGCGCACCCGACGCGGGACCAGGTGGCCGAACGGTGTCGGCCCGGCCGAGGATGACTACGGCAACGGCACGTCACTGGCGCCGAGTTGCAACGGCGGCCACAACCACGGGTGCCGGGCGCCCGCCTTCGCCGACTACGTCCCGCGCCTCGAAGCCGCCTTCGCCGCGGCGGGCTGACCGGTCCGAACCGACGAACGCCCTGAAGCGAGGATGCCCGCGCTCCGGCCGCGGGCTCCCGCCGACGGCACCTCTACGATCGACGGCAGGTACCACCCGGCCCGCGGCTACGGCCGTCCGCTGCCCCAACCCGGCCGCGCCCGGCGCCGACACCACCACCACCGCCGCGGAGGCAAGAGGCCGATGACGCTCGTCCCGTTCACGTCCGACGACACCGCGCGCGTCGCCGAAGCCCTCGACCAGGCCGTCACGGACGGTGCCACCCCCGGAGGCGTCATCGCCCTCGGAACCCTCGGCGAACCCCCGCGCTTCCTCCGGGCCGGCCGGATCGCCGGTGAACTCGGCGACACCGCACCGGGCCCCGACACGCTCTACGACCTCGCCTCCCTCACCAAGGTCGTCGCCACCTGGCCGCTCGTCTGCCAGGCCCTCGATGCCGGCGTCCTCTCCCGTACCGCCCCGGTACGCGACTTCCTGCCCCCGATCGACGGACCGGCGCCCAGCGGGGAGGCCACCATCGAGCAGCTCCTCACCCACACCGCCGGTCTCAAAGCCGCCACCCGCCTGGACCAGTACCGCGGCACCGACCGGCCGCTGCACGAACTCCTGTGCCGCGAACCCCTCGAAGGAACCCCCGGCGAGCACCGGTACGTCAACCGCGGCTACATCCTCCTCGGCCTGGCCCTCGCCCACGCCCACGGCATCCCCCTCGACGCACTCGGCCGCGCCCTGTGGGACCAACTCGGCATGACCGGTACGACGTACGGACCCGTCGCCCGCGGACCGCGGGTCGCCCCCACCGAACGCCGCATCCCCGGTGCCCCCCTGATCTGGGGCACCGTCCACGACGACAACGCCGCCCTCCTCGGCGGCGTCGCCGGCCACGCCGGGGTCTTCTCCACCGCCCGCGACCTCGCCCGCTACGCCGAGCACCTCCTCGCCCGCGCCGGCCGGCCGCACGGCTGGCTCCGCGCCTCCACCCTGCCCCTCGCCCCGATCGAGCCGGGACTCGACCGCGGCCTGTCGTGGATCTGCGCCCCCGGCGGTGTCGCCCACCACCACGGGTTCACCGGCACCAGCCTCTACCTCGCCCCGGGTTCGGGCCGCTACCTCGCCATCCTCACCAACGCCGTCCACCACGGCGAAGCCCGCCGCCGCACCGCCCCCCTGCGCGCCCTCGCCCTGAAGACCATCACCGCCGTCTGACCCCGGCGAGGCCCACCCTGCGGCACGGCGCAGACGCCATCCGATCGGCGGAAAGACGGAGAAAACGCTTGGACGGCGTCAGCGGTCCTGCGGAACACTGCGACTCCTGTCCTGACGCCGCTCACACCGCACAGGGTTGGTATGGGATCTCCTGAGTCACAGCAAAGTCCTCCGGGCAGGGGCCCGGTACTCCTCGCACTGCGCCACTACGGACGGGAGCTCGTCCGCCTCCGGTGGCTGGCCTTGCCCGCCATGCTGCTCCCCGCACTGGGCAACATCGGCATCAACTACATCGCGCCGCTCGTCGTCGCCAAACTCGTCGGCCGGATCGCGGGCGACGACGGCGCCGTCACCGCGGGCATCGGCCCGGTCCTGCCGTACGTCATCGGGTTCGGCGGCGTCCTGCTGCTGTCCGAGGCGCTGTGGCGGCTCGGACTGCACTGCCTCAACCGCGTCGACGCCTTCGGCGTCGAACGGCTCTACGTACTCGGCATGGACGAACTCTTCGCCAAGGACGCGGCGTTCTTCCACGACAACTTCGCCGGCTCGCTGACCAAGCGGGTCCTCAGCTTCGCCTCCCGCTTCGAGGAGTTCGTCGACACCCTCACCTTCCAGATCGTCGGCAAGTTCGTGCCCCTGATCTTCGGCTCGGTGGTGCTGTGGCAGTACGAACCGCTCCTCGTCGTCGGGCTCCTGACGATGATCGCGCTCACGGCACTCTGCGCGACCCCCCTCATCCGCCGCCGTCAGGCCCTCGTCGACCAGCGCGAGGAGGCCATCGCCCGGGTCTCCGGCCACGTCGCCGACAGCCTGATGAACATGGACACGGTCCGCGCGTTCGCCGCCGAGGCGCGCGAGGCAGCCGAACACCGCAAGCGGGTCGCGGAATCGCGGCGGCTCATGGTGCGCTCGTGGGACTACGGCAACCTGCGCATCGACACGCTGGTCGCACCGATGTCCGTACTGACCAACGCGCTCGGCATGCTGCTCGCCGTGGGGCTCGCCGGGAGAGGGCACGGCGTGGAGACGGTCGTCGTCGCCTTCACCTACTACAGCAACGCGACGCGGATCATGTTCGAGTTCAACCAGATCTACCGCCGCCTCGAAAGCTCGATGACGGAGGCCGCACAGTTCACCTCGCTGCTGCTCACCCCGCCGACCGTCCTCGACCCGAAGTCCCCGGAACCGCTGCTGCCCGAGGGCGCCGACGTACGCTTCGAAGGGGTGCGCTTCGCCCACGCGGGCGCGGAACCGCTCTTCGACGGGCTCGACCTGGCCGTACCCAGCGGGACGAAGATCGGTCTCGTCGGCCGCTCCGGCGGGGGCAAGACCACCCTCACTCGGCTCCTGCTGCGGCTGACCGACATCGACGGCGGACGGATCACGGTCGGCGGACAGGACATCAGCCGGGTGTCCCAGAGCGACCTGCGCGGCCTGATGGCGTACGTGCCGCAGGAGCCGGCGATGTTCCACCGCACCCTCAAGGAGAACATCGCGTTCGCCCGCCCGGACGCCACCGACGCCGAGATCCGCCGGGCCGCCGAGGCGGCGCACGTCACGGAGTTCGCCGACGCCCTGCCGGACGGCTTCGACACCATGGTCGGCGAGCGCGGGGTCAAGCTGTCCGGCGGACAGCGCCAACGGGTCGCGCTCGCCCGGGCGATCCTGCGCGACGCCCCGATCCTGCTGCTCGACGAGGCCACCAGCGCCCTGGACTCCGAGAGCGAGATCCTCGTACAGGACGCCCTCTGGCGGCTCATGGAAGGGCGGACGGCGCTCGTCGTGGCCCACCGGCTCAGCACCGTCGCCACCATGGACCGGCTCGTCGTCCTCGACCGCGGCCGGATCGTGGAGCAGGGCACCCACCAGGAGCTCCTCGCCGCGGACGGCGCCTACGCCAAGCTGTGGCAGCACCAGTCGGGCGGCTTCCTCGACGACACCCCCACCGCCGGCGCCGACGTACGCCCGTGACCCCGCGCCCCGCCGTGCCCCCCGGGTACGGCGGGGCGCGGGGCCCGGACGTCCGCGCCTCCCGGGGCCCCTACGACCCGGCGCGTACGAGGGCGGCGGCGAGGCGGGCCAGATCGTCCGGCGCCACCAGGCCCGCGAGGGCGTCCGCGGTGTGCGGGAGCCCGAGTCCGGAGGCGGCCGACAGGCAGCGCCCGTCGAAGCAGGGGCGCAGGCCGGGCCAGACGGCCTGGACCTCCCGGCAGAAGATGCCCGCGCCGACCGGCCCGATCCGCGGAACCTCGCGCAGCAGCGCGCACAGCGCCTCCCGGTCGCCCGCTGCCCGGTCCCGCATCCGGCGGAGATCACCGCCGTACCGTTCCAGAAGCAGCTCCGCGCCGTCGCCCAGGGCGGTCGCGGTGCTCTCGTCGTAGCGGACGTAGTGCCCCCGCCCGAGGGCGGCCACCCGCGTCCGCCACGACGAACCCGCCATCGCGCGGGGCGTGCGCAGCCCCGCCGCGAAGAGCTCCCGGGCGGCGGCCGTCGCGGTCTCCGCCCTGATCGGAGCCGAGAACAGGACGGTCAGCACCAGCAACCGGTACAGCGGCGCCGGCGTGTCGCGCAACCTGATCCCGGCCTCCTCGGCGTACGTCCGCCCGTGCTCGCGCAGCAGCCGCGCGACCACCTCGTCCCTTTCCACGGCTCCCTCCTTCCCGGCACCCGGCGCCTACCCGCTCCCCGCCACCGCGCGCGGCCGGCCCGTGCCGTTTCCGGCAGGCCCAGACGCGTCGATGCAGCAGACGCCGCGACCAACACCATGGTCAAGGCCTACGCCGCCGGCGACCAGTACGTGCTGGTCGAGCGCTCCCGACTGGACGACATCGCCCCGACCGTTCCAAGGCCCTGGAGATCCGCGGCTTCTGCCGCATCCGTCAACCAGGTGACCTCCGCCGATCCCGGCCGCCGCACCTCGCGGTAGCCGCTCGGGATGGATCATGGGATGGATCACGGGGAGGGCGAGGACGCGCTGGTTCTCAAGGCGCAGACGATGCTTGCCGCAGGGCAGAGCGAGGAAGAGGTCTTCGCTGAGCCGGCCGCGAGGACCGGGGACTCGGGTGCCTGTGTCGTGGCGGTGCGCCTGGCCCTGGGGGTGCCCCTGAGCGACGCCGAGGCACGACTTCGCGAGGTTGAGCGTCGTCATCGACGGACAGCCTCCGCCGCGCAGGCGGTCCCGCCGGCTCAGTGACCCGTTCCGGCCACGGCCGACCCGAGACCCCGACCCCGTCGTGCGACGGCACCCGTCCGGGCGAGCCGCCGGGAGGCGGTGGCGCGCGGACCGGCAGACGATGGAGGCGTGCAGGTGCCACACGAGCGGGCCCCGTGAGCGGGGTCCGGTGAGCGGGGCTCCATGAACGAGCAGGTGCCGGTCGAGGAGCTGATCAGCAGCGCCGCGCAGTCCGCCGGCGGCTGGCTGGGCGCGCTGCCCGTCGCACTCGTGGCCACAGGTGCCGACGGGACGATCGTGCGCTGGAACCAGGTCGCGCAGGAGCTGCTCGGCTACACCCCGCCCCAGATGCTCGGCCGCCACATCGCCGACCTGCTGCACCCGGGATCCGACCGCAGCCTGGGCCGCTCCCTGTGGGAGGCGGCAGCCTCCGGGCGCGGGGTGATGGGCACCGTCACGGCCTGGCACCGCGACGGGCACCCCCTGGAGGTGGAGATCTGGGCCTCCCCGGTGTCCGACCGGCAGCACGGCTCGACGGTGCTGGTCTTCGCGGCCGACGCCCACGCGGCCCGGCGCATCCGAGGGTCCTCCGCCGTCTGGGACGGCCTCTTCGCCCGCTCGCCCGTCGGCATCGCCATCCTCGACACCCAACTGCGGTTCCTCCAGGTCAACGCCGCCCTCGAAGCCATGAACGGGCTGCCCGAGTCGGCGCACGTGGGACGCCGTCTGGCCGAGATCCTCCCCGAGGTGAACGCCCTCGAGATGGAGGAGGCCATGCGGCAGGTCCTGGAGACGGGGGAGCCGGTCCTGGACCGCCGCCGCGTCGGGCGGACCCCGTCCCAGCCGGACCACGACCGGGTGTGGTCGTGCTCCTACGTCCGCGTGGAGGACCCCGCCCGGATGCCGATCGGGGTCATCGCCTCCCTCGTCGACATCACCGAGCAGCAGCGCGACCACATCGAGGCCGAAGCCGGCCGGCGCCGGCTCGCCCTGCTCAGCGAGGCCAGCATCCGCGTCGGCTCCAGCCTGGATCTGGAGCGCACCGCGCAGGAACTCGCCGACCTGGCCGTACCGCGCCTCGCCGACGCCGTCACCGTCGACGTACTCGACGCCCTGGCCCGCGGGGACGAGCCCGGCATGGGGCTCACCGGCGGGGTGGCCCTGCGCAGGCTCGGCCGGGCGCCGCTGTCCGGCTCCAGACTGACCGACATCCTGGCCCCCCTCGGCCGCACCCTCACCTTCCCCATGACCGCCCCCTACACCCAGGCCCTCGCGGCCCGGCAGCCCTTCCTCATCGCCCGCCTCGACGAGCAGGCCGTGGCCCCCGCCGCCCGGCACTCGGCCAAACCCGCGCAGCTGCTCACCGCGGGAGTGCACTCCTTCGCCATGGCCCCCCTGGTCGCCAGGGACTCGGTGCTCGGCGTCGCCACCTTCTACCGCACCCGCCCGGTGGGACCGTTCACCGCCGAGGACGTCACCCTCGCCGGGGAACTCGCCGCCCGCGCCGCGCTCAGCATCGACAACGCCCGGCTCTACCACCGCGAGCACGAGACCGCCGTCATCCTCCAGCGCAGCATGCTCCCGCAGCACATCACCCCGCCGCCCGGCATCGAGGTCAGCCACCGCTACCTGCCCGCGAGCGACGTCAACGAGGTCGGCGGCGACTGGTACGACGTCCTGGCCCTGTCCGGCGGCAAGGCGGCCCTGCTGATCGGCGACGTGATGGGCCACGGCATCGCCGCCGCCGCGGTCATGGGACGGCTCTCCGCCTCCGTACGCTCCCTCTCGCGCCTGGACCTCTCGCCCGTGCGGCTGCTGCACCAGATGGAATCCGCGCTCGCCGACCTGGCCGAGCCCATGCTGGCCACCTTCCTCTACATCGTCTGCGACCCGGCCACCGGACGCTGCACCGTCACCCGCGCCGGACATCCGCCGCCCGCCCTCGCCCTCCCCGACGGCACCGTCCGCCTCCTGGACACCCCGCCCGGCGTCCCGCTGGGCGTCGGCGGCATCGCGTTCACCCCCACCGAGGTCGAAGTGCCCCCGGGCAGCCTCCTCGTGCTCTACACCGACGGACTCATCGAGGCACGCGGCAGCGACCTCGACGAGCGGCTGAACGAGCTGACGCAACTCCTCGCGGACCCCCAGCGCCAGCTGGACCACGTGTGCGACTCGCTGATCACGCACCTCGTCCCGGCGGCGGCCGACGACGACATCGCGCTGCTGGTCGCGAGGGTCGGCGGCTGACCTCAGACCGGCTCGGACACGGCCCGGGCCGGGGATCCCCGCGGAAGGCGTGGGGATCCCCGGCCGTTCGGGTCAGCCCTTGCCGAGGAGCGCGTTCATCCGGGCGATCTCGGCGCTCTGCGAGGTGACGATGGCGGCGGCCATGTCCTTGGCGGGCTGGTACTTCCCGCTGGACCGCTCCTTCTCGGCCATGGCGACGGCGCCCTCGTGGTGCTTGACCATCAGCTTGAGGAACGCCGTGTCGAAGGCCTTGCCGGTGGCCTTCGTGAGCTGGTCCATCTCCTCGGCCGTCATCATCCCGGACATGGAGTGGCCGTCGTGGCCGCCGTCGTGCGCCGAGTCGGCCGGCGGGACCGGCTCGCCCCAGGCGCTCAGCCAGCCCGTCAGGGTCTTGATCTCCGGGTCCTGGGCCTTCTTGATCTCGGCGGCGAGTTCCTTGACCTCCGCCGATCCGGCACGGGTCGCGGCGAGGCCGGCCATGTCGACCGCCTGCCGGTGGTGCGGGATCATCCCCTGGGCGAAGGCGGTGTCGGCGGCGTTGTTCGGGGCCTGCGCGCTGTCGGCGGCGGCCGGTCCGGAGGGCTTGGCGGTGGGGGACGCGGACGCCCCGTCGGGGTGGTCGCCGGAGCCGTTGTTCCCGCCGCAGGCGGCGAGGACGAGGGCGGCGGTGGCTGCCGCGGCCAGGCCGGTGGTGCGGCGGAGCAGGGAACGCTTGACGGTCATGGTGGTGCCTCTCCTGTGCTGGGTCGTACGGGTGCTCGGCCGGCTGGAACGCCGGCAGGGGCCGCCCTATACGCGCAGGAGTTGCAGTTCGCCGAGCGACGGAGGTGCGCGGCCGTACGCCGTCGCCCGGAGCACGGTGCCGTGCGCCGCCCGGACCGCGGCGGGGATCCCGCCGGGCGTGGCCGCCGGGGGGTGCAGGACCGGGGTGCCGCTGGTGCCCGGTGCCGCGCAGGTGGGGTCGGCGTGCTGGGCGTGTCCGTCGGCCGGGCCGCCGTGCCGGGCGTCGCCCGCGTGAGCGCAGCCACAGGGGTCGGCGGACGGGTGCCCGGCAGCGGCGCTGTGCGCGGCCGCGGGCGGGTGCGCCGCGGCCGGCGGGACCGCTCCCGGGCCGAGGCCGTGCATGCCGAGGATCCCCGTGAGCAGGGCCAGTACGAGGAGCAGCCGGGCGGGCAGCCGGGAGGGCCTTCTTACGCCTGCGGCCCGCGCGCCCGTACTCGTACCCATGGCGGCATCGTAGAGGGCCGTGCCCCCATACTCCAAAGGGGTAGGGGGTATGGCGTGGCGCTCGCTGCGGGGCGTCTCAGGCCGGAGCCACCGGGCGGCCCGAGTGGAGTTCCAGCGGGCCGGTGCCTTCGGCCAGGGCGGTCAGGCAGGCTTTGATCTGCCGGCGCAGCCGGGGTTTGACCAGCCCCCGCAGCTCCTCGCGGCGCGCGGTGCGCCACTCCAGCAGTTCGGTCGGCGGCAGCCGGACCGCCGCGAGGTCGTCCGGGCCGAGGACCCCGCCGTCGTAGAGGAAGCGGATCCGCGCCGGGTATCCGGGCCGGTGGGTCCAGTCGACGGCGAGGAGGCGGCCGGGGGCCCGGTCGAGCCCGGTCTCCTCGTGGACCTCGCGCGCCGCGGCGTCCCGGGGTGTCTCGCCGAGGTCGCTGTCGACTCCGCCGCCGGGCAGCAGCCAGCGGCCCGGCTCGCCGTACCCGGGCCGGACGAGCAGGACCCCGCCGGCCCCGTCGGTGAACACCACGTTGGCGGCGGTGAGGGCCTTCGGCCGGGCGGCCCGGTGGCCGGCGTCGTCGTAGCGGCCCGCGTGCTCCAGGGCGGCGCGGTCGGCCGGATCCAGCCCGGCCGGGGAGCCGGGCTGCGGGACGCCGTCGACCAGGTGCGCGACGGAGCCCGCGTACAGGGCGGCCAGCCCGGCGCGCAGCCGGGGCGCGAGCCGGTCGGACAGCTGCTCCGCGGCCTCCTCCCGGGTGAGCCAGCGGGCCTCGGCGACCTCGCCGTCCGCGAAGGTGATCCCCTCGACAGCGGCGCTGGTCAGCGGCCCCACGAGGTACACGTGGACGACGATCGAGCGGCCGAGCGCGCCCGGCGGGCAGGAGTCCACGGCCAGCAGCCGTCCGACCGGGACGGACAGGCCGAGCTCCTCCGCCAGCTCCCGGGCCAGGCCCTCCTCAGGGGTCTCGGTGTCCTCCACCGAGCCGCCGGGCAGTTCCAGGCCCTCCTTGTACGAGGGGGTGAGTACGAGGACCCGCCCCCGCGGGTCCAGCACGATCCCGGTCGCGGCCACGAGCGGGGCCGGCCGGGCGGCGTAGTAGGCGCGCACGGCTTCGGGCGTCGGGCGGTCGGGCACGGCGGCGGCTCCGGGATCGGGATGCTGACGGGGATCGGGTCGGGAGTCGGGTCGGGGCTCGGGACGTACCGGAATCAGTACCACGTCCGGGCCCGGCGGCACGGCTTCAGGCCCGTACGAGGAGCAGCCCGCCCATGGTGACCATCGTCGCGGCGACCAGCCCGTCCAGCGCCCGCCAGGCGGCGGGTTTCGCGAGCACGCCGCTGAGCAGCCGGGCGCCGTAGCCGAGGGTGCTGAACCAGATCAGGCTGGCCAGCCCGGCCCCGATCCCGAAGGCCCAGCGCAGATCGCCCCGGTCGGCGGCCAGCGAGCCCACCAGCAGCACGGTGTCGAGGTACACGTGCGGGTTGAGCCAGGTCATGGCGAGGCAGGTGAGCACCGCCGCGCGGGCGGAGCCGGCGGTGGCGCCCTCGGAACTCAGCGCCGCCCCGGGGGCGGGACGCAGCACGCGCCGGGCCGCGAGGATCCCGTAGCAGATCAGGAAGCCGCCCCCGGCGATCCCGACGGCGGTCAGGGCGGCCGGCCAGGCGGTGACGAACGCGCCGACCCCGGCCACGCCCAGGAAGATGAGGACCGCGTCGGAGACGGCGCAGATGGCCACCACCGCCAGGACGGCGTGCCGGCGCGCGCCCTGGCGCAGCACGAAGGCGTTCTGCGCGCCGATCGCGACGATGAGGGAGAGGCCGGTACCGAAACCGGCCAGGAGTGCTGTGGTGATGCCGTTCGTCATGACCCGACCGTAAGGACGGCGCGTCGCTGAGTACAGCTAAAGATATTTACGTATCATTAGCGCTCGTGATGGACGAGCTTCCCCTGGAGCAGGTGAGGACCCTGCTCGCGGTCGTCGACGAAGGCACCTTCGACGCGGCCGCCGCGGCCCTGCACGTGACGCCCTCCGCCGTCAGCCAGCGGGTCAAGGCCCTGGAGCAGCGCACCGGGCGGGTGCTGCTGATGCGGACCAAGCCGGTGCGGGCGACGGAGTCGGGGGAGGTGGTCATCCGCTTCGCCCGGCAGCTGGCCCGGCTGGAGCGGGACGCGCGCGCCGAGCTCGGGATGGGGATGGGCGAGGGGCTCGGACCGGTCCGGATGCCGATCGCCGTCAACGCGGACTCGCTGGCCACGTGGTTCCTGCCCGCGCTGACCCGGGTGCCGCAGGAGCCGCCGATCTGCTTCGAGCTGCACCGCGAGGACGAGTCCCACACCACCGCCCTGCTGCGGGAGGGGCAGGTCATGGCGGCCGTCACCTCCTCCCCGGACCCGGTGGCCGGCTGCACCGTACGGGCGCTGGGGCTGGCACGGTACCTGCCGGTGGCCAGCCCCGACTTCACCGCCCGGCACCTGACCGGGGCCCCCGCCCGGGACCTGAGGGAGGCCCCGCTGATCGTCTTCGACCGGCGCGACGTCCTCCAGGACGACTTCGTCCGGGCTCTGACCGGCGGCGCCGCGACGGCCTCGGCCGCGCGGCACCTCGTACCCACCTCGGAGGGCTTCCGGGACGCGGTGGCCGCCGGCCTCGGGTGGGGGCTCGTCCCCGAACCGCAGGCGGAGCCGCTGTTGGAGGCCGGGGCGCTGGTACCGCTGGCGCCGGGGCGGTGGCTGGACGTACCGCTGTACTGGCAGCAGTGGAAGCTGGACTCGCCCGCGCTGGCACTGGTCGCCCGGGTGGTCGCCGAAACGGCCATGGAGGAGCTGCGGCCGGCCTGACGGGACCTGCCCCGCGTCGGCCGCGGGGCCGTGATCCCGACGGACGGGACGGCCCGGGTGTGGCGGTCCGCGCCCGGGCGTCTACTGGAGGGAGAGGACCGACTCCCTGGAGCGCCCGGATGAGGAAGATCACCGCAGAGCTGTTCATCTCGCTCGACGGCGTCGTGGAGGCGCCCCACGAGTGGCACTTCCCCTACGTCGACGACCGGATGGGCGCGGCCGTCGACGCCGTGGTCGGATCGGCCGGCACCCTGCTCCTCGGCCGCAGGACGTACGACAGCTTCGCGGGGGCCTGGCCCGCTCGGGAAGCGGCCGGGGGAGAGGACGCCGACTTCGCCCGGTGCCTCGGCGACGCCCGGAAGATCGTCGTGTCCCGGCAGCCGCTCGACTCCGGCTGGCGCAACTCCGAGCGCCTCAACGGGGAACTCACCGAGGCCGTCACGGCGTTGAAGAACGAGCCGGGCGAGGACCCGGTCGTGATGAGCGGCTCGGTCTCCGTCGTCCGCCAACTGCTGGCCGCCGGGCTGCTGGACCGCCTCCAGCTGCTCGTCCACCCGGTCGTACTGGGCAAGGGCATGCGCCTCTTCGAGGAGGGCGGGCCCGCGGTCCCGCTCGAACTGCTCTCCAGCGAGGCCTTCGGCACCGGCGTGCTCAACCTCTTCTACGCCCCCGCCGAGCGGCCCGGCAGCGCCGGCTACCGGGAAGCGAAGGCCCATCTGCCGCGCACCGGCGGCTAGGTCGTCTCTTCCGGATCTTGCTCCCCCAGCTACCGCTGGGAGGTGCCCCCAGACCCGCGCTGTCCGGCACCGCACCTCGCCGCGTTGTCGCGGCACCCGAGGACGTCCAGTAATCGGGAGCCGCTCCGCCTTGCGATGCACGGCACCGGACAGCGCGGGCTTAACCGGCAAGATCCGAAAGAGACGACCCAGACCGTGTCGCCTGGGGGCGGCCGCCCGGCCCGCCCGCCGGTGGTGCATCTACGCTTGTGCCCCGTAGATCGTCGAGACGGACGACCGGTCGTGGAACGGAGCATGTGGTGCCAGCGGGCCAAACGGGGGAAGCGAACGACGGGGACCTCGTCGGCAAGGTGCTCGGACGGCGCTACCGGGTGACCTCCGTGGTCGGCCGCGGCGGCATGGGCGTGGTCGCCCGGGCCGTCGACGAACTGCTCGCCCGCGAGGTCGCCGTCAAGGTCCTGCGGGCCTACACCGACTCCAGCGACGCCGAACTGGCCGACCTACGCACCCGGATGGAACGCGAGGCGCAGGCCGCCGCCCGCATCCGGCACGAAGGCGTGGTCACCGTCCACGACGTGACCCACGAGCAGGGCCTGCCCGTCATCGTCATGGAACTGGTCGACGGCCCCTCCCTCGACGAGGTGGTGACGCGGCATGGTGCTCTCGACCCGCACGAGGCCGCCGCGATCGGCGCCAAGCTGATGGACGCGCTCGACGCCGCGCACCGGGCGGGCGTCCTGCACCGGGACGTGAAACCGGGGAACGTCCTGCTGGAGCGCGGCGGCCGGGTCGTGCTCACGGACTTCGGCATCGCCACGATCGAGTCCTCCGGCGACGAGGCCCTGGCGAAGCTGACCCGCAGCGGCGAGCTGGTCGGCTCGCTCGACTACCTGCCGCCGGAGCGCGCGCAGGGCAGGGAGCCCGGTCCCGCCTCGGACATCTGGTCGCTCGGGATGACCCTCTACGCGGCGGTGGAGGGCCTGTCGCCGTTTCGCCGTACCTCGGTGTGGTCCACGCTGGCCGCGATCGTCGGCGACCCGCTGCCCGAGCCCCGGCGGGCGGGGCCTCTCGCCCCCGTGCTGCGGGAGCTGATGGCCAAGGAGCCGGAGCACCGGCCCACCGCCGAGCGGGCCCGCGCGATGCTGGAGCAGGTGGCGGCGGGCGGCGCCGCCCCCGCGCAGCCGTCCGCCGCCGTGCCGCCGGTCCCCGTGCCGCCGTCCCCGTACGCTCCCGCGCCGGTTCCCGGCTTCGGGCCCCCGCCCGCGGCCGGCCCCGGCGGCGTACCGTTTCCGCAGCCGTACGGTCCCGCCCCCCAGCCCGGCTTCCCGCCGCAGGGGCCCCCGAGCGGCCAGCCCCTCACGGCCACCACCCGGCCCGCCTCGGCGGCCGCGGACCGGGCGCGGCGCCGCAGCCGCGCGGTGATGGCCGTCGCGGTGGTCGCCGTACTCGCCGCCGGGGGCGTCACCTACGCCGTGACCTCCGGCGGCGGCCAGGGCCGGGGGAGCGCGGCGCCCACACCCGCACCCGGCGGCTCCCCGGCGCCCGGCGGGCAGCCGGGCGGGGACACCCCCGCCCCCGCCCCCTCGCCCTCCGGCTCGGCGCCCACCACCAAGCCGTCCGCGAGCGCCTCGAAGAAGCCGGGCACGCCGTCGCCCTCCGGGAAGTCCTCCTCGCCGGCCCCGGGCAAGCCCAGCCCCGTGCCCACGGGGTGCGCCGGCTGGACCCACCGGGACCCGACCCCGGGCACCTACGGCTACATCTCGGGCGACCACCACCTGCTGGCCGCGCCGTACCAGCAGTGCGCGAAGGGCACCCTGGTCAAGAGCGGCACGAAGCTCTGGTACCACTGCTACATCGTCAACTCGTACGGAAACCAGTGGACGTTCGTGCGCGTGGACGGCACCAACACCACCGGCTGGCTGTACAACCGCGACCTCACCCGCCAGAAGGGCTCCTCCCCGGCCTGCTAGGCCTGTCGTCAGGGGCCCGCCTGGGCCGCGCCGCACGGGCCGCCGGGCGTGGGTCCGGACACCCCGGGGGCGCCGGGCCCGGTGCCGGCCGCTTCCGGACCCGCCGGGAGGGCGGCGGCGCGGGACCCGGGCGCGGGCGCGTGGCGGGCCGTCGGCGGGTCGGTGGCAGACTGGCCGCTGATCCGCCGAAGGAGAGTACGTCCGTGTCCATGTTCAGCAACCTGCGCCGTGCCGTGCGCCGCGGCTACCGGCGGGCCGTCGACCTCAGCCACCCCGCCCGCTCCCCGCTCGGCAGCGCCGTCGTCAACTGTGTGGTCTACCAGGACGGCGTCCGCCAGGACGGGTGCGCCGAGGCCGAGGAGGCGCTGCGCAGGGTCCGCAAGACCGGCCGGGGCTTCGTCTGGATCGGCCTGCACGAACCCTCGCAGCAGGAGCTCGCAGGGCTCGCCGACCTCTTCGGCCTGCACCCCCTCGCCGTCGAGGACGCCGTCCACGCGCACCAGCGGCCCAAAGTGGAGCGCTACGACGAGACCCTCTTCGCCGTCTTCAAGACCGTCCGCTACGTCGAGCACGAGGAGCTGACCGCGACCAGCGAGGTGGTGGAGACCGGCGAGCTGATGGCCTTCATCGGCCAGGACTTCGTCATCACCATCCGGCACGGCGGGCGCGGCACCCTCGGCCCCGTCCGCGAGGCCCTCGAAGCCGATCCGGAGCAGCTGGCCAAGGGCCCGGCTGCCGTGCTGCACGCCATGGCGGACCACGTGGTCGACGACTACGTGGCCGTCACGGACGCGGTGCAGAGCGACATGGACGCCGTGGAGACGGCCGTGTTCAGCGACCACGGCGGACGCGGCGACGCGGGCCGGATCTACCAGCTCAAGCGGGAACTCCTCGAGCTGCGCCGGGCGGTGGCCCCGCTCGACCGTCCGCTCCAGCACCTGGCGACGCAGCCGATACCGGTGATCCCGCAGGAGGTCCGCGCCTACTTCCGCGACGTCGCCGACCACCTGACCCGTGCCACCGAGCAGATCGGCGCCTACGACGGCCTCCTCGACTCCGTCCTCCAGGCCCACCTCGCGCAGGTGACGGTCGCCCAGAACGAGGACATGCGCAAGATCACGGCGTGGGCGGCCATAGTGGCCGTGCCCACCATGGTCTGCGGGGTCTACGGCATGAACTTCGACCACATGCCCGAGCTGCGCTGGACGTACGGGTACCCGCTGGTCCTCGGTGTGATGGCGGTCGCCTGTTTCCTCATCCACCGGGGATTCCGGCGCAACGGCTGGATCTGACCGCACGCCGCACGCCGCACGCGCACCCCGCACCGGCCGGAACGCCGCACGCCGCACCGGCCCGGAACGCCGCACGCCGCACCGGCCCGGAACGCCACCCCCGCCGGCCCGTCCCGGTCCCGGAAACCCGGGTGAAACCGGTCGGGCCGCCGCGTAGGGTCCGCTCGACAGCACGGGAACCGATGGGAACGGGCAGGCCGGACATGGTGGAACGGACGCGGGCGGCGGGGGCGGGGACGGACCCGCTGGCGGCGGAACTGACCGGCGAGCGGGTACGGCTGGAACCGCTGGACCACCGGCACCACGACGGCCTGTGCGAGGCCGTGAGCGACGGGGCCCTGTGGGAACTCGCCGTGACCCTCGTGCCGCGCCCGGAGGACGTACGCGGCTTCATCGCCGACGCCGTCGCGGCGCGCGAGGCCGGCCGGGAGGGGGCGTACGCCACGGTCGACCTGGCCACGGGCCGGATCGCGGGCTCGACCCGGCTGATGATGATCAATACGGAGCACCGGCGGCTGGAGATCGGCTGGACCTTCCTCGGACGGACCTGGCAGCGGACCGGGGTGAACGCCGAGGCGAAGCTGCTGATGCTCACGCACGCCTTCGAGGAGCTCGGGATGAACCGGGTCGAGCTCCTCACCGACGAGCGCAACGCCGCCTCGCGCGCCGCGATCGCCCGTCTCGGTGCGACCGAGGAGGGGATCATGCGGCAGCACATGGTGATGCGGGACGGCCACGTCCGGAACACCGTGATCTACGCGCTCACCCGCCCCGAGTGGCCCGCGGCGAAGGCCGCCCTGCGCGAGCGCCTGGCGTCCCGGACGCCCGGCCGCATCGGCTGACGCAAGCCCCGCCCCTGCCGGCACACCCGTCGCAGGCGTGCTCAACTCCCTTTGAAAACAACGCGGTTGGCCTCGTACAAGTGTCCCGTGGTGGCTTGAACGCGGTGGTCGGAGGGCATAAAGCGGGCCCGGCCCCCTTTTCAGGCCGAGGGGCCGTCGATGCCGTCCTTAGGGGGGACTCGTGCACTACTACGTCGACGTCATCAAGCGCTACGCGGACTTCTCCGGCCGTGCGCGCCGCCGGGAGTACTGGATGTTCGTCCTGTGCAGCATCCCGGTCATGGTCGTGCTGATCGCGCTCGACCTCGCGCTCGGGAGCTACCCGGTCGCCTTCTACCTCTACAACCTCGGCGTCCTCCTCCCCACCCTGGGGCTCAGCGTCCGCCGCCTCCACGACACCGGCAGGTCCGGCTGGTGGTACCTGGTCGGGCTCATCCCCTTCGTCGGCTGGATCGGGATCATCGTCCTCATGGCCATCGAGGGTGACGCCGGACCGAACCAGTACGGAGCGAACCCCAAGCAGCTCACCGCCTGACAGGCGCGACACGGCGCCGCCGCCGGCCCACGGGGCCGGCGGCGGCGCCTTTCGCGTTCCCGTGACGCGCGTCTCTCCGCGTCTTGCGGGAGGGGGCTGTCCGGACAGCCCCGATCACGAGATATCTTGATGTCGAGCAATGTTGCAGACGAGAGACGCAGACTGTGGAGCGGAGCATCCGGTGACTGACTCGACCATCATCTACACGCACACTGACGAGGCCCCGGCCCTCGCGACGTATTCCTTCCTGCCCGTGGTGCAGGCGTACGCGTCGACGGCCGGTGTGAATGTCGAGACCCGTGACATCTCCCTGGCCGGTCGGATCATCGCCGTCTTCCCCGAGTACCTCGAGGAGGGCCAGCGGATCGCCGACGCCCTCGCCGAGCTCGGCGAGCTGGCGAAGACCCCCGAAGCCAACATCATCAAGCTGCCGAACATCTCGGCTTCCATCCCGCAGCTCAAGGCCGCCGTCGCCGAGCTCCAGGGCCAGGGCTACGCCCTTCCGGACTACCCGGACGACCCGAAGACCGACGAGGAGCGCGAGATCCGCGCCCGCTACGACAGGGTCAAGGGCAGCGCCGTCAACCCGGTCCTGCGCGAGGGCAACTCCGACCGCCGTGCCCCCGCCTCGGTGAAGAACTACGCCAAGGCCCACCCGCACCGCATGGGCGCCTGGAGCCCGGAGTCGAAGACGAACGTCGCCACCATGGGCGAGAACGACTTCCGCTCCACCGAGAAGTCCGCCGTGATGTCCGAGGCCGGCACGCTGCGCATCGAGCACGTCGCCGCCGACGGCGCCACCACGGTCCTGCGCGAGTCGGTACCGGTCCTCGCCGGTGAGGTCGTGGACGCGTCCGTCATGCACGTCGACGCCCTGCGCACCTTCCTGAACGACCAGATCCAGCGCGCCAAGGCCGAGGACGTCCTGTTCTCCGTGCACCTCAAGGCCACGATGATGAAGGTCTCCGACCCGATCATCTTCGGCCACGTGGTCCGCGCCTTCTTCCCGAAGACCTTCGCCCGCTACGGCGAGACCCTGGCCGCCGCCGGCCTGTCCCCGAACGACGGCCTCGGCACCATCCTGAACGGCCTGGGCGCCCTCCCCGACGGCGACGCGATCAAGGCCTCCTTCGACGCCGAGATCGCCGAGGGCCCCGCCCTCGCGATGGTCGACTCCGACAAGGGCATCACCAACCTGCACGTGCCGTCCGACGTGATCGTCGACGCCTCCATGCCGGCCATGATCCGCACCTCCGGCCACATGTGGGGCCCCGACGGCGCCGAGGCCGACACCCTCGCCGTCCTCCCGGACAGCAGCTACGCGGGCGTCTACCAGGCCGTCGTCGAGGACTGCCGCGCCCACGGCGCCTTCGACCCGGCCACCATGGGCTCGGTGCCGAACGTCGGCCTGATGGCCCAGAAGGCCGAGGAGTACGGCAGCCACGACAAGACCTTCGAGATCGCCGCCGCGGGCACCGTCCGCGTCGTCGACGCCGCGGGCAACGTCGTCATCGAGCAGGAGGTCGCCGCCGGCGACATCTTCCGCGCCTGCCAGACCAAGGACCTGCCGATCCAGGACTGGGTCAAGCTCGCCGTCACCCGCGCCCGCGCCACCGGATCCCCGGCCGTCTTCTGGCTCGACGAGACCCGCGCCCACGACGCGCAGCTGATCGCCAAGGTCAAGACGTACCTCGCGGAGCACGACACCGACGGCCTGACCATCGAGATCCTCTCTCCGGTCGAGGCCACGAAGTACTCCCTGGAGCGCATCCGCCGCGGCGAGGACACCATCTCGGTGACCGGCAACGTGCTGCGCGACTACCTGACCGACCTCTTCCCGATCCTGGAGCTGGGCACCAGCGCCAAGATGCTGTCGGTCGTCCCGCTGATGGCGGGCGGCGGCCTCTTCGAGACCGGCGCCGGCGGCTCCGCCCCGAAGCACGTCCAGCAGCTGGTCAAGGAGAACTACCTGCGCTGGGACAGCCTCGGCGAGTTCTTCGCCCTGGCCGCGAGCTTCGAGCACCTCGCCACCACCACCGGCAACGCCCGCGCCCAGGTCCTGGCCGACACCCTGGACCGCGCCACCGGCACCTTCCTCAACGAGGACAAGTCGCCGACCCGTCGCCTCGGCGGCATCGACAACCGCGGCAGCCACTTCTACCTCGCCATGTACTGGGCGCAGGAGCTGTCGCGCCAGATCGACGACCCGAAGCTGGCCGCCGCCTTCGACCCGCTCGCCAAGACGCTGGCCGAGCAGGAGCAGACCATCGTCTCCGAGCTCAACGCCGTGCAGGGCTCCCCGGCCGACATCGGCGGCTACTACCAGCCCGACCCGGCCAAGGCGGCCGCGGTGATGCGTCCCTCCGCGACGCTGAACCGGGCGCTCGCCCTCCTGGGCTGACGCCCGCAGCAGCAGGCAGTACGCGTTCCGCCCCGGCCGGCCCCGTGCCCGGCCGGGGCGGACCCGTTTCCGGGCGCGGGGCCCGGCGGGCGGCAGCGCGGGGTCAGAGCCGGTGCACCCGGCCCTGGCCCACGGCGAGGGGATGCCGGCCGGCGGCCAGGATGCGCAGCCCGGGCGCGGCGGCGAGCAGCTCCCGCAGCCAGGTCAGCGCCTCCGGGCCGAGCCGGTCGCTGCCGTCCAGGACCAGCAGCACGTCCCGCTCCGCCAGCCAGGAGGCCGCGTTGGCCGTCCCGCAGGGCAGGAAGGGCATCCCCGGTACGCAGCCCAGCGCGGCCACGAGACCGCGTACGCCGCCGTCCGGGCTGACCGTGACCACCGCGACGCCGTCGCAGAAGTTGGAGGAGAGCCGCCGGGCCACGTCCCGCACCAGCAGGCTCCGCGGCTCGTGGAAACGGCCCGTCACCGTCAGCACCCGGCCCCGCCGCACGACGGTGAGCAGCCGGGAGAGTTCCGTGGAGGTGGCCGGCAGCGTTCCTGTAGCTCCGCCCGGTGGCGCAGGCCTGGAGTCGCCCATCATCACGATGCCCCCCGTCGCATGCGTGACCCGGTGCGGCGTGAGGGTTGTTTCGCGCCGCGTGGAGATGATTATGCGTCAAATCAGCGGCACTGCCAGGGGAATGGCGTGTTCCGTCGCGTGGGGCCGGGGGTCCCGGCCCCCGTCGCCGCGCCCGGCTCCCGGTGAACGGTTGTCCGCGTGGCGGTAATCCGCTCTACTGCTGAACAGCCCCGGCGGCGGGGCGTGTCCAGGGGAGGGAACCAGATGACAGGGCACCGGCACGGACCCCCGTCCCACCGGCCCCGCTCGCGTCCGCCCGGGCGCCGGCCCGCCCTGCTGGTCACCGCCTTCCTGCTGGCCGGTGTCTGCGCCGCGGCCGGCGTCGCCTGGAACCCCTTCACGGCCGCGGCCGGCCAGGACCTCGCCCGGCCCGCCCCCGGGCCCTCCTCCACCGGACCCGCCGCCACGTCCGCCGCGCCCTCCGCCACCGGCCCGGACGCGGAGCACGAGGACCCGACACCGTCACCCGCCGGGACCACGGCCCCGAGCGCCGCCGCCGACGCGGCCCGTCCGACCGGAGCCCTGCCCTTCGACCTCCCCGCGCCCGACGCGCTGCGCTCCGCCGCCGGCGGCCGCAAGCTGGTCTTCGCCCACTACTTCACCCCGTACCCGCTCTCCCTGGACAACGCGAGCACCGAAGCCGACTACTACACCCGTCACTACCTCGACCCCCGGGGCGAGAACGGCAAGCACCAGCGGTACGGCGGCCTGCTGCGCGACCGCCCGCTGCCCGTCCCTCCGAAGGACGGCGACTGGGAGTACGCCAACCTCCAGCAGGAGGTCCGCACCGCCCGGAACGCGGGCATCGACGGCTTCACCCTCGACCTGCTCTCCCTCTCCGGGAAGAACTGGGAGCGCGCGGGCCTGCTGATGCGGGCCGCCCACGCGGTCGACCCCGCCTTCAAGGTCATGCTGATGCCGGACATGACCTCCCTGGACACCGACGACCCCGCCGTGATCGCCGGGGCCCTGGCCGCCCTGGGCGGGCACCCGGCCGCGCACCGGCTCGACGACGGCCGGCTCGTCGTGTCACCGTTCAAGGCCGAGCAGAAGAGCGCCGACTGGTGGCGCCGCGTCCTGGACCAGCTGAGGTCGAGGCACGGGATCCGCACCGCCTTCGTCCCCCTCTTCCTCGACTTCGGCCCGCACCACGAAGCGTTCGCACCCATCAGCCACGGGTTCTCCGAGTGGGGCAGCCGCAGCTACGCGGGCCAGGAGGGCACCGCCGCCGACGTCCGGCGGGCGCACGGCCAGGGCAAGATCTGGATGCAGCCCGTCTCCGTGCAGGACGCCCGCCCGAACCAGGGCGTCTACGACGAGGCGGGCAACACGGCCACCCTGCGCGCCACGTGGACCCACGCCATCGAGGACGGCGCCGACTGGGTCCAGCTGACCACCTGGAACGACTACTCCGAGGGCAGCCAGTTCGCCCCGTCCCGGAACAACGGCCACGCGTACCTGGACCTCACCTCCTACTACCTGACCCGCTTCAAGACCGGCGGCTGGCCCCCGATCGTCCGGGACACCCTCTACCTCACCGGCCGCACCCAGTTCGCGGCCGCCGACCCGACCGGCGACCAGTCGCTGCTGATGTCCCTGCGCAAGGGCAGCGCCGCCGCCCGGGACACGGTCGAGGTGCTCAGCTTCCTGACGGAGCCCGCGACCGTCCGCAGCGTCGTCGGCTCCGCCACGCGGGAACACCGGGCCCCGGCCGGGGTCCACGCCGAACTGCTGCCGCTGCGTCCCGGCACCAGCGCGGCGGAGGTGGCCCGCGCCGGGAAGGCCGCCGTACGGGTGGAACTGCCGTACCCCGCGGACCACGAGGTACCGGTGCAGGACCTCCAGTACTACGCGGCGACGAGCGGCCGCCCGGGGTGACCGGACGCCGGCCCGGGGACCGGCCCGCGGCCGGGGGCCCGTGGGCGGGAGAGGGGCCCGCGGCCCGGGAGCCGGCCCGCCGCCGGGGGACCGCCCGCGGCCGGGCAGGCCAATTCGGCCCAGGCGGCCCTTCCGTCCCCGCGCGCGAGCCCGCATGCTCCGGGTGCGGGCCACGGAGCCCGCACCCGACACGTCCCGTCCGGAGGTACCCGTGCCCGCGCCGTCCGCCCCCTCCGCCCCGCCCGCCTTCCCCGGCGGCCCCGGCCTCTTCCGGCTGGACCCCGCCGTCGCCCACCTCAACCACGGCTCCTACGGAGCGGTCCCGCTGCCCGTCCTCGAAGCGCAGGAGACCCTGCGGACCGAGGCCCACGCCGACCCCGACGCCTTCTTCCACGGCCTCCCCGACCGGCTGGCCGGCGCCCGCGCGCGGATCGCGGCCCGGCTGGGCACCGACCCCGACGGCCTCGCGTTCGTCTCCAACGCCACGGAGGGCGCCAACCTGGCGTTCGAAGCCATCCCGCTGGCCGACGACGACGAGGTCCTCGCCACCGACCACGGCTACGGCACCGTCACCGCGGCCGCCGCCCGGCGCGCCCGCGTGACCACCGTCGCCCTGGACCCGCGCCTGCCCGACGAGGACGCCGTACGCGAGACCGTGCTGGCCGCGCTCACGCCCCGCACCAAGGTGGCCCTGCTCGACCACGTCAGCTCGCCCACCGCCCGCCTCATCGCCGGACCCCGGCTCCTCGCCGAGCTCTCCGCCCGCGGCGTCACCACCGTCGTCGACGGCGCCCACACCCCCGGCATGCTGGCCGCGCCGGTCCCCGCAGGCGCCGACTTCTGGTTCGGGAACCTCCACAAGTGGGGGTACGCGCCCTCCGGTACCGCCCTCCTCGCCGTCGCCCCCGCCCACCGGGACCGGGTCCGCTCCTTCTCCCCCTCCTGGCAGGACCACCACGGCTTCCCCCGTTCCGTCGAGTACCGCGCCACCGCCGACTACACCGGCTGGCTGGCCGCCCCCGAGGGCCTCGACCTCATCGAGCGGCTCGGCGCCGACCGGGTCCGCGCCCACAACGGCGCCCTCGCCGCCTACGGGGCGGAACTGCTCGCCGGGGTCCCCGGCCTGACCCCGCTCCCGCACACCCCGGGCGTGGCCATGCGCTCGCTGCTGCTGCCGCCCGGCACCGCCGAGACCCAGGACGCCGCCGCGGCCATGCGCGAGGAACTCGCGGCGAAGCTCCGTATCCGCGTGCTGATCTGGGCACGGCCGGGCGGCGGCGGCATCCGGGTCTGCGGGCAGCTCTACAACCGGGCCGAGGAGTACGAGCGCCTCGCCGCGGCCCTGCCCGGCTTCCTCAGGGGCGCCTGAGCAGGTAGGTGTCCATGATCCAGCCCTTGCGGGCCCGGGCCTCGGTCCGCAGCTCCTCGATGCGGCCCGCGACGTCGGCCAGCTTGCCCTGGACCAGGATCTCGTCCGGCGTGCCGACGTAGGCACCCCAGTAGATGTAGAGGTCCTGGTCCAGGTGGGCGGTGAAGGCGTGCCGGGCGTCCAGCATCACCACCACGTCGTCCACGTCCTGCGGCCAGCCCTCCGCGAGCCGGCGGCCGGTGGTGATCTGGACCGGCCGCCCGACCCGGTTCAGATTGGTCCGGTGCCTGGCCAGCAGCGCCGACACGCTGCTGATGCCGGGCACCACCTCGTGCTCGAAGGCCACCCGGCCGTGCTCCAGCACCTCGTCGAGGATCGCCAGCGTGGAGTCGTACAGCGAGGGGTCGCCCCACACCAGGAAGGCCCCGGTCTCGCCCTCCGCCAGATCCTCCGCGATGAACCGCTCGAAGATCTCGGCCCGGGCGCTGCGCCAGCCGTCCACCGTCGGGGTGTAGTCGGCCGGGGTGCGGTCCCGGTCCGGATCGCGGCCCTCCACGAGCCGGTGGCCGGGACGGGCGTGCGCGTCGAGCATCGCCCGCCGCAGACCGGTCAGGTCCGACTTCTCCTCCCCCTTCTCCAGGATGAGGAATGCGTCCGCCGCGCCGATCGCCCGGACCGCCTGGAGGGTCAGGTGGTCAGGGTCGCCCGCGCCTATGCCGATGACTGAGAACTTCTTCACCGGGCTATTGTGCCCATCATGCGCGCCGCCCTGTTCGTCACCTGCGTCAACGACGCGCTGTACCCCCGGACCGGCATCGCCGTCGTACGGCTCCTGGAGCGCCTCGGCGTCGAAGTGGACTTCCCCGCCGCCCAGAGCTGCTGCGGCCAGCCCCAATACAACACCGGCTACCGCCACGAGGCCGAGCCGCTGCTGCGCCGCACCGCCGAGGCCTTCGCCGGCCACGACCACGTGGTCACCCCCTCAGGCTCCTGCGCCGCGATGATCCGCGAGCACTACCCCCGCATCGGCCGCAAGGCCGCCGAGGAGGGGCGGGGGAGCGCCCTGGCGGAGCTCGCGGAGGGCCTCGTACCGCGGGTCCACGAACTGACCGAGTTCCTCGTGGACGTCCTCGGAGTCACCGACGTCGGCGCGTACTTCCCGCACACCGTCACCTACCACCCCTCCTGCCACGGCCTGCGCTCCCTCGGCCTCGGCGAACGCCCCCGGCGGCTGCTGGCCGCCGTCAAGGGCCTCGAACTGGTCGAGCTGCCCGGCGCCGAGGAGTGCTGCGGCTTCGGCGGCACCTTCGCCGTGAAGAACCCGGACGTGTCCGCCGCGATGGGCGCCGACAAGACCGCCGCCGCCCGGGCCACCGGCGCCGAGGTGCTGTGCGGGGCCGACAACTCCTGCCTCGCCCACCTCGGCGGCATCCTCCACCGCGCCGGGGACCCCATGCGCACCCTGCACCTCGCCGAGATCCTGGCCGCCACGGAGGAGGACCCCCTGCCATGACCGGTACGCACCTCGGCATGCCCGCCTTCCCGCCGTTCCCCGCCGTCGCCCGCGAGGCCGTACGGGACGGCGTACTGCGCGCCAACCTCCGGCACGCCACCCACACCATCCGGGACAAACGGGCCCGCGCGGTCGCCGAACTCGCCGACTGGGACCGCCTGCGGGAGGCGGGCAAGGCCCTCAAGGACCACACCCTGCGCCACCTCGACCGCTACCTGCTCCAGCTGGAGGCCGCCGTCACCGCGGCCGGCGGCACCGTGCACTGGGCCGTCGACGCCGAGGAGGCCAACCGGATCGTCGTGGGCCTGGTCCGCGCCACCGGGGAGCGGGAGGTGGTCAAGGTCAAGTCCATGGCCACCCAGGAGACCGGCCTCAACGAAGCCCTGGAAGCCGCCGGCATCGCCGCCTACGAGACCGACCTGGCCGAGCTCATCGTCCAGCTGGCCCACGACCGGCCCTCGCACATCCTCGTCCCCGCCATCCACCGCAACCGCGGCGAGATCCGCGACCTCTTCCGCTCCGAGATGGCCGGCTGGGGCCGGCCGGCCCCCGAGGCACTCGGCGACGACCCGCGCGAACTCGCCGAAGCCGCCCGCCTCCACCTGCGCGAGAAGTTCCTGCGCGCCAAAGTGGCCGTCTCCGGCGCGAACTTCATGGTCGCCGAGACCGGCACCATGGTCGTCCTCGAATCCGAGGGCAACGGCCGCATGTGCCTGACCCTGCCCGACACCCTCATCTCGGTCGTCGGCATCGAGAAGGTCGTCCCCACCTTCCGCGACCTGGAGGTCTTCCTCCAGACCCTGCCGCGTTCGTCCACCGCCGAACGGATGAACCCGTACACCACCATGTGGACCGGAACGGGGCCGTCTCAAGGGGCCGACGGCGACGGCCCCTCCGCCTTCCACCTCGTCCTCCTCGACAACGGCCGCACCGACACCCTCGCCGACGAGACCGGCCGCCAGGCCCTGCGCTGCATCCGCTGCTCCGCCTGCCTGAACGTCTGCCCCGTCTACGAACGCGCCGGAGGCCACGCCTACGGCTCCGTGTACCCCGGCCCCATCGGCGCCGTCCTCAGCCCCCAACTGCGCGGCACCGGCAGCGCGATCGACGCCAGCCTGCCCTACGCCTCCACCCTGTGCGGCGCCTGCTACGAGGTCTGTCCCGTCGCCATCGACATCCCCGAGGTCCTCGTCCACCTCCGCGAACGCGTGGTCCAGGGCGGGCCCGTGACCCGCGAGGGCGTCCGCGTACGGATCCGGCCCGCGCACGGCCACACCGCCGAACGGGCCGCCATGCGCGCCGCCCGGCTCCTCCTCGACCACCCCGGCGCGCTGCGGGCCGGGGAGCGGCTGCTGTCCCGCGCCCGCCGGCTGCGCCCGCGCCGGCTGCCGGGGCCGGGCCGCGCCTGGACCGACACCCGCGAACTGCCCGAGATCCCGGCGGAATCCTTCCGCGACTGGTGGACCCGCGAACGGGGGAACCGACCGTGAGCAGCAAGGACCGCGTCCTGGCCCGCATCCGCAGGGCCGCCTCCGGCCCGGACCCCGCCGTCCCCCGCGACTACCTCCGCGTCCACGGCACCCGCACCCCGGCCGAGAGCGCCGACCTGCTCGCCGCCCACCTCACCGAATACCGGGCGAAGGTCCACCGCACCGACGAGGACGGCCTCCCGCCGCTGCTCGCGCGGCTGCTCGCCCAGCGCGGCTCCCGCACGGTCCTGGTCCCGCCCGCTCTGCCCCCGCACTGGCTCTCCGCCGCGGACCCGACCCTCGTCCACGACCACGCGGACTCCACCCCGTACGACCTGGACCGCGTCGACAGCGTGGTCACCGGCTGCGCCCTGGCCGTCGCCGAGACCGGCACCCTCGTCCTCGACGGCGGCCCCGACCAGGGCCGGCGGCGCATCACCCTGATCCCGGACCACCACATCTGCGTGGTCCGCGTCCCCGGCCAGGTCGTGGACTCCGTCCCGCAGGCCCTCGAACGCCTCGACCCCACCCGCCCGCTGACCTGGATCTCCGGACCCTCGGCCACCAGCGACATCGAACTGGACCGGGTGGAAGGCGTGCACGGCCCCCGCACCCTGGAAGTCGTCCTCCTCGGCGCACAATAGGCCCATGCCCTCCCACATCGCCCTGACCGCCCTCGTCGTCCACGACTACGACGAGGCCATCGACTTCTACACCCGCGCCCTCGGCTTCGAACTCGCCGAGGACACCCCCCGGCCGGACGGCTCCCGCTGGGTCGTGGTCCGCCCGCCCGGCGCCAAGGAGTCCGCCCTGCTGCTGGCCCGCGCCAAGGACGAGGCCCAGCGCTCCCGCGTCGGCGACCAGACGGGCGGCCGCGTCGGCTTCTTCCTCTACACCGCCGACTTCGCGGCCGACCACGCCCGGATGACGGCGGAGGGCGTCCGCTTCCTGGAGGAGCCGCGCCACGAGCCGTACGGCTCCGTCGCCGTGTTCGAGGACCTCTACGGCAACCGCTGGGACCTGCTCCAGCCCGCCTAAACGGTACCCGGCGGCCCGGTCAGCCGGGGGGCTTCGGCCGCCGCGTCGATCCGCTCCCCGGCCTCCACCCGCCCCGCCAGCGCCCGGGCCCACCCGGCCAGCCCCGCCGTGTCGATCCCGTACGCCTCCCCGTACCCGGCCAGGGCGCCGGCCCCGCGCCGCAGCAGCCGCGCCCCGCCGACGGAGTTCCCCCGCGCGGCGTGCGTCAGCCCCACCGCCAGCTGCGCCAGCCCCCGCCACAGGGCCTCTTCGGCCCCGGGACGGGACTTCCACGCGTCCTCGAACACCTCGTGCGCGTGGAAGGGCATCCCGCCGTCCAGCAGCCGCTGCGCCTCCGCCACCGTCCCGGCCGGCGTGCGCACCACCCCTTCGGGCTGCCGCTCCACCCCCTCGGCCCCGTACGGCAGCGGCCGCCCCAGTCCGTCCCGCGGCCGCGCACTGCGCGCCCGCCCCTCACCGTCCCGGTCCCGATCCCGTTCGCTCACCCGAGCCATCCTGCCCGCCGCCGATCACCCGTGCACACACACCCCTCGGCGTGGGGTAATGTTCTGCATGTGCCCGGCACGAGGGGAAACCCCAGGTGAAGGGCGCAAAGCAGTAAACGGGACGTGGCGCAGCTTGGTAGCGCACTTGACTGGGGGTCAAGGGGTCGCAGGTTCAAATCCTGTCGTCCCGACTCGAAAGAGTCGCAGATCAGGGGCCGTTTTGGAGCAATCCAAAACGGCCCCTTGATCGTTTTTGGGGACCAGTTGGGGACCAGCGCACTTGACCGGGCCGGAGCGCACCTTGACCCGGTCAAGGTGGTTCCTCGTCGGCGCCGAAGCCGCGGCCCGAGTCGCGCGCCACGCCGACTCGGGCCGCGGCTTCGGCGCCTAGGTCACGTCACGAGGCCGAGGCGGCGTCGAGCTGTTCCTCAAGGGCGGCCAGCGACCGGTAGCAGGCCATGACCTGGGCGATGGAGGAGTTCGGTTCGCGGCCCTCGCGGATGGCGGCGACGAACTCGCGGTCCTGCAGTTCGATGCCGTCCATCGAGACGTCGATCCCGCTCACGTCGATCGGCTCGTCCTTGCCGGTGGACAGATCGTCGTAGCGCGCGATGTAGGTGCCGGTGTTGCCGATGTAGCGGAACACCGTGCCGAGCGGCCCGTCGTTGTTGAACGACAGCGACAGGGTGCAGATGGCGCCGTTCTCCGCGCGCAGCTGGATGGACATGTCCATGGCGATGCCGAGGTCGGGGTGGATCGGGCCCTGGATCGCGTTGGCCTGCACGATCGGCGAGCCGGTCTGGTAGGCGAAGAGGTCGACGGTGTGCGCGGCGTGGTGCCACAGCAGATGGTCGGTCCAAGAGCGCCGCTGGCCGAGGGCGTTGAGGTTGGTACGTCGGAAGAAGTAGGTCTGCACATCCATCTGCTGGATGCGGTACTCCCCGGCCTGGATCTGCCGACGCACCCATTGGTGGCTCGGGTTGAAGCGCCGTGTGTGCCCCACCATCGCGACGAGGCCGGTGCGCTGCTGTGCCGCCAGGCACGCCTCGGCGTCGCCGAGCGAGGCGGCGAGCGGGATCTCGACCTGGACGTGCTTGCCCGCCTCCAGGCAGGCCAGCGTCTGCGCGGCGTGCATCGGCGTGGGCGTGGCGAGGATGACGGCGTCGATGTCGTCCATCGCCAGCACCTCCTCCAAGGTCGCGACGCCGCGGCCGACGCCCTGCTCCTGCGCGAACCTCCGGGCGCTGTCGAGGGTGCTGCTCACCACGGCGGCGACCTCGACGCCGTCGATCCGCCTGAGTGCGGCCGCGTGTTTGGCGCCGAAGGCACCGCCCCCGACCAGGGCGATCCGCAGGGTCTGCTCGTCGGTCATGTCACTCCTTGACGGCGGGCGCCTCGGCCCGCGGGTGGTTTTCGAGAATCAGGTGGCCGACGGCGGTGTTGGACGCCGGCACGTGGTAGAAGCGGTGCTTGACCTCGACCTGCCCGGAGTCGTCGAGGTCGCTCATCGCCCCGCGGGCGATCAGCCACATGACCAGCTCGATGCCCTCCGAGCCCGCCTCCTCGACGTACTCCAGGTGCGGCACCTGCGACAGGGCGACCGGGTCCTCGACCAGCCGGTCCAGGAAGGCGTTGTCCCACTCCCGGTTGATGAGGCCGGCGCGGGGGCCCTGCAACTGGTGGCTCATACCGCCGGTGCCCCACACCTGGACCTTCAACGGCTTGTCGTAGGACTCGATCGCCCTGCGCAGCGCCTGGCCGAGCTTGAAGCACCTGGCGCCCGAAGGCACGGGGTACTGCACCACGTTGACGTGGAACGGGATCACCTTGCACGGCCACTTCTCGACGTCCCCGAACATCAGCGACAGCGGTACGGTCAGACCGTGGTCCACGACCATCTCGTTGACGAGGGTGAGGTCGAAGTCGTCCCTGATGAGCGAGTGCGCGATGTGTGCGGCCAGCTCCGGGTCGCCCTCGATGCCGGGGACGGGCCGGGGCCCGTAGCCCTCGTCGGCGGTGTCGTAGGCCGCGCCGGTGCCGAGCACGAAGGTCGGGATCATCGACAGGTCGAACGCGGTGGCGTGGTCGTTGTAGACCAGGAAGACCACATCGGGTACGTTCTCGCGTTCCCACCGCTTGGAGAACTCGTAGCCCTCGAAGACCGGCCTCCAGTAGGGCTCGTCCGTCTTGTGGTGGTCCATCGCCGCGCCGATCGCCGGCACGTGCGAGGTGAACACCGCGCCGGTGATCACGGCGTGCCCGGCCGACGGTTCCGGGGCGGCGTGTGCCGCCTCCAGGACGGCGCGGTCTATCCGGTTGCCCTCGACGGAGCGGCCCCCACCGACCATCATGTCCCGGTACTCATGCTCAGTCATGCCGGTCATCGAGCCCGCCATCTGCTGGAACGACAGTCCCAGCGCCGCACCCCACTTGGCGAGGAAGTAGATGTTGCCGCCCTCGCGCATCGCGGCGTTGAGGTCGCGGTCGAGGAGCGCCTGCTTCTGCTCCTCCCGCAGCGGCCACGCGTCGAGGTAGGCGCGCTCGTCGGCCAGGTAGCTCTCACGGTTGTCCACCGTCATCAGCGACATGCAGAACTGGTTGAGGTGGTAACCCTTGGCGGACTGTTCGGCGTCGAAGAGGGTCGTCCCCGGCACCAGCTTGTAGGTCTTGTCCAGCGACACTGCGGGTGCTCCTATCGTGGGGTGGTCATTCGGCGCCCGGCCAGTACAGGCGCATCGGGTTGGCCACGAGGAGCTTGTGCTGGAGCGGTGGTGTCGGCGCGATGTGCGGGATGAAGTCGACGAGCAGGCCGTCGTCGGGCATGTGGTCGACGAGATTCGGATGCGGCCAGTCGGTGCCCCACAGCACCCGGTCCGGGAACTCCTCGACCACGCGCCGGGCGAACGGGACGACGTCGCGGTAGGCGTCCCGCTGTCCGTCGAGGGCCGGCGGGCCTGCCGCTGACAGCCGCTCCGGGCAGGTCACCTTGCACCAGATGTCCGGCCTCGCCCGCATGAAGTCCAAGAACGCCTCGAACTCCGGACCGTACGGGTCCTTGGCGACATCGGGCCGGCCCATGTGGTCGACGACCAACGGCACCGGGACCGAGAGCAGGAAGTCGCGCAGCTCGGCGAGGTCGGCTGCCTCGAAGTAGACGACCACGTGCCAGCCGTACGGGGCGATCCGCTCGACGACGTCCCACAGGTCCCGCCGCGGCGCCGCGTCGACGAGCCGCTTGACGAAGTTGAACCGCACGCCGCGGACGCCGGCCTCGTGCAGTTCCCGCACCTGCGCGTCCGGGACCCCGGACCGAAGCGTAGCGACGCCGCGGGCCAGGTTCCCCGAGTGCCGCAGGGCGTCGACCATGGCGCTGTTGTCTGCTCCGTGACAGGTCGCCTGGACCACGACGTTGCGGGCGAAGCCCAAGTGGTCGCGCAGCTCGAAGAGCCGGTCCTTGGACGCGTCGCAGGGGGTGTACTTGCGCTCGGGTGCGAACGGGAACTGCGACTCCGGGCCGAAGACGTGGCAGTGCGCGTCGACGGCGCCTTCGGGCAGTTGGAACCGCGGTCGGCTCGGACCGGCGTACCAGTCGAGCCAGTCGGGGACCTTCTCGGACATGGTCGTCATCCTCAGTCCTCGTAGCGCAGTCCGCGCTCGGCCAGCGGGCCGCGCATGCCGCACAGGTCCAGGCCGAGCTCGCCCGCGCGGAACCGCGCACGCTTGCCCGCCTCGGAGGCCTCGCGCGCGGCCGACGCCGCGGCGACCGCGGCGGCCCGTTCACGCGGCACCACGACCACGCCGTCGCCGTCGGCCACGACGACGTCCCCGGGCCTGACCAGGGCGTTGGCGCAGACCACCGGTACGTTGACCGAGCCGAGCGTGGCCTTGACCGTGCCCTTGGCGTTGATCGCCCGTGCGAAGACCGGGAAGTCCATCTCCGCCAGGTCGGCCACATCGCGCACACCGCCGTCGATGACCAGGCCCCGGCCTCCCCGGGAGCGGAACGAGGTGGCGAGCAGGTCGCCGAAGAAGCCGTCCTCGGTCTCGGTCGTGCAGGCCGCGACCACGACGTCGCCCTCCCGGATCTGCTCGGCGGCGACGTGGAGCATCCAGTTGTCGCCGGGCTGAAGCAGCACGGTCACGGCGGTGCCGCACAGGCGGGCCTCCGGGTAGACCGGGCGCAGGTAAGGGCGCATCAGCCCCACTCGGCCCATGGCCTCGTGGATGGTCGCCACGCCGAAGGCCGAGAGCGCGGCGACGGCCTCGGGGTCGGCGCGGACGATCGACGTGTGGACTACGCCGATCTCGGTGTGCTCCATGGGTTCTTCTCCTGGGGTCAGTGGCCGGCTGCGGCGAGGCGGGCGGCGAGTCGGGGGTAGACGCGCAGGGCGTTGCCGCAGTAGACGGCGGCCCGCTCCTCGTCGGAGAGGTGTGGGGTGGCCTCGACGTATCGCTTCGTGTCGTCGAAGTGGTGGCCGGTGCGGGGATCGAGGTCTCGGACCGCGCCGATCATCTCGCTGGCGAACAGGACGGACCTGCTGGGGACCACCTGGGTGAGCAGGTCGATGCCGGGCTGGTGGTAGACGCAGGTGTCGAAGAAGACGTTGTCCAGGAGCGTCTCGGGATCCGGCTTGCCCAGCGCCATCGCCAGGCCGCGGAACCGGCCCCAGTGGTAGGGCACCGCGCCGCCGCCGTGCGGGATCACGAACCGCAGCGTCGGGAAGTCGGCGAACAGGTCGCCCTGGATCAGCTGCATGAACGCCGTGGTGTCGGCGTTGAGGTAGTGGGCACCGGTGGTGTGGAAGGCCGGGTTGCAGGACGTGCTGACGTGGATCATGGCGGGGATGTCGTACTCGGCCATCGCCTCGTAGACCGGGTACCAGCTGCGGTCGGTCAGCGGCGGCGCGGTCCACCTGCCGCCCGAGGGATCAGGGTTGAGGTTGATCGTCACCGCGCCGAGCTCCTCGACCGCGCGCCGCAGCTCGGGCAGGCACGTCGCGGGATCGGTGCCCGGTGACTGCGGCAGCATCGCGCCCATCGCGAAGCGGCCGGGGTAGAGCGTGCTGACACGGTGGACCAGGTCGTTGCAGATCCGGGCCCAGACCGAGGAGACCGCGAAGTCGCCGATGTGGTGGGCCATGAAGCTGGCCCGCGGGGAGAAGACCGTCAGGTCGGTTCCGCGTTCGTCCATGAGCCGCAGCTGGTTGCCCTCGATCGCCCGGCGCAGGTCGTCGTCGGTGATGACCAGCTCGTCGGGGTCGGGCGCGTCCCCGGGGGCGCCGACCGCCGCTGTCTGCCGGTCGCGCCACTGCGCCAGCTGGGGTGGTGCGGTGGTGAAGTGCCCGTGGCAGTCGATGATCATGTGCTCTCTCCGGTGGTCTTGTGGGGTCAGCCCCGGCCGCGGGCGGGCCAGCCGGTGTACTGCTCGGCGAGGTAGCTGCGGCCGGCGCGGGTGCCGACCACGTTGTCGAGCTCGCCGAGCTGACGCCTCAGGTCGAACGGGGAGCCGCCGGGCGCGGTGTGCAGCAGCTGGGTCATCCAGTAGGAGAAGTTCTGGGCCCGCCAGACCCGTTGCAGGGCGCGCGGCTGGTACTCGTCGAGCGCGGCCTCGCCTGCGCCACCGAGTGCCCGCAGCAGAACGTCGGAGAGCACCTTCACGTCGTGCAGCGCCAGGTTCAGCCCGCGGGCGCCGGTCGGCGGCACCGTGTGCGCGGCGTCGCCCGCGAGCAACAGTGAGCCCCACCGCATCGGCTCCTGTACGAACGAGCGGAACCGCAGCACCGTCTTGTCCAGGATCGGGCCCTCCTTGAGACGGAAGCCGTCCTCGCCGGCCACCCGGACCTGGAGCGTCTCCCAGACGCGCTCGTCCGGCCAGGAGTCGGGGGACTCGTCGGGGCCGCACTGGAAGTACATCCGCTGCACGGTCCCGGTGCGCTGGCTGATCAGCGCGAACCCGTGCTCGGAGTGGGCGTAGACCAGCTCGGGCGCGCTCATCGGAGCCTCGGCCATGATGCCGAACCACGCGAAGGGGTACTCCCTGCCGTAGCGCACCCGCTGACCCTCCGGCACCAGATCGCGGCACATGCTGCGCGAACCGTCCGCGCCGACCATGTACCGGGCCCGGATCTCGTGGCGGGACCCGTCGGGCGCGGTGTAGCGGACCCGGGGGGCGTCGGTGGTGATGTCGAGGACTTCGGTGTCACTGACGCCGAAGCGGACCGTGCCGCCGTCGCGCTCCCGGGCGTCGGCCAGGTCGATGAACACGTCGGTCTGCGGATAGAGCCACACCGACTCGCCGACCAGCTCCTTGAAGTCGAGGCGGTGCGCCCGCCCGCCGAACCGCAGCTCGGTGCCTTCGTGTTCGCGGCCCTCGCGCAGGATCCGGTCGCTGACGCCGGTCTCGACCAGGTCCCGGGCCGCATCGGCCTCCAGGATGCCGGCGCGCTGCGTGCTCTCGATCTCCTGCCGGGTACGGGTGTCGACCACGATCGTCTCTACTCCGGCGCGCCCGAGTAGGTGGGCCAGCATCAAGCCGGCTGGACCGGCACCGATGACAACGACCGGAACCGGGGCAACGGTGTCGATGATGGCGTCGGCCATGGCACCTCCTGAGCGACTGCGAGCGTCTCGAACACCCCGAACGCTGGCACCCGCGACCGCGACCGGTCACCGCCGTTTCCGTCAGGCGGAAGCCCCGCTCGGATTTCAGACCGTCGTACGGGTCCGCCGGCCGAGCTCTTCGGAGATCCCGTACGCGGCTCTCAGGAGCGGCTCGCGCAGCCCGCGCGCACGGCTCGCGCTGCTGGCCGCGATGACGATCCCCAGCGCGGCGCTGACCGGTCCGGCCGGGCCGATCCGTACCGGTGCGGCCACCGCGACCGTGCTCTCCGAGAGCTGCCGGTCACTGACGAAGACCTGCTCGCGGCGGATGAGGTCCAACTGTGCGCGCAGCGTTCGCTGGTCGGTGACGGTGTGCGGGGTCCAGGCGCGCAGCGGCGAGTCGAGTACCTCCTCCTGGACGTCCAGCGGTGCGTGTGCCAGCAGCACGCGGCCCATCCCGGTGGAGCCGATGGGGAACCGGGACCCGACCATCGTCAGCAGCTCCACCGAGCGGTGCCCGGCGATCCGTTCGACGAATACGAGATCGGTACCCTCTCGCACGGCGAGCTGGATGTTCTCGTGGGTCGCCTCGTAGAGGTCCTGCATGAACGGCAGGGCCGCATCGCGCAGAATCTGGGTGCGGGGGCATCCCGAGACGATCTCCCAGAGCCTCAGCCCGATGTGCCAGGACCCGTCCTCGGTGCGCTCCAGCGCGCCCCACTCCGCCAGTTCCGCGACCACTCGGTGCGCGGTGCTCAAGGCCAGTCCCGTGCACTGGGCGATCTCCGACAGTGTGCGCGACGGGTGGTCGCGATCGAAGGCCGAGAGGACTTCGAGGACCTTCCCAGCCGCCGTGCTCCGGGTTCTGCTCACACGGTCAGTCTCGCAGACCGGCGTTGTAGCCCCCGGCCGGGCGCCCTACCATCTGCCGGACACTCCGTACCACCTGCCGGACACAAGGAGGCGACATGGACCGGGACGACCGACACACCTCCGGGCTGTCCTCGATGGCGACGCGGCTGATATTGGCCGAGCTTTCCGAACAGATCCGCCTCGCGCACGGGATTCCGATGCGGTTCGAATCCGCCGGCGGCGTCAAGATCGCCCAGCGGGTGCGCCAGGGAGCCGATGCCGACGTCCTCGTGCTGGCCGACGGCGCAATGGTCGAATTGGCGGCCGAGGGACACCTCCTCGGAGACACGGTGCGCCCGCTGTGGGTCTCCCAGGTCGTCGCCGCCGTGCCGGAAGGAACACCGGTGCCGGCACTGCGCTCGGATTCCGACCTGCGGGCCGCTCTGCTGTCCGCGATGAGGATCGCCTACTCGACGGGCCCCAGCGGCGCGGCCCTCCTGGATCTCATCACCCGGCTGGACCTCGCCGAAACGCTCCGGGACCGGCTCGTCCAAGCACCACCGGGTGTGCCCGCAGGCAGCCTGTTGGCATCCGGCACGGCCGACCTGGCCTTCCAGCAGCACAGCGAACTGATGGACTTGCCGGGCGTCGTCGTCGTCGGCCCGCTGCCGGGCGCCGCCGAGATCACCTCGACGTTCAGCGGAGGCGTACTGGCCGCCTCCACCCGACCGGGCCGGGCCCGCGAAGTCCTCGATCTCCTCGGTTCCGAGGCGGCGTGGAAGACCGCCCGAGCCCGGGGCATGCGGGCCGCCGGGGACCGGGACTGAGGGCGCGCGGGACCGGTCAGCTGCCGAAGCCGAGGCCGAGGCGGTCCAGGGTCCGCAGCCACAGGTCGCGGCGGCCCTCGTTGCGGTCGGCGCGGGCCAGGGAGCGCTGGGTGATGCCGATGCCGAGGGAGCGGGCGGGCTCGGGCGGGAAGGGAAGCGGCTTGCGGCGCACGAGGTCGACGGCGGTCCGCTCGGTGCGCTCGCCCGCCAGGAGGTCCAGCATGACCTCGGCGCCGAACCGGCTGGCGCCGACGCCGAGCCCGGTGAAGCCGGCGGCGTAGGCGACCTTGCCGCGATGGCTGGTGTCGAAGAAGACGCAGAAGCGGGTGCTGGTGTCGATGGCGCCGCCCCAGGCGTGGCTGAAGCGGATGCCCTCCAGCTGCGGGAAGGTGGCGAAGAACTGTCGCGCGAGCGTCGCGAACGTCTCGGGGCGCCGGTCGTGTTCGGCGCGGACCCGGCCCTGGTGCACGACGTCGTAGCCGCCCCACAGGATCCGGTTGTCCGTGGAGAGCCGCACGTAGTGGAAGGCGTTGGCGGGGTCCGCCCAGCCCTGCCGGTTGTGCCAGCCGACGGAGGCGAGCTGTTGCTCGTCGAGCGGTTCGGTCATGAGGGCGTAGTCGTACACGGGGACGGTGTAAAGGCGGTGGCGGCGGACCAGGGAGGGGTACGCGTTGGTGGCGAGCGCCACTCGCCCGGCGGTGATCCGGCCGTAGGGGGTGCGGACGCAGATGACGGCGCCGTGCTCTTCGAGGGAGAGGGCCGGGGTGTGCTCGTGGATGCGGACGCCGAGATCGAGGCAGGCGCGCTTGAGGCCCCAGGCGAGCCGCGCCGGGTTGACCATGGCGGTGTCGCTCTTGTTCCAGACGGCGCCGAGGAAGGTGGGGGAGTCGATCTCCGCGCGGACGGCGTCGGCGTCGAGGACGGTGGTGGTGGCGCCGTACCGGGCGGCCGTCTCGGCCTCCTCGGCGAGCCAGCCGACCTGGTGGGGTTCGGTGGCGACGACCAGGGATCCGGTGCGCTCCCAGTCGCAGTCGATGGAGTGGCGGGCGAGGGTGTCCTCCATGGCCTGGAGGTTCGCGCGGCCGAGCTGTTCGAGGACACCGATCTCGTCGGGCCAGCGGGCGAGGCCGTTGCCGAGACCGTGGGTGAGGCTCGACTCGCAGAAGCCGCCGTTGCGGCCGGAGGCGGCGCCGCCGGCCTGGTCGCCCTCGACGAGGACGACATCGACGGAGGGGTCGCGCTCCTTGGCGATGAGGGCGGTCCACAGACCGGTGTAACCGCCGCCGACGACCAGCAGGTCGCAGGTGGCGGCGCCGATGAGGGCGGGGGTGGGCCGGGGGCGGCGCGGATCGTCGAGCCAGAACGGGGTCGGATCGGCGTCCCGGAGCGAGAGCAGGGGGTCCATGGTGGCTCCTTCGGGTGGCGGAGGAGCCCGCGCGCGGGGGCTTCCCTCCGAGGTGCCGCCCATGAGACCCGGTCGGCCGCGACAACGTCAATGATGTTGACATAAGCGCCTACGGGCGGATTGCGGAGGCCCGGTCCGCGGCCGCTACCGCCCCGCGTCCGGGTGCAGTGCGGCGGCGGCGACGAGCATCAGCTCCAGTGCGAAGGGGTAGCCGCTGTCGCGCATGTCGACGGCCAGGAGGGGGTACGTCGCCGCGATGTGCGGGTGGGTGTCGGCGGGGAGGCGGCTGTACGCGGCATGCCAGACCTCGGCGTCGGCCGCCGCCGCCGAGGGGGGCAGGGCCGCCGCCGCGGCGTCCTGGGCGGCGAAGGCGAGTGACTGGTCGACGAAGGCGTGATAGATCCGCACCGCCAAGGCGTCGGGGAAACCGCCGTCGCGGAGGATGCCCAGGATCTTCTCGACGGCCCTGGTTTCGTGCGGGCGGCCGGTGGTGCGGTGGGCGGCGAGCAGTGCGGCCTGGGGCTGGGCGAGGTACGAGGCGTGGATGCGCCGGCCCATGGAGCGCAGGTCCTCGCGCCAGTTGCCGGTGGCCGTCCAGCCCTCCTGGGCACGGCCGATGAGCTCGTCGGCGAGGGCGAGGAGGAGGGCGTCGGTGTTGCGGAAGTAGCGGTAGAGGGAGGTGGGGTCGGCGCCCAGCGCGGCCCCGAGCCTGCGGACCGAGAGTGCCTTCGCGCCGTGCTGTTCGACGAGGCGCAGTGCGGTGTCGACGATGAGGCGCTCGGAGAGGACGGCGCCGTGTTTGGTCGGGCGGCTGCGCTGCCGGCTGCCCTCGGGTACCACGCGTTCGGACATGGCCGGGACCTTACGTCAACACTATTGACGTGTAAACGGCTCGGGGGCTTCGATGGCGCCCGTCACCCGTTTCGCACCTGCGTACCCACGCCGTCCGGGCCATCTGTACGCAATCCGTCCAGCGCATCCGCACGCAAGGGAGCCGCCGCATGCCTCACGCCGATCTGGTCTTCACCGGAGGTCCTGTCCTCGCGATGGACCCGGCCCGCACCCGGGCGAGTTCGCTCGCGGTCACGGGGGAGCGGATCACCGCCGTCGGCCACGACGCCGTGCGGGAGCTGATCGGGCCCCGTACCGAGGTGGTCGACCTCGCGGGCAGGCTCTTGATGCCCGGCTTCCAGGACGCCCACGTCCACGCGGTGGGCGGGGGCAGTGAGCTGGCGCAGTGCGATCTGACCGAGATCGTCGACGCCGCCGCGTACCTGGAGCGGATCCGGGCGTACGCGGAGGCGAACCCGGAGCAGGAATGGATCACCGGCGGCGGCTGGTCGATGGAGAGCTTCGCGGGCGGACTGCCGACCCGGCAGCTGCTGGACTCGGTGGTGCCGGACCGGCCGGTACTGCTCGCGAACCGCGACCACCACGGGGCCTGGGCCAACACCCGGGCCCTGGAACGGGCGGGGCTGACCGCCACCACCCCGGATCCGGCCGACGGACGGATCGAGCGCGAGCCGGACGGCACGCCCAGCGGAATGCTCCAGGAGGGCGCGACGGCTCTGGTGTCGCGGCTGGTGCCGCCGAGTACGCCGGAGGACCGGCTCGCCGGGCTGCTGCGGGCGCAGGAGCTGCTGCACTCGCTCGGCATCACCGGCTGGCAGGACGCGCTGCTCGGCAGCTTCAACGGGATGGGGGACCCCTCGGCGGCCTATCTGGCCGCCGCACGGGACGGTTCTCTGACCGCCCGCGTGTCCGGTGCGCTGTGGTGGGACCGTGAGCGCGGCGCCGAGCAGATACCCGAACTGGTCGAGCGCCGCAAGGAGTTGGCGTACGAGCGGTTCCGGGCCGGGTCGGTGAAGATCATGCAGGACGGGATCGCGGAGAACTTCACGGCCGCGCTGACCTCCCCGTACCTGGACGGCTGCGGCTGCGCCACGGCCAACAGTGGGCTGAGCTTCGTCGATCCGCAGGCCCTGCGCGGTCACGTGACCGCGCTGGACGCGCTGGACTTCCAGGTCCACTTCCACGCGCTCGGCGACCGTGCCGTACGCGAGGCACTCGACGCGGTCGAGGCCGCCGTGGCGGCCAACGGGCGGCGCGGCAACCGGCACCACCTGGCCCACTTGCAGGTCGTCCACCCCGACGACCTGCCCCGGTTCGCCGCGCTCGGCGCCATCGCGAACATCCAGCCGCTGTGGGCGGCGCACGAGCCGCAGATGGACGCGCTGACCATCCCGTTCCTGGGCCCGGAGCGCGCCGCCTGGCAGTACCCGTTCGGAAGTCTGCTGCGGTCGGGGGCCACCCTGGCGGCGGGCAGCGACTGGCCGGTCTCCAGCCCGGACCCGCTCGCGGGCATCCACGTCGCCGTGAACCGGCGGGAGCCGGGAACCGACGACGAGCGGGTGTTCCTGCCCGAGCAGCGCATCGACCTCCTCTCGGCGATCGCCGCCTACACCGCCGGTTCCGCGCACGTGAGCCGGCTCGACGACGCGGGCAGCCTCCTCCCCGGCCATCTGGCCGACCTCGTGGTGCTCGACCGGGACATCCTGGCCGCGCCCCCGGAGGAGATCGCCGAGGCGCGCGTGGAGCGGACCTATGTGGGCGGCGAGCTCGTGTTCGGAGGCTGAGGATGCCGTACCGAGGAGGCGCGGACATCGAGGTGGACCGGCACGAGCACCCCGACGGTCTCCCCCCGGCCGTGCTCCAGAACGGCCACCATCAGTTCGATCCCGGCTTCGGCGACGGCGTCGGGGCGCAGGCTCAGCGTGGTCACCGGCGGTTCGGTGTACACGGCGGCCTCGTCCTCGCTGACACAGGCGACGAGCAGGTCGCCGGGAACGCCGTAGCCGTGCCGCCTTGCCGCGTCCAGGACGAGGGGCGGGCTGGCCTCGGCGACCACGAAGAGGGCGTCGGGGCGATCCGGCCCGGCCGTCAGCGCGGTCTCGACGGCCCGGAGCACCGGCCCGTTGCCGGGCTGCGCGGCCCGTACGGCCAGCTCCGGCAGCCCGTGCGCCGTACACCAGTCGTGGTGGGCGGCGAACACCTCGCGGTGGAAGCGGGTGGTGCTGTCCGGGACGACCAGCACGGGCCGCCTGGCGCCCTGGTCCAGGAAGTGGTCCAGGGTCCGGTGGACGGCGCCGACCGCGTCGACGTCCACCCAGTGGGCGTCCGGCCGGCCTTCCACGGACCGGTCGCTGAAGACCGGGATGCGGGCGGCGAGCAGGTCCTCGACGATCCGGTCCTCGGCGACGGGATCGACGACGATCGCGGCGTCGAGGGGCAGCGCGGACCACTCGCTCTGCAGGGAGCCGGCGGGCAGCAGCACCATCGCGTAGCCGCGTCCGAGCGCGGTGGCGGCGGTGGCCCCGGTGAGCCGGGCGAAGTACGGCGACTCCAGGAAGGTCCAGGGGGCGTCGGCCAGCTCGCCGACCACGTATCCGATCAGCCGGGCCCGCCCCGCGCGCAGCTGTCGTGCGGTGGCGTTGGGCCGGTAGCCCATTTTGCGCGCGGTCTCGCGGGCCCGCTCCCGCACGTCGGGGGAGAGCCGGCCGGTGCCGTTGAGCGCCGCCGAGACGGTCGTCTTGGACAGGCCCGCCTCCCGGGCGACGTCCACGAGCCGCACGCGCGGGCCGGGCTGTTCGCCGAGCCCTGAATCTTTGGTCATGAGACCGATGCTGCCACCCTCCCGACCTTTGCAAAACCGTTCCCGCAATCCCTCGCCGAAGTCTTGTGCGGGAACGTTCCCGCACCAATACTCACTCCATCCCCCCGTGCCCGTCACAACACCCGTAAAGGGGTGGATCCGCATGCGTACACCCAGATTCATCGCATTCGCCTGCACCGCCGTGCTCGCGGCCTCCTCTCTCACCGCCTGCGCCGGCGCCACCCGGCCCCAGACCGGCCCCACCGGCGGCGCCGCCTTCAAGGTCACCCCGACCTCGCCGCCGGCCCAGGGCCCCCTGGACTCCTTCACGTGGTCGCTGTACGCCGAGCCGTACACCCTCGACTACGCCCTCGCGTACGACTACCCGCCGAACACCGTGCTCGCCAACGTCTGCGAGCAGCTGCTCCGGGTCACCCCCGACCTGAAGATCGAGCCCGGTCTCGCGGTCAAGTGGTCGCAGCCCGACCCGCTCACGCTCGTCTACACCCTGCGGCCGGGCGTGAAGTTCCACGACGGCACGGCGATGACCGCGGACGACGCCGTCGCCTCCCTCAAGCGCCAGATGGACCCGGCCACCGGCTCCCCGTGGGCCTCGACCTTCAAGAACGTCAAGTCCATCGAGGCGACCGGCCCGCTGGAGGTGACGATCCGCCTCGCCCAGGCCGACGTCCTCTTCCACGAACTCATGGCCGCCTCTCCCGGCACCGTCGTGAGCGCGGCCTCCCTCGCCAAGGCGGGCCCGGACTACGGCACCCCGAAGGGCGCCCTGAACTGCACCGGCCCCTACGCCCTGGAGAAGTGGGCGCAGGGCGACAGCATCACCCTGCGCGAGAACCCGGCGTACTGGGACAAGGCACTCGTTCCGAAGTCCCGGTCCGTGAAGTTCACCTTCGTCGAGGACCCGGCCGCCCGCTCCAACGCGTTCCTGTCCGGCACCGCCGACGGCGGCTACATGGTGCCGTCCTCCTCCCTCGCCCAGCTGAAGGCGAGCGGCAACGGAACGCTCCTCTTCGGCCCCAACACCGCGGCCGCGAACCTCGCCGTCCTCAACTTCAACGGCCCGCTCGGCAACATCAAGGTCCGCAAGGCCCTGTCCATGGCGCTCGACCGGAAGAACATCATCAACGCGGCGGCCGGCGGCGTCGGGGTCCCGGCCAAGGCTCCTGCGGCACGCGGTGCCTGGGCGCTCCTCCCGGAGGAGGCCGCCGAGCACTACGACACGCTGCCCGACCTGCCCCAGGACGTCGAAGCCGCGAAGAAGCTGGTCCAGGAGGCCGGTGCCACCGGGCACTCGATCACCCTCGTGACGAGCTCGCTCGCCCCCGAGATCAGCGTGGTCGCCAACGCGGTGCAGGCGGCCGGACGCCAGATCGGCCTCGACGTCAAGCTGGAGGCCGTCTCCCCCGACGCGTACAGCAGCATCTTCGTCGACCCGAAGTCCCGTGACGGGCTCGACCTCGTCATCACCAACGGCTACGACAACACGCCGGATCCGCTGGAGTTCTACCAGTACCTGCGCACCGGCGACTTCGGGAACTACGGCTACTGGTCCGACGCCGAATTCGACATCGCCTTCGACCGGGCCAACGCCGAGCCGGACCCGGCCAAGCGCGCCGACCTCACGGCGAAACTCCAGGAGATCACCCTGCGCGAGCTGCCGGTCATCCCCGTGTACGAGGCGCCGTACTCGGTCTTCCTCGGCAAGCGGATCACCGGCGCCCCCACCGGCATCGCCCAGCTCTACTACCCGTGGGCCGCGAAGATCGGGGCCGCACAGAAATGACCCGCTTCCTCGGCGGACGGCTCCTGGGCCTGGTGGCCGTGCTGTTCGTGACCTCGGTCGTGGTCTTCGGCACGATCCACCTGGCCCCCGGTGACCCGGTGACCTTCCTCCTACACGGCCGCCCGGCCACCCCCGAGGCCGTGACCGCCCTGCGCGCCGAGCACCACCTGAACGACCCCGTGGTGGTGCAGTACGGCAAGTGGCTCGGCGGCGTCCTGAGCGGCGACCTCGGCCGCTCGGCCCAGTACCACCAGGACGTCACCGCGCTCCTCGGCTCCAGGCTGCCCGGCACCGCCCTCCTCGTCGGCTACGCGGCCCTGCTCGTCGTCGTCCTGGGGGTGGGCGTCGGCATCCTCGCCGCGCTGCGCCCCGGGCTTGTCGACCGGATGGTGCTGATCGGCACGGGAGTGGCCACCGCCACTCCGTCCTTCGTCACCGCGATCGTGCTCGTCTCGGTCTTCTCGGTCCAGCTCGGCTGGTTCCCCGGCCCGGGCGGCGGCGCCGCGGAGGGCTTCGGTGCCCGGCTCCACCAGCTCACCCTGCCGTCCGTCGCCCTCGCCCTGACGTTCGCGGGCCTGCTGGCCCGGGTCACTCGCTCCGCGATGCTCGACGAACTCGGCCGCGAGCACGTGGAGGTGGCGCGTGCCCGGGGCGTCGCGGGGCGGACCGTGGTGCGCCGGCACGTGCTGCGCAACGCGCTGGGTCCCGTCGTCACCGTCGGCGGCACCATGCTCGCCGGCCTGCTCATCAGCACCTCGATCGTGGAGACCGCATTCGACGTGCCGGGGCTCGGCTCGTTGCTCGTGCAGTCGGTCACCGCGCAGGACTTCGCCGTGGTCCAGGCCGTCACCCTGCTCAGCGTGGCGGCCTTCGTCCTCGTCAACCTCGCGGTCGACCTGCTCGCCCCGCTCATCGACCCCCGTCTCTCCCCCGGGGAAGGCTCTCCATGACCTCCACCCTCACCACGGCGGCGTACCGCAGGCCGGGCCTGCGCGGACTGCGCCTCTTCGGCCAGGGGCCACTGTTCGCGGGCTCGGTCGCGGTGCTCGCCGCGCTCGTCCTTGTCGCCGTGCTCGCCCCGGTCCTCGCTCCGTACGACCCCGAGGCGCTCGACCTCGGCGCGAGCCTCGCCGGGTCCAGCGGTGACCACCTGCTCGGCACCGACCAGTCGGGGCGGGACATCCTGTCCCGGCTGCTCCACGGCGCCCGCACCGGGCTCCTGGGGCCGCTGTTCGTCGTCGCCGTCTCCACCCTGCTCGGCCTGCTGCTCGGTGTGGTGGCGGCCTGGCGGGGCGGCTGGGCGGACACCCTCCTGTCCCGCTCGATGGACCTCGTCTTCGCGATCCCGGGTCTGCTGCTGGCGATCCTGCTCGTCTCCGTCCTCGGTTCCGGCATGACCGCACCCGTCATCGCCATGTCCATCGCCTACACCCCGTACGTGGGCCGGCTCGTGCGCGGCATCGCCCGGCAGGAGAAGCAACGGCCGTACATCGAGGCGTACGTGGTGCAGGGCTGGTCCGGCTGGACGGTCTGTGTCCGCCACCTCCTGCCGAACATCGCGCCGACCGTTCTCGCCCAGTCCGCGATGAACTTCGGGTACGCGCTGATGGACCTGGCGGCCCTGTCCTTCCTCGGCTTCGGCGTCCAGCCGCCGGCCGCCGACTGGGGCGCCATGATCAACGAGGGTCAGGGGGCCGTCCTGCAAGGGGCGATGCTCCCGGCGCTCGCGCCGGCCGCGTGCGTCGTGCTCGCGGTCGTGGCGTTCGGAATCGTCGGCGAGGGGCTCGCCGACCGGATCGCGAGGCGGGAGAGGTGAACACCATGACCACGCCATCGACCACACCCGTCCTGGAGATCGACGGGCTCGGAGTACGGCTCCCGGCCGACCGGGCCGCCCGGCCCATCCTGGACGGGGTGAGCCTGACCGTGCGGCCCGGGGAGACCGTCGGCCTGGTCGGAGAGTCCGGGTCGGGCAAGTCGGTCGCCTGCCGCAGCGTCCTCGGACTGCTGCCCCCGGGCGCCCGGGCCGGCGGTCAGGTCCGGGTCTCCGGGCGGGACGTGCTGAGCATGCGCCCGCGGGAGCTGGCCGGGCTGCGGGCCCGCGAGGTCGCCATGGTCTTCCAGGACCCGCGCGCATCCGTCAACCCGCTCCGCCGAGTGGGTGACTTCCTCACCGAAGGGCTGCGCGCCTGCGGCACCCCCGCCGACCGCGCCGCCGCTCGGGCGGAGGAACTCCTCGACGCCGTCGGTATCCGCGATCCGCGCGGCGCCCTGCGCCGCTTCCCGCACCAGTTCTCCGGCGGCATGCTCCAGCGGGTCGTCATCGCCGCAGCCCTCGCCGCCGAGCCGGCCCTGCTCCTCGCCGACGAACCGACCACCGCGCTGGACGTCACCACCCAGGCGGAGGTGATCGGGATCCTGGCCCGGCTGCGGGCCGAGCGCGGCACCGGGATGCTCTTCGTCACGCACGACCTGGAGCTGGCCTCGGCGATCTGCGACCGGGTGTACGTGATGTACGCCGGCCGGGTCGTCGAGACCCGCTCCACCGACGAACTCTTCGACCGGCCCCGCCACCCGTACACGGCGGGGCTCCTCGCCTCCACTCCGCGCATCGAAGCGGGCGCGCCCCCGCCCCGGCCCATCCAGGGCCGGCCGGTCTCACTGTCGGAGGACCCGCCCGGCTGCGCGTTCGCCGCCCGTTGCCCGCACGCGGTGCCGCGCTGCGCGGAGGAGACGCCCGTACTCGCACCGCACGGCGAGGGTCTGGCCGCGTGCCTGCGCGCCGAGGAAGGAATCACGCTGTGACGAAGGGACTGGTGGTCGAGGGGCTGCACAAGCGGTACGGGGAGCACACGGCGGTCGACGGGGTGTCGTTCTCGCTGCCGCCCGGTGGTTCGCTCGCGATCGTCGGAGAGTCCGGCAGCGGCAAGACGACGACGGTCCGGGTACTCGTGGGCCTGGAGCGCTCAGACGGCGGTACGGTCCGGCTCGACGGCCGGGACCGCTCGGCCCGGGCCCGCGGCCGCGCCGAACGGATCTCCCGGGCGCGGGAGATCCAGATGGTCTTCCAGGATCCCTACCAGTCGCTCGATCCGCGGGTGACGGTGAGCGGATGCCTGGACGAGGTACTGCGGCTGCACACCGACCTGGACGCCGCCGCGCGCCGGATCCGTGTCGCCGGACACCTGGATCAGGTCGGCCTCGGGACCCGCGAGGCGGCGGCCTTGCCGCGCGACCTGTCCGGCGGCCAGCGCCAGCGCGTGGCGATCGCGCGCGCCCTCGCGGTGGAGCCCCGGGTGCTGGTCCTGGACGAGGCGGTCGCCGCGCTGGACGTGTCCATCCAGGCCCAGATCCTCGAACTGCTGCGTGAGATCCGCCGCGAGGCGGGTATCGGTTTCCTGTTCGTGACCCACGACCTGGCCGTCGTACGCCACATCGCGGACGAGGTGCTCGTCCTGAAGTCGGGCAGGGTGATGGAGTCGGGCCCCGTGGACCGGGTGCTCGATGCCCCGGACCATCCGTACACCCGCCTCCTGCTCGGCTCGGTGCCGCGGCGCGGCACTCCGCTGGGCGCAGGCGGCTGAGGGCCGGACGGCGGGCGCGAACCCGGCGGGCGGCGCCCCGCGCGGTCAGGTCAGGGAGCGCCACGTGAGCTGCAACGCCCGCCGGAACCCGTCGACTTCCTCCGGGGTCAGGTCGGCGACCATGCGTTCCTCCAGCGCGCGGGCCGGTCGGGCGTACTCGTCCAGGAGCCCCTTGCCCGCCTCGGTCAGCAGGACGAGGCGTTCCCGGCGGTTGGCGGGGTTCGGCTCGCGGCGGATCAGGCCGCGGCTCTCAAGGGCGCGGACCATGTCGGCCATGGTTTGGGCGGTGACGAACGAGTCGCGGGCGAGCTGGGCGGCGGAGATGCCGTCGTGCCGGTCCAGGACGGTGAGGGCGGTGTACTGCAGGGCGGTGATGCCCGCAGGTCTGACCAGCTCTTCGAGACGAGCCCGCACCGCGAGTTCCGTCCGCTTGACCAGGTAGAGCAGCGAGGTGCTCACGTTCGTCCTCCTGTGGTGGTGCCCGGGTGGATGGCAGCTACACCCTAAGACATTGACAGGAATCCTGTTGGTTGATGAGACTGTCATTCGACAGGATTCCTGTCGATCGAGCCCGGCCGTCCGCCGGTGCTCCGGCATCTCCACCCCTCACGAGAGGCACCCTCATGGATCTGCACGGGAAGGTCGCCGTCGTCACCGGCAGCGGTCGCGGCCTCGGCCTCGGATACGCCCGCGCCCTCGCCGCCGCCGGCGCCGCGGTCATCGTCAACGACGTCGACCAGGACACGGTCGACGCCGCCCTCGCCGCGATCCGGTCCGAGGGCGGCACGGCGGCCGGAGTCGTCGCGGCCGTCGGAGACAGCGCGGCGGCCCAGGAGCTCGTGGACGCCGCGGTACGGGAATTCGGCCGCCTGGACGTGCTCGTCACCAACGCCGGCATCCTGCGCGACCGCGTGCTGTGGAAGATGACCGACGACGACTTCGACGACGTCGTCCGCGTCCACCTGCGCGGCACCTTCACCTGCGCCCGGGCGGCCGCCGTCCGGATGCGGGAGCAGGGGAGCGGCGGCAGTCTCGTCCTGATCTCCTCGCCCGCCGGACAGCGGGGCAACTTCGGTCAGACCAACTACGCCGCGGCCAAGGCCGGCATCGTGGCCATGGCCCGCACCTGGGCCATGGAACTGGGCCGCGCCGGCATCACCGTCAACGCGGTCGTCCCGGTCGCCGCCACCGAGATGACCAGGACCATCCCGGCCTTCGCCCCCGTCATCGAGGAGTCCGAGCGCACCGGTAGTCCGCTGCCGGACTGGCTGCGCAAGGGCGAGGGCCTCGGCACCGTCGAGGACGTCACCGGGCTCGTCACCTTCCTCGCCTCCGACGCCGCGAAGGACGTGACCGGACAGGCCATCGGCATAGGCGGCGACCGGCTCGCCCTGTGGGCGCACCCCAAGGAGAAGGCGACCGCCTTCGCCGACGGAGGGTGGAGCGCAGAGGCGATCGCAGCGCAATGGCCCGGTGGGGTCGGAGCCGAACCCGAGACGTACGGCATCCCCGCGCCCCAGGCCCCGGAGGTCTGACATGAGCCCCCGTGCCTACGAACCCGCGCTCGACCTCGACCGGCTGACCGCCATCGACATGCACACACACGCCGAGGTCTCCAAGGACGGCCGCACGGCGCTCGGCCCGGAACTGCTCGGCGCCTCCGAGAAGTACTTCAAGGCCCACGGACACCGGCAGCCCACCATCGAGGAGATGGCCGACCACTACCGCGAACGGCGCATGGCGGCGGTCGTGTTCACCGTCGACGCCGAACACGCCACTGGGCATCCGCGGATCTCCAACGAAGAGATCGCGGAGAACTGCGCCGCCCACGCCGACGTGCTGATCCCGTTCGCGAGCATCGACCCGCACAAGGGCCGCGCCGGAGTACTGGAGGCGCGGCGCCTGGTGGAGGAGTGCGGCGTGCGGGGGTTCAAGTTCCACCCCAGCCTCCAGGCCTTCGCCCCGGACGACCGCCTCGCCTACCCGCTGTACGAGGCCATCGAGGAGCTCGGCGTTCCCGCCCTGTTCCACACCGGCCAGACCGGCATCGGCGCCGGAGTCCCGGGCGGCGGTGGCATCCGGCTGAAGTACTCCAACCCGATGCTGGTCGACGACGTCGCCGTCGACTTCCCGCACTTGCGGATCATCCTCGCCCACCCCTCCTTCCCCTGGCAGGACGAGGCCCTGGCGGTGGCCACCCACAAGCCGCACGTCCACATCGACCTGTCCGGCTGGTCCCCGAAGTACTTCCCGCCCCAACTCGTGCGGTACGCCAACACCCTCCTCCAGGACAAGGTCCTGTTCGGCTCCGACTACCCGGTCATCACCCCCGACCGCTGGCTCGCCGACTTCGAAACGCTCGACATCAAGCCCGAGGTCCGGCCGAAGATCCTCAAGGAGAACGCCGCCCGGCTGCTCGGCCTGCTCACCGACTGAAGGAATCGCCGTGTTGAACCAAGGCATCGGCTCCTGGCCGGCACGCCGGGCCCGCAGGAGCCCCGGCCGCATCGCCCTCGTCCACCAGGACCGCACCCGGACCTACCGGGAACTGCACGAGCGCGTCCTCGGCCTCGCCAACGCCCTGCGCGCCCTCGGCGTCCTGCGCGGTGACCGGATCGCCTACCTGGGCCCCAACCACCCGGCGTTCCTGGAGACACTGTTCGCCGCCGGTGTGCTCGGAGCGGTCTTCGTCCCGCTCAACACCCGGCTCGCGGCACCGGAACTGGCGTACAACCTGGCCGATTCCGGCAGTACGATCCTCGTCCACGCGCCGGAGCACACGGAGGCCGCCCGGGCCGCGGCCGACGAGGCCGGCGTGGTGCGGCACCGGATCACGCTCGCCGCGCCCGGGCACGCGGGCCTCGTCTACGAGGACTTGCTCGCCGCGAACGGACCCGAGCCCCTGAACGAGGCAGTAGCCCCCGGCGACCCGTGCATGATCATGTACACCTCCGGGACCACGGGCCGGCCGAAGGGCGCCGTACTCACCCACGGCAACATCATCTGGAACAGCGTCAACGTGATCGTCGACACCGACCTCGCCGGCGACGAGGTCACCCTGGTCGTGGCACCGCTGTTCCACACCGCCGGCCTCAACATGACCTGCCTGCCCACCCTCCTGAAGGGCGGGCAGGTGGTGCTGCTCGACGCCTTCGACCCCGACCGGGTCCTGGAAACCGTCGAACGCCGATGTGTCACCTACATGTTCGGCGTCCCCACGATGTACGACGCCATGGCCGCCCGGCCCCGCTGGGCCACCGCCGACCTGTCCAGTCTGCGCACCCTCAACTGCGGCGGCGCGCCGGTCCCGGCCCGTACCATCGCCGCGTATCTCGACCGCGGCCTGGCCTTCAGCCAGGGCTACGGGATGACCGAGGCGTCCCCGGGCGTCCTCTTCCTGGACCGGGAGCAGGTCGCGGCCAAGCCCGGTTCCGCCGGAGTACCTCACTTCTTCACCGATACGCGCGTTGTCCTGACCGACGGGAAGGACGCCGCTCCTGGGGAGCGAGGCGAGGTACTCGTCCAAGGCCCGAACGTGATGAGCGGCTACTGGAACCGGCCCGAGGACACCGAGGCCGCCTTCACCGACGGCGACTGGCTGCGTACGGGCGATGTCGCCCGGCTCGACGCTGACGGCTACGCCTACGTTGTCGACCGGGTGAAGGACATGTTCGTCTCCGGAGGCGAGAACGTCTACCCGGCCGAGGTCGAGGACGTCCTCCTCACCCACCCCGACGTCGAGGAATGTGCCGTCGTAGGCGTGGCGGACCCGGTCTGGGGCGAGGTGGGCCGCGCAGTCGTCGTCCTCGGACCCGGCCGCCGCGCGGATGAGCACGACCTGCTCGGCCATCTCCAGGGCCGACTTGCCAAGTACAAGATTCCCAAGTCGGTGGTCTTCACGGACGCCCTGCCCCGCACGGCCTCCGGAAAGATCGTCAAACCCGCCGTACGCGACCGCTACGTGGAGTGACCTCAACCTCCCCGTGCGTCACCCGTACCCCGTCGGGAGCCGGTTCTCCGCCTGGCCGCTCCCACCCCGTCACCCACTACCGAACGGACCGATTCACCATGCCCGTCACCGCCCACGGCCTCGACGCCCTCACCGCCCTCAGCGGAGCCGACCTCGGCCACACCGCATGGCAGGAGATCACCCAGGTACGGGTGAACACCTTCGCCGACGCCACCGACGACCACCAGTGGATCCACACCGACCCGGAGAAGGCCAAGGCCGGCCCGTTCGGAGGCCCGATCGCCCACGGCTACCTCACCCTTTCCCTCGTCATCCCGATGTTCGGCGAGCTCCTGGACATCACCGGCATCTCCATGAGCGTCAATTACGGCCTGGACAAGGTCCGTTTCCCCAGCCCCGTCCCCGTCGGCGCGAGGGTCAGGTTGCACGGCGTCGTCGGCACCGTGGAGGAGATCAAGGGCGACGGCGTGCAGATGCCCCTCACCTTTACCGTCGAGGTCGAGGGCAGCGCCAAGCCGGCCTGTGTGGCACAAGCGGTCTACCGTCACTACGCTTGAGAGGACAACTCGGACTAGTTCGTGGCCAGCGCCGCCCAGGCGGCGGCCGACATATCCGACGGCGCCTCCGCCGCGGTGGGCAGCGGCGCAGTGTGAGGTCGTCCACGTCCCGCGAAGCCGGGCCGAGGGGGAGTGGCGCCACATCGCCCCCTGAGCCGCTGGGGGTCAAGGGGTCGCAGGTTCAAATCCTGTCGTCCCGACCAGCGTTTACGCAGGTCGGAGGCCGTTCTCTCACACATGAGAGGACGGCCTTTTCCGTGCCCGGAGTGCTGGTGGTGGCATTGTGGTCGCGCGCCCGCTTTGGGGTTGGTTGGCGGTGGGGTGGAAGCCGGCTGGGGCGGGGGAGCGGAGCCGGTGGAGGGCTTCGCGGAGGTGCTGGATGTGGTCGCGCGGTGGTCGCAGCCGTTCCAGCCAGGCCCGTCGGTCGTTTCGTTTTTGGGCCCGGGTGAGGGTGTGGTCGATGGTGTCGACGGCTTCGCGGGCTGCTTGTTGGGTGAGGTGGCTGAAGATGTTGGCGGTGGTCGACAGGGTGGAGTGCCGCAGGGTCTTGGAGACGACGGTGAGGGGGACGCCGGCGATGATGGTGATCGTGGCGGCCAGGTGTCGCAGGTCGTGAACGGTCACCCGCGGTACGCCAGCTTCTCGGGACAGCTGCCGGAGCCCGTCGAGGACGGTGGCGACGCGGGGGGAGATCGCGACCCAGTTCTTGCTGGTACGGGTCTTGGGGCTGGTGATGACGAGGCGATTGTTGTCGATCGCGGAGAGCGTGCACCGCACGTAGAGGACGCGCTCTTTTAGATGACGTCGTCCCAGTGCATTCCCAGGGCTTCGCCTTTGCGCATGCCGGTGCCGATGAGGAACTCAACAGGTCGGCCATGTCCGGGTCTGCCTGGTGGCAGTGCTGGAGGAAGCGGACGGCCTCGTCTGCGGTCCAGATCTGCCGCTCTGGAGATGGTGGACGGTGCAGGGCTGGGGGACTGGCGGGGTTGTGGGCGAGGCGGTGGTGGCGGACTGCGTCGCCGAGAGCGCTGGAGAGGGTGGCCAGGCAGCGGTAGAGGGTGGTCTTGCCGCGGCCTGCGGCGAGCTCGCTGGTGACGAAAGCCGCGATGTGACGGTGTCCGAGTTCGTCCAGCTTGAGGGGGTGCCGAAGGCGGGCGCGAGGTCGTTGTGGACGTAGTCCCGGTAACGCGCCATGGTGGTCGGCTTGAGCACGAGCGCCTTGGCGGCCAGCCAGGTACTCCGGTAGTCGTCGATGCTCTGGTTCGGGTCGGCGTTGAATCCGCCGGCCTCGCCCTCGAGGAATCTGCGGAGTTCGGTCTCGGCTGCGTCGTGGCTGTCGAAGCCGCCCCTGCGCACGGTCGTCCGGTGGCGGCGTGGGGTCGGGACGTCGACTGCAAAGGTCCACGTCCCGTGGTCACCGTCAGCGAGCAGGTGGGGGCAGTGCGCTCCGAGCTGGTGATGCAGTGTGTCCCGGCAGCCACATCGGCGGTAGATGCGGCCGCGGTCGGCGGTGGTGCGCATGAGGATCGCCTCCAGGAGGCGGAGGAAGGGCCGACACCTCCAGTCTCGTGCGACCACATGCGACCACGACGCTCCTCATGCCGACCGTGACCAGTGCGTTTCCCTTTACTGGGCGCCAAGGGGCGGGGTTCCGGGGATCACCGTTCTTCGCCTCTGGCGTACTGCATCGGCAAGGCCACGATCACCCGCTTGAGGCACGACGGAAACCACTGAGGCCCAATGCGGCGCGCGGGGCAGGGTGCGGCGCCTGCGCGTCGGCTTGGTGGTGCTGTCATCTGGCCTGTCGGCGAGGCAGGCTGGCCCACGGGTGGCGACTTCGGGAGAGGTTTGAGCCGATGTGGGTGGCTGGTGAGGCGTATGAGCCGTACGTCGGGCGGTGGAGCCGCCTGGTGGCACACCGGTTCGTCCGCTGGATGGGCGCGGCTCCTGCGGGGAGCTGGCGCGATATCGGGTGCGGCACGGGTGCGGTGACGCAGGCCGTGCTGGACGTGGCCGAACCGGTGATGGTGGTCGGCGTCGATCCGTCGGAGGGCTACGTGGAGTACGCCCGGAGGAACATCGGTGACCGACGGGCCCGGTTCGTCCTGGCCGACGCTGTCAATCTGCCCTTCGCCGAGGCCACGGCGTCGGTCGCGGTGAGCGGGCTCGTGCTCAACTTCGTACCGGACGCGCCGCGGGCGGCGGCCGAGATGGTTCGTGTGGTCCGGCGCGGGGGGTTGGTGGGGGCGTATGTCTGGGATTACGGGGAGGGAGGCATGGAGGCCATCCGTGCCTTCTGGGACGCCGCGTGCGCCCTGGACTCGGGCGCTTGTGCCTCGGACGAGGCCGTCAGGTTTCCGTTGTGCGGGCGGGCGCCGCTGGGTGAGCTGCTGGTCGGGGCGGGGCTTGAGGATGTCGAGGTCGATGAGATCAGCGTGCTCACCCGCTTCTCGGGTTTCGATGACTACTGGCAGCCGTTCCTGGGAGGGCAGGGACCGGCGCCCTCCTACGTGGCCGCCCTCCCCGAGGAGGGCCGCGTTGAGCTGCGTGAGCGGTTGCGGTCGGCACTCCCCCGGGAAGCGGACGGCTCTATCCCGCTGCGTGCGCGGGCATGGGCTGCGCGGGGCAGGCGCCAAGCATGAGCGGGTCAGGTCAGCCCTGTGACTTGATGTGGTCGATGACAGCGATGAAGGCTTCGGTGGGTGAGAAGTCCACGTATTCGCAGTCTTCGAGTGCCACGGGGGCGTGCCCGGGCGGCCAGTAGAAGGCCTGGCCCGCTTCGTAGATCTCCTCCCCGTCCTTCGTCACCATCTTCAGCCGCCCTGGTTCGAGCTCGTCCGGGCGGGGCTCGCGGCCGAGTTCGCGGACCCAGTACGCGAGGATCCAGGACACGCCGGCGCCGTACACGGTGCCGATGGCGTCGCCGACGTCCGGTGTGAGGCCGGGCAGGTCGGCTTCGACCAGCTCGTGGCCCAGTCCGGCGAGGAGTTGGACGGCGTCGTCCACGGCCGCGACACAGTCGGGGTGCACGGGGTGGCCTTCCGCCCGGCGTACGCTGAACGCGATCCGCAGCCTGCCCGGTGCGCGACGGGCCTGGTCGGCGAAGGGCCCCGGTGCGGTCGGGGCCGGGTAGGGGTCGCCCGGTGCCGGCCCGGCGACGGCGTCGTGCAGCGCGGCGGAGTCCCGGACCGAGCGGGTCAGGGCGTGCTCGCAGGCCCAGCCCCCGAAGGCGTCCCCGTATGCCGCTCCGAGCGGCACCCGCGCGCGGTTGGGTTTGAGGCCGAACAGCCCGCAGCAGGACGCGGGGAAGCGGACCGAGCCGCCGACGTCGTTGCCGTGCGCCGCGGGCACCATCCGGGCCGCGACGGCAGCTGCCGAGCCGCGACGGCAGCTGCCGAGCCGCCGCTGGAGCCGCCGGTAGTCCGGGTGGGGTCCACGGGTTACGCGTCGGCCCGTAGAGGGTGGACTCGCAGGTCGGGCTCGTGCCGAACTCCGGGGTGGCGGTCTTGCCGAGGATGACCGGCCCAGCGGCGCGCACGCCGTACGAGCTCCTGATCGTGTCGTGAGATGTGGTCGCGCAGGAAGACCGACCCCTCGCAGAAGCGGACGCCCTCCCGCTCGGTGATGAGGTTCTTGACCACGTAGGAACTCCGGTGAACGGGCCGTCCGGGAGTCCGGCCCGGGGACCTGCTCCAGGGCGTGCTCGAACACCGGTGTGACGACGGCATTCAGCTGCGGGCTCAGGGCTGCGACGCGGGTGATGGCAGGCGTGACGAGTCCTCGGCCGTGGCTTCGCCGGTACGGACCAACTGCGCCTGGGCGGTGGCATCGAGCGCGGTAAGGGCCTCCACAACCCTGGGACTGAGGGCCGTCATGGCCCGGGACCGATCGCGTGGGCTGCCGCCGCCAGCGCCACTTCGGCTTCCTTCACCGTCCGGCGGACGATCTCGTCGGCGGGCAGGACCTCGTGGACGAGGGCGGTCGACTGGCCGGTGAACGGGAGGTACTCCTCGCCGCCGCCGGCCAGGATCGCCGCCATCACGCGGGGCACGGTCTCCGCCGGGTCCACCTGGTACGGGTCCTCACGCAGGGCGTCCACCAGGGGAGTCCGCAGGCAGCGCGGCACCCCGGCACTACCGGGGCGGTTGAAGGGCGGCAGGATCCGCTCGCTGCCCACCACCTTCACCGTGTCCGCGGCGCCCGACGCGACGACCCGGTCCTTCCACGCCTGCGACACGCTCATCTCCACCGACGCGAGGAAGCGCGTCCCCATCACCACCCCCTGCGCCCCCAGCGCCAGGGCCGCGGCCAGGCCGCGGCCGTCGGCGATCCCGCCGGCCGCGAGGACGGGTACCTCGCCCGCCAGGTCCACGACGTCGGGGACCATCACCATCGTGCCGACGTCCCCGCCCTGCCCGCCGGCCTCGCCGCCCTGCGCGACGATCACATCGGCCCCGGCGCGGAGGGCCTCCTCGGCCTGACCGCGGCTGGAGACCTGCTGGATCCACAGGATGCCGGCGTCGTGGGCCCGGGCGATCAGGTCGGGCGGCACCGCCAGGTGGAAGGAGATCGCTGCCGGCCGCTCCTCGACCGTGGCCTGGAACGCCTCCTCGTCGAGGGGCCGGGTCGTGTGATTGATCGCGAACGGCCGGTCGGTCAGCCGTCGCAGCCGGGCCCACTGCTCCCGCAGTTCCGGAAGGGGTCGCACCGCCGTGCCGAGACTGCCGAGCCCACCGGCCCGGCACACCGCGGCTGCGAGATCGACCTCGTCCCAGGGGCCGAAGGGCGCGCAGACGATCGGGGCATCGATACCGAGAAGGCGGCATACAGGAGTGGTCAGCATCAGGACCTCCAGCAGGCTCGCGACAGTCCTGCGGCGAGCGGCCATGGCACATGCTTCTCCTTCCCATCATTCCGTACGCCGCCGTCCCGGGCCTCGTGAAGGAACCCCGTCATGATCGGCTGGACGAGTCCGCTGCATGCCCCGCGGCTTCGGCGCCCGGGATGCGACCGCGGCCCGGATCATGACCTTGGGGTTCAGCAGTACGGACGGGGGCGCTGCCCGCATCGCGAAGACCGCGAGCCGACGGGAGATGTACGGGTCGGACACGGCTGCCGCGCGGACCGCCCGCTGGAGTGGGCCGGGTGGCCTGGCGAGTGCCTCCCGCCGGCCCAGAGTGTCGTACGCGTCGATGAACCGGTGTGCCCGGCGGTACACGCGCAGCGCGCGGTGCAGGTCCCGGCCCTGGGCCAGGGACTCGGCAGTCGCGTCGGCCAGCCACGCGGCGCTGCGGAACGCCCAGCCGCAGCCCACTGCCGGAACCGGGTCCGAGGCGGTGGCGGCGTCGCCGATCAGGGCCAGCCCGGGCCGCGGTGCGGGATCGCGGCGTATGCACGGGTAGTCGGTGGTGCCGATGAGGTTCGACACCCGCCGGGCACCGGCGAGGGAGGGCCCGTCCGGCAGGTGCCCGACGAACCGGTCGAACGCGGCCTGCCGCTCGGCGGTGAACTCAGGCAGCCGGTCCTTCGCCGGGAAGACGCCCACCTGGGTGAGCCCGTCGTCCACGCGGATGCAGATCGCGACGTCCCGGCCCAGGGGCCAGACCTGGCCGTCGCCCGGGCCGTTCATCGTCGCGCCCTCGTAGTAGGTCCAGAACAGGAAGCGCTCGTTCGGGGCGCGGTCCTCAGGGACCTGTGCGAGCTGGGCGACGGTGGAGTGGTGGCCGTCCGCGCCGACGACCAGGCGGGCGCGGAATTCGGTGTGCCCGGCCTCGCCGTTCTCGGTGACCACTCCCCGTACGCCGCCGGCGTGGTCCTGGAGGAGGTCGACGACCCTGTGTCCCTGCATGAGTTCCACGCCCGGGGTCGCACCGGCGATCTCCCGCAGCAGTGGGTCCAGCTTGCTGCGGCGCAGGCTGATCGCCGGCGGAACCGCGCTGTCCGGCTGCGGGGCGATCCACCCCTGCTCGGTCCACATGCCGAGGCCGGTGGTCACGGCCGCACCGTGCGTGACCATCGGCTGCCAGAAATCCAGTCGCTGCAGGACGTCGTGCGTGCCGCCGAGCACGAAGTGGCCGCACAGCGTCTTGTGCGCCTGGGGACTGCGATGCCGTTCGAGGAGTGCCACCCGCAGCCCGGCCCGGCCGTACGCCGTCGCCGCCGTGCAGCCCGCGATGCTCGCGCCGACAATGATCACGTCGTAGTCGTCCATGACTGCCTCCGCCGTTGCGTTCCGTTCCTTCGGTCATGACGCAGCATGCGCAGCCGGGCCGGTGGCGGACATCGGTAGCCGATACCCAACCTTGTGGCGGCGGCCTGCCTACCATGGACAAGGTGACGGTCGGCCCATGCACGCTGGAGGAGCGGGACGGCGAGTTCGCGTCGCTGACCCGCTGGTGGCGTGAGGCGTGCGCCGGCACCGGAAGGCTCGTTCTCGTCGGCGGTGACGCGGGCGCGGGCAAGACCGTACTGATCGAGGAGTTCGCCCGGAGGCTGGGCGACGTACGCCTGCTCCGTGGCAGCTGTGAACCCCTCACCACGCCGCTCGCGCTCGGTCCGCTCCGCGACATGGCCCACAGCCTGTCGCCGCCGCTGCGTCGGCAGCTCACCGGCCCGGCCGATCCGGTGGAGGCACGCCGACTGATGCTCGACGAGTTGCGCGACGCTGGTGATCCCGTCCTCGTGGTGCTCGACGACGCGCACTGGGCCGACGAGGCCACATTGGACCTGCTGCGCTTCCTGGGCCGCCGCATCGAGGCATGCCCGGCCATGCTCGTCGTGGTCTACCGGCAGGACGAAGTGGGGGCGCGCCACCCCCTGCGCGTCCTGGCCGGGGACCTGGCGGCGCTGCCGGTCGTACGCCGACTGACCGTGCCGATGCTGTCCGAGGCGGCCGTGGCACGTCTTGCGGCGGGAACGGACATCGACCCGGCCGAGCTGTACCGCCGCACGGGCGGCAACGCGTTCTTCGTGACCCAGGTCCTGGGTGACGGCCGGGCCACCGTTCCCCCTACGGTCCGGGACGCGGTGCTCGCTCGTGCCGCACGCCTGGAACCGGGTGCGCGGGACGCGCTCGATGCCCTCGCCTGTCTCGGGACCCGGGCAGTCCCCTGGCTGGTGGAGGCCGTTTCAGGCCGGGCGGCCGACGACCTCGACGCCTGCGTGGACCGCGGACTGGTAGCCGCCGATGACGGTACGGTCGCGTTCCGGCACGAGCTGGTCCGTGTCGCGGTCATGGAGGCGATCCCGCCGGGACGCGCGGCGGACCTGCACCGACGGGCACTGGCGGTGCTCGGAGCGCGGCCGCCCGGCGAAGTGGAACCGGCGCGGCTCGCCGATCACGCGGAGCGTGCCGACGACCGGGCCGCCGTGCTCACGTACGCGCCCCTCGCGGCAGAGCGGGCATCCAGCCTGGGGGCCCACACGGAGGCGGCAGCACACCTTCGCCACGCGCTCGACGTGTTCGGGGGCAGGCCGGACGCCGCCCGGGCCGGGCTCCTGGAAGAACTCGGTCGGCAGTGCCATCTCGCGGACGACCTCGACGGAGCCCTGCGCGCCCGGCAGGAGGCCGTCGAGGCGTGGCGGGAGGTCGGCGACGACCGTCGGCGGGGCGGGGCGCTGGTCGGGCTGGCGATCACCGCGGCGCACCTGGCCCGGGAGATCCCGCTCGGCGAGAAGGCCTGCGACGAGGCACTCGCGCTGCTTGCGGGGCAGCCACCGGGACCCGAGTACGCGCTCGCCTGCGCCATCCGCGGGAAGCTCTCGGCCATGGCGTTCCGCAACGCCGACGCGGTCACCTGGGGCCAGCGGCTCCTCGCCACGGCCGGAGAGGACACCGGGCCGCTGGAACGAGCGCTCGCGCTGCTTTCGATCGGCATCGGCCGCGCCCAGGACGGCGACGTGGCCGGCCTCGGCCTGATCGCGGAGAGCGTCCGGCTGGCGCGCCAGGCATCCGCCCACGATCAGGCCGGACTCGGCTACTTCTGGCTCCAGCTGATCTGCGTGACCCGCCGTTGGTACCGGGAAGCCGAGCAGTGGTATGGGGAGGCCCTCTCGTTCACCGACGATCACGGGCAAGAGGTGTGGCGCCAGTGGCTGCGCGCCTTCCGGTCGCGGGCGCTGCTCGACCAGGGCCGGTGGGACGAGGCCGAGGCGCTCGCCTCGGAGGTGCTGCGCACGGCGGGCGTGGACGACGGACGCCGGATGATCGCCATGGTGGTGTCGGGCCGGCTGCGCGCCCGCCGAGGCGACTGCGATCCGCACCCCCTGCTGACTCGGGTGGGTTCGGTCATGGTCACCGCCGAGCCGGTCGTCGGCTGGATCATCGGCTCCACGCCCGCCCTGGCGGAGGCCGCGGCGTATGCCGACGACCTCGATCAAGTACGCACGGTGGTAACCCCGGCCCTGGCCGCCGCCGCAGCGCAGGGTGAGCCGTGGCTCCTCGGCGAGCTGGCCTATTGGCTCTCGCGCGCGGACGGACCGGCCGCCGTTCCGGCGCGGGCCGCAGAACCGTACCGGCTCCAGCTGTCGGGCCGCCCGCGCGAGTCGGCAGAGCTCTGGCAGGAGATCGGTTGCCCCTACGAGGCCGCGCTCGCGCTCGCAGACACCGCCGATGAGGGGATGCTGCGCGAGGCGCTGGCGGCCTTCGACCGCCTGGGAGCACGGCCGATGCGCGACATCACCGCCCGTCGCCTGCGCAGGCTCGGGGTGCGCGACATCCCCAGACGCCCGACCCGCGCTGCCGGCCCGGACGGGCTGAGTACCCGTGAGCAGGAGGTGCTCACCCTCTTGGCCGACGGACTCCGCAATGCCGAGATCGCCGACGAGCTGTTTCTGTCACGGCGCACCGTTGAGCACCACGTGGCCGCAGTGTTGCGCAAGCTCGGCATGGCCAGTCGGTCGGAAGCCGCTCGATACGCCCGGCGAAACGACGTGACCGATCGCCGACCCACCGTGCCCCCATCGACCCGGACAACGTGATCGAGCAGTGGAAGAGCTTGCGGACCCGGAGCCCGGTGGCCACGAGGACCGCGCCTGCGGCCCCCGCAGCACGGGTACCCGATCCGTCTGGTCGTCCCCGGCTGGTACGGCATGGCCCACGTGAAATGGTGCCGGCCCGCAGCAGAGCGGCGGAAGATCGACTTCCGGGCTGAACGCCGTTCCGGGAAGCGGTCCAGGGCCGGAGGGATGGCCTTGTCCGCGCCCGCGATCAGGCCCCGAGAGATGCGGTGCCGGGCGGCTTCCTGTGTCGTGTCCCTCGAGCGACACCGGGCGTCGTTCGCCTGGCTCTGGGGCGGTGGCGGGGGAGGGCCTTGCTGTTATGGCGTGGCCGGGTTGTCGACCGGCTGAGTCGAGGCTCCTCGTCGGACCTGGCTCATCATGAGGACGAGGGCGGCTGCGGCCCCGTACGCGATGTTGCTCAGCGACGGCTGGAAGTGGAGCGTCGGGGCGAGGACGTAGACGGCGGCGCCTGCGAGGGGGATGCCGAGCCATTCCCAGCGGCCGTCCAGGGCTACGAGGGCGATCAGGAGCAGCGCGTACCAGGAGTAGCCGGGGGTGAGGAGGACGAAGGACCACCCGGTGATCAGGAGAGCACCGCTCCAGGGGCGTCGCGGGTCCCCGCGCCACATCACGTACAGGCAGACGCCCGCGACGATGGCGAGCAGTACGGGGAAGGCCCAGGTGCCCGGCAGGACCAGGCGCAGGAGCGAATAGCGGGACCCGGCCGAGGCGTCGTCGTAGCCCTCCTCCTCGACGTAGCCGCCGAGGTAGCCGAAGACCGAGCCGTGCGAGAGGAGCACGTAAGGGAAGTAGGCGAGTACGACGAAGGCAGTGGCGGGCAGCAGTACGACGGCCGCGTCGCGCACACGGCGGACCCCGGACAGCGCCCCGGGGAGGACGACGGCCGGCATCAGCTTCGTGGCGATGGCGGCACCGATCAGCACGCCGCCCGCCGCCCGCCGGGTCAGTGCCCGGGAGGCGACGAGGCCGAGGCCGGCGACCGCGAGGAGCACGCCCAGGACGTCGACATGGGCGTTGTTGACCGCCTCGACGGGAACGGCCGGGCACCAGGCCCAGTACGCGGCCTTGCGGAGGTCGTCGCCACGCCGCCGCAGGATCAGGAGGAGTGCGCCCGTGACGCCGAGGGAGACCAGGGCGGCGCCGATCTGGAGCGGTTTGTGGCGGGCGCCGGCGGGGGAGAGCCGGTCGACGGCCAGGAAGTACGCCTCGGCGACGGGCGGGTAGATGGTGTGCACGGCGGGCCTGTTGATGCGGGTGCAGTGGCGCGTGCCCTCGGTGGGCGGGACGGGCGCGAGGTCCGGGCCGGTGCAGGCGGCGCCGGTGGGGAAGAGCCAGGGGTCGCGGAGCCGGGCGAGCGCCGGGTCCTGGGGGGTGTGGTCGTACGGGGAGACGCCGGCGGACTGGACGCGGCCGTCCCAGGCGTAGCGGTAGGAGTCGGTGCTGGTCCGCGGTGGTCCCATCAGTCCGGTCACCGTGACGGCGACCGCCCCCGCGGCGATCAGCCACGCGACGTGGCGAGCCGAGACCTGGCGCAGAGCCAGCAGCGCGACGGCGAAGAGCACCCAGCAGGCCGCGTACCAGCAGAACAGGCCGACCGGGTCGCTGAAGTAGCCCCCGTACACGATGGTGCGGGCGAGGAGCGTCGTGAGTGCGGCGAGGGCGAGGGCGGTGGCCACCGGCGCGGTGCGAGGAGTGAGGGCGGTAGGGGCTTTCACCTGCGGAATCGTTCCAGGGATCGGCTCTCCCGCGGGCCGTGCCACCTCGGATGTCCGTGTTTCGTAAGGTGTTCCCGAGGCCTGCTCGGGCCTCGTCGGGGGTGTGATGGGGGCATGCGTTTCACCCTGCCCTCCGGGCCGCCCGTCACCTTCAAGGCGCGCCTGCACGATGCCCGCACCGCGACCGCCATCGGCCGCTGGCTCGGCCTGGCCATGGCCGTCTGCTTCGCGACCGGTGTGCTGAGCCACTACCTCCAGCACCCGCCCGGATGGCTGGCCGACTCGCTGCCGAGCCGTCCGTACTGGGGTTACCGGCTCACCCAGGGTCTGCACGTGGCCTCCGGGATCGCCGCGATCCCACTGCTGCTCGCCAAGTTGTGGGTGGTCTACCCGCGGCTGTTCGCCTGGCCTCCGGTGCGATCGGTCCTCCACGCGCTGGAGCGGATCTCGGTGGCGGTCCTGGTCGCGGCCGGACTGTTCGAGCTGTTCACCGGGTTGCTGAACACCTTCCAGTGGTACCCGTGGCCCTTCAGCTTCGTTCCAGTGCACTACGCAGTCGCCTGGCTTTTGCTGGGATCGCTCCTGCTGCACGTCGCAGTGCAATGGCCGAAGATCCGCGACCACTTCACGCTTCGTTCCCCCGGCACCCTGGCCTTGCCCGAGGCCGATGGGCCCGACCGCCGGCAGCTCCTCCTCGGCGTCACTGCCGCGGTCGGAGCAGTCACGCTCACCACGGTCGGACAGTCCGTCACCGCACTCGGATCGCTGGAACTGTTCGGCCCGCGCAGCCCTGCCCACGGGGCCCAAGGGCTCCCCGTGAACCGGACGGCCGCCGCCGCGCGCGTCTCCGAGGCCTCGTTGGCCGACTGGCGGCTGACCGTGGACGGGCCGCGTCCCTACAGCCTCACGTTGGAGGAGTTGCGCGCCATGCCGCAGCATGACGTCGTCATGCCCATCGCCTGCGTCGAAGGGTGGAGCAAGTCCGCGCACTGGACCGGGGTTCGGGTACGGGACCTCCTGGAACGTGCGGGAGGTGGCCCGGGATCACGGGCCCGAGTGGTGTCCCTCGAAGCGGCGGGCGCCTACCGGGTGATGGAGATGGGACGCCTCTACGCACAGGACCCGCTCACGCTGCTCGCGCTCCGGCTGAACGGCGAGGTGCTGTCCCTGGACCACGGCTACCCGGCACGGATCATCGCCCCGAACCGGCCCGGCGTCCTGCAGACCAAGTGGGTCGGCCGACTGGAGGTGGCGTGATGAACTTCCGGTACGTGACCGGCGGATTCGGGCTGGTGTGCGCGGCCTGGGGCGGGTGGCTGCTTTTTCAGCAGCCCGAGCCGTGGCGGATCGCCGTCTGGCTCGGGGGAGCGGTCGTGGTGCACGACGGGTTCGTCGCGCCCGTCGTGATGGCGATCGCCGCCGTCGTTGCGGTGGCCGGCCTGCGCCTGCACGGGGTTCCGCGTGCGGCCCTGATCGTCGCGGGCTCCCTCACCGCGATCGCGCTTCCCCCGTTGCTGCGTCCGGGGGGCGTGGCCAACCCCACCGTCCTGCCGCTCGACTACCTGCGCAACTGGCTGCTGGCCATGGCCGCCGTCGCGTTGTTCACCCTTGGGTACGTCGGTGTGCGTGCCGTGGCGCGCCGGGTGGGCCGTCGGGCCTGATCGGAGCGGTGCCGCGGAGAATCCGCCGGGTTCGCGCACCATTCTTGAATGGTCGCTCACGTATTTTCTTCGCGCGCCCAGACCACGAGAGTTCGAGCCCGACGCTGTTCTGAACGTAGCCATGCTGCGGTTCTGGGAGCGCGAGTACCGGGCGGTGTCCGTCGAGGATCTGGTGAAGGCGACGGGAGTCAAGCCCGGCAGTCTCTACGGTGCCTTCCCCGGCGGCAAGCGTGCGCTGTTCCTGAAGTCGCTGGAGCGGTACTCGAAGCTGGTCGTCCCCCAGAAGCTGGGCGAGCTGGAGGCTCCCGGCGCCTCGGTGGGCGAGATCCGCGGCTACTTCGACGGACTGGTGCGCGATCTGCTCAGCCCCGAAGGCAGGCAGGGCTGCCTGCTCGTCAACACGGCCATCGAGAACGCCGCCGAGGACGACGAGGCGGCGGCCGTCGTCCGCGGTCACCTGGCGCGGCTGGAGCGGTGCATGACGCACGCGCTGGAGAACGCGGCCCGCAGGGGGCAGGTGCGCGCCTCGCTGGACTGTGCCGGCAGCGCCAAGCTGCTGGTCGCCACCTGCCAGGGGCTGATGGTCGTCGGGAAGGCGAACCCCGACGAGACGCTCCTGCGGGCGATCGTCGACAGCGCCTTCGCCGCTCTCGCCTGACGGCGAGGCGTACGGGCCACCGTCCTGTTCGGCAATCCGGACCCGCGACCGGGCGAAACCGTCCTGGTGAGGGGAGCTACCTCCTCGCTGGGCCAAGCCGCGGTCAACCTGGCGGTCGACCACGGCTCTACCGTCTTCGCCACGACCCGGGACCCGCTGCGGGCGCCCCTGCTGAAGGAGCTCGGGGCTGCCGACGTGCTTATCGACGACGGCGCGCTCGCCCCCCAAGTCGCGGAGCGGGGGATCGGCGTCGACGCGGTGTTCGACGTCGTCGGCAACAGCGTCCTGCGTGACTCGCCGGCCTCGGTCCGGCCGCGCGGCCGGGTCTGCCAGCTCGGCTTCCCGGGCGGATTCGAGCCTGTACGCGACTTCGACCCGATCGCCGACCTCCCCAGCGGAGTCCGGCTCAGCTTCTTCGGCAGCGCCTTCGTCCTGGGCACCCCCGCATTCCCGCTCACCGGCGTGCCGTTGGACGAGATGTACGCCAAGGTCCAGGCCGGTGCCCTGCAAACCCGTCCAGCCCACCGAGGGGTGCCTGGCCGAGAGTCAGCGGCTCAGGGTGGGACCCGCACTGCTGCGGATCCCACCCGGCATTTCGCCGCTCGGCATCCGTCAGTGGGTGAGGTGCACGAAGTGCCGGCCCGCCGTCTGCCAGGTGTCGTAAGGGGTCCAGCCCGCGGACCTCGCCGCGGCGCACAAGGCGCGGGTGCCGAGCCTGGCCCACCAGAAGGAGGCTCCCCGCCCGCCGCCGCCGTCCTCGACGTGCACCTCCACGCGTTCGTCGACGTCGGCGGCGGCGACCTCGACCAGCAGGGAGCCGCCGGCGGCTGTCAGTTCGGCAGTCCGGCGCAGCAGGGCGGCGGGGTCGCCGCCGATGCCGATGTTGCCGTCCATGAGCAGGACCGTGCCCCAGCCGCCTTCGCGGGGAAGCGGGTCGAACACCGACCGGCACAGGGCGCTGCCGCCCGCCCGCTCGGTACGGGCCACGGCCTCGGGGGTGACGTCGACACCGAGCGCTGTACGGCCGAGCCGGGCGAGGGCGGCGACCAGTCGGCCCGGTCCGCAGCCGATGTCGAGGACGGGCCCGGTGCACCGGGCGAGGACGGTGTCGTCGGCCGCGTCGGGCTCGGCGCACCACCGCTCGACTTCGAGCGGAAGCAGCCAGCCGTCGCGCCGACGGAGGAACAGCGGCCCCCGCCCGGTGCGGAGGGCGTCCGCGTACGGGTCCGCCTGCCAGGTACGGCTGGCGGGCTCGGCGAGCTGGGTGGTCATCGGGTCACCGCGCACAGGCCGTGGTGCAGGGCGGCGAAGCGCGTCCGCGGGGCTGCGGCCGCGACCCGTTCCGCGTCGGCGGGGGTGTCCACGTCGCACAGTTCGGGCAGGTCCCGTACGGAAAGACCGGCATCGGTCAGGCGCCGCCGCTGGACCTCTCCGGTGTGTGCCACGGACATGGGGACGCCGAGGAGCAGGGCCGGGTCGGGTTCGGCGAGGCCGAGGGCCCAGAACCCGCCGTCGTCGGCGGGCCCGAACCAGGCGTCCGCCTCGGTGAAGTCGAGCCCGGGCGCGAGCAGGCCTGGGGTGACCTGCGGGGTGTCCATGCCGATCAGCAGGGCCGGCCCCTCGGCCAGGGCGAAGGCAGCGGCCAGTCGGACATCCAGGCCGCCCGTCCCTTGCGGGACGACCTCGATGCCGTCCGGGATCCAAGGCCCCGGCTGTCCGTCGAGGACCAGGACGCGCCGCTCGGCCGGGGTCGCCAGGACCGTCGCGAGGGTGTCCAGGAGTGAGGCGAGGGCCAGGTCGGCTGCCTGCCGCGGGGTGAACTGCGTGGTCAGCCGTGTTTTCACGCGTCCGGCGACGGGAGCCTTGGCGATGACGAGGAGGGTGCTCATGCGGGGATCCCCTCGGTCGGTGCGGGGCGGGCGCCCGGCGGCTCGGCCAGCACCTTGCGCATGTCCCGAACGGCGTGCCAGGTGCCCCGCCAGGTGCCGGTGACCTTGGACTTCCCGGATCGGGGCAGGTACGGGATGTCCGTCTCGGCCACCTTCCAGCCCGCGTCGGCGGCCCGTACGACCATCTGGAGCGGGTACCCGCTGCGCCGGTCGCTCAGGTCCAGGCCGAGCAGTGCCTCGCGGCGGGCGACCCGCATCGGACCGAGGTCGTGGAGCCGCAGGCCGGTGCGGCGGCGCAGCATGCGGGCCAGGGCGATGTTTCCGGCACGCGCGTGCGCGGGCCAGGCGCCGCGGCCCTGCGGACGGCGCCGGCCGAGCAGGAGGTCCGCCTCGCCGGCCGCGACGCGCTCGGCCATGGGCGCGAGCAGTCCGGGGTCCATGGAGGCGTCGCAGTCGCAGAAGCAGATCAGCTCGGCGCGGGCGGCGAGCAGCCCGGCGTGGCAGGCGGCGCCGAAGCCGCGCCGGGTCTCGCGCACGACGGTGGCGCCGAGTGAGCGGGCGATGTCCGCCGAGCCGTCTGTGGAGCCGTTGTCGACGACGATGGCCCGCCACCCGGCCGGCACCCGCCCCAAGACCCAGGGGAGGGCTTCCGCCTCGTTGAGGCACGGCAGTACGAGGTCCGCGAGAGGCGGACGACAAGCAGAAGGAGTCACCCTCCACACCGTAGGAACCGAAGGGCGAAGAAGGGCGCCCGAAGACCTTACGAAACGCGGACACCGCGTCCCAGGGCGGCAGGGCCAGGTCCACCCGGCACCGCACGGTGTCACTCTGGAGGCATGGCAACCAGCAACGAAACCGACCGAGGCCCGGCCTCCGGAGGCGCCGCGGGCCGCGTCCTGGTGGTGGACGACGATCCGACCGTCTCGGAGGTCGTCGCCGGCTACCTGGAGCGGGCCGGGTTCACCGTGCACCGGGCCGCGGACGGCCCGGCCGCGCTGGAGTCCGCCGCCCGGCACCGGCCCGACCTCGTCATCCTCGACCTGATGCTGCCCGGCATGGACGGCTTGGAGGTCTGCCGTCGGCTGCGGGTGCAGGGGGACGGGAGGCGTTCCGTGGCCGTGGTCATGCTCACCGCGCGCGGCGACGAGGACGACCGGATCCTGGGCCTCGAAGTCGGCGCGGACGACTACGTGACCAAACCCTTCAGCCCGCGCGAACTGGTTCTGCGCGTCCGGTCCGTCCTGCGCAGGGCATCGTCGGCCGTCCCGGCCGGCGAGCCCCTGCTCGCGGAGGCCGGCCTGACCGTAGACCCCGCTGCCCGGCGGGCGACGCGGGACGGAGTGGAACTGGCACTCACCCTCAGGGAATTCGACCTCCTCACCTACTTCTTGCGGCACCCCGGGCAGGTCTGCGACCGCGAGCGGCTGATGCGCGAGGTCTGGGGCTGGGACTTCGGCGACCTCTCCACGGTGACCGTGCACGTCCGCAGGCTCCGGGGCAAGATCGAGAAGGACCCCGCCGATCCGCAGCTGATCCGAACCGTGTGGGGGGCCGGATACCGCTTCGAAGCGGGCCCCGTCCCGACCGGCCGCGAGCAGGTCGCAGCCGGTGCCCGTACGGAGGACGGCCATGCGTGACGTGCTGTTGATCGCCCTGTACGCCTTCCTCGGCGCGGCGGCCGCCGGGCTCCTCGGAGCCGTGGCGCTGCGGATACTGCGCCGGCGCAGCGTCGCCGTGTCCCTGGCGGTGGTCGCGGCGGTCGCCGTGTCCGCGATGCTCGCCGGGACGCTCGCGGTCGCCTGGGCGATGTTCCTGTCCTCCCACGACCTGGCCGTGGTGACCACCGTCGTCGCGATGGCCGCCGCCGTCTCCTTGATTACGGCGCTGCTGCTGGGCCGCCAGGTCGTACGGCGCTGCCGGGAACTCGTCCGAGCGGCACACGATTTCGGGGAGGACGGCACCTTCACGGCGCCGGCCGTACCGGCCCCCGCCGAACTGGCGGCACTCAGCCGCGAGTTGGCACTCACGAGTGAACGCCTCGCGGCTTCCCGCGACCGCGAGCGGGCCCTGGAGACATCGCGGCGCGAGCTGGTGGCCTGGATCTCGCACGACCTGCGGACACCGCTGGCCGGGCTGCGGGTCATGTCGGAGGCACTCGAGGACGGAATGGCCGCGGATCCGGCCCGCTACCACCGCCAGATGCGCGCCGAGGTGGACCGCCTCAACTCCATGGTCACCGACCTGTTCGAGCTGTCCCGCATCCATGCTGGCGCACTCTCCCTCAACCCCACCAGGGTCTCCCTCTACGACCTGGTGGGCGATGCACTGGCAGGAACCGATGCGCTCGCGCGTGAACACGGAGTGCGCCTGGCAGGTGCGGGCGTGGCCCCGCTACCGGTCGAGGTCGACGGTAAGGAGATGACGCGGGTGCTGTCCAACCTGCTCGTCAACGCCATCCGCCACACCCCGGCCGACGGAACGGTCGCGATCGCCACGGAACGCCGCGCGGACGCGGTGGTGCTGTCCGTCACCGACGCCTGCGGCGGAATCCCGGAGGAAGACCTGCCCCGGGTCTTCGACACCGGCTGGCGGGGCAGCCAGGCCCGCACCCCTCCCTCGGGCGCGGGCCTGGGCCTGGCGATCGTCCGGGGCATCGTCGAGGCCCACTCCGGGCGCGCGGACGTCCACAACGTGCCCGGCGGCTGCCGCTTCGAACTGACCCTCCCCGTACCGGTGTAGGCCTTGCCGCTCCGGCCGACGACGTCGACCGGATTCCGGCTCAGCGGGTCGCTACCGCCGAAGCACGCTGGCCGGCCCGCGCGAACTCGGCCATGCCGTCGGCGAATCCGATCACCGGGCGCCAGCCCAGCTCCTTGCGCAGCCGGGCCGAGTCGGCGGTGATGTGCCGTACGTCGCCGAGGCGGAACTCGCCCGTCACCACCGGGGCGGGACCGCCGTGCGCCGAGGCCAGCGCGACCGCCATCTCGCCGACCGTGTGCGGGTCCCCGCTGCCGGTGTTGAACGCCGTGAGCGCGCCCGTTTGCCGGGTGGCAACCGCCTCCAGTGCCACCGCATTGGCCGCGGCCACGTCCGTGACGTGGACGAAGTCCCTTCGCTGCGCGCCGTCCTCGTAGACCCGGGGCGCCTCGCCCCGGGCGAGCGAGGAGCGGAAGAAGGAGGCCACTCCGGCGTACGGGGTGTCGCGCGGCATGCCGGGCCCGTACACGTTGTGGTAGCGCAGTGACACCGCCCGGCCCTCCACGCACCGGGCCCAGCTCGCCGCGAGGTGCTCCTGGGCCAGCTTCGTCGTCGCGTAGACGTTCCGCGGATCCGTCGGGGCGTCCTCGCCGACCAGGCCCGGCGCGAGTTCGGCTCCGCAGTCGGGGCAGCGGGGTTCGAACCGGCCGGCCGTCAGGTCCTCGGTCCGGCGTGGCCCGGGTCGTACCGTCCCGTGCCGTTCGCACGTGTACCGGCCTTCCCCGTAGACCACCATCGATCCGGCGAGCACGAGCTCGCCCACCCCGGCAGCTGCCATCTCCGCGAGCAGCACCGCCGTCCCGAGGTCGTTGCAACCGACGTAGTCCGGGGCGTCCGCGAAGTCCTTGCCGAGGCCGACCATGGCCGCCTGGTGGCACACCGCGTCGATTCCGCGGAGCGCCGCTCTGACCGCGACGGCGTCCCGTACGTCGGCGCGCACGAACTCGGCGTCGGGCAGGGGCGGCGTGCCGGGGTGGGCAGCGGGCAGCAGGGCGTCGAGGACGACGGGGTCGTGTCCTCGGTCCGTGAGGGCGGTGACGATGTGGGAGCCGATGAATCCGGCCCCTCCGGTGACGAGTACGCGCATACTGCTGACGCTACGCAGCGCGGGCCATGCGAAGGGTCTCCCACGCGCGCACGTAAGACTTCCGTCACACGGTGCGCCGGGTACGGCGACGGGAGCGTGACGGCCGGGTGCCTCGGGTGGGAATTCAGTGGTGGCTGAGGTGGTCGTGGTCCTGCGACCCGGCCGCCATCGGTGGCCGCGTAGGCCCGCTTGGCGAAGTAGGCCAGTACGTCTGGCTGGTCGCCGGGGGCCACGCACATGAGCCGGCCGTCCTTGGTGGCCAGCAGGATCTGCCGGTTGCCGAACCGGGCGAGGACCGCTTCCTCGATCCCCCGGGCCACCGGGTAGCCGTCACCGTACGGCTCGGGCCCGGCGGCAACGGCGACCGCGTGCGCCTGGGAGAGCCTGAGGCCGAAGCGTTCGGCGCGCTCGGCGAGGCGGCCCAGGTCGCTACGCCCGTACAGCAGGTCGTCGATGAACTCCCGGCGCGCGGCCTCCTCCTGGCGGACCGCGTGGTGCTGGGCCCGCTCGTAGCCCTCGGCGAAGACGTCCACCGCCTGCTCCACCACCGCCAGCAGCGAACCCACCGCTGCCGTGGTCAGCCGGGGCGGGATCTCCTGCGCCGCGGCGAGGTGCACCCGTATGAGCCCGCGCAGCGGCAGTCCGGCCTCCGCCGCCCGCTCGCCCTGCGCGCGGCGGGACTCCAGCTCGGCGCGGGTGAGCCGACGTCCCGTGGAACATGCGTCCAGCAGGATCTCGGCGTACCCCGCCACGTGCTTCTCCGACGTTTCCCGGTCCGTCACGGCCCTCCCGTGATCCTGACGCGCCACTGATAAGTCCTTGACGCGGGGACCAGGGTGACACGTGCTGCGCGAGGAACCGCCATCGGCATCAAGGCACCGTAAAGACTGCCGGTCACCGGCAATGCGCTGCCGCGTCCGGGACGGGCAGGATCAGTGCACGGGGGCAAGCCGAAACCGGCCGGGATGCCGAACCTCGCAGCACGGGGGAGAGGCGGCATCCGGGCCGGTGACGGGCAGGGGAGTCAGACGGCCTTGAGGGCGGCAGCGCCGAAGGACACGTCGAAGCGGTCGCACCAGATGGTGACGCTGCTGAAGTCGGCGAGGTTCGCGCCGGCCGGGATCTCGTAGTTCTGGTCGCCCCTATTGCCCTTGAGCTTGCCCAGGCTCACGTACTTGCCGTCGTCGAAGACGCTCCAGCCGGCCACACCCTCCTTGACAGGGGCGTCGGTGAGCCAGACCCGCAGGTCGGGGCCGTTGCTGGTGTCCAGGTTCTCCAGGCGAAGGGTGTGGGAGCCGTCGGGCAGCCGGACGAGCTTCACCGTGCCGGTGGTGGTGTGCTCGTGGCTGATCAGACTGCCCTCGGCCACGGTCTGCGGGCCCGCCGGGGCGGAGGGTGCGGCCGAAGAGGCCGGTCCGGGCGCGCTCGGGGCAGCCGATGTCGTCGGGAGGGCCTCGCGGACGGTCTCGTCCTGCCAGAGCTTCCACGGCTGGAACCAGTACAGCCCCACGCCGAGCACCACCGTTGCCGCGACCATCGCGACCAGTGCGATCCTGCCGCGCCGCCCTCTGCCTGCCATCGCCGATGCCTCTTCCTCACGGGTTCGTCAGCACATTCAAGTGCAGTGCGGCAGCCGGATGCCAGGTCGGACCGGATGACGGAATGCTTACGGCCTTGGGGCAGGCCCCTGCCTCAGCGGTGTCGAGCAGCCGCCCACACGGCGGCCCCTGTCGCGAGTACGAACGCACCGAGCGCCGGCAGCGGCAGGCCGGTGCCGGGCAGCAGGTACATCGCCCCGCCGGCGGCGGTCAGGACAGCGCCGAAGACGATCAGAGGTGAGATCGGCGCGGTACCGAAACGGCGGGACATGAGCGTGTCTCCTGGCACGGACGGAGAAGCAGACGGCTCCAGCCTCCCATTCCGCGGGGGCAGGGGTACGGGACCCCGCCCCCGCGGCGGGCGTCACAGCGTGCGGAGCTTGGTGCTGAACACCTGACCCGCGACCTTGTCGCCGAGGGTGAGGCCGTCGGTGGCGTCCCACGGGTAGTGGACGCCGAGCCAGACGCGGCTATCGGCGTCCTCCTTGGCGGCGGCGCTGAAGCTGGTGAAGTGGCGCTGCTTGACGGGGGCCAGGGGTTCGTCGGTGGTGAGGTCGAAGGCGATGTTGTCACTGCCGAAGTAGCGCTTCATGATGCCCGCCCAAGCGCCGGCGAAGGAAGCGTGGCCGGAGACGTAGGCAGGGAAGCACGGGTTGACGTTGACGCCGTCGTTGTTCTTCAGGAGCGGCTTCCACTGGGGGTCGAGGCCGCCCTCGCGGATCGCGGAGACGGGACGCCACAGGTCGATCGGGGTGGAGAACTTCGCGTCCCGGACGGCTATGCCGGTGTCGGCCAGCGCGATCGAGACGAGCGCGAAGAGCCGGGCGTTGGCGTACGTGCTCAGACCACGGGCCTTGGAGACCTCACGGGTGGCCTGGAGCATGTGGCCCGGGGGCTTGTACGTCAGGTCGTTGTCGTTGGCCCAGAACCAGGCGGCGTTCAACTGGTCCGCCGTCCGGTTGATCACCGGCGTGGCGGCCGTGGGAGCGGCCGCGCCGACCCTGCGCACCGCATCGACCTGGGCCTTGTACTCCGGGCTGGCCACGAGGTTCTCGTACGTGCCGTACTGCGCGAGCGTGGTGGGCCGGAACTGCGAGCCCGAGCTCAGCGAGAAGGGCTTGACCTGCCCCCAGAACGGGTTGACCGCGTCACCGTCCACCTGGCACTTCGGGTCGACCATGTCGGGGTAACTGGTCGGCCGCCAGGACCCCGGCCTGTTGTCGCCCGTGTAGGCCTGCTTGTTGTCCGAGCCGTCCCCGGCGCGGGCGGTCATCATCTGGTTGACCATCTTGCCGACGACGGTGACGTCCAGCAGGTCGCCCTGGGTGGGGTCGGTGCCGAACCGGTCGCGGAAGCGCTGGTCAAGGTAGGCCGTGAAGTCGGGCGCGTTCTTGTCGGGCCGGTTCACGCCGTAGAGGTTGAGCAGGATGTTGTACGCGGTACGCCCGATCACCCGCTCCTCCTCATCCGGCCCCTCGACCCAGCCCGCGTACTTCTCCGCGTGGATGTACTCCTCGGAGGTCATCCGGCCCTTCCACTTGAGCTGGTACGAGCTCTCCGCGTCGTAGATCGCGGCATTCATCATGGCGGCCGCGCGCGTCATCGGAACCGGGCCGCCGCCCGTCTTGCGGAAGATGTCCTGCAGCACGTCGTTCCAGTAGTGCACGGGGTCGGCGATCGACTGCGCCGGCAGTGCGGCGTGGGCGGGCTGCGGGGCGACGGTGAGGATGCTTCCGGTCGCTGCCAGGACGGCTGCCGTCGCCAGCGCGCGGCGCCACATCCGGGTACGGGTTCTGGTCGTGCGGGTACTTTCGGGCATGGCTCGATCCCCCTGATCACACACGTGTCAACGGCCGCCGGACCGGCGGCGGCGCGATCATGGCGCGATCACGGCCCCATTGGCATGTACCAAAGCGGACACCGACGCGGAATGGCCGGTCCCGGGCACAGGGAAGGCGTGAAGCCTCCGTGTACGGATCGGACATGTCAGCTCTCGGAACGGTTGCGCCCTTGAGGCCACTTCAACACGGGCGACGCATCGGATGCCGCCCCAGCAGCTCAGCCCTCCCCGGCCACACCTGCCTCCTCGCAGGGCAGCCCAGCCAGGCCCTGGCCAACAGCAGCCGGTCGAACACGGCGACCGGTGGACAGCGCGTCCCATCGGTGATCACGGATGCGCCTGAGGCAACGGCGACTGGTTCACGATGTGGACCCGCTGGGGCAACTGCCCTGCCGTCGATGCATTCTTGATCAGTGACGAATGCCTCTCGGCCCCAACTCTCCGTGCACAGTGGCTGGGTGGTCGTCTGCGGCGATGACGGGCTGGCCAGGCGGCTGTCCGGCGAACTGCGAGACGTGTACAGGGAACGCGTAACGCTCGTGGTGCCCGAGGCCCGCACACAGCAGCCGGCGGTGGGACCGCGGCCCGGCCGGGCTCTCGGACTGCTCGGCCGCGTACCTGCAGCCAGGAACTCCCGGGCCCCCGGGGGCCGGGCAAGCGGACCCGCACCTGCGGGTCGTGGAGGCCGCCAAACCTGACGAGGAGGTGCTGGCCGCAGCCGGGGTGGAGGATGCGGCCGCGCTGGCGCTGGTGTACGAGGACGACGAGGCGAACGTGCGGGCGGCCCTGGTGGCCCGCCGGCTCAACCCCAGGCTCCGGCTGGTGATCAGGTTGTACAACCGCAAGTTGGGACAGCGCCTGGAAGAGCTGCTTGACCAGGCGGCGATCATCGCAGGGCCCGGACTGGACCTGCGGGAACTGGACGCGTCGACCACGGTCCTGTCGGACGCCGACACGGCGGCGCCGGCCCTCGCCGCTTCGGCCGTCGCCGGGACCAGCAAGATCGTGCAGGCGGACGGGTTCCTGCTGCGGGCGATGGAGCGCACTCCGCCGGGCCGGGGGAGGTCGCGGACCCCGGGCTGTGCACCCTGGCGCTGCTCTTAGCGACCACCGGCGACCCGGCCGGAGCCGAAGGATCGGAACTCAGCGGTGAGCGCGGGCCGCAACTGCTGCCGGACGATCGCGCGGTCGCCGCTGCGACAGGCCGCGGCATCGTCGCCCTGGAAGCCGTCTCCCACGCCGGCCCCGCCGTGTCCTCAGGCCGTCTGGCCGGGGCCGCGTTCCCGGTCGCCTCGCTGTTCTCGCGCCGCCTGCGCTGGTCGTTGGCGGGGATCGTCGCGGCGGTGGGCGCACTGACGGTGGCTTCCTGGGCCACCACCGGGGACCACCCGTTGCACGCGGCGTACATCACCCTCCTCGACATCTTCGCGATCAACGACCCCGCGGTGGAGGAGCCGCCCGGGCGCAAGACCCTGCAGATCCTCGCCGGTTTCGTGGGGCCATACCGGTCGAGCGGCGGGTGCTGCTGTTCGCGGCGCTCGTGGTGGCCGGTCACCCGCAGCTGGAAGGACGGACCATCGCGGAATCTTTCCGGCCCGGTGCCTGGCGCGTGATCGCCCTGGACACCAGTGCACCCGAGGAACGGCGCCCGGACCTGGCCGCCGCACCCGAGGAGGCCCGGATTCCTGAGGCGGGCCTGGTCTGGGACCTGCACCCCGGGTACGTCATCAAGGCGCAGGACCGGGTGGTTCCGGCCGCTACCCGCAGAGGCCTGGCCGAGTTGCTCGGCCGTGGCACGGTCTCCGCCTCCGGCACGTGAGACGACGGCCTCGGAGCGCAGATTCCTGCGGTCGTGTCGGAGCGTTGACGAGTCCTCCGACGGCAGTCACAGGGAGCCGATACTGCCGGACTCCGGCATGAGATCGACGGGTGGTCGAGCCGTACGGTGGCAGCCGCACCAGAGAGGTACCCATGAACGGAAATCCCACCGTCCACGCTGTCGTTCTGGCGGTGGCGACGCTCCTCCTGCTTCCCCTTCCCGTCGCACTCCTGCGGGGGTGGACCCCGCAGAGGCTACGCAGCCGTGCCGTGGCCCGGGCCTACGCCTACGCCATGCTCGGCCTGTACGCGCAGGCGTGCCTGAACACCGTGCCGCGCATGCTGGACGCCCCCGCCGGTCTGACCATGGCGTGCACGGCCATGGGGGTGGGACTCGCCGTCGTGGCGGCGGTGTTCTTCATGCAGGCTGCAGCACGGGCCCGTCGCGTGAATGCAGAGGGTGTGCGGTGACCGTGCGGGGGCCCGTCCATGCAGGACATGCGGTCCGGCGGCGCCGACTGCCCGCACCGGCTCGAGTAGCGGCGGGCGGGAGCCGGCGGCCGCGGTCGTAGCGAGGAAACATCAGGTCTGGCGTGTCACGTGGGCTCCCATGGCCTGTGTGCGGCATGTTTTCCTCGGCGGGCGATTTTCCGTGAGCCCCGGTTCGGTCGGAGTCTGAGGAGGTGTCCCTTGGGCGCGAGCGGTAGCGGGCAGCGCGATCCCGACGAGACCCCGCGGCCAATGCCGAGGGACGCGGAACGCGGGCACCAGGGACCAAGGGACACCGGTGAACCGGCTACGGCCGGTCGGCCCTCCGGTGAGGAACCGGACGCGGACGCATCTGGGCCGAGGTGGCCGGCGCGACTCCGGTCGGCTGTGAAATCCGCACGGACGGCCGGTCCGCCGCCAGGGCCCTCGCGCCCGGAGTTCTGGCGGAGCCCGTTGCGCGGTCCGTGGCTGACCTCGGTGCTCGGGCTGATCCTGCTCTTCGGGATCACCGTCCTCTTCGTCACGGGCCTGGTGTCGTACGCGGCGTACAACCCGGATCTGGCAGCGGTGAACGACCAGACGCCCGGCAAGGGGTGGCTCGGGTTCTACCTCTTCCCCTGGCCGACGTCTCCGTACTGGCTCTACCGGGTCACCCAGGGGGTGCACGTCACGCTCGGGATCGTCCTCGTACCCGTGCTCCTGGCCAAGCTGTGGTCGGTGATCCCCAAACTGTTCGAGTGGCCGCCGGTGCGGTCGGCCGCGCACGGCATCGAGCGGCTGTCCCTGCTCCTCCTGGTGGGAGGCGCCGGGTTCGAGTTCGTCACCGGAATCCTCAACGTGCAGCTGCACTACATCTTCCCCGGCTCCTTCTACACACTGCACTTCTACGGCGCCTGGGTTTTCATCGGCGCCTTCGTGGTCCACGTGGCCTTCCGACTGCCCGGGGCACTGCGCGCGGTGGGGCACCGGCTGGGCGAGTCGGCGGCCGGTACGCACGACGCGGCCGGACTGGTCTCGCCCCGTCCGGCGGCGCCGACGATCTCCCGCCGGGGCGCACTGGGCATGGTCGGGCTGGGCTCCCTGGTGCTGCTGGCGGTCACCGCGGGCCAGAGCATGGGCGGCTGGTTCAGGCAGACGGCGCTCCTCGCCCCGCACAGACAGGATCCCGGCTCCGGGCCGAACGGCTTCCAGATCAACAAGACCGCAGCCTCGGTCGGCATCCGGCCCAGCGACATCGGCTCCGCCTGGCGCCTGACCGTACGTGGTGCCGGCAAGCAGATCGATCTGACCTACGACCAACTGCTGGCCCTGCCCCAGAACGAGTCGTCCCTGCCCATCGCCTGCGTGGAGGGCTGGTCGACCTCCGACCAGCACTGGAGCGGAGTCCGCCTCACGGACCTGGCCGCACTGGTCGGGCTCGGCACGAACACCCCGCAGGTCTTCGTGGAGTCGGTGCAGCGCGGCGGGCCGTTCAGGTCGGTGGTCCTGCGCGACAACCAGGCCCGGGACGACCGTTCACTGCTCGCCGTGCGCGTCAACGGTGCCGTGCTCTCGCACGATCACGGCTACCCGGCCCGGGTGATCGTCCCCGGAGCGCCCGGAGTCCACAACACCAAATGGGTCACCCGCCTCACCTTCGGAGACCCGGCATGAGACCCGTCCTGCCGACCTCGGCCACAGGCGCGTTCCGCCGCCGCTACGGGGCCTCCCCGCTCCACCTGCTCCTCGTCCTCGCCTCCTTCGCCCTCGCCGTCTACGCGGGCCTGCGACTCCTCAAGGGCGACGCCCTCGGCGTGGCCCTGTGGTTCGTCGGAGCGGCGCTCCTGCATGATCTGGTGCTGCTGCCCTTGTACTCGATGACGGACCGGGCGGTGCGGGCGGCCTTCGGGGACGCGCACGTGGGAGGTCCCCTGGCGCGGGTGGGCGTCAACCACGTTCGCGTACCGTCCTTCATCGCCGGCGTCCTCCTGCTCGTCTGGTGGCCCCTCATCCTCCACCGGGTGGAGCACTTCACCGCCGCCACGGGCCTCCCCTCCGACGGGTTCCTCGCGCGCTGGCTGTTGATCACCGCCGGTCTCTTCGCCGCCTCCGCAGCCGTCCTCCTCGCCAGGATGTGGCAGGGGACGAAGGCCGCCAGGCGTGCCGCAAGGGTTCAGGCGCGGGCGCGCAGGGCAACGAAGTGACGGCCCATGGCGGAGGACCAGCACTCGGTCGCCGTCCACCCCGAGGCCCGGGCGTGACGGTCCAGTGCCGCAGTACCGACAGCGGCCCAGGGGAAGGCCGCGCCCACCGGCCGGTGACCCGCATGGATGCGGACCCGGCGGCGTTCGTCCACATCTCCTGGAGCTGTTTCCACCAAGAGCAGTCCCTGCCCGTGTACCAGGTCCCTGATCCTGAGCAGCAGTCTGCGAGGGTCCCCACCGATGCCGATGTTGCCGTCGATCAGCAATACCGTTCCCCACCCGCCCTCGTCGGGCAGCGGATCGAACACCGACCGGCGCAGTGCGGCGCCGCCCCGGGAGACGGTCGCGCTCACTGCTGACGGACACACGTCGATGCCGAGCACGGAGTGCCCCTGACGGGTCAGCGCCTCCACCAGCCGGCCGGCCCCGCAGCCGATGTCCAGCACGCGCCCCCTGCACCGCCGCAGTACGGCACGGTCGCCGGCGTCCGCCCGCGCACACCATCGCTTGAGATCCAGCGAGAGGCACCAGCCCTCCGCGTCGCGCAGCGAAAGATCACCCTGCTGCGCGTGGATCGCCGCCGCGTACGGGCCGCTGTTCCATCCCTCGGAGTCGTGGGCGGTCACCCTCCATGTTTCGCCTCACGGCGGGACGGGGTGCTCCGGCAGAGGTGGAATCCACCCGATCGGACCGTATACCCCGTCCTCCGCAGTGGACCGGGAGCGTGTGTGGGGTCGCCCGGAGGCACAGCACTGCCCGCCGATGAGACGTGTCCGGATGTGAGAGGACCTCGTCATTGCAGACATGCGCGGCGGGGCGAAGTGATCGAGCCATGCGCACCGCACCGCGTCGTCATCACAGCCTTCCCCGGAGTGGAACTCCTGGAGGTCACCGGCCCGGCCGAGGTGTTCTCGGCGCCGCGCGCAGCACAAGGACCTGGTGGCGCTCAGGGTGCTGCTGGAGTGATGAGCACGAACCTCACTCGGGTGGGAGCGGGCCGGCGAAGGACAGTGGGGCAGTGGGGCCCCGTCACCACTCGGCGATGAGCGGCCTGTCCGGTCCGTGCTGCTGCCAGGCTTCGGTGAGGCGGACGAGGCGGGTGGGGGCGGCGATGCCGCGCACGGTCGCGATCCTGTCGCCCGCGATGTCGAACGTGACGGCGCCGATGACCTGGTCCCCGAGCACGAACAGGATGGCGGGGGCGCCGTTGACGAGCGCGTAGTGGATGGCGGGCGCGCCGCCGGCGAGCCGTCGTTTCGCGGGCGTGGGTTTGAAGCCGCCCCGGGCGATGGCGGCGACGCGCTGCGGGGTGTCGAACCGCAGCAGCTTCTCCGCCAGGCCGGCGCCGTCGGAGATCGCGACCACGTCGTCGGTGAGCATCGCCACCAGCCGATCGGTACGGCCCGAGGTTGCAGCGGCGAGGAATTCCTCGATGATCCTGCGGGCGGATGCCGGGTCGACTTCGCCGCGGCGGCGGCGCGCGGCGGTGATGCGGGTCCGGGCGCGGTGGAGGTGCTGCTGGCTTGCGGACTCGGTGATGTCGAGGATCTCGGCGATCTCGGCGTGGCCGTAGGAGAACGCTTCGCGCAGGAGGTAGACGGCCCGCTCGATGGGTGACAGGCGCTCCATGACGGTCAGAACGGCCAGGGAGACCGATTCGCGCTGTTCGAAGGTGTCGGCCGGGCCGAGCATTGGGTCACCGTCGAGGAGGAGTTCGGGCAGCCAGGCGCGGACGGTTCGTTCGCGGCGGGCTTGTGCCGAGCGGAGCCGGTCGAGGCACAGGTTGGTGACGACCTTGGTCAGCCATGCTTCGGGCACTTTGATCTGCTGCCGGTCGGCGGCCTGTCAGTGCAGGAACGCGTCCTGCACGGCGTCTTGGGCGTCGGCGGCGGAGCCCAGCAGCCGGTACGCCAGCGAGGCCAGCCGGTTGCGGCTGGCCTCGAACCGACTGGTGTCGAAGCGATCGATGGCGGTGCTGTCCACGCGGATCATCCTATGGGGCGGCTACGCGGCTGCCTTCTCGGGGGACGTGTGCGGCGCAGCGGCCAGGTGGTGCTTGCGCTTGGGCAGGCCGAAGGTCGGGTGGGAGTTGGTCCACAACGACAACTTGAGGATTCCTGCCTTGATCCGCGCGGCCTTCCGGCCGCCCATGTACTTCGGCTTTGCCTGCCCTTCGTGGTCGACCATCTGCAGGATTCCGTCCCGCCGTCCGAGGCTGATGTGGTTGCCCGGGTACTCCAGCTTGGTGTTCGCGATCTTGCGGCCGGTCAGGCGTCCCACGATCGCGTTCGTGGCCTGCATGCCGGTGAAGCCGGCCGAAGCGCAGGACATGGGCAGCGGCCGGCCGTTGTCGCCGATGGCGTAGGCGCTGTCGCCGACGGCGTAGACGTTCGGGTGCGAGAGCGAGCGCATGGTGCGGTCGACGACGATCCGTCCGCTGTCGGTGACCTCCAGCCCGCCAGCGGCGGCGATGGGGCCGGCCGCGAACCCGGCCGTCCACACGGTCGCGTCCGACGCCAGAGCGGCGCCGTCGGCGCACAGCACCCGCGCTGCCTCGACGGCTTCGACCTCGGCGTGCTCCAGGACGGTGATGCCCAGCCGGTCGCAGGCCTGTCGCAGGTGGCTGCGGGCTGCGGCGGAGAGCCGGTCGCCCAGCTCTCCGCGGGCGACCAGCGTCACCGACAGGCCGGGCCGGGATTCGGCGATCTCGGTGGCCGTCTCGATGCCCGTCAGCCCGTCGCCGACGATCAGAACACTCCGGCATTCGCGCTTGCTCAGGCTGTCCAGGCGCTCGCGCAGGCGCAGTGCGGAGGGCCGGGCGGCGACATCGAAGGCGTGCTCGGTCACGCCGCCGGCACAACAAGCCCAAGGGGGCGGCCGCCCCCGATACGGCCCGCTGCTCCTGGTCGACGCGGTACGTGTGAAGGGTGTTTGGCAAGCTCCGCAATAGAGGTGCCAGAGCGTGGAGTACGTGCTGCACGTCCGTGTCGCACAGGAGGGACAGCCGCCTGGTCAGATCGGCGGCGTCCACCCCTCGTGCGTCGTGGTAGGCGGCCGGCCCCAGCACACTGCGGCGCAGGATCCAGGACACGTCGCCCGCGAGTTCGGTGGTCGCCTGAAGGGAGATCTGTAGGTTGCCCGTGCGGGGGCCGTCGGCTGGGGTGGTGGCTCTCTCCACAGACACCGAGCGGGCGAAGGCTTCCCAGGACGCCTCACCGAACTGGGAGCGCCAGAACTGTGCGCATCGCCACCACCGGTCGACGGGATCCGCAACCGCCAGGAAGTCCGAGGCCCGGACGCCGTCTTCGACGACGAGGGCGAGCAGGAGGAGGTTCGCCTCGTAGACCGCGTCCCGTTCGGTGCGCCTCCGAGCGGCTGGACGGTACGTGACGTCGGACAGCCCGTCACTGGTACGGTCCCGATGGCGATCGCGCCCAGTCGCCCGGGCTCCTTCTCGACCGCTTCGGCTTCGGCAGAAGGTGGCAACGGGTCGTCGTGTTTGACGACCTGGCGTCGGACGAGATCCACCAGGAGCCGCTCGTACAGATCGACGCGGCGGATGTCCCGGCCGCCCAGGCGACGGAGCGAATTCCCGGTCGCGTCGTACAGTGCGAGCATGAGTAAGGGCAGGGAATGTCGGGCCAGATCCCGGTACGAGCGCACCACGTCCCACGAGAGCGGTTCGATGTTGTGTGTGGCGAAGTAACGCCGGTTCATTGCCTGGTCACCGCCCTCGCCCGGGACGCCGGCACCCTCGCGGACCTCGACGGCGCCCGCGCCCTGCGGACCGAGATCCGCGCCGCAGGGGTCACCTCGGCCGAGGCCGTCCTCGCCCTGCACCACGTCGTCCTCGGCGAACAAGACAAGTCCGCACCGCCATCGACCGGTTGCGCCGGCTCGCCGCGCGGCGACTACGCCTACTACGCCGACATCGCCCACTGCATGGCCAGCCTGCCCGTGGCTGCCCCCTCCCCCACGACCTGGCTGGACGGGCCGGACGCCGTCCGGACCCGGTGGCGGCAGCTCGCGCAGGACCGGCAGATCCGCATCAGCGAGGACCGGTGACACGGCATCCCGCCTGCCCCGGGCGTAGCGCAACACACCCGCGCGCGCAGCCGCCTGGGCGCCTGTTTCAGCAGGTCAAAGCCGCAATGCGGAGGCGGTTGCAGGTGGGTGTTGCAGCCGCGTTGCACGACGTGTTGCACATCGGACGGCCCGCCGAGGCATGACGACGGTGCCCGGCCCGGGCCGGATGCCAGGCTGACCCCGTCTGGCTTGCAGGGTGATTGGGAGAGCCGCGCCGCCGTGTCCGTTGCGTTCCGCAGCAGGTGCTGCCGGTGCCGTAAGAACATCCCGCTCACCCAAGACGTCTACGAGCTGGACGCGGAGTGGCAGCGCCGGTTCCCTTCCGTGGTGGGAACCCTAGCCTGCGCATGCTGCGCGCTCCGCACTCCGTGGAGCTGCGAAGGGCGCGGCACCAGGACTTACGCCGAAGGCCGTATCCCTGCGCTTCGACGCGTGGAGGAGCCACGTCGGGCGGCATGGAACCACCGAGCGATGGTGCTGAACCTCCCCGCAGCGGGCCTGCTCCAGGGTGGCGGCAACCGGGGCGGTACCCTCACGGCGGAGATTCTGGAGCCTGCCCTTCGAGTTGCCGTATTGGCTCACGAATGGTGACGAGGTCCCGTCCGATCGAAAGATCGAACGGAACCTTCGTCCTTTCAGGGGCTGTTGATGCTCGTTCGGGGGAGTCCGGCCGTAACAGGCGTACGGCTCAGGCGCCCGCTGCCACGGCTGTCAGCCAGGCGTTCCAGTCGCTCTCATAGTCCAAAGAGGTGAGGAAGGAACGGGCGGCGGTCCAGTCTCCTGCGCGGTAGTAGCCGAGGACGGTGCTGACGTCGGCCGGGTGCTTCTCGATCATGTAGCGGGCGGCGAGGTAGCCCCAGTTGTAGGTGCGGTTGACGTCGCTGTTGGCGTAGGTGGTGTCGAACAGCGTGCGCAGGGAGTACGTGTGCTTGCCGGCCTCAGCCAGCGCGTTCGAGTAGGTGACGCCGCGGTAGGAGTAGGAGATGTACTCCGCGATGCCCTCGCCCCACCACACGGTGGGGGTGGTCTGGCTGGCGTTGAAGTCGCCGTACAGGTTGAAGCGGCCGTCGAGGTAGTGGGTGTACTCGTGGTTGAGGTTCCAGATCTGCCAGCCGGGGCTCGCATCGGTGCGCTCGTAGCATATGAACCGCGCCTGGTTGCCCGTCTTGGAGGGGTCTCCCTCCAGGTACATGCCGCCGTTGTTGGTGTCGATTCCGTAGATCTTCCTCGCGTAGGCCTTGTAGTCGGCGCTGGAGTTGAAGACGTCGACCTCCAGGGTTGTGTTGTAGTCGTTCACGACCGGTCCGGAGTCCTTGACCACGCCGTGGAAGTAAGCGTCCTGGTTGGCCAGGCTCGTGCAGGTCGCCGTCAGCTGGGCGGCGGTCATCTCCTGGGCGCGGATCCGCAGGGTCGGGCTGCAGCTGTGGACGATCGGCAGGATGCGCGACTCCAGTCTGCCGCCGGTGGTCCCGGTCTCGCCGGGAGCGGCATTGGCATTGCCGTGGGCCGGGCGCTGGCCCGGGTCAGCGAAGACGTGGTCCGGCTTGGGATCGGCCTGGGAGGTCTGGGAGGCCTGGGCGGGGGAGGCTGCGATGGCGGCTATGAGCAGGGCGGTGGTGACGGCCATGGCGCGCAAAGTTCACTCCTGGGGATGGGAGTTGAGGTCCCGTCGACGACGGGCTGCGCTGTAAAATGGCACATGTCATATGGCTTTTTCAATGATTTTGGCAGGGCCGCATCAAGTTCGTTTGCTGCTCCGGGCAGCGCACGTCGCCTGACCGCCGGCCCGCTATCCCGGCCAGGGGAACGGCAGTGGCAAGCAGCGGAGCGGCGGGTCGCCGCTGTCGTAGCCCTCACGGGACGGCCAGGCGGTTGGGCTTGATCCGCTTTGACGGACATCCGAGATCAGGGGTTCAGCCCCGGGGGGATGTCCATCATGGAGAGCGTGGGGAAGAAGAAGCCCGCTCTCGCCTCCCGTTCACGCCGGAGACAGTCGAGTCGTGCAGGCGCGGTGACCGCTCGGTCGGTCGGATCGCCAAAGGCTTTGCTCTGACCGAGACCGCGGTGCGGGACTGGGGGAAGTGCGCTGAGGTCGATAACGGTGAGCGAGATGGCCTGACTGGCAACGAGCGTGAAGAACTGGCCGCGTTGCGGCGGGAGAACCGCAGGCTGCGGGAGGACGTGGAGGTCCTCGAGCGTGCGACGGCTTTCTTCGCGACGGAGACGCGGCGGAGAAACGTGCAGGTCACAGCGTCGAACGGGCGTGTGAGCTGCTGAAGGTCTCCAGAACCGCCTTCTATGCCCGCCGCACCGGCAAGCTCGGCCCCCGCTCGGTCCGTGACGCCGAGCTGACCAACCTGATCACTCAGGTCCAACAGCATTCGCGGGGCACCTACGGTGCCCGCGTGTCCACGGCGTCCTGCGACGCGAGGGTGAGGAGTGCGGGCGACGCCGGGTCGCTCGCTGACGCGGGAGGTGGGGCTTGAGGTCCGGCAGCGACGCCGGCGCCACGATCGCCGGTCCAGGGGAAGCCTCGCGGCTCGGCCTCATCGTCCGGAACTTCCACCCCGACTCCACCGGCCTGGACGCACGCGGGTGCGGAGATATTACCTACATCCCGACCGGGGAGGACTGGCTCCATCTGGCCACCATGATCGACATCGTCTCCCGCCAGGTCATCACCCGCTGGCCCCATCTCCCCTTGCTCCTGCTTGGCGTTCCTGCGACCGAACACCCGGACTCCCCTCCCAGAGTTGACTCCCCGCGCACGGCGGCGGGTCAAGAAGCGTGCCCCCCGCCCCCATCTGCGGCAACTCGCAAAGTCCTGAAAGTCGGCCAGGTGGCGAAGGGCAAGCAGCGCCGCAGGCGGTGACCAGCGTGGTGCCTTTGTGGTGTGGGCCGTCGGCATATTGGATGGCCCGGTTCGGTCAGATCTCCTGGAGAGTGCCGGTGTGGAGTTCGCCCACGCGGCCGTCTGGGGTCTCGTAGGTCCAGAAGGCGTGGACGGTGTGGGTGTGCAGATTCATCGCGTGGGTGATGGTCATGCCCGACTGCTCGACCCAGCCGAGGATGAAGATGCCGGGGCTGACCTCGGCGGCGTGCAGTTCGACGTCTTCGACGGCGCCCTTGGCCGGTCCGGCGACGGTCTCGTAGTGGAGCCGGGTGCCGTCGGGGGCGTAGACGTTGTGGAAGACGACGCCGTTGTCGACGCTGAACCGGAAGGTCTTGCCCGCGTAGGTCGGACTGCTCACCGTATCTTCCCTGCCCTTCAGAACAGACCGTTGGAGTGGGGGAGGCTGTCCGGGACGGGGGCGATGATGTCCCAGTGCTCGACGATCTTGCCGTCGGCGATGCGGAACAGGTCCCAGTAGGCGACCGGCCCGCCGAACTCGCCCTCGGACTGCAGCAGCACGAAGTCACCCTCGGCGACGACCTTGTGGACGGTCTTGTAGACGAGGTTCTTGCCCTGCTCGGCCCACTTCGCGGCGGCGGCCCCGAAGCCGTCCAGCCCGTCGGCGGCCTCCGGATTGTGCTGGCGGTAGGTGGTGGCGGAAATGTAGTCGGTGAGCACCGAGTAGTCACCGCCTTGGAGGACCTTCTCGGCGAACTCCACAACGAGGGCGCGGTTGGCCTCGGTCTTGCCAAGGTCGGAGGGCTCGGTGGGGCCGTCGGTCTGCGAGCGACCGGAGACCGTCTCCGCCACAAGAGGCGTCAGCGCATCCCAGTGCTCGGCCAGATGGCCGTCCGCGTCGACCCGGAACAGGTCGAAGGCCACCAGCGGCTGCGGCCCGAAGCCGTGGTACGTCCCGTGTAGCACCACCAGGTCCCCGTCGGCGATCACCCGGGCGCCCTCGTAGCGGAAAGCCTCCGGCAACCCTGCCACCAGCTTGCGCAACGCTTCAGGGCCGTCCGCCGCCAGACTGCTGTGCTGACGGTAGGTGGCGGACACCCAGCGGTCCACCGCACCAGGATCCTTCCGACCGAACAACTCGCCTGCGGCCGTGACGACGATGTCCCTGCTGCTCACGGTTACGTCTCCGATCTACGGGCCCCGGTGACACGCTGTGTATCACCCGTCCTCCACTGTCGCCGCAGACCGCACCTGGCGCACCCGGAGACCGGAACAAAACCGACCGAAAGAGGACAGTCATCCCCGGTTGTCGCGGCACCTCCACGACCCCTGCGCCGCCGGACCACAAGGCGGGGAGATTCACATGCCGCCAGGGACACGGCGCTTCCCGTGGGTTGCCTCTCCTCTGATCAGCGGATTTTCCGGGAAGGAACGTGAAGCGGGGCGGGACACTCGGCCTTCCGCCCGGCGGGGCCCGAGGGGAGGAGCTGCCGTCGGGCAGGGGCGTCGACTGGGCGTCGGCCGGCAGGTTTGCGGCGCGGCGCAGCCGCCACACCAGCACGTCGGACACCGACTCGGCGCTGCCCAGCTCCCGCCGGGCGGCGGCATCGGCCCCCGAGCGTGGTCTCCGCCCGCCCCTCCCGCACCCCCCACCGAGCACCTGCACGCCCTCGTCGACGATGCCGCGACCCAGGCCAGGAACTTCCTCCGCAGCGGGACCCCGCTCGAATGCGCCTGGGACGAGGACGCCGTCCGACTCGCCGCCCGAATCCCGCACACCAGCATCCCGGAAATCGCCGACCGCCTCGGCCTCGACATCGCAGACTTCCGCAACCGAGTCACCGCAGCCTGCACCTCGGCATAGCGGCAGAAACACCGACTTTATGCGCAGTCCGGGACAGCACTGAGGGTCCAGCATGCCGTCCACCTTGGTCTGCATCTGGGCCCAGCCGTCCTCACGGTCTTCGGCTGCGCCGCCCCCAAGGCCCGCTTCCAGGCCTTGGTCCGCCTCGCGGGTCCTCCAGCGCCCGGAGAAGGTCGCGAACTGACATCGGATCCGTCTGGCGTCCGGAGGGGCTGGAGATTCATCGGTGGGCGGCATTTGTCACTGCTCGGCTCTAAGCTCGCGAGGCAGGAGAAGGGGGAGAAAGGCCGTTCAAGGGCGCCAAGATCACCGTTTACTCGGCGAGGGGCAAGAACGCCAGACTGCATGTCCATAGGGAATGGGGCCAGCTCCGCACGGCCAAACGTGACGACGACCGACATCCCGTTGAGCGCGGACGTGGTGGACAGGTTCTGCTCGGGTTGGGCGGACTGGGGGCCGAGGGCGCGGCCGACGTCCGGGCTGGGCATCTTCATTGGGGCGCTCGGCGGCGTGGGACTGCTTCACCAGCTGCAGGCTTATGCGGAGCCGGACGAGGACGTGTACTGGACTCAAGACGAGGTGCGGGCCGCAGCCGAGCTCCTGCGCTCGAAGCGGGATGCTGCGGACGAGGATGACGAGGACGACGACGGGCGGTGGGAAGCCCGCAGGGAGGCCGACGAGCTGCAGGAGCAGGTCTTGTCCCTCTGGCGTCATGCCGCGGGGAGCCTTCACGGAGCGCAGGCCGTCATCGCCCACTTCCCTTGGCTGACGGACTGGGCGAGGCCGAAACTGTTGGCGAAGGAGGGCTACCTTGAGACTCTCCGGGCGCAGGCGGCCCTCTTCGTGGATCCGTCAGGCCTCGTCGTAGCCGCTGCGGCAGCGGAACTGGGGACGCCCTCGCTGCCCGCCGACGATCCTGCCTTCGAGGTGCTCGGCAACCGCAGTCAAATTTCCACCGCCCTGAGCGCATTGTGGCGCAGGTGGCAGTCCGCGGCCGAAGGCGGCCGGGAGGGGCCGGCCTCCCGGGCGTTCGGGCGCTATGACCTCGTGAGGGGCATCAGGTCCAACAAGAAGGGGCGCATGGAAGCTCTGGAAGGAGCCGGCCGCCTCATCCAGTCGTGGGAGGACGAGGCCCGTGCCGCTGCCGCGGCGACGGATGCGACACCGACGGTATGGGTCACGGCACGCTTGCCGGAGGGCGCGGAGGCGCCTTCGCGCGGGGATACACGTGACGTCCTGGACGGCCTGGATCGGTGGACCCTCGGGGTGGTGGTGACCTGGACCGTGACCGCCGACTGGAGCCGACCATCTTGACGCTGAAGGTCCCGGCCCTCGTCGCCGACAGGCTGCTTGCATCCTCGAGCGCCCTCGTTTGCGAGCGCGGCGGGACGGGAGCCGCGCCGGCGGAGGCCGTCCCCGAAGCGTATTCCGGCTCCGTGCGGCCCGGGGTGCTCGACGACACCGCTGTCTTCGATCGCCAGCCCGTTACCCTTGCTCACTTGCGGGCGCTGCGAAACTACTCGTACGCCGCCGACCAGCTCTACATCGTCTTCTCGACGAGCGGAGGTCCTACCCCTCCAGGCCATCGAAAAGCGCATCGAGCAGGGCTGGGCGGGCGTCATCGTCGCCGGCGGGCCGTTTTGGAGCAATCCAAAACGGCCCCTTGATCGTTTTCGGGCCAACCGCCGACCCGGACAGGGGCGACCTTGACGAGCCGCGTCCCGGACGGCCTGCTCCACCGTCGCGACGGCTACGCCGACGACGCCCGGCCATTGAGGTGGCGGGCTTCCGCTCGCGCCGGCGGTTGCGGTGCCGTCGCCCGGGCGGGGCCGCTTCGGCACGGGGGTGCCGGCGGTCCCGCCCGGGCGACGGGGTCAGGACGGGTCGCCGTACAGGAGGCCGCGTCCGTTGGTGCCGACGTACACGCGGCCGAAGGTGTCGGGGTCGCCGGTGATGACGCCGGTGCCGCCGATGCTGCCCCACTGGTGGGCGTCGTCGTTGACGCGGAGCCAGGTGGCGCCCTTGTCGGTGGAGCGGAAGACCCCGGTGACGTCCTTGACGGTGCCGATCAGGTACAGGGCCTGGTAGGAGGCGCCCGGTGCCGCCTTGCCGAAGCCGAGGGCGGAGGCGGACTTCACCGGGGTGAGCCTGGTGAAGGTGCGGCCGCCGTCGGTCGAGTGCAGGAGCCCCTGGCCGCCGCCGGCGATCCAGAGGTCCCCCTCGACCCCGGGAACGGCCTTGAGCCGGCCGTCGGCGGGCAGGTTGGCGGCCCGGGCGCTGAAGGTCGCCCCGCCGTCGGTGCTGGCGTAGAGCGTGCCGCCGGCCAGTGCGTAGAACGTCCTGGCCGAGGAGCGGTCGGCGACGACGAGGGCTCCGGTGCCCAGGCCGCCGACCTTCGACCAGCTCGCTCCCTTGTCGGTCGAGCGGTACGGGGCCTGGCCGGCCTGCGTCCAGACGATGGCCGAACCGTCGGCGGAGAGCGCCACCCGGCCGCTGTCGGCGCCGGCCACCGGTTCGGACGCGAAGCCGTTCCAGCTGCGCCCGCCGTCGGTGGAGTAGGCGCCGTCCTGCGCACCGCCACGGCCCACGCGGACCATCATCGAGGGGTTGGACTGCGCGAAGTCGATGGAGGTGCTGTTGGTCATCATCGGGTTCTTCAGCCGCCCGGCGGACACCTCGGTCAGCGAGTCGTGGCGGAATCCGCCCAGGTCGCCCATGGCCGTGATGACCTGGGCGCCGCCGGGCGGGGCGATCGCGTCCAGCAGTGCGGTCTCCTCCAGCCCGCGGGCCCCCACGCTCCAGTGGCTGGTGCCGCCGCTGTCGGAGGCGTTGGCGTCCTTGCTGCGCAGAATGCCGCTGCCGGTGCCGTACAGCACGTGCCCGGAGTCGAAGGGATCGATGGCCAGGGCGGTCATCCAGTGCCCCGTCCCGGTACCCACGTACGGAGCGGCGGAGGCGTCCCGCACCGACTTGCCGGCCAGGGCCTTCCACGTCGCGCCGCCGTCGGTGGTCCGGTAGACCTCGTCCTCCGGCCACCAGCGGCCGAGGGTCGTGACCATCACCGTGGAGGGCTTGCGCGGATCGACGGCCAGGCCGGAGAACCCGTAGTTGCCCTGGGAGGGGGAGACGTTCTGCCACGCCCCGGCGGCCGGCGTGTGCTTCCACACCGAGCCGCCCGTCACGCCGTTGGGGCCGAGGGCGTTGGTGTACGTCAGGTACAGCGAGCCGTCACCGGAGAGCACGCCGTGCTGCGGCATCTGGCCGGTCGGCTGCCCGGGGACGGCCTGCCAGGTGCTGCCGCCGTCGGTGGAGCGGTACAGGGATGTGGACTTGTCGGCGACGCCGACGTAGACCGTCTTGCTGCCGGCCGGGCCGTACGTCACGAAGGAGATGCCCGCGCCGCTGCCCGCCCCGTTCTTGACGGGGAACGAGGAGACCTGGCTCCATGTCGCGCCGTGGTCGGTGCTGCGCCACAGGCCGTTCTTGCGCGTGCCCAGCAGCAGGGTGCCGTTGTCCGCGGGATCGACGGCCAGCCGCTCGCCCGCCCCGCGGCCGTCCTCGTTGCCGCCCAGCTTGAAGGGCAGGTCGGTCCGCTGGAAGGTGCGCCCGCGGTCCTTGGAGCGCAGGATCGCTCCGTTGCCCGCCCAGTCGTTGGTGTAGGTGCCGGCGGCGAGGTAGAGCCGGTTGGCGTCGACCGGATCGGTGGCCAGCGCGTCGATGCCCAGCAGGTTCCAGTCCTTCTCGCCGATCCAGTCGGTGAGCGGGATCCACTGCTCGGCCCCGGCGTCCCATCGGTAGGCGCCGCCCATGTCGGTCCGCGCGTACAGCAGGCCCTTCTCCCGCGGGTTGAACACCAGGCCGGTGACGTAGCCGCCGCCCACCACCTGGGCGTTCCGCCACGTGTACGGGCCGGATCCGGGCGCCTTGGTCCCGGCCGTCTTCACCAGCTTCCACTGCTGGTTGGTGCCGCCGTGGCCGCGGTACTGGACGACTGCCGCGCCGTCCGCCGTGGAGCTGCCGGAGACGTCCAGGACCTGGCCGCTCTTGCGGGAGGTGAGGACGACGGCGTCGGAACCGCTCACGTCGTCGATCCGCCATTCCTGGGAGGCGGAGGAGCCGTCGGCCTGCTGCTCGGCGGCGGCGGCCTGGGCGGTCGAGTCGCCGGCTATGCCCAGCACTTTGCCGCTGTTGCGGTTCACCAGCTCGTAGTAGCCGTCCCCGGTGGGCCGCAGCTTCCACTGCTGGTTGGCGGTGTTCTGGTCGGTCCACTGCTGGATGCGGGTGCCGTCGGCGGTGGAGAAGGCGTTGACGTCCAGCGCCTTGCCGCTGCGTACGGAGACCAGCCGGTAGTAGGCGTCGCCGTCGACCGTCGCGGCCTGCGAGTCGTCCTGCACGTACAGGAGGTACGGCACGAGGACGGCGGGCACACCGATCAGCACTCCGGTCCCGATCCGGCGACGGCGGTGACGTCCGCGGCGCTCGCCGCTCGTGGGGTTCTTCATGGGGAGTTGTTCTCCTTGCGTGTCACTGTGGATCGGGGCAGGTCAGCGCTGCAGGGTGAGGAGACCCGGCCGGTAGGGCAGTCGGTCGTAGGGGCCGTCCGCCGTGGGCGCCTTGCCCTGGTAGAGGAACCGCAGGTTGCAGGGGTCGACGGTCATGGTCTGGTCGGGGTTGTCGCGGATCAGGTCGCCGTGGCTGATGTCGTTGGTCCAGGTGGCGCCGCTGTTCGCCTTGCCCGCGAAGGGGCTGCTCTCGCTGCCCGCCTGCGGGGTCCACGAGCCGCTCAGGCTTGATGCCGTGAACGAGCGGAAGTAGCGCGTCTGGTTCGCGCCCTTCGCCTCGACGATCATGAGGTACTGGTTCTGGCCCTGGACCTTGTAGACCTGCGGCGCCTCGAACAGCTTGTCGGGCGCGTCGCTCAGGACAGTCGTGTACGAGGAGCCGAAGTTGCCCGGGAAGTTCCCGATCGGCATGCTCGCCCGGTAGATCTTGCCGTTGTCACCGGCGAAGAACAGGTACATGTTGCGGTCGTCGGCGATCAGCGTCTGGTCGATCGGGCCGGTGGGGGACTCGGTACGGGGGATGCTGCCGGTGAACAGCGGCTGCGGCGCGGACCAGCCGTTCGGGTCGGCCGGGTCACTCGACGTGCGGTAGATGAAGGGCCACGCCCCCCACTGGTACGCCAGCACCCAGATCTTCTTGGGCGCGAAGTAGAACAGTGTGGGGGCAACCGCGGCCTGGCCCATCGCGGTCTGGCGGGCCGACGCCATGTCCGGCCAGTTCGTGAAGGGCCCGGACATCATGGAGCCGTAGGAGGAGCCCGCGAAGTTCGACCCGTAGACCAGGTGCTTGCCGTTGTACGTCACGTGGGTGAAGTCCTTCAGCGAGGCCCACCCGTTCGCCGGCTGCGCCAGCGCACCCGTCGACGTCCACCGGTACGTCGACGGAAGAGCACACGTGCCCGTCGGCGCGGGCGTGGCCGGGGCCGGCGTCCCGGACGGGCCGGTCCACTTCTGGTTGCCGCCGGACCAGCAGGTGTGCAGCTGGATCTTGGTGCGGTTGGCGATGGCCGCACCGACCGCGTCGAGGCACAGTCCGGACTGGACCCCGGAGATGGTGCCGTCGGTGTTGACGTTCCACTGCTGGCCGGCGCCGCCGTCGCAGTCCGCGATGACGACCGCGGTGCCGTTGCCGGTGCCCTTGCCCTTGGCGGCCAGGCACTTGTTGCCGTAGATCGTCAGCTGCTTGCCGGCGGTGTGGGTCCAGCGCTGGTTGGTCCGTCCGTGGCAGTCCCACAGCTGCGCCTGGGTCCCGTTGGCGGTGGTGGAGCCCTGGATGTCGATGCAGCGGCCGGAGGCGACGCCCTTGATCGTGCCGGTGCCGGTGCCGGTGCCGGTGCCGGTGCCGGTTCCGGGGGACGTCTTGAGGGCGTTCACGACGGCGGTGTAGGCGGCCTTGGGGTTGCCGTTGCCGTCGAACAGCAGGGGGTTCTCGCCCTTGCGCCAGGAGTCGCTGTCGCGGATCCCCCAGACCGTGATGCCGGTACACCGGGCCACGGACAGGCAGGACTTCACCGTGCTCGCGTAGTGGGCCGGTGACGCCTGGGCGATGTCCAGCTCGGTGATCTGGACGTCGACGCCCAGGGCGGCGAAGTTGGACAGGGTGGTCCGGAAGCTCGCCGGCGGGCCGCCGGTGCCGAAGTGGCTCTGGAACCCGACGCAGTCGATCGGCACGCCACGGGACGTGAAGTCCTTGACCATGCTGTAGACGCCCTGGGTCTTGGCGTCCGACCAGTTCTCGATGTTGTAGTCGTTGTAGCAGAGCTTGGCGGAGGGGTCGGCCGCCCGGGCGGTGCGGAACGCTTCCTCGATGAAGCCGTTGCCCAGCACGTTCTGGAACACCGAGGCTCGGTGCTGGGTGGAGCCGTCGGCGAACGCCTCGTTGACCACGTCCCAGGAGTGGATCTTGCCCTTGTAGCGGGTCATCAAGGTGGTGATGTGGTTGTTCATCACGCCGCGCAGGGTGTTCGCGTCGCCGATGGAGCTGACCCAGGACGGGAGCTGGGAGTGCCAGACCGCGGTGTGGCCGCGCAGGCGCTGGCCGTGCGCCGCCGCACGGTTGACGATCTGATCGGCCGGGCCGAAGGTGAACCTGCCGCGGGACGGTTCGACGGCGTCCCACTTCATCTCGTTCTCCGGGGTGATCACGTTGAACTCCCGGTCCAGGACGGCTGCGTACCTCGCGTCGCCGAGCCTGCCGGCGGCCACGGCGGTGCCGAAGTACCTGCCCGAGGGCGCCGCCTGCGTGCCCAGGGGCGTCGCGGCTCCGGCGGAGCTGGGGAGGAGCGTCACGACACCCGCCACCAGCGCCGCGGCCGAGAGTCCGATCGTCAGTGTCCGGCGGCGCCGGCCGCGCCGGTGCAGGCCCTTCATGCTGCTCCTCGCTGGTCTCGGGCGGCCTCGGGGTGTGTGACCGCGGGTGCGCCGGCCGGTACGGCCTGGTCCGCCGCGGGGCGGGTGCGGAGCAGGACGAGGCGCCGGTCCTGCGTACGGGTCGCGCGGGGTTCACGGGTGTGTCGCGTCATGGGGGGCTTTCTTCTGCGGATGTGCGGTCGGGAGGTGGGGGACCGCTCACGCCGGCTCGAGAGATGAGCGGCGGGAAGAACCCCCACGAAGTGGAGGCTCCCGAACGCGAGGCCGCGTAACGGAAAAGCGGCGCCACCCCCGGCGATCGCCCCGTGACAGATCTCGCAGCCGAAAAGTGTTACGCCGGGCCCCGCGGTCCGGCCGTCGGTGTGGGAGGGCAGGCCGCCCTGCTCAGCGGGGGTGTCTCCCGCGGCACCGGTGGGCGGCCGCCGTGCGGGGTGCTCGGTACTCGTAGCTCGGTCTTCAGGCCGTCGTCCGGTTCGGCGAGGTGCCGGTCGACGCGCGGGGACCGGCCCCGGATCCGCGGCGGCACGCGGGCGGCTCGCAGGCCGTCACCGCGCGGCTCGGCCCGCAAGGGTCACGGAGCGGTCCTCAGGACCGGGCCTTGCGGACGACGAAGGAGGCCTGGCCGGCGAAGGCCCGAGTGCCGTCGGAGCCGTCGAGCCAGATGCCGCCGTCGCGGTGGCGGATGACCGATCCCGGGTAGTTGTGGGAGTGCAGGGTCACCGACCCCGCGACCGCCCCGGGGCGCGGACAGAAGGTGGCGTCCTTGCGGAACAGTTCGCTGCCGTCGTCGGTGCTCAGCCGCAGCCGCAGAAGGTGGTGCCGCAGATAACGGCCGTCGGCGGCACGGAAGGTGACGCACCGTGTGTCGGCCAACCCCCGGACCACGGTGAAGGTGACGCGCTGCCGCGCCTGCGCACTGCTGGACGCGGAGACCCCGCCCAGCGTCGCGAAGTCGCCGGAATACGTCAGGTAGAGGTCGGGTTCGTCCACGGACTCCAGTGACTGCGCGCCCAGCGGAACCGTGCCCGCGGCCGCGGACGGACTCGCGGACGGCGGTCCGGCCGACGTGGGGGTGCTCGACGGGACCGGCGTGGGACCGCCGGCCGTGGGAGCGGCGACCGTGGGAGCGCCGGCCGTGGGAGCGGCGCTGACGCCGGGTGCCCGGTGGACCGATTCCGGCCAGGCCGCGTAGGTGGCGGCACCGGTGACGAGCACCGCGCCGGCGGCGAGGCTCGCCAGCGGATGGGCGGTCACCACGTGGAGCTTCCCGGTCAGCGCGCCCTTGAGACCGCCTCCCGCCGTCGCCGTCGCCGTCGTTGCCGTAGCCGTGCCGACGGCGACGGGCGCCGTGGCCAGCCCGGCGGCGCCCGCGGCCGAACCCGACAGCAGGCCCTTGGCGGTCAGCGCGGCGACGAGTCCGGCGGGGACGGCCAGGGGCGCGACGCTGAGGAGCAGCAGCTCGGCAGGGACCCGGTTCACCGTCGTCGCCGTGCAGACCGGGCAGTCGCGGGTGTGCCGCGCGATCCGCTTCCGCCACACCGATGTACGCAGACCGTCCCAGCCGGCGACGGTCTCGCCGAGCTGCGGACAGCGCGGGCGGGCCTCCAGCGCGGCGACGATCGTCCGGCTCAGGTCCAGCTGCTCGCGCATGCGCTGCAGGCGCACTCCCGCGTGGGCGACGGTGAGGCCCGTCGCGGCGGCCGTTTCCTCACGGCTCAGCAGTCCGGCACGTTCCTGCCACCACAGCGACAGCAGCACCCGGTGGTCGGGGTCGAGCCACCGGCCGGCCTCGGCGATCTGACGGCGCTCGGCCGACACATGCAGGCGCAGGATCGTCGCGTCCTCGGGCTCGGGGCCCGCGTCGGGTATGTGGACGGCCTCGTCGATGACCGCCGTCCGGCCCGCCAGGACGCGGTGCCGCTGCCCATGGGTCTGTATCTGGCGGAGGGTGATCGACACCAGCCAGGAGCGGAAGCTGTCGGGGGCGCGCAGCGCAGGAAGATCACGCACCACGCGCAACAGCGTTTCCTGGACCACGTCGTCGACGTCGGCGTGTCCGCTCACCGCTCGCCGGACGATGTTGTAGAGCAAGGGCAGGTAGGCGGCGATCAGTTCTTCGCGCGCCCGGTCGTCCCCGGCCTGCGCCGCGACGACCAGCCCCGCGTGGTCCGCGTCCATGAGCCCCATTCCCGCCTCCCTCATCAAGGCGTCAGACCCTAGCGTCCGCAAAGGTGTGCCACCAAAGTCCGTGTCCGGGCCGGGGATCGGGACCCTGGCGCGTGTGCGAGCCTGGTGCCCATGTCGATCCTCGCAACCGTCGTGGTGCTGCTCATCGCCGCTCTCCACGTCTACATCCTGGTCCTGGAGATGTTCCTGTGGACCGGGCCCCGGGCCCGGGCCGCGTTCGGGACGAGCGTCGAGTTCGCCTCCGCGACGAAGGCGCTCGCGGCCAACCAGGGGCTGTACAACGGATTCCTCGCCGCCGGGCTGGTGTGGGGCGTCGTGGCGTCCGACCCGGTGGGCTTCCAGGCGAAGGTGTTCTTCCTGGCGTGCGTGGCCGTCGCCGGCGCGTACGGCGCCGCCACGGCCAGCCGGAAGATCCTCTTCGTGCAGACCGTTCCGGCGCTGATCGGTCTGGCACTGGTGCTGGCCACCCGGTAGCGCGGGCGGGGCGGCACGCCCCTCACCCGCCGGGGCGCCTCGCCGGCAGCAGGAGCGGGGTCGCCGCGAGCCGTGCGTACAGCTCGTCCTCGGCGATCAGCTCCCCGTGGGTGCCGCTCACGCGGACCCTGCCGGTCTCCATGACGACGATCACGGCCGCCGCGCGTGTGCGCGTGGCCCATCCGGCCCTTATCGCGACGTATCCGCTGTGTCAGCGTCGTCGGGGGCAGGCGCGCTTACGACCATGGGGCCGTGTGTCCGTGGACCGCGGGGCGGTCCGCTCCGGCTCCCGCCGCGACCCCACACGATGGAGGAAGCATGCGCAAGGACGAGCGTCCGGCCGGCGTACCGCTGACCGACGAGGAACTCGGTGCGCTCGACGCGCACTGGAGGGCCGCCAACTACCTGTCGGCCGGCCAGATCTACCTGATGGACAACCCGCTGCTGAGGAAGCCGCTGGAGCCGGCGCACATCAAGCCGCGGCTGCTCGGCCACTGGGGCACCTCCCCGGGCCTCAACCTCGTGCACACCCACCTCAACCGGATCATCAAGCGGCACGGCGTCGACGCGCTGTGCGTCTGGGGTCCCGGGCACGGCGGGCCGGCCGTTCTGGCCAACTCCTGGCTGGAGGGCAGCTACAGCGAGGTCTACCCGGACGTGAGCCGCGACGAGGACGGCATGACCCGGCTGTTCCGGCAGTTCTCCTTCCCGGGCGGGGTGCCGAGCCATGTGGCGCCCGAAACCCCCGGCTCGATCCACGAGGGCGGTGAACTGGGCTACTCCCTGTCGCACGCCTACGGCGCGGCCCTGGACAACCCGGACCTGCTGGTGGCGTGCGTCATCGGCGACGGCGAGGCGGAGACGGGACCGCTCGCCGCTTCCTGGCACTCCAACAAGTTCCTCGACCCCGTCCACGACGGCGCGGTCCTGCCGGTCCTCCACCTCAACGGCTACAAGATCGCGAACCCGACCGTGCTCGCGCGGCTGCCCGAGGCCGAGCTCGACGAACTGCTGCGGGGCTACGGCCACGACCCGCTGCACGTCACCGGTGACGACCCGCACCAGGTCCACCGGGCCATGGCCGCGGCGATGGACACGGCCCTCGACCGCATCCGGCACGTCCAGCGGCAAGCCCGTACCGGCGCCTCCGCCGGACGGCCGCGCTGGCCGGTGATCGTCCTGCGCACGCCGAAGGGCTGGACGGGGCCGGCCGAGGTCGACGGCCTGCCCGTCGAAGGTACCTGGCGCTCCCACCAGGTACCCCTGGCGGAAGTCCGCGACGACGACGGCCACCGGGCCCAGCTGGAAGCGTGGCTGCGCTCGTACCGCCCCGAGGAGCTCTTCGACGGGAACGGCCGGCCGAGCCCCCAGGTGCTGGAATGCGTGCCGGAGGGCGAACGGAGGCTGGGTGCGACCCGGCACGCCAACGGCGGCCTGCTGCTCCGTGACCTGCCCCTGCCTCCGCTCGAACGCTTCGCCGTCCCCGTGGACCGGCCCGGCGCCACCCGGCACGAGCCGACCGGGGTACTCGGACAGCTGCTCGAAAGCCTCATGGCCTCCACCGGTGATCGCCGCGACTTCCGCCTCGTCGGCCCCGACGAGACCGCCTCCAACCGCCTCCAGGCCGTGTACGCCGCGAGCGGCAAGGCGTGGCAGGAGCCGGTCCTGGAGACCGACGAGCACCTCGACCGGCACGGCAGGGTCATGGAGATCCTCTCCGAGCACACCTGCCAGGGCTGGCTGGAGGGCTACCTGCTGACCGGGCGGCACGGGCTGTTCTCCTGCTACGAAGCCTTCGTGCACATCGTCGACTCCATGGTCAACCAGCACATCAAGTGGCTCAGGACCTCCCGCGCCCTGCACTGGCGCGCACCGGTCGCCTCCCTCAACTACCTGCTGACCTCCCACGTGTGGCGCCAGGACCACAACGGCTTCTCCCACCAGGACCCCGGCTTCGTCGACCACGTCCTGAACAAGAGCCCCGAGGTGGTCCGCGTCTACCTTCCGCCGGACGCCAACACCCTGCTGTCGGTGGCGGACCACGTACTGCGCAGCCGGGACTACGTGAACGTGATCGTGGCCGGCAAACAGCCGTGCTTCGACTGGCTCTCCCTCGACGAGGCCCGCGCGCACTGCGCCCGCGGGGCCGGCGTGTGGGCGTGGGCGGGCACCGAGGACGGCACGCGCGATCCGGACGTCGTCCTCGCCTGCGCCGGTGACGTACCCGCCCAGGAGGTCCTCGCGGCGGCCGGCCTGCTGCGGCACCATCTGCCCGGGCTCGCCGTCCGCGTGGTCAACGTCGTGGACATGACCCGGCTCATGCCCCACGAGGAACACCCCCACGGCATGACCGACCTGGAATACGACGCCCTGTTCACCCCCGACAAGCCGGTGATCTTCGCCTACCACGGCTACCCCTGGCTCGTGCACCGCCTGGCCTACCGCCGCACCGGCCACCCGAACCTGCACGTCCGCGGGTACAAGGAGAAGGGCACCACCACGACCCCCTTCGACATGGTCGTACGCAACGACCTCGACCGCTACCGCCTCGTGATGGACGTGATCGACCGCGTGCCGGGACTGGCCGTACGGGCCGTGGGCGTACGGCAGGCCATGGCGGACGCCCGCGTCCGCCACCACGCCTGGATCCGCGAACACGGCACCGACATGCCCGAAGTCACCGACTGGACCTGGGGCGACGACCGGCCGGCCGGGGGCCGGTGAGCGGCACGCCCCCCGGCTCGCGCTCCGTGCCGGTAGGGCACGGAGCGAGAGGGGCGTGACCGGCCGGTGGAGGGGTTGGTCAGGACGCGGTGGGGATCTCCACGTCGAGGCCGCGGGCGGCGACGAGCTGCGCGCTGCCGTCGGCCAGCCGGTACGACATGCCCACGACGCCGAGGCGGCCCGCGGCCACCGCCTCGGCCAGGACGCGGGAGCGGTCCAGCAGCAGGTCCACCGTGTGCTCGATGTGCTCGGCCAGGATCTCGTCGGCCGTCTCGCGTCCGGCGGCGCGGGCGGCCAGCACGCTCGGAGTCACCCGTTCGACCACGTCGCGGACGAATCCGCCGGGCGTCTTCCCGTTCTCCAGGGCGGAGCAGGCCGCGGCGACGGCGCCGCACGAGTCGTGACCGAGGACGACGACCAGCGGCGCGTTGAGGACGGCGACGCCGAACTCGATGGAACCGAGGATTTCCGTGCCGGCGACGTGCCCGGCGGTGCGGACCACGAACAGGTCGCCCAGGCCCCGGTCGAAGATGATCTCGGCGGCCAGCCGGGAGTCGGAGCACCCGAACAGCACGGCGAAGGGCTGCTGGGACGGTGCGGTCTGGGTGCGGCGTGCGGCGTCCTGGTTCGGGTGCTCGGGGGCGCCGGTGATGAAGCGCTTGTTACCGGCCATGAGCAGGTCGAAAGCGTCGCGGGGCGACGGCGTCTGGATCTTCTCAGTCATGACGGCAGCCTACGAGGTGACTTCAGCCGGCGCACCGGCCGACCCCGGCACGTGCCGGGCGCGGCCCGGTTCACGACCGGAATGGCGTCGTCATCGCGCACGGGCCGGCACTTCCCGCCACCGGGCCGCTCCTCCTCACCCGTCGGCGCCGCCGGCGCCACGCCTGACGTCCCGCATACCGGCGTGGCGGGCCCAGAGGACCAGCGGGACCTGGAGGGGAAGCCTCGCGTAGGTGATGGTTCTCGCGGCCGCCGAGCGGTGACGCCAGTCGTAGGCCATCTTGACGTTCGCCGGGAACACTCCGGCGAAGAACAGCGCGGTGGCCCGGGCACCGGCCCTTCGGGTCGCCGGCAGTGCTAGACGGGCGGCCAAGGCGAGTTCGACCGCGCCGCTGGCCTTTGTCCAGGCCCGGGGGCTGCCCGGCAGGGAACGCGGCACGATGGAGTCGAATTGCCTGGGGGCGACGAAGTGGGCCAGGCCCGCCGAGGCCATCAGGCCGGCGAGCAGAAGCGCGGAACGCGCAGGGGTCATCGGGGGTTCCTTCGGGGGTGGGGAGTCCGCCCGGTCAGGCGGGGAGGGTCATCAGGAGCAGGGGGGCGGAGGTGGGCCGGGGGGAGCCTCCGGCGGCTTCGAGGGTGAGGCCGACGGCGCCCGCATCGGCGACTGGTCGGTGCCGAGGAGGTGCTCGCCGGTGGTTCCGGCCAGGCTCGCCGAGAGGTCGAGGACCTCGGGGTCGTACGGCGCGAGGACGGGGGCGAGTACGGCCATCAGGGCGAGAGCGGCGAGGACCGCGGCCGAGGCGGTGCACAACGGTCCCTGGGCGACGAGGCGCAGGGGGCGCAGCCCGGGCCTGCGGCGCAGGACGGCGGGCTCCGGTGGTGCGGTGGTGGTCATGAGGAGCCCTCCCCGTGGAGCGACAGCCGGGGGTCGATGAGGGGTGCGAGCAGGTCGACCGCGAGGTTGACGAGGACGAAGACGCCCACGCTGAGGAGGGTGATCGCCTGCACGACGGCGAAGTCCTTCGCGGTGACCGACTGGACGAGCAGGGGAGCCGAGGCCGGGCACGTCGAAGGCGGTCTCGACGATCGAGGTGCTGATGAGGAGTCCGGCGAGCATCGTGCCGCCGACGGCGACGACCGGGCCGAGCGCGTTGCGCAGGACGTGGCGGCGGACCACGGTCCGCCCCAGGACGCCGCGGGCGCGTGCCACCTCGACGTGTTCCCGGCCGAGTTCGTCGAGCATCGCCGAGCGGTCACCCGGGCGAGCAGACCCGCGAAGGTCAGCGCCAGGGCGATGGCCGGCAGGGTCAGATGGTGCAGCCGTTCGGGGAATCCGGCGGCCGTGCCGCCGGGGCCGGGGAACCAGCCCGGACGGACGGAGAACAGGGACGCGAGCGCGATCGCGGTCACGAAGGGCGGAGTGGCCGTGGCGAGGCCGCTGCCGAGGAGCACCGCGCGGTCCAGCGGCTCGGGGCGCAGCGCGGCGAGGACACCGGCCGCCATGCCGATGAGGGCGACGAGCAGTGCCGCGTACCCCACGAGCAGGGCCGTGCCGGGCAGCCGGGATCCGATGAGCGCGGAGCCGTCCTGGTGGAACCGGGCGGAGCTGCCGAAGTCGCCCCGCAGGACGCCGCCGAGCCACTTGGCGTACCGCACGGCCAGCGGGTCGTCCAATTGGTACTGGGCGCGCAGGACCGCCACGGCCTCGGGGGTCGCGGGGCGGCCGTGGAGCAGGAAGGCCACCGGGTCGCCCGGGCCAGGTGGACGTTGTCGAAGACCACGAGGGAGGTCACGAACAGCACCGCCGCCAGGCCGAGGACGCGTCCGACGAGGTAGCGCGTCGTTTGGCGGCGGCCCCGACCGTAGCTCCTCGTCCGCGTGAGCGAGGACGTCACCGCCGAGCACACACCGAGCCGCCCGTGACCACCCTGAGCCTGCGGCCCGAGGCGATCGCGGAGGCGGGCATCGGCATGCTCGTGGCGGTCCTGGAACACGGCGAGCGGGAGGCGCCGGGGGCGCTCGTCGCGACCCGCCTCGACATCCGTGCGTCATCGGTCCGGCCGGCTCAGCCCGCGTACACGAGCCGGCCGCCCACATAGGTCCGCTCCACCCGGGCCCGCGCGATCTCCTCGGCGGGCGCCGTGAGGATGTCGCGGTCCAGGACGACGAGGTCCGCGAGGTTGCCGGCCCGCAGGCTGCCCGCGTCGTCGTGACCGTTCACATGGGCGGCCCCGGCGGTGTAGGCGGCCAGCGCGGTCGGCAGGTCGAGCCGCTGCTCGGGGTAGAAGACCCGGTCGTCGCCCGCCTCGGGATCCCGGCGGTTCACGGCCACGTGGAGGCCCGCCAACGGATCAGGGCTGCTCACGGGCCAGTCGCTGCCCGTGACGAGGGTCGCGCCCGCGCGCACCAGGTCGCCGAACGGGTACTGCCAGGCGGCACGCTCCGGGCCCAGGAACGGGATGGTCAGGTCGTCCATCTGGGGTTCGTGGGCCGCCCACAGGGGCTGGATGTTGGCCAGGGCGCCGAGTGGGGCGAAGCGGGAGAGGTCCTGGGGGTGGACGACCTGGAGATGGGCGAGGTGGTGCCGGTTGCCGCGGTGTCCGTTGGCCGCCACCGCCGACTCGATCGCGTCCAGGGCCTCGCGCACGGCCCGGTCGCCGAGGGCGTGGAAGTGCACCTGGAAGCCGAGGGCGTCGAGCTCCGTCACGTATCCGCGCAGCGCTGCGGGCTCGACGAAACTCAGGCCGCTGTTGGCGGTGGCGCAGCCGCAGCCGTCAAGGTAGGGGGAGGTCATGGCGGCGGTGAAGTTCTCCGCGACACCGTCCTGCATGATCTTCACCGAGGTCGCGCGGAACCGTCCGGCCCGGAGCTTCTCGCGGCGGGCCACCAGCTCGGGGATCTGCTCGGCGCCCCGTGCCCGGTCCCACCAGAGGGCTCCGGTCACGCGGGCGGTGAGCGAGCCGTCCCCTGCGGCGGTCATGTACGCGTCCGAGGGGTCGGGCCGTCCGTTGAGGTCACCGAGCATGGCGTCCTGCCAGCCCGTGATGCCGAGGGAGTGCAGCAGCTCCTGGGCCCGGAGCAGCCCGGCGAGGAGTTCCGCATGCGTGCTCGCCGGCAGCAGCCGGCCGACCAGCGAGGTGGCGCCCTCCTGGAGCATGCCGCTGGGAGTGCCGTCCGGCTCGCGCTCGATCCGGCCGTCGGCGGGATCGGGAGTGGCGGCCGTGATTCCGGCGAGTTCGAGCGCCCGGGTGTTGGCCCAGGCGCCGTGGTGGTCCCGGTTGGACAGCAGCACTGGGCGGTCCGGGACGACCGAGTCGAGCAGCTGCCGGGTCGGCAGTCCGCCCTCGAAGCTCTCCATCGACCAGCCGCCCCCGGTGATCCACTCGCGGTCGGGGTGCGCGTCCGCGTACGCGCGGACCAGGGCCAGGTAGTCGTCCACGCCGACGGTCCCGGTCAGATCGCATTCGGCCAGTTCCGCCCCGGCGAAGACCGGGTGCATGTGGGCGTCCTGGAAGCCGGGGAGCAGCAGCTTCCCCGTCAGGTCGACCACCTCGGTGCCGGGCCCCACGAGTTCGCGTACCTCGTCGTGGCCGACGGCCGTGATCCTGTCGCCGGTCACGGCGAGCGAGGTCGCCCGGGTGCGGGCCGGATCCACCGTGAAGACGGGGCCGCGGGTGAAGACCAGATCGGCCTTGGCCATTCGAAACTCCTGAGCGTGAGGCGACGGGCGTGGCGCCATGGAAGCGGCAAGGCCGTTTACACGTCAATGGTGTTGACGTAAGGTCCCGGCCATGTCCGAACGTGTCATCCCCGAAGGCGGACGCCGGCGCCGCAGGCCCACCAAGCAGGGCGCCGTCCTCTCGGAGGGGCTCATCGTCGAGACGGCGCTGCGGCTGGTGGCCCAGCACGGCGCCGAAGCGCTCTCCGTACGGAGACTGGGCGCCGCGCTCGGCGCCGACCCGAGCGCGCTCTACCGCTACTTCCGCAACACCGACGCCCTCCTCCTCGCCCTCGCGGACGAACTGATCGGCCGGGCGCAGGAGGGCTGGCGGGCGACCGGGGACTGGCGGGAGGACCTGCGGTCGATGGGCCTGCGGATCCACGCCTGCTACCTCTCGCACCCCCAGGCCGCCGTCCTCGGCGCGTACCGCACCACGGGCCGGCCCCATGAGACCCGGGCCGTCGAGCGCATCCTCGGCATCCTCCGCTCGGCGGGCTTCCCGGACCCCCTCGCCGTCCGCGCCTATCACGCGTTCGTCGACCAGGCCCTGGCGTTCGCCGCCCAGGACGCCGCGGCGCTCGCGCTGCCGAAGGCGGCCCGGGAGGCGGACTCGGCGGTCTGGAACTCGGTCTACGGCAGGCTGCCGGCCGACACCCACCCGCACATCGCCGCGGTCTTCCCGCTGCTCGCCGCCGACATGCGGGACAGCGGCTACCCATTCGCCCTGGAACTGATGCTCGGCGCGCTGGAGGCGCTCCGCCCGCCGGCGACCGGGGCCTGAGGGGCGTCCGCCCCGCGCGCGTGCCCCGCGTCAGGACAGGGCCCGCCGGGCCTCGTTCAGGACCAGGCGGAACGCGTCGGTCTCCTCGGGGCACAGGCCGGCGGTCATGCGCTCCTCGACGCGGCGCGCCGGCCCGGCGTACTCGGCGAGCGGTCGCCGCCCGGGTTCGGCGAGCAGGATGAGGCGTTCGCGGCGGTTGGCCGGATTGGGCTCGCGGCGGATCGGGCCGCGGCGCATTGCGCGCCGCGTGCCGGTGGGCCCGTACCGCCGCCGAGTCCACCGGCACGCCCGCTACGCCCCGCCGGGAGGACGCAGCTCGCCCGTCCGGGCCACGCGGGAGTACCAGTGCGCGCTCGATTTGGGTGTGCGCTCCAGGGTGTCGTAGTCGACGTGGACGGCGCCGAACCGCTTGGCGTAGCCGTAGGACCACTCGAAGTTGTCGAGCAGCGACCAGAGGAAGTAGCCGCGCACGTCCGCCCCGTCCGTGATCGCCCGGTGCACCGCGTCGAGGTGGGCGTGGACGTAGGCGGCGCGCTCCGGGTCGTGGACCGTGCCGTCGGGTCCCACCTCGTCCTCGTACGCCGCCCCGTTCTCGCTGATCACGAGCGGCAGCCCGGGGTACCGGGCGGCGGTCCGGGTCAGCAGGTCGTACAGGCCGCCGGCGTCGACCGGCCAGCCCATCGCCGTGAGCTCACCCGGCGCCCGGTGGAAGGCCACGCCCTCCGCTCCGGGCCACGGCGAGTGCGCGCTGTCGCCGTGCCCGTCGTCCTGCGGCACCGGTCCGCCCCGCGCGGCGTGCGAGACGACCGTCGGGGTGTAGTAGTTCACGGCGAGCAGGTCCAGGGGCTGGTGCACGGCGGCGGTGTCGCCGTCCCGGACGAAGGACCAGTCGGTCAGGTGCGCGGTGTCCGCGAGGAGGTCCTCGGGGTAGGCGCCCTCCAGCATCGGTCCGAGCCAGATCCGGTTGCCGACGGCATCGATGCGCCGGGCCGCCTCCCGGTCCTCGGCCGAGGAGGTCAGGGGGCGCACCTCGTGGAGGTTGAGGGAGACCGCGACCTGACCGTCCCCGGGCAGTGCCGCGCGCAGGGCCTGGACGGCCAGGCCGTGACCCAGGTTGAGGTGATGGGCGGCGCGCAGGGCGGCGACCGGGTCCGTACGGCCGGGGGCGTGGACGCCGGAGGCGTAGCCGAGGAACGCGCTGCACCAGGGCTCGTTGAGGGTGATCCAGTGCTTCACCCGGTCTCCGAGGGCGTCGGCCACCAGGCCCGTGTACGCGGCGAACCGCTCCGCGGTCGCGCGCTCGGGCCAGCCGCCGGCGTCCTCGAGGTCCTGGGGGAGGTCCCAGTGGTAGAGGGTGAGCGCCGGTGTGATGCCGGCGGCGAGCAGTTCGTCGACGAGCCGGCGGTAGAAGTCCAGGCCCTTCTGGACGGCGGGGCCCCGGCCGGTGGGCTGAACGCGTGACCAGGAGACGGAGAACCGGTAGGCGCCCAGGCCCAGTTCCGACATGAGACGGACGTCCTCGGGGAACCGGTGGTAATGGTCCACGGCCACGTCACCGGTGTGGCCGTCGAAGACCTTGCCGGGGGTGTGGGAGAAGGTGTCCCAGATGGACGGGGTCCGCCCGTCCTCTCGGGCGGCGCCCTCGATCTGGTACGCGGCGGTGGCCGTACCCCAGAGGAAGTCGGGCGGGAAGGTGCGGGCGGCCGTGAGCGGCCGGGTCTCGGACGCGGTCATAGGGGAGCGCTCCCAACGCGGGCTTGGATGAAGTGGTGCCGGATGGAGTGGGTCAGTTCTTGACGGCGCCGGCGGTGATGCCGCCCACGATGTGCTTGCCGAGGAGGGCGAAGACCAGCAGCAGCGGCAGGGTGGAGAGGAGCGCCCCGGTCAGTACGACGGCCTGGTCGACGGTGTGGTTTCCCGCGCCGAGGCCGGCCAGGGCGACCTGGAGGGTGGGATTCCCGTCGGGGGTCAGGGCGATGAACGGCCAGAAGAAGTCGTTCCACGCCTGCACGAAGACGAGCATGCCCAGGACCGCCATCGCGGGCCGGGCGACGGGGAACACCACGTGCCAGATGATGCGCAGGCTGTGCGCGCCGTCCATCCGCGCCGCCTCCACCAGTTCCACGGGCAGGGCCTCGATGAGGTACTGGCGCATGAAGAACACGCCGAAGGCGGCGACCAGCGAGGGCAGGACGACCGACTGGAGCTGGTCGACCCAGCCGAGGTCGGTGATGATCTGGTAGAGCGGGATGACACTGAGCTGCGGCGGGATCGTCATGGTGGCCACCACGACCGCCAGCAGCGCGCCCTTGCCCCTGAAGGGCAGTTTGGCGAAGGCGAAGCCGGCCAGGGTGGAGAACAGGACGGTGGACAGGGCCACGAGCCCGGCCACGACCGTCGTGTTGACCAGCGCCTCGCCCATGTCAACCTGGTTCCAGGCGAAGGAGAGGTTGTCGAACAGCCGGGGGCCCGGCAGGAGCGGGGCCGGAGCCTCGACCACGCGTTCGCCCGTATGGGAGGCGGCGACCAGGTTCCAGTAGAGGGGGAAGAGGGAGACCAGGGCGGCGAGGCCGAGCAGGACGTAGGTCAGCGGTCCGGCGTGGTGCTGGCGGCCGGCCGACGGGCGAAGGCGCCCGGCGCGCGGCGCCCTGGCGGCCGTCGTGGCGGCGGGGGGCGTGCCGAGTGTGCGGCTCATGGGTTCAGCTCTCCGCCTTCGTGTGCGTGCGGCCGGCGCTGGCGCGGGTGCGGTTGCGGTTGCGGTTCGAGCGGGAGACCAGGGCCTGGAGGCCGCCGATGAGCAGGAGGAGCAGGAGCATGACCCAGGCGATGGCGGAGGCCTGGCCCAGCGCGCCGGTCACCCAGCCCTTCTCGTACATGAGCAGGCTCAGCGTCTGGAACTGGTTGCCGCTGCCGCCGCTGATGCCGACACTGCCGCCGAAGAGCATCGGTTCGCCGAAGAGCTGGGTGGCCCCGATGGTCGAGACGACGACGGTGAACAGGATCGTGGGCCGGATCGACGGGATGGTCACGCTGAGGAACTGGCGCCAGCGCGAAGCCCCGTCCAACGCGGCGGCCTCGTAGAGGTCCTGGGGCACGGCCTGCATCGCGGCCAGGTAGATGAGGGCGTTGTAGCCGGTCCAGCGCCACGTCACGATGACCGAGATCGCGATCTGAGAGGGCCACTTGGAGGATTCCCAGGCGACCGGATCGAAGCCTGCCCAGCCCAGCACCGTGTTGATCAGACCGTAGTCGGTGTTGAACAGCTGCGCGAAGACGAGAGTCGCCGCCGCGATCGAGGTGGCGTACGGGGCGAGCACCGCCACGCGGAAGAAGCCGCGGCCACGGAGTCTGTAGTTGAGCAGGTGGGCGAGGCCGAGGGCCATCAGCAGCTGGGGAACGGTGGAGATCACGCCGATGGTGAAGGTGTTGGCGAGGGCGTTCCAGAAGAACTCGCTGCCCGCCAGGGAGGTGTAGTTCTCCAGTCCCTTCCACTGGGCGCTGCCGCCGAGTTCCACCCGGTGGAGCGAGAGCCAGCCCGTGTAGATCAGGGGGAAGAGTCCGAAGGCGGCGAAGGTGAGGAAGAAGGGGGCGAGGAAGACGTAGGGGACCGCCTTCAGGTCCAGGCGGTAGAGCGTGCTGCGCAGTCCGCCCCGGCCGGAGGGCCGCTGCTCGCGGGAGCCGGTGCTGGGGGCCGGGGGCTGCGCGGCGGGCGGCGGGGAGCCGCCACTGGTCGCCCGTACGGAGGTGGCCACGGGGGCGTCCTTCCAGGTCGATGCGTGCGGTGGAGCGGTGGAGCGGCGACTCGGACGGCGGCGGCCCACCGCCACCCGCGGGGAGGCGGTGGGAGGCGGGCGGGGGCGGGCCGCCGCGGGCCCGGCTACTTGTCGATCTTGTCCGCGACCAGCTTCCTGACGTTCTCCCAGGCCTTCGCCGGGTCGGTGCCGCGCTGCTCGATGTCGAGGATGCCGTTGTCGGTGAGGAAGGTCTTCACCTGTCCGTCCCAGCGGCTGATCGGGGCGGGCGTGATGCCGGCCGCGGCCTCCGAGTAGATCTTGCCGACCGGAGTGTCACCGAAGTACGCCAGCTTCGCGCCCTGTACCACCGGGGAGCCGAGGGTGTCCTTGGAGGAGGGGATGTTGCCGTTCACGCCGAAGACCTTGGCGTGCTGGGCCGGAGCGGTGAGCCAGGCGGCGAGTTCGGCCGCCTCCTTGACGTGCTTGCCCGACTTCGGGACGGCGAGGAAGGAGCCGCCCCAGTTCCCGGCCACGGGCGGTGCGGCGATGTCCCACTTGCCCTGGTTCTCCGCGCCCGCCTGGTCCTTGATCATGCCGGTCATCCAGCTCGGGCAGGCCACGGTGGCGAACTTCGCGTTCTTGAAGGCCGCGTTCCACGTGCCCTTCTCGTCGAACTGGCGCAGTTTCGCGGTCATGTCGCCCTTGGCGGCCGTCACGGCGGTGTCCCAGGCCTTCCTCACGCCCGGACTGTTCTCGTAGTCCAGCTCGCCCTTGGCGTTGGCGTACTGCACCGGCTCGCTGGCGATCACCGCGTTGAACAGGCCGCTCGCGGAGTCGTGGAAGGAGGTCCCCTCGGGGGCGTTCTTCTTGTACGCCTCGCCGGCCTGGATGAACTTCGCCCAGTCGCCCGCCCAGAGCTTGGCCACTTCGGTGCGGTCGGTCGGCAGGCCGGCCTTGGCGAAGAGGTCCTTGTTGTAGCAGATGGCCATCGGGCCGATGTCCGTGCCGAGGCCGATCACCTTGCCGTCGCCCGTCGTGGCCTGCTTGACCTTCCAGTCGAGGAACGCGCCGAGGTCCGCGCCGCCGGTCTTGCCGAGGTCGGTCCACTTGTCGGCCATGGCGGGTCCGGTCGCCTCCGCGATGTAGCCGACCTCCAGGGCCTGGATGTCCGCGAGGCCGCTGTTGCGGGAGAGGCGCAGCTTGAGGGTGTCCCAGTACTTCTGGCCGTCCGCGACGTTCGACTCTTCTATCTTGATGTTCGGGTGGGTCTTCATGTACTCGGCGTAGAGCTTGGCTCCGGTCGCGTCGTCGTAGCCGAAGGAACCGAAGGTGCCGATCCGCAGCGTGATCTGCTCGCCGCCGGCCGCGCCGTCGCCCTTGCCCTGGTCGCCGTCACCGCCGCAGCCGGTGAGCAGGGCCGTACCGGTCGCCACGACGGCGACCGCGGCGACCGCGTTGATCACGGTGCGGCGTCCGCGTCCGCGTCCGTGCCTGCTGCTGGAAGTGCGCATTCCACTCTCCTCGTCCAAGGTGCTGCCGGTTGTGCGCCATGGGGTCCGGCGGGCTGTTCGCGGCTCGGCCAGGGCCCGCCCGGACCTGATGTGAAAGCCGTTGTCGCACCCGTGGATGGGAGCGCTCCCACGTCGTTGCCGGAAGGTTGCTGCCTGGTGGGTCCAAGTGTCAAGAGAGGAAGGCGAATTCATTACACAGGGGGTCTCGGCGGCGGGCGGCTTCCTCCGGGGGCGCGCGGCGGGTGTCAGGTGCTGGACGCGACCGTGGTGGCGACAGGGGATTGGAGGTACGGTGGGAGCGCTCCCACTCGCTCGTCGGCGTAACGTGTCCCACGGCTACGGGGGCGGGTGCACCGTCCTGCTGACCTGATCAGCGGGCCGGGCCCGCGCCCGGTGCGGAGTGCGATGGAACACGAGGGGAGTCCACGAGCGTGAGCGGACGGCAGAGCGGCGCCAGGCCCACTCTGGAAGAGGTCGCGGCCCTGGCCGGTGTCGGCCGGGGCACGGTCTCCCGGGTCATCAACGGTTCGCCGCGGGTGAGCGAGCGGGCCAGGGACGCCGTGGCCCGGGCCGTCGCGGAGCTGGGGTACGTACCCAACCAGGCGGCCAGGGCGCTGGCCGGCAGCCGGACCGACGCGGTGGCACTGGTCATCCCGGAGACCGAGGCCCGGCTGTTCTCGGAGCCGTACTTCCTCGACCTCATCCGCGGGGTCAGCGCCGAGCTGGCCGAGGCGGACAAGCAGCTGCTGCTCACCCTGGTCCGGACGGAGGCGGAGCGGCAGCGGTTCGAGCACTACCTGGCTGCCCAGCGGGTCGACGGCGTGCTGCTGGCGTCGGTCCACGGGAACGACCCGCTGCCCGACCGGATCGCCAGGCTGGGCCTGCCGGTCGTCATGAACGGGCGGCGCTCGGAGGCCGAGCCGGTGGCCTACGTGGACTCCGACAACATCGGTGCCGGACGCGCGGCCGTCGCCCACCTCGCGGGGCGCGGCCGGTCCAGGATCGCGACCATCAGCGGGCCGCTGGACATGTACGTGGCGCGCGCCCGTCTCGGCGGCTACCGCGCGGGCCTCGCCGAGGCCGGGATCCGGCCCGACGAGTCGCTCGAGGTGACCGCGGACTTCACCGAGGAGGGCGGCCGGCTGGCGATGCGCGAGCTCCTGGAACGCGCCCCCGGTCTGGACGCCGTCTTCGCCGCCTCGGACGTGATGGCGGCCGGCGCGCGCGGCGTGCTGCGCGAGGCGGGCCGGCGGGTCCCCGAGGACGTCGCCCTCGTGGGGGTGGACGACTCCACGGTGGCCCGTCTGATGGACCCGCCCCTGACCAGCGTGCGCCAGCCCATCGAGGAGATGGGCCGCACGATGACCCGGCTCCTGCTCCAGAAGATCGCGCAGGACCCCGTAGCCGGCGCCGCCCCGCGGCGGGGCGGGGCCGAGGAGCCGCGCCGGGTGCTCCCGACGGAGCTGGTCGTGCGGGACTCCTCCTGAGCCGCTCCGGCCGCCCGCCGTCCGCCCCGCACGGAGCGCGCCGAGGCCCGGAGCCCCGCGGAAGGGAGTGCTTCCGCGCGGCTCCGGGCTCCTCACCTGCCCCGCGTCACAGCGCCGGGTGGGCGTTCTTCATGAGCTCCTGGAACTGGGCGGAGAACCACTGGCCGGCGAGCGGGGCGTCCGGGAGGGCTCCCGACATGCTGTTGCCGTTGCGCACGTTGCCCGTGTAGGTGGGGTCGCACATCCGGTCGAACCCCTTGCCCTCGTCGTTCGGGATCTCCTTGCTCGCCCCGTCGGACTCGCCCGGGGGCTTGATCCACACGTAGGCGTCGATGCCCGGGGCCGGGGCCGCCTTCGGTCGTTCGCCGAGTCCGGCGCCGGACTGGTTGCACCAGTTGCCGAGGTGGATGCGCCGGTCGTAGCGGCCGCCGTTGACGTAGGTGTCCACGTTCGTCAGCGCGCCGGGCCCGGTCGGGCGGGCGGTGCCGCCCCAGCCGTTGCGGGAGGTGTCGATGAGCATGCCGATGTTGGCGTCGAAGCCCAGGGAGACCAGCTTGGCCCGCATGCCCTGGGCGTAGGACAGTTCGTCGGTGTAGCGGTTCCAGTCGACCCACTTCGACTGGCGCACGGAGGTGCCGTTGACGGAATCGTCGATCTTGAAGTGGTCCTCCTTCAGGGCGCTGTAGTTGGCGGTGTTGACGACGAAGCCGTGCACCTTGGAGAGCGTGGAACCCTCGGCGGTCGCGGCCTGCTTGAACATCTCGGCGGAGGCGCCGAGGTTGTCGTCCCAGCCGAGCCAGCCGTGGTGGCCGGCGTCGACGTAGTTGTAGACGTTGGCGATCGAGCCGAGCTTGTTCAGGGCGTAGCCGACGCCCTTGACGTAGTTGCCGTTGGCCTTCATCACGTCGCAGTTGGGGGTCGCGGTGGGGCGGCCGGAGACGTTGGTGACCAGGTTCGGCAGTGAGTCGATCTCGACGGTGGTGACGATCCGCAGCCCCGCGTACTTGGGTTCGGCGAGGATCGCGGCGATCGGGTCGATGTACTGCGTCTTGTACTTGTCGATCTCGGTGGGGCCCAGTTCGCCGTTGGAGGCGAGCGCGGAGCAGTCCCGTCCGGGCAGGTTGTAGATCACCAGCTGGACGACGAGTTCGCCGCTGCCCTTCTGTGCCAGGGCCGCGTCGAGGTGGTCGCGCAGACCCATCTTGCCGCTCGTGCCCGTGACGAGGGCGATGCGGTCCAGCCATACGGCGGTGGGCTGGTTGGACACCCTGCTGCCGCCCGGCTCGGCGGCGGCGTTGGCGGACCACTCGGGGTTCACGTACATCTTGGCGCCGGCGTAGGGGTTGTCGGCCCTGCCGCCGGTGGGCGGAGGCGTGGTCGGCGGTGTGGTGGGCGGGGTCGTCGGGGGTGTGGTGGGGGGCTGGGTCGGGTCGGTGGCGCCGTTGCAGGTGACGCCGTTGAGCTTGAAGGTCGCGGGGACGGCGTTCGTGCCGGTGTGCGAACCGTTGAACCCGAAGGAAGCCGAACCGCCCGTGGCCAGCGATCCGTTGTAGGACATGCTCTTCGCGGTCACCGCGGCCCCGGCCTGGGTGAGGGTGGCGTTCCAGCCCTGGGTGACCTGCTGGCCGTTCGCGTAGGACCACTCCAGGGTCCAGGAGGCGACGGGGTCACCGGTGTTGGTGACGATCACGTTGGCACCGAAGCCGGTGCCCCACTGGTTCGAGATCTGGTACTCGACCTTGCAGCCGGCGGCGGCTGCGCCGGCGCTGGTGCCGAACGCCGTGGCGGTGGCGCCGGCGGCCGTGACGAGACTGAGGGCCGCCAGTAAGGCGGTGCGGGGGATGGTGCGGCTCATGTCGGGGGTGCCTTTCAGTTCAGGGCGCGCCGGCGGTGGCGCGCCCGGTGCCGAATGGGGGAGGGCCGTCGTACGGAAGGAGTGCCGTCGTGCGGGGGAGTGCCGTCGTACGGAGCGGGTGCGGTCGTCGGAACAGGGCCGTGGCGCGGTCGGTGAGCGCGTGCCCGCAGGGGGTGTGCTCGCCGCCCTCGCCCCGATCCGGGGCCCGGTCCGCGACCGGGGCGAGGGGGGGAAAGGGTGAGCCACTTGCTCGGGTCGTCGTATGCGATCCCGGGGACCGGCGGGAAACCGCGGGCCCCGGTCGCGTGCACGGCCTCCCCCAGGTCCCCGTGCCGTGCGGCCTCCTGGCCGAGGGCGGCGGGTACCGCTGTCGCGCGAGGCCGGCGCCGCTCGGCCGAGCGGCGCTGACAGGCGCGGGGGGTGCCGATGAGCGGTCCCGGCAGCGAGGCGCGCCCTGACGGCGCGCCGACTCATGGAACCGCTCCCACTGGTTGGGGCCAGACCGTAGCGTCAAGAGCTGCCGAGCAAAAGAGGGGGCGGGTAAATTCCTCGCAGATTCCCTTCGACTCTTCACGCGTCTTGACGCCGCCGGAACGCGTCTGCACAGTGGGAGCGCTCCCACTGGTTCAGAGCTTGCGCGTAGCCGTTCCTCCATCCCGTCTCCCCGAGCCGCGAGGAGAACCATCCGCATGTCGTCACATCCCCCACCCTTGTTCCGCGGACGGCGCGGACTGCTGGCCGCGTCCGCCACTGCCGTGGCCCTCGCCCTCCCCCTGGGCTTCACGGCCGTCGGCGCCCCCGCCGCCGCGGTCGCGGCGGTGCAGTGCAGCGTCGACTACAGGACCAACGACTGGGGCTCGGGCTTCACCGCCGAGCTCACCCTCACCAACCGCTCGACGACCGCTCTCGACGGCTGGAACCTCACCTACGACTACTCCGGCGACCAGCGGCTGACCAACGGCTGGAACGGCGTGTGGACGCAGTCCGGCAAGAGCGTCCGCGTCGTGGCCCCGGAGTGGAGCAGGACCGTCGCCGCCGGCGCGGCCGTCACCACCGGCGCCCAGTTCAGCTACAGCGGGACCAACGCCGCGCCCACCTCCTTCGCCGTCAACGGCACCCCGTGCACCGGAGCCCACCAGCCCCCGGTCACCGTCCTGACCAGCCCCACCGCGGGCGCCGTCTACACGGCGGGCACCCCGGTCCCGCTGGCCGCCACCGCCGCCGCGGCCCACGGCGCCACCGTGAACAAGGTCGAGTTCTACAGCGACACCACGCTCCTGGGCACGGACACCACGGCACCCTTCACCTTCGATGCCACCGGCCTCGCGGCCGGTTCCCACTCCCTCTACGCGAAGGCCCACGACAGCCTCGGAGCCTCCGCCGAGTCGGCCCCCGTCGGCATCACCGTCGCCGCCGGTCCCGCGCTCGTCGCCACACCCGGGCAGCTCTCCGTGCGTCGCGGGGAGACGGGCACCTTCGACGTGAAGCTCTCCCAGCAGCCCGCCGCGAACGTCACGGTGGGCGTGGCCCGCACCTCGGGCAACACCGACCTCGCCGCGGCACCCGCCACGCTCACGTTCACCCCGGCGAACTGGAACACCGCCCAGAAGGTGACGGTCACCGCCGGGACCACCGGCACCGGCTCCGCCGTCTTCGCCGTGACCGCCCCCGGCCACGCGAAGGCCGAGGTGACCGTCACCGAGCTGGCCGCCGACTCGACGTACGACGCCCGCTTCCTCGACCTCTACGGGAAGATCACCAATCCGGCCGGCGGCTACTTCTCGCCCGAGGGCATCCCGTACCACTCCGTCGAGACGCTGATCGTGGAAGCACCGGACCACGGACACCAGACGACCTCGGAGGCCTACAGCTATCTGATCTGGCTCCAGGCGATGTACGGGAAGATCACCGGGGACTGGGCCAAGTTCAACGGCGCGTGGGAGACCATGGAGAAGTTCATGATCCCCACCCGTGCCGACCAGCCGACGACCGGCTCCTACAACGCCTCCAAACCCGCCACCTACGCCCCCGAGCACGACCTCCCCTCGCAGTACCCGGCCAGGCTCGACGGCACAGTCGCCGCCGGCGCGGACCCGATCGCCGGTGAGCTGAAGAGCGCGTACGGCACGGACGACATCTACGGCATGCACTGGCTCCAGGACGTCGACAACGTCTACGGCTACGGCAACGAGCCCGGGAAGTGCTCCGCCGGACCGGCCGCGACCGGACCCTCGTACATCAACACCTTCCAGCGCGGCCCCGAGGAATCGGTCTGGGAGACCGTGCCGCACCCCACCTGCGACAACTTCACCTACGGCGGCAGGAACGGCTACCTCGACCTGTTCACCGGGGACGCCTCCTACGCCAAGCAGTGGAAGTTCACCAACGCCCCCGACGCCGACGCGCGCGCCATCCAGGCCGCCTACTGGGCCGACCTGTGGGCCAAGGAACAGGGCAAGGGGACCCAGGTCGCCGCGACCGTCTCCAAGGCGGCGAAGATGGGCGACTACCTGCGGTACTCCATGTTCGACAAGTACTTCAAGAAGGCCGGGAACTGCGTCGGCCCCACCGCCTGTCCCGCCGGAACCGGCAAGGACAGCGCGCACTACCTGATGTCCTGGTACTACGCCTGGGGCGGCGCCACCGACACCGCGGCCGGCTGGTCCTGGCGGATCGGCTCCAGCCACGCCCACAGCGGGTACCAGAACCCCCTCGCCGCCTACGCGCTCAGCGAGTACGCCCCGCTGAAGCCCAAGTCGCCGTCCGCCGCCACGGACTGGGCGACCAGCCTCGACCGGCAGCTGGAGTTCTACCGCTGGCTCCAGTCCCACGAGGGCGCCATCGCGGGCGGCGCCACCAACAGCTGGCAGGGGCGCTACGCACAGCCCCCGGCCGGGACCCCCACCTTCCACGGCCTCTTCTACGACGAGAAGCCGGTCTACCAGGACCCGCCGTCCAACCAGTGGTTCGGCTTCCAGGCCTGGTCCATGGAGCGGGTCGCCGAACTCTACGAGCGGACGGGCGACACGAGCGCCAAGGCCCTGCTCGACAAGTGGGTGGGCTGGGCCCTGTCGAAGACCACCATCAACCCCGACGGCACCTACCGGATCCCCTCCACCCTCAAGTGGTCCGGCGCCCCCGACACCTGGAACCCGGCGGCTCCCGGCGCCAACGCGGGCCTGCACGTCACCGTCGCCGACTACACCGACGACGTGGGCGTGGCCGCCGCGTACGCCAAGACCCTGACCTACTACGCCGCGAAGTCCGGGAACGCCGAGGCCAAGCGCGTGGCCAAGGCCCTGCTCGACGGCATGTGGGCCCACCACCGGGACCCGCTGGGCCTCTCCGTCCAGGAGACCCGGACCGACTACAAGCGCTTCAACGACCCGGTGTACGTACCCAGTACGTGGACCGGGAAGATGCCGAACGGCGACGCGGTGAACTCCTCGTCCACCTTCGCCTCGATCCGCGGCTTCTACAAGAACGACCCGGCCTGGCCGAAGGTCGAGGCCTACCTCGCCGGCGGCGCCGCGCCCGTCTTCAGCTACCACCGGTTCTGGGCCCAGGCGGACATCGCCCTGGCCATGGGCTCGTACGCGGAGCTGCTCGAATAACAGAGCGCCCCGCCCGGAGACCGCTCCGCGTACGACGAGGCCGGGCAGGCCCTCAGGGCCTGCCCGGCCCCTCGCGTCCGCCCGTCACCCGCCCTCCCGGAAGCCCGGACGGCGCCCGCATCCGAGCGGCCCGTCCGCTCCCCGCCCGGGTTTCGCCCACCCACCCATCCGTCCCATCCCGCCACTGCTCCCCCCTGGGAAGGCCCCACCATGTCTCCTGTCACCTCCGCCCGCGGCGTGCCACGTCGCGCGGCCGCCGTGCTCGCCGGCTTCGCGCTGGCGGTCGGCGGCCTGTCCGCGACCGCCCTGACCGTTCCGGTCGCGGCTGCCGCCCCCGTGGCCGCCGCCGACTCGTCCGTCCGGGTCAACCAGCTCGGCTACCTGCCCGACGGCCCCAAGCGGGCCACCGTGGTCGGTTCCGCGACGGCCCCGCTCGCCTGGCAACTGCGCGACGCCTCCGGTGCGGTGGCCGCCTCGGGTGCCACCACGGTGCACGGCGCCGACCGGGCGTCCGGCCAGTCCACGCACCTGGTGGACTTCGGCGCGTACACCGGCACCGGCACCGGCTTCACCCTGGTCGTGGACGGCCGGGCCAGCCACCCCTTCGACATCTCCGCGTCCCTGTACGACGGGCTGCGCGCCGACAGCATGTCGTTCTTCTACCAGCAGCGCAGCGGCATCGCGATCGACGCCGCCCTGGCGGGCGGCAGCGCGTACGCCCGCCCCGCCGGGCACCTGGGCGTCGCCCCGAACAAGGGTGACACCGGCGTCCCCTGCCAACCCGGGGTCTGCGACTACCAACGGGACGTGCGCGGCGGCTGGTACGACGCGGGCGACCAGGGCAAGTACGTGGTCAACGGCGGCATTTCCGTCTGGGAGATGGTCAACTCCTTCGAACGCGCACGCCGTTCGGGCGGCGAAGCGGCGCTCGGCGACGCGACGCTGCGGGTGCCGGAGCGCGGCAACGGGACGCCGGACGTGCTGGACGAGGCCCGTTGGGAGCTGGAGTTCCTGCTGCGGATGCAGGTCCCCGACGGAAAGCCGATGGCCGGGATGGCCTTCCACAAGATGCACGACGCCCAGTGGACCGCCCTGCCGACCCGGCCGGAGCTGGACGCCGAGCAGCGTGAGCTGCACCGGCCGTCGACTGCCGCGACGCTGAACCTGGCCGCCTCGGCCGCGCAGTGCGCCCGCGTGTACGCGCCGTACGACGCCGCGTTCTCCGCGCGCTGCCTGGACGCGGCCCGCCGCGCCTGGACGGCCGCCAGGGCGAATCCGAACGTGCTGGCCCCGGCGAGCGACAACACCGGCGGCGGTGCGTACGAGGACGCCGACGTCTCCGACGAGTTCTACTGGGCGGCGGCGGAACTCCTGGCCACCACCGGCGAGTCCCCGTACCGGGACGCCGTCACCTCCTCCCCGCACCACACCAAGCCCGCCGACTCGTTCTGGTGGGGCGGCACCGCGACGCTCGGCCGCATCACCCTCGCCACCGTCCCCGGCGTGACCCTGCCCGCCGGCGACGTGAGCCGGCTGCGCGGCCTGCTGACCGCGGCCGCCGACGGCCATCTGTCCACCATGGCCGGCCAGGGCTACGCGGTGCCGCTGCCCGCCACCGGGTACGTGTGGGGCTCCAACAGCGCCGTCACCAACAACGCGATGGTGCTGGCCGTCGCGTACGAGATCACCGGACAGCAGCGCTACCGGGCCGGAGCGCTGGAATCCCTGGACTACCTGCTGGGCCGCAACGCGCTCGGCCTCTCCTACGTCACCGGCCACGGCGACCGCTACGCCGAGAACCAGCACCACCGGTTCTGGGCGCACCAGAACGACGCCTCCCTGCCGCACCCGCCGGCCGGTTCCTTCGCCGGAGGGCCGAACGCCGGGCTGGAGGACCCGGTGGCCAGGGAGAAGCTGGCGGGCTGCGCCCCGGCGGCGTGCTACGTGGACGACATCGGCTCGTACTCCACCAACGAGGTGGCCATCAACTGGAACGCCTCACTGGCCTGGCTGGCGGCCTTCGCGGCCGAGCGGCGCGGAGCCCCGGCGGCGCCCGTGGTCCAGGTGACCCCGGCAGCCGTGACGGTCCCGGAGGGCGGCTCGACGCCGGTGGGCGTACGGCTTTCGGCCGCGCCCGCGCGGAACGTGACGGTGACGGTGGCCCGGAACTCCGGCGACGGGGACCTGTCGGCAGCCGCGACCCTGGTGTTCACCCCCGCCGACTGGGCCACCGCGCAACAGGTTCCGGTCCTCGCCGCGCAGGACGCCGACGCGTCGCCGGGCAGCGCGACGTTCACGGCCGGTGGTCCCGGCGTAGGGTCGGCGGCGTTCACGGCGACGGAGGCGGACGACGACGCGCCGGCGGCCTCCTGCACGGTGGCGTACCGGATCGACAACGCCTGGGGCAACGGCTTCACCGCGACCGTGACCGTGCGGAACACCGGAGCCACGACGGTCTCCGGCTGGACCCTCGGCTGGAGCTTCGCGGGTGACCAGCGGATCAGCAACGGCTGGAACGCCACCGTGACCCAGGCGGGCAGCACGGTCACCGCCCGGGACGCCGGGTGGAACGGCACCGTGGAGCCCGGCGGCAGCGCGAGCTTCGGCTTCCAGGCGACGTACTCGGGCACCAACGCCATCCCGGCGCGCTACGCGCTGAACGGTGCGCTCTGCTCCTGACCGCTCACCACGCCCTGAAGGCCCGCCCGCACCGGAACCCCTGGTGCGGGCGGGCCGCTCCCGTACCCGGCGCCGGTACGCGGTGGACGACGAAGGGGTGGGGTCAGGACGATCCTGGCCCCACCCCGTGGTTTCGCGGGCGTGTCACTCACCGGAACTGTGCGAAGAACCTCCAGATCTCTCCCTTGGTCCAGGTGGTGACGCCGCTCTCGTAGGGGGAGCCGTCGACCGGACCGGGCAGGTGGCCGCCGTCGAACGCGGCCCACTGGACCGGGTACCCGGCACGGCAGCCCGAGTAGGTGGTGGTGATGTGCGTCCGGCTGCCCGGGGCGGGCTCGCGCGGGCTCTGGGCAGCGCAGCCGTTGTCGCGGACGAACCGGTCGCGCAGGGACCGTCCCTGCGCGATGCCGAGGACGGAGTCGCCGACGCCGTGGATTCCGAAGTAGGCGATGGGCTGGGTGCCGCCGGCGCACCCGCTGATCTCGGCGCCGGAGATGACGGCGACGGCCCTGAAGACGTGCGCCCGGGTGCACGCGAGTGCGTAGCTCATTCCGCCGCCCCAGCTGAAGCCGGTGGCGAAACGCTGCGCCGTGTTGACGCAGAGGCCGCCCTCGATCCGCCGGATCATGTCGTCGACGAAGGTGACGTCCTCACCGCGCGGATTGGCCCAGCCGTTGTCGAGGCCCTGGGGGGCGACGAGGATCGCGCTGTTGCCGGACTGCTCCTGCTGGCCGTAGTAGGACCACGCGCTCCCGCTCGTTCCGCCCGAGGCGACGTCGCGGGCGGTTCCGCCCCGCCAGTGGAACGCGAAGACCAGCCGGTGGGGACGGCTGCCGGAGTAGTTGTCGGGAACCCTGAGGATGAAGCTGCGGCTCTTGCCGCTGCTCTGGATCGTGTGCGTACCGCTGGCCAGCGTCGGGGCGCTTCCGCATCCGCCGCTGGACGACAGCTTGATCGTCTGTGCTTGCCGGCTGCCGTCCACCGTCGCCGCCTCGGAGGGCGCCGGCCGCACCGCGGAGAGCATGCCGATCGTGAGCGTCGCCGCCACCACGGCGGCCAGACGGGACCACCGGCGGTGCGTGCGCGCAGGGGCGGGGGAAGACGTACCGTGGGTCTTCATCAGTTCACCCTTTCGCCGTGGCGGGTCGTCAGGTACGGGTCCAGCGCTGGTTGCTGCCGCCCGAGCAGGCGTAGAGCTGGATCAGGGTGCCGTTGGCGGTGCCGTTGCCGGCGGCGTCCAGGCAGAGGCCGGACTGGACTCCGACGATGGATCCGTCCGAGTTCAGGCGCCACTTCTGGTTGTCGCCGCCCCAGCAGCTGTAGATCTGGACCTTGGTGCCGTTGCCGGTGCCGGCGGCGTCCAGGCACTTGTCGCCGTAGACCCTGAGCTCACCCCCGGCGGTGTACGACCACTGCTGGTTGGAGCGGCTGTTGCAGTCCCACAGGTTGAGCTGGGTGCCGTCGGTGGTACTGGAACCGGGGACGTCGAGGCAGCGGCCCGAACCGACGCCCTTGACCTGCCCGGTGCCGGGCGTGGGGGTGGGGGTGGAGGAGCCGGCGTTGAGCGCGTTGAGCACGGAGGTGTACGCGGGCTTCTTGTTGCCGTTGCCGTCGAACAGCAGCGGCGTCTGCTCCGACCGCCAGGAGTCGGTGTCGCGCACGCCCCAGACGGTGATGCCGAGGCAGCGCGGGACGGCCAGGCAGTCGTTGGTCACGTTGGCGTAGGTCGTGGCCGAGGCGCCCTGGATGTCGAGCTCGGTGACCGCCACGTCGACGCCGAGGGCGGCGAAGCTCTGCAGGGTGGTGCGGAAGTTGCCGTTGTACGGGCTGTCGTTGTTGAAGTGGGCCTGGAAGCCGACGCAGTCGATCGGGACTCCGCGCTGCTTGAAGTCCCGGACCATGGCGTACATGGCCTGCGTCTTGGCCCAGGTCCAGTTCTCGACGTTGTAGTCGTTGTAGCAGAGCTTGGCGGCCGGGTCGGCGGCGCGGGCGGTGCGGAAGGCGGCCTCGATCCAGTCGTTGCCGGTGCGCTGCAGGTTGGAGTCGCGCCGGGCGCCGGAACTGCCGTCGGCGAAGGCCTCGTTCACGACGTCCCACTGGGCGATCTTGCCCTTGTAGTGGGCCATCACGCCGTTGATGTGGTTGGTCATCGCCTGGCGCAGGGGGCTGCCGCTGAGGTTCTGCATCCAGCCGGGCTGCTGAGAGTGCCAGGCCAGGGTGTGGCCGCGTACCTTCTTGCCGTTCTGCACGGCCCAGTTGTAGACGCGGTCGCCCGCGGCGAAGTCGAACCGGCCCTGCTGGGGTTCGGTGGCGTCGATCTTCATCTCGTTCTCGGGCGTCACCATGTTGAACTCGCGGGCCGCGATCGAGGTGTACGCCGGGTCGCCCAGCCTGCCCGAGGCGACGGCGGTGCCGAAGTAGCGGCCGCTCTGCGCCGCCGCGCCGCCGAGCGTGCTTTCGGCGGCGTGCGAGGTCAGCGGAGCCACCAGCAGGGCGGCCGAACCGAGGACGCCGGCGACCAGCGCCGTACGGAGAACGCCGGCCTTCCGGCGGACGGCGGACGGGGGAATGGCGGACGGAGGAATGGCATTCGAGCCCATGAAAGAGCCTCCAGGAGAGAAATTCCACGGAAGGATGGGAGCGCGGCGGAATGAATCCGCGTGAACGACGCCCGCGTCCAGGACCGCATCCATTGAAAAGGACGCTCGCCGTCAGGGCGTGAATATCTGAGGCCGGCACCCGGCACCCGGACGCAGACGGGGGGTATCGCCTCGGCCTCAGTCTGGAAACACCGCGGAAACATGTCAAGAGTTTCGTAAGTGTTTCGAGAATCCGGGGCCCCTCCGAATAGTCCAATAGCCGCTTTTCATAGAACGATCCTCATCGAAAACATTTCGATGAGGATCGCTCGGCCGGGGCTGCGGCTGAAATGCCCGGGTGGAATCAGAGCGTGGTCAGTAGCCGTAGACCATCTTGTACGCGACCTCCGGGAGGAACTGACCGGCCGTGGAGCCGGCCCCGACGCCGCAGTCGCCGTCGGACTCGCCGGGGATCTTGATCCACAGCAGCATCTCGGCACCGCCGCCGCGCTGGGTGGGCGTACCGATCCGGCGGCCGGCGGGGTTGCACCACTGCCCGTTGGAGCCGTTGCCGTTGCGGCTGGTGTCGACGACGAACGGCTTGGTGTAGCCGTAGGCGCGCAGGGCGGAGTTGACCGCGTTGCCGTAGGAGGTGTTCTGTTCGGTGGTGAAGTAGTTGGAGACGTTCAGCGCGAAGCCGCGCGCCCCGCCGACCCCGGCGGCGACGAGCTGCCGCGCCATGGTCGAGGCGTCGACCCAGCCGGGGTTCCCGGCGTCGAGGTAGACCCAGGTGTTGGGTGCCTTGGCGCGGAACTGTGCGATCGCGTTCTTCAGCATGGCGTTGCGCTCCGTGATCTGAGCGGGGGTCATGCAGCTTTCGTGGCCGAGCGCGTCGGGTTCGAGGACGACGACGGCCGGGCGGCTGCCGATACCACTGGCGAAGGCGGCGATCCAGGCGTCGTACGCGGCGCGGCTGCCGGCCCCGCCGCCGGAGTGACCGGCGCAGATGTCGCGGTTGGGGATGTTGTAGGCGACCAGGACCGGCAGCTTGTCGGAGGAGTCCGCGCGGCCGGCGTAGGCGCCCGTGGCGGCGGCGATGTCGCCGCTCCAGTTCCCGAACCAGCGGGCTGCCGGGGTGTTGGCGATGGAGGTCCGGATCGCCGCCGCCCGCCCGTCGCCGGGGTTCGCGTTGGCCCAGCGGAGCGCGGAGTTGTCGGGGTCGGTGTAGAAGCCGCTGGTCATGGTGGTCGGGTCGGCGGCGTATGCGGGGCCGGCGTTGAGCAGGGCGAGGCCGGCGGTGAGCGCACCGGCCAGCATGACGGACGCGGCTCGGACGGACTTGCGCATGGGTCTTCCTCCGGTGGGGGTGAGGAAATGGAAGCGCTTCCAGTTTTGATGGGGGGGCGGATCGCGCTGATGGGATGATTGGCGCCGCCGCCAGGGCGTGTCAAGAGGTTGAACGCGGAAGTACCGTTGGTGGCCGGTCTGACGTCATGGGTTGGAAGCGCTACCGGATCCAGGCCGAGGACGGCGTTCACGGGCAGGTCCGAACCCGGGCGGCGCGTGGAATCATGGCCGCTGTTCGCCGTCCGCGTGAGCCCGAGGAGCAGTCCGTCCATGGAGCCGTCGCCCAAGCGCATGCCGACTCTCGACGAGGTCGCCGCACGCGCCGGTGTGTCGCGCACGGCGGCCTCCCGGGTGATCAACAACGCCCCGAACGTCAGCCGTGCCAAGCGGGAGGCCGTCCAACGGGCGGTGCGCGAGCTGCGTTTCGTGCCGAATCAGTCCGCGCAGGCCCTCGCTACCCGCAGGGTGGGAGCAGTGGTGCTGGCGGTCGCCAGCGACGAACCGGGGCTGTTCGCGGACCCGTTCTTCGCGGAGGTCATCGTCGGCGTCAGCGCGGCGCTGGAACAGACCGAGCTGGAACTGATCCTGCTGCTGGCCAACACCCCGCGCGGCCGGGACAGGTTCGAGCGGCTGCTGCGTTCCCGCCGGGCCGACGGCGTCATGCTGATGGCTCTGCGGGGCGACGATCCGCTGGGGCACCTCGGTGAGGAGGCCGATCTGCCCGTCGTCTTCGGCGGACTCCCGCTCGTCGGGGAGCCCACGTGGTACGTGGACGCCGACAACCGGGGCGGTGCCCGCCTGGCCGCCGAGCACTTCGCGCGCACGGGCCGCCGACGGCCCGTCATGATCACCGGCCAGGTGGACACCAGGGCCGCGGTCGCGCGGGAACAGGGGTTCACCGACGGTCTGACCCTGTCGGGCCTGCCGCTGCTCGGGGTCGAGCCCGGACAGTTCACCGAGGAGGGCGGTTCCCAGGCGATGGAGCGGCTGCTGCGGGCACACCCCGATGCCGACGCGGTGTTCGCGGCCTCCGACGCGATGGCCATCGGCGCCCTGCGCACCCTGCGGGAACAAGGGCTCCGGGTGCCCGAGGACGTCGCGGTGATCGGCTTCAACGACCTGGCGAGCGCCCGGCACACCAGCCCTCCGCTGACCACGGTCCATCAGCCGGTACGGGCACTGGGGCAGGAGATGGCCAGGATGCTGGTCAGGGCCATCGAAGGACACCGCCCCAGCCCGTTGATCCTCCCGACCCGCCTGACGGTGCGCGCGTCCGCCCCCGGTCCGTCCGCGCCCGCCTGACCGGTACGGGGCGGGTCGGATGAAGCGCCACAGGTGGTCGGCGGTGCCGCTGTCGTCCCAGAGGGCGGCGAGGCCGCCGTCCGCGGTGGGCGTGTCCCGGATGCCGAGGACGAGCCCGCTGGCGGCGTTCCGGATGCGTCTGGCACCGTCGGGGACGAGCCGTCACCGGCCGGCGGGGTCAGGGCCTGCCCGGCGGTTCCTGTGGGTTCGGGTACGTGATGTCGAACCCCGTGAAGTGGGCCCGGTTGGTGGAGGGACGGCCGTTGGAGGTGGCGTAGAGCCCGAGCTGGACGCTGGTGAACAGCGGGGTGAGGAAGGTGGCTTCGACGGTGGTGAGGTCCTGCCAGGTTCCCTCGGGGACCGCGTGGGCGAAGGTGTGGCCGAAGCCGCGGATGCGGACCCCCAGGCGGACGGGGCCCGGGGCGACGGGAACGTCCGCCAGGACCTCGGCCCCGCGGCGGAGGCTGAGCCCTTCCGCGGTGCGGAGGAAGAGGAGGTGCGCGTCGTCGTCAACGACGACGGCGAGGCCCGCCTCTTCACCCGGTGCGGCGGGGGTGAAGCGCAGTTCGGTGGAGACGTCGCAGTCGGGCTGTTCCTGGGGGCGGGCCAGGAGCGACGGGGTGGCGCGTTCGCCGAGGCGCTCCGGGCGCAGCCGGAGGCGGAGCCCGTCGCCGGTGGTCCAGAACCGCTCCGGCGGTGTGCGCAGGCAGCTCCAGTCCGCGGAGAGCGTGGCGAAGTCCTCGTGGACGGGGCGGCGGGGGCCGGTGTGGACGACGGGGGAGAAGACCGGCCGGCCCGCGTCCCAGCCGATCCGGCTGAGGAAGGTCTCGCGGCCGAGGGCGGAGCCGGGGCGGACGCCCAGGAGGACGGCCCGCCAGTCGCCGTCCGGGGTCCGGACGAGGTCGGCGTGCCCGGTGCAGGTGACCGGACCCGTGGCGGGCGGTAGCACCGGATTGCCGGGGACGCCCTCGTAGGGGCCGGTCACCCGGTCGGCGCGGGCGGCCACCACGCTGTGGTCCACATCGGTGCCGCCCTCGGCGGTGACCAGGAGGTAGCCGCCGCCGGTCCTGTAGAGGTGCGGGGCTTCCGACCACCGGGCGCCGGCGTGGCTTCCCGACCACAGGATGTGCTCCGGTCCCGTCAGCCGTCGTTCGCGGGGGAGGTACTCGCGCATCCAGATCTCGGTGCGGCCCGCGGCTTCGTCCACGACTCGTGCGGCCGTGAACCAGGCCCGGCCGCCGCCCCGGCCGTTCCCGTTCTCGCCGTCGCCGTCGCCGTCGCCGTCGCCGTCGCCGTTCCCGTCGCCGGCGTCCGGCCCTTCGTCGAAGAACAGCGACGGATCGAAGCCCTTACCCTCCAGCCAGTGGGGCTCCGACCACGGCCCCGCCGGGTCCGTCGCCGTGACGACGAAATGGCCGGGTCCGTCCATCAGCGTGCACACGAGGTGGAAGACCCCGTCATGGTGCCGGATCGTCGGTGCGAACAGGCCCCGGGAGGGCTCGCACCCGTCGAGGCCGAGCTGGGACGGCCGGTCCAGCGCGGAGCCGATGCGCCGCCAGTTCACGAGGTCGCGGCTGTGGAACACCGGAAGGCCCGGGAACCATTCGAAGCTGGACGTCACCAGGTAGTAGTCCGCCCCCACCCGGCAGACGGACGGGTCGGGCCGGAACCCGGGCAGCACGGGATCGCCGGAGAAGCCGGTCATGGCACCGGGACGATCTCGACCGGCACGGACAGCACCCGGTCGGCCGCCGGGTGTCGTACGGGGCCCTCCAGGACGAAGGAGCCCCGGAGCGGAAGATCACCGCTGGACCGTCCGACGGCCACGCCGATCTCCCCGGGCTCCACCCGTCTGCGCAGGTCGAGCCCGGTGAAGGAGGTCCGGTCGGCATGGACCGAGAAGGTGACCCGGGCGGCCGCGCCCGGCCGTAGTTCGACCCGGGCGAAGCCGGCGAGCCACCGCCGCGGCCGGACGACGGACGCCACGGGGTCGGAGAGGTACAGCTGGACCACTTCGGTCCCGGCCACCTCGCCGACGTTGCGTACGGTGACCGAAACGGCGACGGCCCCGTCCGTCGCGGCGACGGGATCCACGGAGAGCTCCGAGCAGGTGAAGCTGGTCCAGCTCAGCCCGTGCCCGAACGGGAACAGCGGGGTCGGGTCCACCGAGCTCCAGTCCGTGCGCCCGCCGAGCCTGGCGTGCAGGTAGGTGCCGGGCTGGCCGCCGGCCCGGCGGGGGATGGAGACGGGCAGCCGCCCGGACGGTTCCGCGGCACCGCTGAGGATCCGGGCCAGCGCCGTCCCGCCCTCCTCGCCGGGGAAGAAGGCCTGCACCACGGCCGATGCGCGCTCGGCCAGCGCGCCGAGCGCGTAGGGACGTCCGGAGACGATGACCAGGACGGTCGGCACCTCCGAGTCCAGGACGGCGGAGGCGAGCGCCGCCTGGCCGCCGGGCAGGTCGAGGGTCTCGGCGTCGCAGCCCTCTCCGGAGGTGCCCCGGCCGAACATGCCCGCCCGGTCCCCGAGCACGAGCAGGTTCACGTCCGGATCGTCCGCGGTGACCGTGAACCCGGCGGCGGTGAGCGCCTCGCCGAGCGTCGGGATCTCCAGCCCGAGGTCACCGGGCAGCGCGACGTGGTTGGGGAAGGAGTAGCAGCCGAGGAAGGACTGGGGGTCGTCGGCGTGGGGCCCGCTGATCGCGACCCGGCACGGACGCAGCGGCAGGATGCCGTCGTTGGCGAGCAGTACGGTGGACCGCTCGGCCAGGAGCCTGGCCAGGGCCCGGTTCTCCGGCGGGTCGAGGTCGACCGGCTCGGGCTTGAGGGGTTCCCAGTCGGGGTCGAGCAGGCCGAGCCCGGCCTTCTGGAGCAGGACCCGTTCCGCGGCCCGGTCGATGAGCTCCTCGGGCACGCTTCCCGCCCGTACGAGTGCGGTGAGCGGTTCGCCGTAGCACCGGGCCGTGGGCAGTTCGACGTCGATCCCGGCGGTCAGCGCCAGCGCGCCGGCCGCGCCCCGCGATCCGGCGACACCGTGCCGGGTCTCCAGGAAGGAGACGGCGTAGTAGTCGGCGACGACCACACCGCCGAATCCGAGCCCGTCCCTGAGCAGTTCGGTCAGCAGCCCCTGGTCGGCGGCCACCGGGACGCCGTCCACGTCGGTGTAACTGTTCATCACCGACCGGGCGCCCCCCTCGCGCAGTGCCCGTACGAAGGGCTCGACCAGTACGTCGGCGAACTCGCGCGGTCCCGAGGCGACGGGAGCCATGTTCCGGCCGCCGCGCGAGGCCGAGTACCCGGCGAAGTGCTTGAGGGTCGCCACGATCCCGGCACCCTCCAACCCCTGCACGTAGGCGGTGCCGATCGCTCCGACGAGGTAGGGGTCCTCGCCGATGCACTCCTCGGTCCTGCCCCACCGGTAGTCGCGGACCACGTCGAGCACCGGCGCCAGCCCCTGGTGGACGCCGACCCGCCGCATCCCCGCGCCGATGGCGGCGGCCATCCGGCGCACGAGCCCGGGGTCGAAGGAGGCGCCCCAGGCCAGTGGACCGGGGAAGACCGTCGCTCCGAACGTCATGAACCCGGTCAGGCACTCCTCGTGGGCGATCGCCGGTATCCCGAACCGGCCGGCTCCGGTCACCCGCCGCTGGAGCGAGGCGAGCCGCTCCATTCCGGCTTCCGCGGTGATCGGCGCGGTGCCGAACACCCGGGTGAGCTGGCCGAGGCCGTGGGCGACGACGTCGTCGAGGCCGGGCGCGGGCTCGCCGGAGTCGTCCTCCATCGGAGCGACGGGTGCCCCCGGATCCGAGGGCAGCGCCCAGAAGCCGGCGAGCTGACCCGCCTTCTCCTCCAGCGTCATCCGTTTCAGCAGATCGGCGACTCGTACGGACACGGGCAGGAGGGGGTCACGCCAGGGCTCGGTCAAGGAGTTCTCCTAGGAACGTGGCGGGGCGGTGGAGAGCCGGACCTTGAGCTCGGTCGAGAGCTCCATCCGGGGGCTGACCAGGGGCTGGCCGTCCAGGAGCTGGAAAAGGGTGCGGGCGGCGAGCCGGCCCATCTCCTCCAGTGGCTGGCGGACCGTCGTCAGCGGCGGTGACAGCCATTCGCACATCGGCAGGTCGTCGAAGCCGACCACGCTGAGGTCCCGCGGGACGCTCAGCCCGGCCTGCCGGGCGGCTTCGTAGACGCCCATCGCCTGCTGGTCGCTCCCGGCGAAGACGGCGGTCGGCGGTTCGGGGAGGGCGAGCAGTTCCCGGGCTCGCCGGAAGCCGCCCTCGTGCTGGAAGTCGCCGAACCGGATCAGGTCGCGGTCGACCTCGATCCCGGCCCGCTCCAGCGCGGCGCGGTACCCGTCGATGCGGGCCTGGCTGCAGAGCATCTCCTTGCGCCCGCCGATCGCGGCGATCCGGCGGTGCCCCAGCTCCAGCAGGTGCTCGGTGGCGGCGAGGCCACCCGCCCAGTTGGTCGCGCCGATGCTCGGCACACCGTTGCCCGGCAGGTCGATCGGGTCGATGACGACCAGCGCCACCCCGGCCTGTTCGATCTGGGCGCGCTGGGCCTGGGTGACCGAGGCGGTGACGAGGATGACGCCGTCGCTGTGGTGCAGGACCGGCAGCGCGGCCCAGCTCGAAGGCGTGGCCTCGCCCGGCGGGACGAGCGACACGACGGTGCCGACGCTGCGCCGGGCGCACTCGGCCTCGACGCCGCGCAGTATCTCCACCGCCCACGCGCTGTCCAGGCCGCCGATGATCAGGTCGACCAGGCCGGACCTGCGGGCCCTGGCCTGCGCGCCGGGGTGGAGGTAGTTGTGGGAGCGCAGCAGGCCCTCGATCCGTTCGCGTGTCGCGGGTGCGACGTCGGAGCGGCCGTTGACCACCTTGGACACGGTGGCCTGGGAGACCCCCGCCTCAGCGGCGATGACGGCCAGGGTCGGGCGCTGCTCGCTCAACTTCTCTCCTCCGCGCGGACGCCTTGGGTGGGCGACAGGTATCGCAAACTTTCGATGAGTCTCCGGGCGGCATGACCGGGTTGTCAAGCAACAAGAGGCTTGCTGCTGAAGGAAATTCGGTAAGAAGGCTTGACCGTGAGCCTTCACGTTCCTAGTTTGTGGCAGCGTCAATTCGAGAATGTTACGAAAGATTTTCGAACCGGCTGAACCAGCGACGGGCACCGAGCGCCCCGTACCGACCGACCCGAACCGGCATTCCCCACCCCGGAGGTCCCATGGCCAGCACATCCCCGAGTCGACGAACCTTCCTCGCGCTCTCGGGCCTGACCGCTCTGTCCGTCCCGCTCACCGCGGCCTGCGGCGGCGGTGGCTCCGGCCCGGGGTCGGCGGCCGGCGGCAAAATGTCCTTCGCGTGGTGGAACATCGCCACGACGGAGCCGGGCAAGTCCCTGTTCCCGCAGATCTCCTCGGCGTTCACGACCGCTCACCCGAACATCACGATCAAGACCACCTCGTTGGAGAACGAGGCCTTCAAGTCCAAGCTGACGGCCGGCACTTCCTCGGGCAAACTTCCCGACGTCTTCCAGACCTGGGGCGGCGGCGTGCTGCGGCAGCAGGTCGACGCGGGGCTGGTCGAGGACCTCACCGAGGCGTTCGGCTGGTCGTCCGAGCTCACCCCGGTCTCGCTGCAGGCCTACCAGTTCGAGGGCCGGACCTACGCGGTGCCGTACGACATCGGCATGGTCGGCTTCTGGTACAACAAGAAGCTCTTCGTCCAGGCCGGGATCACCACTCCGCCGGCCACCTGGGCCGAGTTCCTCGAAGACGTCAGGAAGCTCAAGGCGGCGGGCGTCACTCCGATCGCCCTCGCGGGCAAGGAGAAATGGCCGGGCCACTACTACTGGGCCTACCTCGCGATGCGCGTCGCCGGCCTCCCCGCGCTCCAGCGGGCGGCGACCGCCAAGGACTTCACCGGGGCCGGCTTCGTCCGGGCCGGTGCCCACCTCAAGGAGCTGGTCGACCTCCAGCCGTTCCAGACGGGTTTCCTCGGCGCCGGCTACTCCACCCCCGGCGGCCAGGCCGCGACCATGGGCAACGGCAAGGCCGCCATGGAGCTGATGGGGCAGTGGGCGCCGTCGGTGCAGAAGGACGCGGGCGCGGACCTCGGAGCGGACCTGGGTTTCTTCCCCTTCCCGGCGGTCGAAGGCGGCGTCGGCCAGGTGACCGAGGTGTTGGGCGGTGGCAGCGGGTTCGCTCTGCGCAAGGGCGCCCCGAAGGAGGCGCTGGACTTCCTGAAGTTCTTCGTCCTGGAGAACGAGTCCAGACTGCTGGCCTCCAACGGCTACCTGCCGGTGGTCAAGGGCGCGGAAAGCCGGCTCACCGAGCCCAACAGGAAGGTGGTGGCCGACAGCCTGGTGAAGGCGACGGGCTTCCAGCTCTTCCTCGACCAGGCCTACCCGCCCGCGGTGGGCCAGGAGGTCAACGACAGCGTGGCCGACCTCATCGCGGGCAAGAAGACGCCCGAGCAGGTCACCAAGTCGATCACCGAGGCTGCGAAGGGTGCCTAGCCCCGTGTCCACCCTGACCGAGGAGCGGACGCGGGACGCCGGGCCGGTGCGCCCGCCCGCCCCCGTACGGTCGCTCCTGCGCGGGCCGGGAAGCTGGGCGTCGGTCGCCTGGTTCCTCGTCCCGGCCCTGGTCCTCTTCCTCGTCTTCGTCCTCGCACCGATCGCGGTCGCCGTCTGGACCGGCTTCTTCACGTGGGGCGGGGTCGGACCCATGGACGACTTCGCCGGCTTCGGGAACTACGCCAGGCTCTTCGGCGACCAGGTCTTCCTCGGCGACCTCGGGCGCGGGCTGTACCTGATCGTCCTGTCGGTCACGGTGCAGTTGCCCTTCGCGCTGTTCACCGCGGTCCTGCTCAACCAGCGGCTGCGGGGCCGGGCCGTCTACCGGGCGCTGTTCTTCGCGCCGTACATCCTGTCCGAGGTGGTCACGGCGGTCCTCTTCACGATGATCTTCCTTCCCGGTGCCGGCATGGCCGACCACCTCGCCGGTCTCCTCGGCCTGGAGGGGCTGCAGGGCAAGTGGCTCGCCGATCCCTCGACGGTCATGCCGACCCTGTTCGTGGTCATGACCTGGAAGTACTTCGGGTTCCACATGATGCTCTTCCTCGCCGGCCTGCAGGGCATTCCGGCCGAGATCCTCGAAGCCGCCTCCATCGACGGCGCCGGCGCCTGGCAGCGCTTCCGGAACGTGACGCTTCCGCTGCTCGGGCCGACGATCCGGATCAGTGTCTTCCTCTCGATCATCGGGGCCATCCAGCTCTTCGACCTCGTCTGGGTCATGACGGCGGGCGGGCCCAACCACTCCTCCGAGACGATGGCCATCTCGATGTTCCAGTTCGGCTTCAAGCGCTACCAGGTCGGCTACGCCAGTGCGATCAGCGTGGTGCTGTTCATGATCAGCCTGGTCTTCTCCCTCTTCTACCAGCGCTACGTGCTCCGCCGTGACCTGAGCGGGGCCATCACCTCGGGAGGCGGCCGATGAACGCCCGCAGGACGGTACGGGGCCTGTCGCTGCACGCCGTGGTCTGGCTGATCGGCGCGTTCGTCGTCGTGCCGCTGGTGTACGCGGTGATCTCCGGGTTCAAGAGCACCGGAGAGCTGACGACCAACCCGTTCGGGCTGCCGGAGCACTGGGAGACCGCCAACTACACCGGCATCCTCGGCGACGGGATGTTCTGGCGGCAGATCGCCAACAGTGCGGGCATCGCGATCGGCACGACGTGCTGCACGGTGGCGGCGTCCGCGATGGCGGCGTTCGTCCTGGCCCGCTACGCCTTCCGGGGCCGGGAGCTGTTCTACACGCTGTTCACGATCGGGCTCATGTTCCCGTTCGCGGTGGCCGTACTGCCGTTGTTCCTGCTGCTGCGCACCTTCGGACTGCTCGACAACCCGCTCGGGGTGATCCTCCCGCAGGCGGCCTTCGGGCTCCCCATGACGATCATCATTCTGCGCGGCTTCTTCCGGACCATCCCGGCGGAGGTCGAGGAGGCTGCCGTCATGGACGGCTGCGGCAAATTCCGCTTCTTCTGGAAGATCCTGCTGCCGATGGCCCGTCCGGCGCTCGGCACGGTGTCGGTGCTGGCGATCGTCGCGAGCTGGAACAACTTCTTCCTGCCGCTGCTGGTCTTCAACGACCCGAAATGGCAGACGATCCCGGTCGGAGTCCAGCAGTTCCAGGGCCAGTACTCGACCGACTACGCACTCGTCCTCGCCTACATCGTGCTCGCCATGGTCCCCGCCCTCGCGTTCTACGCCGTCGCCGAGCGGCAGCTGATCGGCGGCCTCACCGCGGGCGCCACCAAGGGCTGACCCGTCCCGCGCGACCTCCACCCCCGAGGAGACATCGTGAAACGCCTGACCGCACTCGCACTGCCATTTTTGTTAGCGCTAACATCGGCGACGGCCGTGGCCGCCCCCGCGCGCGACGCCATCGACTTCCGCACGGCGCTCCAGCCCATCGACGGATTCGGCTTCTCGATGGCCTTCCAGCGGGCCGACCTGCTGCACGGCGCGCGCGGTCTCGGCCCGGCCAAGCGGCGCGAAGTACTCGACCTGCTGCTCAGCAAGGACAAGGGCGCGGGCCTGTCGATCCTGCGCCTGGGCATCGGGTCGTCGACCGACAGGGTCTACGACCACATGCCGACGATCCTGCCGGCCGATCCCGGCGGCCCGGACGCCCCACCGGAGTACGTCTGGGACGGCTGGGACGGCGGCCAGGTCTGGCTCGCCAAGGAGGCCAAGTCCTACGGCGTCGAACGGTTCTACGCCGACGCCTGGAGCGCCCCGGCCTTCATGAAGACCAACGGGAGCGAGAACGACGGCGGCGAGCTGCGGCCCGCATGGCGCCAGGCCTACGCGGACTACCTCGTGCAGTACGCGAAGTTCTACCGGCAGGAAGGCATCGGGATCACCGACCTGGGATTCACCAACGAACCCGACTGGACGGCGGCCTACGCCTCGATGCGGTTCACCCCGCGGCAGGCCGTCGACTTCCTCAAGGTGCTCGGGCCGGCCGTCCGCGCGTCCGGACTGAAGACCGGGCTGGTCTGCTGCGACGCCGCCGGCTGGGACCGGCAGGTCGCCTACACCCGGGCCATCGAGGCGGACCCCGCCGCCGCCAGGTCCGTGCGGACCGTCACCGGCCACCGCTACAGCGGCCCGACAGCCGTCCCGCAGCCGACCGGCAAACCCGTGTGGATGTCGGAATGGTCCCCGGACGGGGCCACCTGGAACGAGAACTGGGACGACGGCAGCGGCTACGACGGTCTCGCCGTCGCCGCCGACATCCAGAACACCCTGACCACCGGCAACGCCAGTGCCTACGTCTACTGGACCGGCGCCTCCCTCGGCGCGACCCGGGGGCTCATCCAGCTCGCCGACCCAGGTGACGACTACCGGGTGTCCAAGCGGTACTGGGCCCTGGCCGCCTTCAGCCGCTTCATCCGGCCCGGCGCCGTACGCGTTCCGGTCACGCACGCCGACCAGGCACTGAAGATCACGGCCTTCCGCAACACCGACGGCAGCCGCGTGATCGAGATCCTCAACACCGCGACCACCGAAAGCTCCGCCGCGTTCTCCCTCCGCGGCGCGCACGACCGGCACCCCGACGGCTACGTCACCGACGGAACCCGCTCGATCACCCCGGCCGACGTCGTCTCCACGCACGGCACGACCCTCACGGCGACACTCGCCCCGCGCGCGCTCACCACGATCGTCCTCGACTGAACCGCCCGCACCCCGAGGAGCCACCCGCCATGTCCGTTCACCTGCCCGCTCCCCTGTCCCGGATCCTCACCGCCCTGTCCGCCGCCGTCTGCCTCTCGGCCGGTCTCGCCGCGGCGCCCGCGGCCGCCGAGCCCCGTCCCAGGACGCTCGGCGAACTGGCCGCGAAGCACCACAAGTACTTCGGCTCCGCCACCGACAACCCCGAGTTCACCGACGCCCCCTACCTGAAGCTCCTCGGCAGCGAATTCGGCCAGACCACCCCCGGCAACGCCATGAAGTGGTACGCCACCGAGCCCGAGCGCGGCGTCTTCGACTTCACCGACGCCGACAAGGTCGTCGCGTTCGCCAAGGCCCACCACCAGAAGGTCCGCGGCCACACCCTCGTCTGGCACAGCCAGCTCCCCGCCTGGCTCACCGAGGGCACCTGGAGCGCCGACGAACTGCGCTCCATCCTCAAGAACCACATCCAGACGGAGGTCCGGCACTTCAAGGGCCAGGTGATCCACTGGGACGTCGTCAACGAGGCCTTCAACGAGGACGGCACCTACCGCGAATCGCTCTTCTACAAGACGCTCGGCCCCGGCTACATCGCCGACGCCCTGCGCTGGGCCCACGAGGCCGACCGGCACGCCAAGCTCTACCTCAACGACTACAACGTCGACGGCATGGGCCCCAAGAGCGACGCCTACTACAAACTGATCAAGCAGCTGAAGGCCGAAGGGGTCCCGGTCGAGGGCTTCGGCATCCAGGGCCACCTGGCGCTCCACTACGGCTTCCCCGCCGACGTCCAGCGGAACATGCAGCGCTTCGCCGACCTCGGGGTCGACGTCGCGGTCACCGAGCTCGACATCCGGATGACCCTCCCCGCGACCCCCTCGATGCTCGCCACCCAGGCCACCTGGTACGCCGACTACGTCAGGGCCTGCCTGGCGGTCAGGAGGTGCGTCGGCGTCACCATCTGGGACTACACGGACAAGTACTCGTGGATCCCCTCCGTCTTCCCCGGCGAGGGCGCGGCGCTGCCCTACGACGAGAACCTGCTGCCCAAGCCCGCCTACCACGCGATCAGGAAGGTGCTGGGCGGATGATCAGGACGGCGATCGTCGGAACGGGCGGGATCGCGGGCATCTGCCACGTTCCGGCCCTCCGCGCGCAGGCGCACCGGGCCCGGATCGTGGCGGCCGTCGACGTGGACGCCGACCGCGCCGGGGAGTTCGCGGCCGAACACGGCGTCCCCGCGGTCTACACCGACCTGCGCACGATGCTCGAGGAGCAGAGGCCGGACCTCGTTCACCTGTGCACCCCTCCGTTCCTGCACGCCGAACAGGCCGTGGCCTGCCTGGAGTCGGGGGCGTGGGTGTGGTGCGAGAAGCCGGTGGCCCGGTCGCTGGCCGAGCTCGACCGGATCCGCCGCGCCGAAGGGCCCGCCTTCGCGGGCGCGGTGTTCCAGCACAGGTACGGCTCGGGGTCCCGGTACCTGCGCGACCGGATCACGGCCGGCACCCTGGGCCGTCCGCTCGTCGCGCAGTGCGTCACCGCGTGGTACCGCGACGACGCCTACTACGAGGTGCCCTGGCGCGGCACCTGGGAGAGCGAGGGCGGCGGCCCGACCCTGGGCCACGGCATCCACCAGATGGACCTGATGCTCGCGGTGCTCGGCGAATGGACCGAGGTACGGGCGATGGCCGGCCGCCTCGCGCGCGAGGTCCAGACCGAGGACGTGTCCGCGGCCCTGGTCCGGTTCGGCGACGGAGCCATCGCGACGGTCGTCAACAGCGTCCTTTCCCTCCGGGAGGAGAGCTACCTGCGCTTCGACCTCACCGACGCCACCGTCGAACTGCGGCACCTGTACGGCTACTCCAACGCGGACTGGACCTTCACCACCAGGTCGCCGGGCGGGAAGTGGGAGCCCCCCGACGACGTGCCCAGCTCGCACACCGCCCAGCTCGCGGCCTTTCTGGACGACTACGAGGCGGGGACCCGGCCCGACCTCGGCAGACCCACCATGGAACTGGTCACCGCCCTGTACAAGGCCGCGATCACCGGCCTGCCGGTCCGGCGCGGCGAGATCGACGTCGCCGACCCGTTCTACGGCTCGCTCGACGGCGGGCACCCGGAGGTGTTCCGGTGACGTTCGAACTCCTCGAGGACGAGGACTCGCTGACCGTCCGTGCCCGCGGCGTCGACCTCTTCCGGTACGTGCACCGGCCGGTCATGGACCCCTTCGAGGCGCCGAAGCCCTACCTGCACCCGGTGCGCACGCTCGCCGGGGACGTGGTCACCGGGTACCGGCCGCACGACCACCGCTGGCACAAGGGCATCCAGATCACCGCGTCGTGGCTGTCCGGGCAGAACTTCTGGGGCGGCGGCACCTACCTGCGCGGCCAGGGCTACGTGGACCTGCCGAACCTCGGCACGATGCGCAGCCTCACCGTGTCCGCCGCGACCGGCCACGGCCGCGCCGTGATCACCGAAGCCCTGGCCTGGCACACGATGGCGGGGGAGCACTGGATCGACGAACACCGCACGCTGACCGCGCACGGCCCCGGGGCCGACTACTGGACCCTGGACGTCACCACCTCGCTGACCAACGTCCACGACGGTGCTCTGACGTTCGGCAGCCCCGGCACGCAGGGCAGAGAACTCGCCGGGTACTCCGGCCTGTTCTGGCGCGGCCCGCGCGAGTTCACCGGCGGCGCGGTGACCGGCCCCGCGATGGGTGAGCGGGGCGACTGGCTGGCCTTCACCAGCGCGCACGACGAGGTCGACCGCTTCTCCACCCTCCTGTTCCTGGACGATCCCGACGCCCCCGGCCACTGGTTCGTCCGCACCGAACCCATCCCCGCCGTCAACCCGTCCCTGGCGTTCGAGGAGGAACTGCCACTGGCCCCCGGCGACACCCTGTCGCGCCGCTACCGGATCGTCGTCGCCGACGGCGCATGGACCGCCGGCCGCGTCTCCCGCCACCTCGCGGACCACCCGTGGTGAGCCCGTTCCCCGGGGGCGTGGGGATCTCCGGGCTCACCGTCTACGACTGGGAGGCCGCCGACGGGCTGTGCGGCGGCACGCCCCACATGCACCTCGTCTGCTCCGAGGCCTACGTCGTCATCGCCGGCGCGGGCAGCGTACAGACCCTCACCACCTCCGGTTTCGGCGAGACCCCGCTGCTCCCCGGCGACGTCGTCTGGTTCACCCCCGGCACGATCCACCGCCTCGTCAACGACGGAGACCTGCGCCTCGTCGTGCTCATGCAGAACGACGGACTGCCCGAGGCGGGCGACGCCGTCTTCACCTTCCCCGCTCCCGTGCTGGCCGATCCCCATGCCTACCGCAGGGCGGCCGGCCTGAGCGGCGACCGCTCGGCGGCAGCCCGTCGCCGCCGCGATCTGGCACTGGAGGGCTTCCTGGCCCTGCGCGAAGGCGGGCTGCGGGAGTTCCACAACGCGGCCCACCGGCTGAAGAGCGAGCTCCTGGACGCCTGGCGGATCCGCTGGCGCGACGGCGCCCTCGCCACGGCCGTCACGACCGGCCGTCAGCTGGAACGGCTGAAGGCCGGGGACCTCTCCCACCTCGACGACGGCGAAGTGTCACGGCTGGAGCGCCCGCGGCACCAGCGCTTCGGCATGTGCGGCCTCCTCCACACCTATCCCGTACCCGGCCCCTCGACGCGCCCGCCCCGCGGGCCGTCGGGATCACCCCACCCCCCGAAGGAGCCCTTCTGATGTGGTCCCGCCCACCGTCCCCGGTCCATCCGGCACGACGCCTGCTCGCCGTCCTCGCACCCCTGCTGCTCCTGGTCGCCTTCCTCGGTGCCCAGCCCGCCGCGGCGGCGTCGGTCGACCCCAACGCCTCGTACGTGCTGGTCAACCGCAAGAGCGGCAAGGCCCTGGACGTCTACAACCTGGCGACCGATGACGGCGCCCGCATCACCCAGTGGACCAGGAACGACCAGCTCCAGCAGCAGTGGCAGTTCGTCGACTCCGGCGGCGGCTACTACCGCATCAAGTCCCGCCACTCCGGCAAGGTGCTGGACGTCCAGAACGGGTCCACCGCGAACGGCGCCGCGATCGTCCAGTGGGCCGACGCGAACGGTACGAACCAGCAGTGGCGGCTGGCGGACAGCGCGGACGGCCACGTGAGGTTCATCGCGCGCCACAGCAACAAGGTCCTCGAAGTGCAGGGAGGCTCCACCGCCGACAACGCGAACGTCGTCCAGTACGACGACTGGGGCGGCACCAACCAGCAGTGGCAGCTCGTCCGGGTCGGCGCCGGCAACCCCGGCACGTGCGAACTCCCGTCGGCCTACCGCTGGACGTCGACGGGCCCGCTGGCGCAGCCGAAGCCCGGGTGGGCCTCGCTCAAGGACTTCACCGTCGCCCCCTACAACGGGCGGCAGCTCGTCTACGCGACGACCCACGACACCGGCAAGAGCTGGGGCTCGATGAACTTCAGCCCGTTCACCAACTGGTCGGAGATGGCCACGGCCGGCCAGAACGCCATGTCGGCGTCCACCGTCGCGCCCACGCTCTTCTACTTCGCGCCGAAGAACATCTGGGTGCTCACCTACCAGTGGGGCGGCGGGAGCGCCTTCTCCTACCGGACGTCGAACGATCCCACCAACCCCAATGGCTGGTCGCCGCAGCAGGTGCTCTTCTCCGGAAGCATCGCCGACTCCGGAACAGGACCGATCGACCAGACGATCATCGGTGACGGCACGAACATGTACCTGTTCTTCGCCGGTGACAACGGCAAGATCTACCGGGCCAGCATGCCGATCGGGAACTTCCCGGGCAGCTTCGGCTCGAACTCGACCGTGATCATGAGCGACACGACGAAGAACCTGTTCGAAGCCGTTCAGGTCTACAAGCTCCAGGGCCAGAACCGCTACCTCATGATCGTCGAGGCGGACGGCGCGCAGGGCCGCTACTTCCGCTCGTTCACGGCCACCAGCCTGGACGGCACGTGGACGCCCCAGGCCGGGAGCGAGAGCAGCCCCTTCGCCGGCAAGGCCAACAGCGGCGCCACCTGGACCAACGACATCAGCCATGGCGAGCTGATCCGCACCACCGCCGATCAGACCTTCACCGTCGACCCCTGCAACCTGCAGTTCCTCTACCAGGGCCGTGACCCCAAGGTCGGCGGCGACTACGGCCTGTGGCCCTACCGGCCGGGCCTGCTGACACTGCGTCGCTGACGACGTGACACGGGCCGGCTCCACCGTGGAGCCGGCCCGTGAACCCGCCCACGGCAGCGGTGTCGGTGTGCTGGGCTATTCTTCCCGCCACCGCACACCGACTGTAGGGACCACGAGAATTGACCGGCCTGCCCGCTTTCCCCCTGCCCTTCCAGACTTCCCGTTCCATAGCGTTCGCCAAGCCCCGCACACTGCGGGAACTCGGCATGATGGAGTGCAGCGCGCACATCCGGGCGAAGCCGGGCTGGTCCGACAAGATGGGCGATGACGGCATCGTCGCCAGGTGGACCCGAGAAGCGGTCGCCCAGGGCCTCACCGAAGCGCAGGTCCGCTACGTGCTGGACGAGCTCGTGCACTACGCCGCGCTGCGGGACGCCCGGACCGGCATCGAGGTGTCCGCCGTCGACGGGGTCTGGCAGTCGGACACGCTGGTCGACGAGGAGCTGAGGTCCCGGCTGCGCGAGGCGGTCCGGGTCCTGGAGGAGGTCCCCGAAGCGGAACGGGACTGGCACCCCGGATCCGACGGGCAGGTGCTGGACCTGGTGCACCCCTCGCTGTTCTGCCTGGTGCGCGGCGTGAGCGGGGCACCTGAGGAGGCGTGGCGGAATCCGGCGGACCGCTACTCGAAGTACGAGTTCTCGGAGAAGTTCCAGTGGCTCCCCACGGACGTCGACGTCAGTGACGACGGCGAGGTCACCTTCCTCTCGTACGTGAACAACGTCCACCCCGAGGCCCATCGCGAACTGGCCGCGGTGCTGCCTGACTTGTTCGCCCGCCTGCGCCCGCTGCTGGAGAACGTACTGACCGACCTGCGCCACCCGCGGCCCCTGCGGATCGAGACCGATCCATACGGGTGGTACGGCTCGAAGCCGGAGCGCCCGGACCGGTCCTCCTGCAGTGACGACGAGGCCTACGCCCACGCCCGCCGCGCATGGGAAGCGGCCCTGGACGAGTGGTGGGAGAACCGCCGGCCGGACGTCCCGGACGCCCCGGCCTTCACCCCGCCCGAGCCGCCCGGCGAAGCCGACCGCGTCGACCTGCGCGGCCGCCGTCTCCAGGTCATCGTCAAGCTCGCCACCGTTCACCTCACCCCGGAGAAGCCCGAGTACCCGGGCGGCTCCTGGCACGTCGAGGGGATGCTGAACGAGCGGATCGTCTCGACCGGCATCTATTACTGGGACAGCGAGAACATCACCGAAAGCCGGCTGGGCTTCCGGGCGGCACTCGACGACCCGGACTACGAACAGAACGACGACGACGGCCTGCGCGAGGTCTACGGCCTGGAGGACGAGGACGCGCTGAACCAGGTGCTGGGATCGGTCTCGACGCCGGCGGGGCGCTGCCTGGCGTTCCCGAACGTCCTCCAACACCGGGTCGGCTCGTTCCGCCTGACGGACCCCACCCGCCCGGGGCACCGCAAGATCCTGGCGTTCTTCCTGGTCGACCCCTCGCAGAGGATCGTCTCGACCTCGGACGTGCCTCCGCAGCAACCGTGGTCCGACACCTCCACCATGACGCTCGAGCAGGCCGAGGAGCACCGCGAGCAGCTCATGCGGGAGCGCAAGTTCTTCGTCGACGAACACAACGACCAGCTCTACGAACGGGAATTCTCCCTCTGCGAGCACTGAACCACCTCGCCACCCGTCCGCGGCCGGGCCCGGGCTTCCCTCCCGCACGGGCGCCCGGCGTGCCCGGCGCGGGCGGGCGGGGCACCCTGGAGGTATGGGCCGAGCCAACGACCGGGTCGAGGCGATGCTCCAGGAGTACGCCGACCTCATCGCCATCCGGGGCGGGGAGGCCTTCAAGGCCCGCGCCTACGAGAAGGCGGCCCGAGCCGTCGGCGGACACCCGCAGGACGTCTCGACCCTCGACGCGAAGGGCCTGCGCGAGATCCCGAACGTCGGCAGGTCCGTCGCCGACAAGATCCTGGAGTACCTGCGGACCGGCCGCATGACGGTCGTCGACGAGGCCCGGGCGTCCGTGCCGGCCGGAGTGCGCGAGCTCGTCGCGATTCCGGGGCTCGGACCCCGCCGGGCGATGCTCCTCTACGAGGAGCTCGGGATCACCTCCGTCGACCAGCTGGTCGAGGCCGTCCACCAGGAACGGCTGCGCGACCTGAAGGGCTTCGGGGAGCGGACCGAGGAGAAGATCCTGCACGGCGTCGCCCTCCTGAGGAAGGCCGGCGAGGGCCGGATCCTGATCAGCGCCGCGATGGACCTCGCCGAGCAGCTCGTCGCCGAGCTGTCGGACGTCCGCGGCTGCGTCCGGTGCACGTACGCCGGATCCCTGCGCCGCATGAAGGAGACCATCGGCGACATCGACATCCTGGTCGCGGCACGCCGGCCGGCCCCGTTCATGGACGCCCTCACCGCCCTCCCGGACACCGCCGAGATCATCGTGCGGGGGGACAAGAAGACCTCCGTACGGACCGCCGCCGGCGTCCAGGTGGACCTGCGGGTCCTGCCGCCGGCCTCCTGGGGCGCCGGGCTCCAGTACTTCACCGGGTCCAGGGCGCACAACATCCGCACCCGCGCGCTCGCCGTGCGCCAAGGCCTCAAGCTCTCCGAGTACGGCCTCTTCGACGCCGAGACCGGCGAGAGCGTCACCTACGGGACGGAGGAGGCGGTCTACGCCCGGCTCGGACTGCCCTGGATACCGCCGACGCTCCGCGAGGACCGCGGCGAGATCGCGGCCGGCCTGCGCGGCGAGCTGCCCGAACTCGTCACCGAGGAGGACATCCGCGGCGATCTGCACACGCACACCGACCTCACCGACGGGCTGGCCCCCCTGGAGGAGATGACCGCCGCCGCTGCCGCCCGCGGCTACGCGTACTACGCGGTGACCGACCACGCCCCGAACCTGTACATGCAGCGCATGACCAGCGAGAAGATCCTCGCCCAGCGGGAGCGGGTACGCGCGCTCGACGACGCGCACCGCACGATGCGGCTCCTGCACGGCACGGAACTCAACATCGGCCCCGACGGCGCCCTGGACTGGCCCGACGAGTTCCTCGCCGGCTTCGACATCTGCGTGGCCTCCGTCCACTCCCACTTCGACCAGAGCAGGGAGGACCTCACCCGCCGCCTCGTCCGCGCCTGCGAGAACCCGCACGTCGGCGTCATCGGGCACCCCACGACCCGGCGGATCGGCAGGCGCCCGCCCATCGACGCCGACTTTGACGAGGTCTTCAAGGCCTGCGCCCGGGCGGGCACGGCGCTGGAGATCAACGCGCATCCCGAGCGGCTCGACCTGTGCGACGAGGACGTCCTGCGCGCGAAGCGGTACGGCGTGAAGTTCGCCGTGAACTCCGACGCGCACGCCACCACCCATCTGCCCTACATGCGCTACGGGGTGGCCACGGCGCAGCGCGGCTGGCTCACGGCGGACGACGTCATCAACACCTGGCCCCTGGCCAAGCTGCGCCGGTTCCTCGGCAAGCCGGGGGGCCGTACGCGCTGACCGGGGCGCTACCGGGTGCTCAGTCGGGGGGTTCCGGCACCGGCTCCTCGGGGTTGCCGCCGGGGGGACCGGAGGGCCGCGACGGGGGCTCCGTCGGCTCCGTCGGCTCCGGCTCGCGGGGGACGGGCTGCGGTCCGGAGGGGACCGGCTCCGGGCCGTCCGGCGGGGGCGGGGTGGGACGGGTCACGGTGTTCACCTTTCTACCGGCGACGCCGGCCCGGGAATGGGGCGGGCGCGCGGGGGCAAGCGCTGCATGCGGTCGCCCGGCCCCCGGGCGCCGTTTGCCGGCCGTTCGATTCGGAGGTGGGTCATGGTTCCGCTCCTTCTGGTCCTGTTGCTGATTCTGCTGCTCCTCGGCGCGGGTTTCGCGGTGAAGGTCCTCTGGTGGGTCGCCATCGCGGTGCTCGTGCTGTGGCTGGTGGGGTTCGTCGCCCGGGGCAGCGGCGGGCGCTGGTACCGGTGGTAGCGCACCCCATGACACCGCCCGGGGGCCTGCCTGACCGGCGGGCCCCCGGGCGGTGCCCGCCGCCGTTCGGGTGACCCGGGGCCGGACGTCCCTAGGGGTGCAGGTGCCGGTCGAATTCCCGCAGGACGGCGCCGCAGAAGGCCTCCAGGTCGTCCGGTTTGCGGCTGGTGACCAGCGTCGACGGCGCCGCGCGGCAGACCCGCACCTCCTCGTCCACCCAGCTGCCGCCGGCGTTGCGGACGTCGGTGGCCAGGCTCGGCCACGAGGTCAGGGTCCGGCCGCGTACGACGTCGGCCTCCACCAGCATCCAGGGGGCGTGGCAGATCGCGGCGACCGGCTTGCCCGCGGTGAAGAAGCTGCGGACGAAGCCGACGGCCCGCTCGTCGGTCCGCAGGGCGTCGGGGTTGGCGACCCCGCCGGGCAGCACGAGCGCGTCGAAGGCCTCGGACGTGTCCCCGGCGAGGACGTGGTCGACGGTGAAGCGGCCCGCCTTGTCGAAGTGGTCGAACGCCTGCACCTGGCCGGCCTCGGTCGACACCAGCTGGGGATTCCAGCCGGCCCCCTCGACGGCCTTCCACGGCGCGGTCAGTTCCACTTCCTCGACGCCTTCGGGCGCGGTCAGAAAGGCGATGCGCACCGAATCCACCTCCTTCGGCTCGTACGGATTGCGCGTACGCCCCGCCCCTGCCCGGACACGCGCCGCCCAAGCACCCGCGTTCGCGGGACGGCGGCGGAGGATGGGCGACGAAGAACCCCACCCGCCGCCAGGCGCGGCCCCACTCCCGGGAGACACCGTGACGGACCCCCATCCCCGACCCGATCCCGCCCCCGGCCTCGGCGCCTTCGCCGAAGCGGTGGACGGCACGATGTACGTCGTCACGGCCGCCTCGGGCGGGCGGCGGGCCGGCTGCCTGGTCGGCTTCGCCTCGCAGTGCTCGATCGAACCGCCGCGCTTCACGGTGTGGCTGTCCACCGCGAACCACACCTACGACGTCGCCCGCACGGCCCGGCACCTCACCGTGCACGTGCTGGGCCGTGAGCAGCGGGCCCTGGCGGAACTGTTCGGCGGGCAGACGGGCGACGGCGTCGACAAGTTCGCCCGCACCGCCTGGCGGCCCGGCCGGGACGGCAGCCCCGTGCTGTCGGACGTACGCGTCTGGTTCACCGGCCTGGTCGAAGAGACCGTCGCGGTGGGCGGCGACCACGTCGGCTTCGTGCTGTCCCCGGTAGACCGGAGCGGCGGATCCGCCGGCTCCGGGCCGCTGCGCTTCGGCGCGGTCCGCGACGTGGAGGCCGGCCACCCGGCCTGACCGGCCCGGCCCGGCCGACCGCCGAATGCGGCACCGGGGGTTTCAACCGCCCGCGAGTGAGCACCTGCCACACGACGCAGACCCCGACAAAAGGAGGCACGGCCATGGCCGCCGAAGCGAAGGAACAGGACGTCGTCGAGCTGATCCTCCAGGACCACCGGACCATGGAAGAGCTGTTCCGGCAGATGCGGAGCGTCGAGGCGGACCGAGCGGGCGCGCTCGCGAAGTTCTCGGCGCTGCTCATCGCCCACGGCGAGGCGGAGGAAGCCGAAGTCTACGGCGCCCTCAAGCGCTTCAAGAACGTGGACGACGACGAGGTCGAGCACGGAGTGGAGGAGCACGACGAGGGCAACCAGGCGCTGCTCGCGCTGCTGGAGGCGGACGACATCGGCTCCGAGGACTGGGACTCCAAGCTGGAGGACCTGGTCAAGGCCGTCTCCCACCACCTGGACGAGGAGGAGCGGACGATCCTCAACGGCGCCCGGGAGAACGTCCCGGACGAGCGCCGGGCGGAGCTCGGCGCCGCGTTCCTGAAGGAACGCCAGAGGCTGCTGGAGTCCGACTGCGGCAGCGTCGAGAACGTACGCGCCGTCGTCAACCGGTGAGCGCCTGCGACCGGGCCGTCAGCGGATTGTGGTCCGCCGGCACCCGCTCCGCCAGGGGCGGCGGCCCCGGCGGGGTGCCGTCGCCGAAGGGCCGGCCGCCCAGGCGGGCCCGGTCGTGCGGGGCCAGCCACGCCTCGGCCCGGGGTCCGGCCGGCACGGTGCCGGTGGGGTTGATGTCGGAGTGCACCAGGTAGTAGTGCCGTTTGATGTGGTCGAAGTCGACGGTGTCGCCGAAGCCGGGCGTCTGGAACAGGTCCCGCGCGTACTCCCAGAGCACCGGCATCTCGGCGAGCTTGTTCCGGTTGCACTTGAAGTGGCCGTGGTAGACCGCGTCGAAGCGCACGAGCGTGGTGAACAGCCGTACGTCCGCCTCGGTGATGGTGTCCCCGACCAGGTAGCGGGAGCTCGCGAGCCGGTCGGACAGCCGGTCGAGCCGGTCGAACAGCTGCTCGTACGCCTCCTCGTACTTCTCCTGGGTCCCGGCGAAACCGGCCCGGTAGACGCCGTTGTTCACGTCCCGGTAGACCACCTCGTTCACCGCGTCGATCTCCGGCCGCAGCCGCGGCGGGTACAGCTCGGGCGCGCCCGGACGGTGGTGGGTGGTCCACTCCAGCGACAGGTCGATCGTGACCCGCGCGAAGTCGTTGGTCACCACCGCGCCGGTCGGGACGTCGACGATCGCGGGGACCGTGATGCCGCGGTCGTAGCCGGGGTCGCGGGCCAGATAGGCCTCCTTGAGGCGTTCGATGCCGAGCACCGGGTCCCGGCCGCCCGGATCGAGGTCGAAGGTCCAGCTGCCCTCGTCGTGCACCGGGCCGGCGACGGCCATCGGCAGGGCGCTCTCCAGACCGAGCAGCCGCCGTACGACCACCGCCCGGCTCGCCCACGGACAGGCCCGGCTCACCACCAGCCGGTAGCGCCCCGGCTCCACGGGGAAGCCCTCGCGCCCGTCGGCGGTGATCCGCGTCCCGATGTACCGGCTGTCGCGGGTGTACTCCTTGCCGGGATTCACGTAGCTCACTCCGTGCGCCTACCCGCGCGGTGCCGTGGTGAACGCGGGCGACCCTCCCGCCCGGGCCGGGGCGCGGCCCCCGGGTGCGGCGGGCGGGTTTGGCCGGCGGGTGCCGGGGCAGGGGCACGGCGCCGACCGGCTGAGACGGCCGGCGCCCGCATCGGCCCGGAGGAGGCAGAGGTGTCCGCGAAGCAGGAGCGACGACTGGTCCTGGTACGGCACGCCAAGGCAGTGCCCAAGGGCGGCATCGAGGACGTCGACCGGCCGCTGGCCGACCGGGGACGCGGGGACGCGGAGGCGATGGGACACCGGCTGGGCGGGTCCCGGCTCGGGGTGGACCTGGCACTGTGCTCCCCGGCCGCGCGCACCCGGCAGACGTGGCAGCTGATGCGGCCCTCGCTGTCGGACCAGCCGCCGGTCGTGTACGAGAACAGGCTTTACAACGCGGAGATGGACACCCTGCTCGCCGCCGTGACCGCGACGGACGACGGCGTGTCCGGACTCCTGCTGGTGGGCCACAACCCCGGCATCCACGAACTGGCCGCCGCCCTCCCCGGCGACGGCCCGGAGGAACTCCTGCGGCGGATCCGTGCGTCGATGCCGACCTGCGCCGTCGCCGTCCTGGAGTTCTCCGGCGACTGGGCGGACCTCGCCCCCGGCACCGGCCGGCTGGCCACCCTCCTGGCCCCCGGCGACTGACCCGCGCGACCGATCCGCTCGGCCTCCGCGACCCGTCCGTCCGGCCCCTGCGACCGATCCGTCCGGCCCCTGCGACCGACCCGTCCGGCTCCGGCGGCTGATCGGCCGGGTGTCAGGGCCGGGCGGCCGTGGTCCGCGCCGCCCCCGGGGCGAACACCTCGGCGGCACGCTCCCCGCGCAGGGTCTCCAGGATCCGCAGCTGACGCTCCGCCCGCCGCAGGAGCTCGTGGAGGCGTACGCCGTCGATCCGGCCGTCGGCGGCCGCCACGGCGCGCAGCGAGCGCCACATGCACGCGTTGCCCTCGACGGCCAGGCGCATCGCCTCCAGCTCCAGCACGTCGCTGAGCGGTGAGCGGGTGAACAGGCGCCCGTTGAGCTTGAGCCGCCCCATCCTCTCGGCGATCCGCCCCAGGGCGGCGCGCCCCCGCTTTTCCGGAACGTCCAGGGCGGCCATGACGCGGCGCAGGCTCTCCCGGTCCTGCGCGGCCTCCTGCGCCAGCGCGGCCAGCGGCGGTCCCAGGGCCGTGCCGCGACGGGCTCCGGCCGCGCGGCGCAGCAGCTCCACGCCCGAGGTCGCCGCGGTGAGGTGGTCGTTGAGGTAGACCCGCAGCAGGTCCCGGCCGGGGCGGGCGGAGGAGGGCCGCCTGGTCATCCGGGTTCCTCCCGGCAGGGGGCGGTGCCGGTCATCGGCTCGCCCCCCGCGCGGCGACCGGGGCCCAGCGCGGCGCGCCCCGGTGCGAACCGTCGGGGCTCCCGTCCGCGGAGGCGTGGGGGGAGAGGTGGTACACCGAGAAGGCCTGGCCGATGACGGGCATGGCCACGTTGCGGACCTGGATCCCGCCCGCCGTCATGCCGTGCTCGGTGCCGAGGTGGGCGTGGCCGTGCACGGCGAGGTCGGCGCCCTCCTCGTCCATCGCCTCGGCGAGGAGGTAACTGCCGAGGAAGGGGTAGATCTCCCGGGGTTCGCCCGCCAGGGTGTCCGGCACGGGGGAGTAGTGGGTGAGCGCGATGCGCACGGCGCTGCCGGCCTCGCGCAGTTCGCGCAGGGCCCGTCCGAGGGATTCCGCGCTGGCGCGGGTGGAGCGGAGGAAGGACTTCATCTCCGGTTCGCCGAACTCGCTGGCGCTGCGCCCGGCGAAGCCGCCGCAGAAGCCCTTGGTCCCGGCGATCCCCACCGGGGTGCCGCCGATGTCGAGGAGGACGCCGTCGCCCTCCAGTACGTACAGCCCCGCCGAGCGGAGCTCCTCCGCGACGGCCTCCTGCCGGTCGCTCTGGTAGTCGTGGTTGCCGAGCACCGCGACCACGGGCACCGGCAGCCCGGCCGCCTCGGCGGCCACCACCCGTGCCTCGTCGAGGGTGCCGTGCCGGGTCAGATCACCCGCGAGGAGCAGCAGGTCCGCGCACTCGCCCAGGGTGTCGAAGGCGGGCCGCAGCAGTCCGGCGCTGCCCGGTCCGAGGTGGATGTCGCCGACGGCCGCGACGCGGATCATGACAGCTCCTCGGCGTGGTCGGGCGGGCGGGCGCGGCTCAAGGTGATGTCGTCGTACCAGTCGAGCCCGGACAGCTCCTCACCGGCGATCCGCAGGACGGCCGCCTTGCGCTCCTCGTCGCCGACGCAGCCCCGGACGACCGCACGGCCGCCGTGCAGCTCGACGCGCACGCCCAGCTCGGCGAGCTCGTCACCGGCCAGCCGCTCGCGCAGGTGCTCGATGCGGTACTCGATGATGCGGGTGGCGCTCATGCACTTCCTCCCGTCGGTCCTTCTCCCGTGGCGTCCGCTCGGTCGATGACGCGGAGCCTTTCGAGCAGGTGGAAGAACGCGTCGGGCAGCGGGGCCGCCCGGTGGTCGCGCTCCAGCCGGCCCCAGTCGATCTGCTCCCGGAGCATGCGGGCCATGGGCAGCAGGTCGCCGAAGTCGCAGTAGTGCTCGCACAGCGCGGCGAGCCGGCTGTCCATGAGGTCGGTGGGGGAGAGGACCGGCATCCACACCGAGTCCACCGCCTTGACGCTCGCCCGCTCCAGCAGCTCCGTGCTGACCGGACGCCGGGCCAGTTCGAAGATCAGGTCGATCTCCTCCCCGCCCGAGCGGCCCTTGACCAGCCAGTCCTCCGGCGCGCGGCGCATGGTGATGCCGCCGTCCTCCAGGGCCTTCACGGCCTGGTCGGCGTCCTCAGGCCGTACGCAGAAGTCCGTGTCGTGCTGGAAGCGCGCCGGGAGCCCGTGGGCGAAGGCGGCCACGCTGCCGGCGAGGGCGAAGGGCGGCCCGGCGCGCTTGAGCAGGGCCGCCACCCGCTTGGTGGTCTCCAGGATCGCCTGGGTGTGGTCCTTGGGCAGTGGCCCCTCGGCCGGCGCGGGAGGGCGCAGGCTCTCGGGCGGGGCGACGCCTCCGAGGGAGGAGGTCCGAGCGGCCATGGGGCGCCTCCCTGGTTCCGCCTGCGCGGTGTCACGGTCGGGCATGGATGCCGCCTAACCGGTTCGGGCCCCGTCGAAACCCCCCGGGCGCCAGGAGTGCGGAGGGGGCCCGCGGGTAGGCGCCCGGCATGCCTCCATTGATCGACAGCACGGTCCCCCTGCTGGCCCAGGGCTACGCCTGGGCCCCCGACCTGCGGCGCCGCCACGGCGACCCGCCCGCCGTCCGGACCCGGCTGATGGGCCGGCCCGTGCTGCTGCTGCACGGCCCGGCCGCCGTGGAGTTCTTCTACGACGAGCGGCACGTACTGCGTCACGGAGCCCTCCCCGGCCCCGTGCTCGACACCCTGTTCGGGCGAGGCGCGGTCCACACCCTGGACGGGGACACCCACCGCGTCCGCAAGGCCATGTTCGTGTCGCTGCTGATGCGGGACGGCGCGGTGGACGAGCTCGCCGCACTCGTACGCCGGCACTGGGCGGCCGCCGTCGACGGCTGGCGGGGCCGGCCGGCCGTCCTCTTCGACGAGGCGGCCGTGGTGCTCGCCCGGGCCGCCTGCGACTGGACGGGCCTGGCGGTCCCCGAGGACGCCGCCCGCGAGATCTCCGAGGACTGCGTGGCCATGGTCGACGGCTTCGCGACCCCCGGACCGCGCCACTGGCGGGGCCGCCGGGCCCGGGCCCGCCAGGAGGAGTCCCTGGCGCGCACCATCGACGAACTCCGCGGCGGAGTGACCCGCCTCCACCAGGCGCTGCCCCCGGGGAACGGCGACACCGCGCTGGAGACGGTCGCCCGGCACCGCGACGCGGACGGACGTCTGCTCGACTCCCGCACGGCGGCCGTGGAACTGCTCAACGTCATCCGCCCCACCGTCGCCGTCGCCTGGATGGTGGCCTTCGCCGCGCACGCCCTGCACCGACGGCCCCGCCTCGCCGACGGACTGCGGGCGGACGACGGGGCGTACGCCAGGGCCTTCGCCCACGAGGTGCGCCGCTTCTACCCCTTCGTGCCCTTCGTCGGCGGTCTCGCCGCCCGCGACCTGCGCTTCGGCCGGGAGGCGGTGCCCGAGGGCACCCTCGTGCTCCTCGACGTGTACGGCCACCACCACGACCCGGAGCTGTGGCCCGACCCCTACCGCTTCGATCCGCTCCGCTTCCTCGGCCGGGAGCCCGGCCCCGGCGAGATCATCCCCCAGGGCGGCGGCGACGCCCGCACCGGCCACCGCTGCCCCGGCGAGGACATCACCGTCGGTCTGCTCGCGGAGTTCGCCTCCGCCCTGGCAGGCCTGGACACCGACATCCCCGAGCAGGACTTGAGGATCCCGCTCCACCGCATCCCGACCCGGCCGCGCAGCGGTTTCACCGTGGCGGTCCCGTCCCGGCAGAGGAGTCACCATGCCCCGCGGTTCCAGTCCCAAGCGTGAACGGCAGTACGAGCACATCAAGGAGAGCGCGGAAGAGCGCGGCGAGAGCCCCGAGCGGGCCAAGGAGATCGCCGCGCGCACCGTGAACAAGGAACGGGCCCGCGCGGGCGAGTCCAAGACGGCGAGCCGGACCTCGCTCGAGGACATCTCCTCCTCCCGGCGCGGCGGGCTGCGCTCCCACAGCGGGGCGCAGGGGCCGACGTACGACCAGCTCTACGAGGAGGCCAAGCGCCGCAACGTGCACGGCCGTTCCTCCATGGACAAGGCCGAACTCAAGCGGGAGCTGGGCTACTGACCGCCGAACCCCGGGAGGCCGGCATGAACCGGGCCGCGCTGTTCGACGTCGACGGCACCCTCGCCGACACCAACCACCTCCACGTCACCTGCTGGTGGGAGGCGCTGCGGCAGGCGGGCCACGACGTCGCGATGCACGACATCCACCGCGCGATCGGCCTCCCCGGCGAGGACCTGATCGCGCGGCTGCTGGGCGAGGACCGCGACAAGGGCCAGGACGAGGCGCTGTCCGCCGCGCACGAGACCCTCTACGGCACCTACTTCGACCGGCTGCCCCCGCTGGACTCGGCGGCCCGGCTGCTGCGCGAGCTTGACCGCCGGGGCTGGCGGGTGGTGCTCGTCACCTCCGCCAAGGACACCGAACTGGAGGCACTGCTCAGAGCCGTCGACGCCGACGACGCCATCACCGCGACGGCCAGTTCCGACGACGTCGACGAGGGCAAACCCGCCCCCGACCCGGTGCACCACGCCCTCCGCCTCGCGGACGCCCCCGCCCGCGGCTCCGTCCTCGTCGGCGACACGGTGTGGGACATGCGGGCCGGCACCCGGGCCGACGTCGCCTGCGTCGGGCTGCTGTGCGGGGGCATCCCCCGGGCCGACCTGGAGGAGGCCGGCGCCCGCGCCGTGTACCAGCACCCCGCCGACCTGCTCGCCCACCTCGACCGGAGTCCCTTCGCACAAGAGGAGGCGGTCCGATGACCGGGATCCGAGTGGTGGTCACGGGAGCCACCGGAAACGTCGGCACCAGCGTGGTGCGGGCCTTGGCAGACGACCCCGCCGTGGAGTCCGTACTGGGCCTGGCCCGCCGGCTGCCCCACTGGCAGCCGCCGAAGACGCGGTGGGAGGCCGCGGACGTCGAGCCCGGCGGAACCCCCCTCGAACCGCTCTTCGACGGCGCGGACGCGGTCGTGCACCTCGCCTGGAAGTTCCAGCCCACCCACGACCCCGCCGAGACCTGGCGCACCAACGTCCTGGGCGGCATGCGCGTCTTCGACGCCGTCGCCGCCGCTGGCGTCCCCGCTCTTGTTCACGCCTCCTCGGTGGGGGCGTACTCGCCCGGCCCGAAGGACCGCGCGGTGGACGAGTCCTGGCCCACGCACGGCTGGCCGCAGGCCGCGTACACGCGCGAGAAGGCCTACCTGGAACGGGTCCTGGACGCCTACGAGGCCGCCCACCCCGGCGTCCGCGTGGTGCGGATGCGGCCCGCCTTCCTCTTCAAGCGCGAATCCGCCTCCGAACAGCGCCGCATCTTCGCGGGCCGGCTGCTGCCCGGCCGCCTGGTGCGGCCCGGGCTGGTGCCCGCCGTGCCCGGCCTGCCCGGGCTGCGCTTCCAGGCCATGCACACCGACGACGCCGCCGCCGCTTACCGCGCGGCCGTCCTGCTCCCGGTGCGCGGGGCGTTCAACCTGGCCGCCGACCCGCCGGTGGACGCCGCCGTCCTCGGCCGGATCCTCGGCGCCCGGAGCCTGCCGGTGCCCGTCGCTCCGGTGCGCGCGGCGCTCGCGGCGGCCTGGTGGCTGCGCCTCGTACCGGCCTCCCCCGACCTGTTCGACGCCGTCCTGCGGTTGCCCCTGATGGACACCGCGCGGGCCCGCGAGGAGCTGTCGTGGGAGCCGCGTCACACCTCGGTGGAGGCCGTCAGGGAGTTCCTCGACGGCCTGCGGGGCGGTGAGGGCATGGACACCGCCCCGCTCGCACCCGACCGGCTCAGGGCTTCAGCAGCGTCTTGATCATGCCGTCCTCCCGGGCCTGGAACATCGCGTCGGCCCGGGGGGCCTCCTCCAGCCCCATCGTGTGCGTGGCGAAGCCCTCCCCCCGAGCGGGTCCGAGTGGTCCAGCAGCGGCAGGGTGTCGTCCACCCCGGGCCCGCTCCAGCCGCGCCGGCACGAGGTCGACGCCGATCACCAGCCCTGCGCCCCGGCGCAGGGCGACCCGGGCGGCCATCTGCCCGAAAGGGATCTGATAAGGGGAGCAAGGGTGTGCAACAGACAATCGGCGCCTTACCGAGCCCTTCGTGAGTATTCGCCCGCCGCTAGGGCAGGTGCCCCACGGATCCGGGGACCCAGGAGGTGAGCGGAATGCCGGGCAGCGCCCTGATCGTCATCGACATGATCAACACCTATGAGTACGCCGACGCCGAGCGGCTGCTGCCCTCCGCGCGCCGCGCCCTGCCCGGCATCGGAACCCTCCTCCGCCGCGCCCGTGAGCGGGAGGTCCCGGTGATCTACGTGAACGACAACTTCGGATTGTGGCGCTCCCACCACGGGGAGATCCTGGAGACGGCCCTCGCCGGGCCGCACGCCGACCTCGTCGAGCCGGTCCGGCCCGACGAGGACTCCCTCTTCGTCGTCAAGGCGCGCCACTCGGTCTTCTACGAGACCCCGCTCGCGTACCTCCTCGGCCGGCTGGGCGTCGGCCGGCTGGTGCTGTGCGGCCAGGTGACCGAGCAGTGCGTCCTCTACTCCGCGCTTGACGCCCACATCCGCCACCTGGAGGTGACCGTCGTCCGCGACGCCGTGGCCCACATCCACGAGGAGCTGGCGGACGCGGCACTGCGCATGATGGAGACGAACATGGACGCGGAGGTCCGCGACGCCGCGGACGTGTCCTTCTGACCGGGCCCGGCATGGGGGCACGGACTGCGGGTAGGTACGGGGCACTCGGCAAGGAGGACCCGATGGACGTTCTGACCATGGGGGTGGAGGAGGAGTTCCACCTCGTCGACCGCGTCAGCAGGGCACCGGTGAACCGGGCCCCGCAGGTGATCCGCGAGCTGGTCCCGGAGCTGGGCGGTCAGGTCCAGGCCGAGTTCTACACGACCCAGGTGGAGGTCTGCACCCTGCCCGCCGTCGAGCGGGAGGACCTGCGCGCGCAGCTGCTGCGGCTGCGGAGCTCGGTCGCCGGGGCCGCGGACGGGGCCGGCTGCCTGGCGGTCGCCTCCGGCAGCCCCGTGATCATGCCGCACGAGCCGCTCACGATCACCGACAACGCCCGCTACCGCCTGATGGCGAGCCGGTTCTCCGGGCTCGTGGGCCCCGAGCGCCTCGTCTGCGGCTGCCACGTCCACGTGGGCTCGCTGGACCGGGGCCGCGCCCTCGCGCTGGCGAACCAGATGCGGCCCTGGCTGCCGGTGCTCCAGTCGATCACCGGCAATTCCCCGTTCGTCTGCGGCCGCGACACCGGCCTCGACAGCTGGCGCTCGGTGGCCTACTCCTCCTGGCCGACCGTGGGACCGCCGCCGCTGCTCGACGAGCGCCAGTACCTCGCGCACGTGGACGGGCTGATCAGCGCGGGGGTGCTGCTCGACCGCAAGATGATCTACTGGCACGCCCGCCCCTCGGAACACGTGCCGACGCTGGAGATCCGCATCTCCGACGTCAACGCCGATCTCGACACCGTGGTCCTGACGGCCGTCCTCGTACGCGGCCTCGCCTCGGTGCTGCTCGAGGAGGCGGACGCGGGCGTACCGCCGCCGGAGCCGCCCGATCGCGTGCTGCGGGTGGCCCACCGCCTGGCCGCGCGGCACGGGATCGACGGACCCGGCGTGGACGTGTGGACCGGCGGTCCGGCGCACGCCGACCTGCTCGTCGACCGGCTGGTGGAACGGGCGGCGCCGGGGCTGGAGAAGGCCGGCGACCTGGGCGCGGTGGAAGCCCTGTGGGCCGCACTGCGCCGGCGCGGCACCGGCGCCCGCCGCCAGCGGGCCGTGTACGCGGCGACGGGCAGCCTGGAGGCGGTGGTCGACAGCCTGAACGCCGCCACGGGCAGCCTCGCCGTCGAGGCGGCCTGAGGCACCCCGGGCCCGGGTACGCGGCCCGGACGCGCGGCCCGGGTACGCGGCCCGGGTACGCCGACGGGGGCGCACCGGCCGGAGTGGGCCGGCACGCCCCCGCCGAGGGAGTGCGGTCAGCGGTCAGGACCGGGCCGCGGGCTCCAGTGCCTCGTCGGCGGTGCCGGCCGCCGCACGCGCCGCGATCTGCGGGTTGCGCGACTTCAGCACGGCCCAGCCGACGGCCAGGCAGACCGCCCAGCCGGCGCCCACGTACAGGGAGACGCGGCTGTCGGGGTCGATCGCGATCATCACGGTGACCAGCAGCAGGAAGGCCACGGCGATCCAGCTGCAGATCGTGCCGCCCGGCGCGGGGAAGGAGGAGGCGGGCAGCTTGCCCGCGACCACCGCGCGGCGGTACAGGATGTGGCTGACCAGGATCATCAGCCAGGTCCAGATGCCGGCCGTGGTGGCCACCGACATGACGTAGCCGAAGGCCTTCTCCGGGACGATGTAGTTCAGCACCACGCCGATGCCCATGAGGGCGGCGGACAGGGTGATGGCCACGGCCGGGGTCTTGGTGGAGCTGAGCTTGCCCAGCAGCTTGGGCGCCTCGGAGTTGGCGGCCAGGTCGCGCAGCATGCGGCCGGTGGAGTACATGCCGGAGTTGCAGGACGACAGGGCCGCGGTGAGCACCACGAAGTTGACGATGGCCGCGCCCGCCGGGATGCCGATCTTGGCGAAGGCCGCTACGAACGGGCTGACGCCCGGCTGGAACTCGGTCCACTTGACGACCATCAGGATCACGCTGAGGGCACCGACGTAGAAGACGATGATGCGCCACGGCAGGGTGTTGATGGCCTTCGGGAGCGTCTTCTCCGGGTTCTCGGACTCGCCCGCGGTGACGCCGACGAGCTCGACGGCCAGGTAGGCGAACATGACGCCTTGGAGGGTCATCAGGCTGGAGCCGACGCCCTTGGGGAAGATGCCGTCGAAGGCCCACAGGTTGGACACCGCGGCGGTGTCACCGGCCGCGCTGAACCCGAAGGTCACGACACCGATGCCGATCACGATCATGCCGATCAGGGCGGTGACCTTGACCATCGAGAACCAGAACTCGATCTCGCCGAAGATCTTCACCGAGATGAGGTTCGCGACGTACAGGACGACCAGGAAGATCAGGGCGGTCACCCACTGGGGCACGCTCGGGAACCAGTAGTGCATGTAGATCGCCGCGGCGGTCAGCTCGGCCATGCCGGTGACCACCCACATGAGCCAGTACGTCCAGCCCGTCACGAACCCGAAGAACGGGCTGAGGAACTCGCGGGCGTACTCCGCGAAGGAGCCGGAGACGGGGCGGTACAGGAGCAGCTCGCCGAGCGCTCGCATGATGAAGAAGACGATGACGCCGGCGAGGGCGTACATGAGGATGAGGCTGGGTCCGGCCTTGGCGATGTTCGCCCCGGCTCCCAGGAAGAGGCCGACGCCGATGGCGCCGCCAATGGCGATCATCTGGACCTGGCGGCTGCCGAGGCCGCGCTCGTAGCCCTCCTCGGGCGTGGTGCCCGGGGTGGCGTTGTCGTCGCCGTGGTGGTGTTCGACCTGCGTCGAGGTCATGCTCTGGTGCGCCTTTCCGCTCCATGCCGATCCGCGCCGTGCTCGGCTGCGGACCGGGTTCCGATCCCCCGGATGCTGATGGAGTTGCATGCCGGCGGTCGGCCGACTTCAGCGCCCCTGCCCGGACGTGGGCGGTCCGGCAGGCGGTCGAGAAGATGTACCACGGTGTCCGGCTCCGCACCGTGGCGAACATCACCGGCAAATCGGCCATTCGCCCGTGACCAGGCCCAAAGACCCTTGCGCGGTGATGTCATCGTTATCCGGATCTGAGCCTCCGCTGAGCGAACGCGCAATGACCTCGAGGCAACACGTGCCACCGTCGTCCGTCCGCCTCACGTACCCTGGTCACCCAGCGTGAGCGAGGAGCCCCCGCGCCGACGGAGCCCCGGGCTCCGGCGCCGGCCTGCCCCCTCGGGGGCAACGCCGAGGGACCCGGGAAGGTCGCCGGGAGTCCGGCGACGCCGCATAGAGCGCCGGGGCCGGGGAAGGCGTAGGGGGCAGCTGACGGAAGGTGATGCCGGATGGTCTCCGGAACGGACGACAAGCGGTTCACCGTCGCGGTGCGCACGGTGGACGACGCCGTACTGCTCACCCTCGGCGGGGAGCTGGACCACGACACGGCGGCCCCGCTGCGCGAGGCCCTGGACGCGGCGGCCGCCCGGGGCGGCCGGCTGCTGGTGGACATGGCGGGCCTGCAGTTCTGCGACTCGACCGGCCTGAACGCCCTCCTGCACGGCCGCCTCGCCGTCCAGGAGGCCGGCGGGAGCCTGGAGCTGGCCGGACTGAGCGGCCCGGTCGCCCGCATGTTCCGCATCACCGGCGCGGACGGGGTCTTCCCGGTCCACGCCGATGTGGACCAGGCGCTGGGATCCGTACGGGGCCGATGAGAGGGGGCGGGAGCCGTGGAGCAGCGTGGCGCGGCCGGACGCAACTGGCTCCTGGTTCTCGAAGGGATGCCGGACCCGGTCCTGCGCAGCCGTGACTTCACCCGGCGGGCGCTGACGGCCTGGCACTGGCTGCCGGCGAAGGGGCAGGCCGCACGGGAGGCGGCGGAGGACGTGGTGCTGCTGGTGTCGGAGGTGGTCGCCAACGCCTGCCTGCACGGCGGCGGACCCGGAGCCCTCGTCCTGGACTGGACGGACGAACGGCTGCGGATCGAGGTCACCGACAGCAGTCCCACGCCGCCCAGGCGACCCGCCGACCGGAAGGGCGGCGACCCGCGGCAGCCGGGCGGGCACGGGCTGATGATCGTCGACCGGCTGGCCCGGAGGTGGGGTTCGCGGCCCGGGGTGATCGGCAAGTGCGTCTGGCTGGAGGTGGCGTGCCCCGCCGCCCTCGGCGGAGGTCCTCCCGCGCCGCGACGGTCCCGCGGCTGGAGCTGACCCCGCCCGTGCGGTGTCACCCGCTGCCGAAGCGCTCGGGCCCGGGGCGGGTGCCGGAGCGGAAGGTGCGGCGGTAGGTGTCCGGGGGGACGCCGACGGTCCGGTGGAAGTGCCGTCGCAGGGTGGTGGAGGTGCCCATGCCGGTGGCGCCGGCGATGGCCTCGATGGTGTCGTCCGTGGTCTCCAGCAGCTCCTGGGCACGGCGGATGCGCTGGGCGTGGAGCCACTTCAGCGGGGTGGTGCCGGTCAGCGAGGTGAAGTGGCGGGCCAGATGGCGCGAACTCATCCGTGCCTGCCGGGCCAGGTCTTCCACGGTGAGCGGCTCGTCCAGGCGCCGGAGGACCCAGGGGAAGAGGCCGGCGAGGGGATGGCTGCCGGGATCGGGAACCGGGGTGGAGATGAACTGGGCCTGCCCGCCGTCGCGATGCGGTGCCACGACCAGCCGACGGGCGATCTTGTTGGCGTTCGCCGAGCCGTGGTCGAGGCGGACGAGGTGGAGGCACAGGTCCATGGCGGCGGCCTTGCCGGCGGAGGTGAGCACGTCGCCGTCGTCGACGTAGAGCACGTCCGGGTCGACCGTGACGCGGGGATGGCGCCGGGCGAGTTCCCCGGTATGCGCCCAGTGCGTGGTGGCGCGCTTGCCGTCCAGCAGGCCCGCGGCGGCCAGCACGAACGCGCCCGTGCACAGGGACACCACGCGTGCGCCCGCCGCGTGGGCCGCGCGCACCGCGTCGAGGAGTGCCGCGGGCGGCTCGACGTCCGTGTCGGCCCAGCCGGGGACGATCACGGTGTCGGCGTGCGGGAGGTGATCGAGTCCGTGGTCCATGTCCACGTGGTAGCGGCCGATCCGCACGGAGCCGGGGCCACAGAGGGAGAAGTCGTACCAGGGGTCCACGAGGTGGGTCAGGTCCGAGCCGAACACCTCGGTCGCCAGGGACATTTCGAAGTGCAGCATGCCGTCGGTGACGGCCAGCGCGACGGTATGCATGTCCGGAAGTGTACGAGGCGTGTCGTTCCGGACGCTCGTGGGCGGGGCTGCCCGACGACAGGATGTCCATGACGGAACACCGCGGAGCAGCCGCGGACCAGCGGACACGGGGAGCGACTCATGGGGTCGGAGCAGCGGGTGGCGGTTTTCGGCGCGTACGGGCACACCGGACGGTTCGTCGTGGCGGAGTTGCTCGGGCGCGGGTACACCCCGGTGCTCAGCGGGCGTGACGCGGACAAGCTGAAGGCGACGGCGCACGAGGCCGGCCTCGACGCCCGCGTGGCGGCGGCCGGTGATCCGGTCTCCCTCGACCGCGCCCTGGCCGGTACGTCCGCCGTGATCAACTGCGCCGGGCCTTTCGCGTCGACGACGGCCCCCGTCATCGAGGCCGCCCTGAGGGCGCGGATTCCGTACCTGGACGTCGCGGCCGAGATCGAGGCCAACCTCGACACCTTCGCGCACTTCTCCGGCCGGGCGCGCGAAGCGGGAGCGCTCGTCGTCCCGGCGATGGCGTTCTTCGGCGGGTTGGGCGACCTGCTGGCCACGGCGGCGATGGGCGACTGGACCGAGGCCGACTCGGCACACGTCGCCTACGGACTGAGCCACTGGCACCCCACAGCCGGCACCCGGCTGTCCGGCGCGGTCTCCCGCGAGCGGCGCGGCGACCACCGCCTGCGCTACACCGGCGGCCGCTGGGAGCGCCGCACCGATGCCCCGCCCGCCCTGGAATGGTCCTTCCCCGAGCCTATGGGACCGCGCCGGGTGATCGGGGAGTTCACCATGGCCGACGTCGTGACCATCCCCAGCCACCTGTCCATCCCGGACGTGACCACGTACATGACCGCCGAGGCGGCCCGCGACGTCGTCTCGCCCGACACGCCCGCGCCGGCCGCCGCCGACGAGAGCGGCCGGTCCGACCAGACCTTCCTCGTCGACGCCGTCGTACGGTCGGGCGGCGCCGAACGGCGCGCCGTCGCGCGCGGGCAGGACATCTACGCCGTCACCGCGCCCCTCGTCGTGGAAGCACTCGACCGCGTCCTCGGCGGCCGCACCCGCGCGGTCGGCGTCGCCTCCGCGGGCCGGATGTTCGACGCCGCCGGCTTCCTGCGCGCACTGTCCCCGCACATCTGGCTGGAAATGTCTCCCCAGGGATCGTCCTGAGCCTCCGGACCGCGCCGGTCCGCGCGCGCGTTCGCCGGACCGCCGGTGCCCGTGCGCCCGTTCGCCGCAAACCCGATCAGACTTGACAAGATCGTTAGAAACGATCTTCATATGGCGACGGAAGCGACATACTGACGGACGTGACCGAAGACACCGTTCTCATCGAGACCGACGGTTGTACGGGGCTGATCACCCTCAACCGTCCCCAGGCCCTCAACGCACTCACCCACTCCATGGTGCTGAGGATCGGCGAAGTCCTGACGGCCTGGGAGCACGACCCGGCCGTCAGCCAGGTCCTCCTGCGCGGGGCCGGCGAGCGCGGCCTGTGCGCGGGCGGGGACATCAGGGCCATCCACGCCGACGCGAAGGCCGGCACCACCGGCTCCCTCGACTTCTGGCGGGACGAATACCGGCTCAACGCCCGCATCGCCCGCTACCCCAAGCCGTACGTGGCCCTCATGGACGGGATCGTGATGGGCGGCGGCGTTGGGCTCTCGGCCCACGGCGGCGTCCGCATCGTCACCGAACGCTCCCGCGTGGCCATGCCCGAGACGGGCATCGGCTTCGTCCCAGACGTCGGCGGCACCTACCTGCTCTCCCGCGCCCCCGGCGAACTCGGCACCCACCTGGCCCTGACCGGCACCGCGATCGGCCCCGGCGACGCCATGCTGTGCGGACTCGCCGACCACTACCTGCCCTCCGACTGGCTGGAGGAGTTCACCCGGGAGCTGACCGCCGCGCCCGTGGCCGAGGTGCTGCCCAAGTTCGGCGGCGCGACCCTCCCCGGGTCCCCGCTCGCCGCCGAGCGGGAGTGGATCGACCGCTGCTACGCCGCCGACACCGTCGAGGAGATCCACTCCCGGCTGCGCGGCTCCGGTCTGTCGGCCGCGCGGGAGGCCTCGGAGCTCCTGCACGCCAAGTCGCCCACCTCCCTCAAGGTCACCCTGGCCGCGCTGCGCCGCGCCCGTGAACTGGACTCGCTGGAGCGCGTGCTGGAGCAGGAGTACCGGGTCTCCGCCGCCGCGCTGTCCACCCCCGACCTGGTGGAGGGCATCCGGGCCCAGGTGATCGACAAGGACCGGTGCCCGCGCTGGTCCCCGGCCGCCCTCTTCCAGGTCCGGCAGGCCTCGGTGGAACGGCACTTCGCCCCGCTCGGCGAGGGCCGCGAGCTGACCTTCCCGGAGCACGGGCCGGCCGGCCGCGGCTGATCCGGGTCACCGGGCGTCCCGGAGCGGCCGCGCGCCGGCCCGTGCCACCCGGCCTCCCGTGTCAGCCCCGGCGGCCCCCCGCCCGCGGGCCCTGGTTTCCGCGTTTCCCGCCCCCGGCGACCGGGCCGGCCGGACCGTCCGGCCGCGGCTCCCGCTTCAGCCCCGCTCGAGCCGGGCCGCAAGACCGTCGAGGACCCGCTGGAGCCCGTAGTCGAAGTTCTCCTCCCGCAGCCGCTCCGGATCCCTGCCGTGCTTGGAGTAGGCGTGGTCCCTCACCACCGGGTGGTCCTCCAGGGCCGCCTCGGCGGCGGGCAGCAGCGATTCCAGCCACTCCGCCTCGCTCTTCCCGCTGCGGGCGAGCAGCGAGAGGTAGGAGGCCTCGCTGGTCGTGGCGCCGATGACGTAGGAGATGACGGCCTTCACCGCGAGGTCCGCCTCGGCCGCCGGGAACCCGGCCGACAGGGCCAGCCTCAGCAGCCGGTCCGACATCCGGATCAGGTTCGGTCCCAGGTACGCCAGTCCGACCTGGCCGAGGACCGAGGCCACCCAGGGGTGGCGCAGCACCATGTCGCGCAGGCTGTGCCCGCACTGCGACAGCGCCTCGCGCCACCCGTCCGGGCCGCCGCCCTCGGGCAGCTCCAGCTCCCCGTACACCTCGTCCACGACCAGCTCGATCAGCTCGTCCTTGTTGGCCACGTGCCGGTACAGCGAGGTGGCGGCCGTGCCCATCTCGGCGCCGAGCCTGCGCATGCTCAGGGCCTCGATGCCCGCCGCGTCCAGGAGCCGCACGGCGGCGGCGACGATCTGCTCCTGGCTGAGCGCGGGCTGTTCCTTCTGGCGTCGCGGCCGGGTCCACACGGAGGGCACGGGCGCGGAGGTCTGCTGCTCTGGAGAGGACATACCCCCCACCCTAACCCCCTCTGCGCACAGTGTACGCACCATGCGTACACCCGTTTCGGCACCTCCGCCCGTGAGGCCCCTCCAGCGGGCCGCACGGCCCCGCGCACCCCGGCCGGGGCGCCCCGGCCCACCGCCCCCGCCCCAGGCCTCCACGAACCCGCCGCAACCTGTGCGCACCCCCTCCGACCTGGGGATACGTGCCCTCATCCGGCTATGATTCCGGCTGGAGAAAGGGGAGCGAGAACCTCGCCTCGTACGCCGACCGGGGGCTCATCCGACCCGGCCGCGCCCTCGACCTGGGCTGCGGCCCCGGACGCAACGCACTCCACCTGGCCTCCCTGGGCTACGAGAGCCATCGCCTGGGGCGAGGAGCGCGCCCGCCAAGCCGGCGCCACCGGCATCCGCTTCCACTGCGGCGACGCCTTCCGGCTCACCACGGCCGAACTGGCCGGCCCGTACGACCTGGTCTACGACTCCGGCTGCTTCCACCACCTGCCGCCCCACCGCCGCATCAGCTACCTGGCCCTCCTGGAACGCGTCCTCGCCCCCGGCGGCCACTTCGCCCTCACCTGCTTCGCCTCCGGCGCCATGGGTTCCGAGGTGCCCGACGCCGACCTCTACCGGCAGGGGGGTCTCGGCGGCGGTCTCGCCTACACGCCCGAGTCCCTGCGCCTGATCTTCTCCGGGCTGGAGGAGACCGAACTGCGCCGGATGCGTGACGAGGACGCCGGTTCCCCGCTCTTCGGCGAGCCCTTCCTCTGGACCGCCCTCTTCCGGAGACCGTCGGCGGCTCAGCGGTAGCCGGTGGTGTCCGCCGGCAGGCCCCGGTCCTGGACCTCGACCAGGTACCGCCAGGCGTCCGGCCGGCTCCCGTCGAGGTCCGTGAACCCGTAGACGCCCGCGAGCTGCCCGCTGGAGAGGGACTGCCCGTTCCAGCGGGACGCCTCCGGGTCGCCCGCCAGCGCCGCCACCGCGCGGCCCACGTAGGAGGGGGTCTCGGAGATCGCGAAGTGCGGGACCTTCTCCAGCGCGTCCCGCCAGTTGTCCTCCGTCACCCCGAAGGTGTCCAGCATGATCTCCGAACGCAGCCAGCCCGGGGTCAGCGCCACCGCCGTCGCCCCGCGCGGACCCAGCTCGTGCCCGAGGGAGAACGCCATCCGCAGCACCGCCGACTTGGCGAGGTCGTAGAAGAAGGAGTTGCGGTAGCGGGTCGCGTTGTACTCGGCCGTACCGTCCGTCATCTCCACCACCAGACCGCCCGGTTCGCGCAGCATCAGCGGCAGCGCGAAGTGACTGGTCACGGCATGGGTGTCGATCGCCAGCCGGAGCAGCCGGAGCCCCCGGTCCAGGTCGTGCTCCCAGACGGGGCTCTCCCACTCGAAGAGGTGCTCCGCGCCCCAGATGTCGTTCACCAGCACGTCGAGACGGCCCTGCTCGGCATGGATCCGCCCCACCAGCGCCTCGACCTGGTCCGGCACCAGATGGTCCGCGACCACCGCGACGCCCCGCCCGCCGGCGGCCGTCACCAGCTCGGCCGTCCCCTCGATCGTCTCCGGACGGCCGTACTCCGAGGGCCGCCCGGCGGTACTGCGCCCCGACACGTAGACCGTCGCCCCCCGCGCCCCCAGCTGGACGGCGATCCCGCGCCCCGCGCCCCGCGTCGCCCCGGCCACCAGGGCCACCCTGCCCTCGAGGTCCCGCTCGTCGTCCCGCACGCCCCGACCCTACGCCCGCCGCCCCGCGCACCGTGGCCGGATCGGCGCTCTTTCCGGCGTGGCGCGGGTACGGCTGGATGGGGTGGGAGCCCCGGCCCCCGAAGCCCGCCCCCGCACGCCCGCCCAGGAAGGCACAGGCCGATGAACGCACCCGCCATGACCGGCTTCGACGAGGTCTACGGACTGCCCGACCCGCGCGGCTACTTCACCCGGCTCCAGCCGTACGCCTACCAGACCCCCGCACACGCCCAGCCGGTGTTCCGCGCCCTGGCCGGCGAGCTCGCACCGGGCCGGCGCACGGTGCTCGACGTCTGCTGCTCGTACGGGATCAACGCGGCGCTCCTCAACCACGACGTGACCCTGGACGAGCTGTACGCGCACTACACCTCACCGTCCGCCGAGCGCCTGACCACCGCCGAACTCATCCTCCGCGACCGGGACTTCTACGCCGGGCGCCGCCGCCCCGACGCCGTACGGGTCATCGGCACCGACATCTCGGGTCCCGCCGTGCGGTACGCCCTGGCGGCCGGGCTGCTCGACGAGGGCTACGCGGAGGACCTGGAGGCCGCCGAGCCGGGGGAGCCGCTGCGCCGCTCCCTCCCCGGCGTCGGCCTGATCACCGTCACGGGCGGGACCACCTTCCTCACCGGGCGCACCTTCGCCCGGCTGCTCACGGCCATCGGCGCCCCCGTCCCGGTGGCGGCCTTCGTCCTGCGCACCCACGACTACCGGGCCGTCACCGCCTGCCTGGAGTCGTACGGGCTGGCCGTCGTGCGCGCCCCGGACACCCGTCCCCAGCGGCGCTTCACCGACCCCCGCGAGCAGGCCCTCGCCGAGGCCGCCGCCACCGCCCTCGGCGAGGACCCCGAAGGGAAGGAGTCGGCGGGACACTTCCACACCCGGCTCCACCTGGCCCGCCCCGCGGGCCGGGCGGGTCTCTGACGACGCGGAACTTTGGTCGCGTCTCATCGAAGCGAAGCTCAGGAAGCCTTCCGGCCGGTGAGGAACACGGCGGCTTCCGCCTCCGTCTCCGCCGGCCCGACGGTGACCGGGCCGGCGTGGGCGCCGCCGGCGACGGGCGTCGTCAGCCGCTCGGGTGACTGGCGAGGAGATGCAGGCCGATCACGCCGCCCATCGAGGCACCCACACGGCCGCCTGCGCGTGCAACGTCTTTTGCCGGGCGCAGCCCCGTCAAGGGCGCACGTCCACCGTGACGGAGTGCCGGCCCGTCGCCCCGTCGGGCAGGGTGCCCCGGCGCTGTTCCGGCTGCACCGCGCCCTGTCCGTCGGTGGCCCGGACCTGAAGGGTGTGCCGCCCGGGCGCCGCCTCCCACGGCCACACCCACTGCCGCCAGGTGTCCACCCCGTCCGCCGCACCGAGCCGGGCCTCCCGCCAGGGCCCGCCGTCGGCCCGTACCTCCACCCGGGCGATTCCCCGGTGCTGCGCCCACGCCACTCCGGCCACCGCCACCGGGCCGGCCGGCAACCGCGAGAAGGCGCGCGGGGTGTCGATGCGGGACTGCGTCTTGACCGGCGCCCGCCGCGCCCAGGAGCGGCGCACCCAGTAGGCGTCGTACGCGTCGAAGGTGGTCAGCCGCAGCTCGCGCAGCCACTTGCAGGCGGAGACGTACCCGTAGAGGCCCGGGACGACCATCCGTACCGGGAAGCCGTGCGCGAAGGGGAGCGGCTCCCCGTTCATCCCGACGGCCAGCAGCGCCTCCCGGCCGTCCATGACCGTCTCGACGGGGGTGCCGATCGTCATCCCGTCCACCGAGCGGGCCACCAGCTGGTCGGCGGGGCCGCCGCGCGACGGCGGCCGCACCCCGGCCTCGCGCAGCAGGTCCGCGAGGCGTACGCCGAGCCAGCGGGCGTTCCCCACGTAGGGGCCGCCGACCTCGTTGGAGACGCAGCACAGCGTGATGTCGTGCTCGGTCAGCGGGCGGGCCAGCAGCTCCGCGAAGGTCAGCGTCAGCGGTGTGGCGACCCCGTCCCCGTGGATGTCGAGCCGCCAGGCGTCCGCGTCCACCCTGGGCACCACCAGGGCGGTGTCCACGCGGTAGAAGTCCCGGGCGGGGGTGATGAACGGCCCCAGGCCCGGCACGCCCAGGTCCGCCCCGGCGGGTACCGGCGCCGCCCGGACGGCCGGGGGCGGCAGGACCAGGTCCGCCCGGGAGGAGGTGGCCCCCGCCGCGCCGTGGGCGCCGAGACGCCGGCCCGCGTATCCCGCCGCCGCCGAGGCGGCCACGGTGGCCGCCAGCAGCCGGCCGAAGGCGCGCCGGTCCAGCGGCCAGGTCCCGCCGGAGCGGCCCGCGCCCGGGCGGGGCCGGCGCAGGGCGGCGGCCAGGACGTACAGCACGGCGGCCGCCACCGCCCCGCCCGCCAGCGAGGGCAGCGCGTCCTGCCAGGCCGCCCCGGGGCGGCTGAGCGCGGCCACCGCCCCCAGCACCCCCACGGACGCGGCGAGCGCGCAGCCCGCGCGGGGACGGCGTACCGCGAGGATCCCGGCCGCGGCGGCCGTCAGGGCCAGCAGGACCAGCGTCCCCAGGGTCAGCACCAGCTTGTCGGAGGTGCCGAAGGCCCGTACGGCCCATTCCCTGACGGCCGCCGGGGTGCGGTCCACCACGGCCCCGCCGACCGCCGTGAGCGGGGCCGCCTCGGGGCGTACGAGCGCGGCGGCCGGCTCCGCCGCCGCCAGTCCGGCGAACGCGGCGGCCAGTCCGGCGAGTGCGGCGGCCGGTCCGCCGACGGCGCCCGCCCGGGCCGACGGGCCGCGCCCCGGCCGATGCCGCGTACGAGTCATCCGGAGCCACCTCCGCCGGGACGGGTCGGCCGTCTCCCCCCGTCCTGTCACGGTAGCGCCGGCGCCGTCACCGGTGCGCGGCCCCGGGCGGCTGTGCCCGCACGGTCTCGCGTCCGCGGCTCCCTGCGGCGGCGCGCGCCTCCGGGGCGGGGCCGGCGGGGCGGCGCTTGCGCAGCTCGACGACACCGTCGGTGATGCCGGCGGCCGGTGCGGGGTTCCGGGTGAGCTCGTGCGCGGTCTCGGACATGTCGGTGCTCTCCTGTCGCCTCGTGGCCCTGGGACGTGGGAGGGGGAGCCCGCCGAATCGTTCCGGCGGCCGCCCCCGGCCCGGGCCAGTGAACCCAGCGCGCCGGCCGGGCGGGGGCGGCCGGGCCCAGGTTCCCCCGGAAGGGTGAGGGGCGGGGCGCGGTGCGGGCGGCCGCCCCCGCCGGAGCGGCGGGAGCGGCCGCAGCCTCAGACCGGCAGGGACCAGGCCTGGTCCACCTGGTGGTCGCCGCAGGCGGTCAGCCGCAGCCGCTCGGCCGGGGCGTCGGGGGTCGCGGGCGCGGCCGGGGCGGTCAGGCACTGCCCGCTGGTCTCCTCGACCAGGGTCCCCTCGCGCCGGTGGCTCCAGCTCTGCCCGGCCTGCCGGCCCGGCGCGCAGTCGGCCAGTTCCACGAGGCCGCCCGCGCGCGCCGTGAGGCACTCTCCGGCCAGCCGCAGCCGTCCGCCGCCGCCCAGGGTCCAGCGCTGGTCGGCCCCGGCGGTGCAGGTCCCCAGGACCACCGCGCCCGCCCCGGCGCTACTGGCCCCGTCCGCGCACTTGGCGCCGAGCCCGTTGATCTGCCCGGTCGGCACCGCCTCGGCACAGCCGCGCGGGGTGAGCCGCCAGACCATCGTGTCGTGCGCGCCGAGCCGTCCGGTGAGGGAGTCCGCCACCCTGGCGCGCCGCCCGCTCCACAGGTCCTCGGCGTCCACCGCGCAGGGTGCGGGCAGTCCGATGTCGGCGAGCGGCACCGAGATGTCCCGGGTGCTGCCGGAGCGGTTGAGCACGGCCACGGCACGGTCGCCGTTCGCCAGCGGCCGGGCCAGCACCTCGAAGGTGGCGTTGGAGGAGACCACGGCGCCCTGCCGGCCCATCGGGTCCTGGTCCAGCTCGATCAGGCGGGTGTTGCCGAGTGCCGCGAGCCCGCCCGGGGTGAGCGCGGACACCTCGGAGGACAGGATGAAGGGGGCCGCCATCATCGCCCACAGCCCGACCTGGCTGCGGCTCTCCGCGTCCGTGAGGCCGGGGGCGCCCGCGATCAGGAAGTCGGGGTCGTTCCAGTTGCCGGGGCCCGCGTACCGGCCCAGCCAGCGGTTGTAGCCGTAGTTGCCGAGCACCGAGCTCCACCGGGAGGTGGCGGGCGCGTTCGGGCCGTACACCTTGATGTCCCGGCCCTCGCGCCACAACTGGCCCGTCTCCCCGACCCAGTCGAGGACCTTGTGCCAGTCGGAGCCGCCCCATTCGCCCTGCTGGAAGTAGGCGGGCGCGGAGGCCGACAGCACCATGGGCCGGCCGCTGTCGCGCAGGGCCCGGGCCACGGAGTTGTAGGCGTCCCGGTAGGCCTGTTCCTTGGTCTTCCCGGGCGGGATCCACAGGTTGCAGCCGTCCATCTTGACGTAGTCCACCTTCCACGACGCGAACTGCCGCGCGTCGCGGGCGTAGTGGTCCGGGCCGCCGCCCTCGGGCGAACCGCTGCCCGGGTAGCGCTCGCAGGTGAGGGAGCCGGCGTCCTCGTAGATGCCGAACTTGAGCCCCTTGGCGTGCAGGTACTCCCCGAGCCAGGCCATGCCGTGCGGGAACTTCCGGGTGTCGACGACCAGGTTCCCCCGCGCGTCGCGCTCCTTCAGCATCCAGCAGTCGTCCACGGTCACCGTGTCGTAGCCCTTCGCGGCGAGGCCGCTGGTGACGAGTGCGTCGGCGTTGGCGACCACGGTGGCCTCGTCGATGTCGCACATGTAGTGCGCCCAGTTGTTCCACCCCATCGGAGGGGTGAGCGCGAGCGGGGTGTCCCAGGTCGCGGTCGGCTCGGCCGCCGCCGGGGCGGGGCCGAGCGCGAGGGCGAGCAGGGCGGCCGCGGTCAGACAGGGGAGCGAGGCGCGCGGGCGAGGCGGCACGGGGCCTCCTTGGCGTGGGGGAGTACCGGCGGACATTCGTGCCCAGTGCAGCGGTGCGACTACCCGCTGTCAACATAAGTCGATGGTTATGGCTTGATGACCAGCAATATGGCCGCAGTCGATGTCACACGTCCGTGGCCGGCGCGCTGGAGCCCGCGGACCGCGACCACCGCCGATACGTCGGCTGATACGGCGGCTGATACGCTGTATCCCATGCCGAGGAGATCAGCCGCCCTGGACCGCGCGACCCCCGGGGCCATCGCCGCCGCCGCCCTGCGCCTCCTCGACGAGGAAGGCCCCGGAGCCCTCAGCTTCCGCGCCCTCGCCGAGCGGCTCGACGTCTCCCACGCCACCGTCCAGCGCCGCTGCACCGACCTCGCCGGCCTGCTCGACCTGTGCACCGAGCACCTCGCCGGGCAGCTGCCCGAGATCCCCGCCGGCACCGACTGGGCCGAGGCCGCCGAGCTGCGCTTCGGCGCCCTCTACCGGCTGCTCACCGCCCACCCCGGACTGCTCGTCCTGCGCGGCGGACGGCCCTGGCTCGGCCGGCAGCTGCTGGCCCGCCTCGTCGAACCCGCCCTCGCCGACAGCGTCGCCGCCGGGATGACCCCGGCCGAGGCCATGACCGTCTACCGGCGGATGTACCTGCTCACCCTGGGCAGCGCCGCCTTCGTCGACCACCGCGACCCGGCCGGGGCCACCGCGGCCTCCCGGGCCGCCCTCGCCGCGCTGGACCCGGCCGCGTTCCCGGTCCTCACGGGCGCGCTGGGCGACGTACTACCCCCGCTGACCGACCACGAGGTGTACTACGGCGCCCTGCGCCAGCTCATCGAGGCAGCCCGGCCCGCCGGCCGGCGGCCCGCGTCCTGAACCGCGAAAGGCGGACCGCCCCACCATGGAACAGCACCTCGACTACGCCGCCGTCCGCTCCGCGGCCGTCCGTACCGCCGGGGCCGTCCGGCCCGCCGCCGTGGTACCCGCCGCCGAAGGCGTCTGGTACGCCCTGGAGTACCTCCAGCACACCGGCTCCTTCAAGGCCCGCGGCGCGCACAACTTCCTCGCCGCGCACCGCGAGGCGGGCGTCCTCCCCTCCGCCGGGGTCACCATCGCCTCCGGCGGCAACGCCGGCCTGGCCTGCGCCTGGGCGGCCCGCGCGCAGGGCGTCCCCGCCACCGTCTTCCTCCCCGCCAATGCCCCGCGCGTCAAGGTCGACCGGCTGCGCGGCTACGGGGCGGACGTACGGCTCGTCGGCGACCGGTACGCCGAAGCGCTCGCCGCCTGCCGGGAGTTCGCCGACCGGAGCGGCGCGCTCAGCAGCCACGCCTACGACCACCCGCTCGTCGCCGCCGGCGCCGGAACCCTGCTCGACGAGGTACGGGCCGCGCTGCCCGGCCTGGACACCGTCGTCGTCGCGGTCGGCGGCGGCGGGCTGTTCGCCGGCGTCGCCACCGCCGCCCGCGAACACGGCGTCCGTGTGGTCGCGGCCGAACCGGAACACTGCCGGGCCCTGAACGCCGCCCTGGAGGCGGGCGGGCCCGTGGACGTCCCCGTGTCCTCCGTGGCGGCCGACTCCCTCGGCGCCACCCGGGTCTCGGCCGACGCCTACGCCGCCGCCCGGCACGGCAACACCCTGTCGGTGCTCGTCCCGGACGAGGCGATCGGCTCCGCCCGCCGGGCCCTGTGGGAGGAACACCGCATCGTGGTCGAGGCCGGGGCCGCCACCGCCCTGGCGGCCCTGCGCACCGCGCCGGAGCCGCTGGGCGAGCGGGTCGCCGTCGTCCTGTGCGGGGCGAACACCGACCCCCGGGACCTCTGAACGCAGCGACGATGGTCGCCCCGCCCCGCGACTTTCGAGTACGGCGCGCCCGCCCCGTCCCTGCGAGGCTCTGACGCGTCGGTGCGCACCGCACCGCCACGTCGAGGGCACGGAGGAACGGGGCCATGGCTCAGCGCAAGGGTTGTCTCATCGGGTGCGGTATCGCCCTGGTGGTGGGGGTGGGGCTCCTCGTGGCGCTCTTCTTCGGGGCGGCCAAGGTCCTCGACATAGCCGACAAGACCCTGCTCGACCCGAAGGTCTACGAGGAGGTGCGCGTCGGCGACGCCGAGGGCGAGGTCCGCGCGAAGCTGCCCTCGGGCGACACCTTCGTCAAGGACGCCCTCAAGGACGGCGGCCCGGCCGAGCCCGCCGGCAGCGTCTGTGCCTGGTACCTCTCCGCCGCCGACGGGCAGACCGAGGACGTGCTCCGCTTCTGCTTCAAGGACGGCAGGCTCGCGGAGAAGGCCCAGTACCGCATGAAGTAGCACCCGCACCGTGCGCGGCCGGACCTCCCCGTCCGCCCTCGACGCCGCCCACGTTCCCCGGCCTCGCCGTCGCCCTCCGCCTCAGCCCGACCGGCCGTCCAGCCGGGCGGCCGAGCGGGAGAGGCCGTCGGCGGCCGTGGCGCACCGCCGGGCCAGTTCCTCGACCCGGGCCCGGAAGGCATCGGCCTGCGGACCCTTCCACTCCAGGACGTCACAGGCACCGCGCAGCCGGTCCGCCCGCTCGCGCAGGGCGGCGGCGTGGCTGCGCAGGCCGTCGGCGGGGTGTCCGCTCACGACCGCTCCTTCCAGGGCGCGAAGGCGTTGGTCACTCCGGCCAGGGCCGGGGCCAGCTCGGGGTGGTGCCGCAGCAGCACGGTGACCATCGTGTTCCGGTCGATCCAGCGCAGCCCCTCGGCCGTGTAGACCTCCGGCCGGTAGTCCGTGGTGAAGAACCGGTCGCTCTTGATCCGGCGGCTGGCCATCAGGACGAAGACCCGGAAGAGGGTGTCGCTGAAGCCGAAGCCCGCCGGCCGCGGCTCGGCCAGGTTCCCGACCAGGGTGTCCACCCGGTCGAGGCGGCCGTCGTAGAGCTCGCGCAGCAGCGGGGTGTCGCCCGGGTGGCCCCCGGTCAGCTCCTCGAAGGAGGTGACGGGCCGCTTGCGCAGCATCTGCCGCTGGGCGTTGTAGCGGGGGATGCCGCGCTCGCGGTCGCGCAGGACGTCCACGGTCCCGAGGTCGAGGTGTTCGCCGGAGAGCCGCTTGAGGTTGCGCAGCGCGTCCGGGTGGTTGTGCAGGACCAGGGCCCCCGGGTTCGAGACGCCGAAGGTGTAGAACAGGTCGCTCATCCCGTAGGCGTCGATCGCGGTGCGCGTGGTCGCGCCCTGCATGTCGTCGAAACCGATGACCTCGCGCCGCTCCCCCCGCCGGTGGTCGCGGACGGTGATCTCGTCGGGGATCAGCGGGTGCAGCCGGTACGCCGACACGAACTCCTCCGTCATGGAGAAGGGCGCGGCGTGGTGGTCGGTGCCGGACCCCAGGGTGCCGCCGAGCGCCTCGCCGCCGATCCGCCCGAAGGTCCTGGTGGCCCAGCGGGGCAGCAGCCCGTACCAGTTGGCGCGCATCGCACGGTGCACCACGGGGTGGTCGAGGATCCCCGGGGTCCACTCCACGGTGTGGATCTTCGCCATGAGGGCGGTGTTGACCAGTCGCGCCGTGTGGAAGATCCGCTCGTCGTCCCAGGTGGGGTGGTGCGAACGGACCAGGTCGCAGATGGAGTTGTGCTCCTTGGCGAAGAGGGTGTGCAGCAGCGACAGACCGGTCCAGTAGTCGCTGTTCATCCCGGTGGCGTCGAGGCAGTCCATCCCGGGCCGCGGATCGGCCGGCAGCCGCCCGCCGGCGACGATCAGGTGCCCGTGCTCCCCGGTGCGCAGGGAACGGCAGCGGGCCTCGTCGGATCCGTACAGCTGCGAGCCGTCCCACCAGTGGCTGACGGTGTTCTCGTACGTCGGCGGGACGTGCGGGGTGGTGTGCGCGACCGGGTCGGGGCGGGTGCGGTGCACCCGCATCGGGCAGCTGCCGCCCCGCTCGGCCCAGTCGTCGTCGGCGGCGAGCGGGACGGTGAAGGGCTCGGCCTCCTCGTTGTCCCCGTGGTTGGCCCAGCCGTGGTTCTGGAACTGGATCCACGCGGCGGCCAGCAGGTTCAGGGTGGGAGCCGGGGTGAAGCCGCGCCGGGCCAGCAGCTGCCGGCTGACCTCGCGGGGACTGGGCGTCATCAGCGCCTCGTCCCCGTCCGGGTACGCCATGTGCAGCGGCGTGTTGCGGTCCAGGCGGGTGCCGGCCCGGCCCATGTCCTCGTCGTACGGGTCGTAGCCCGAGCCGTCGTACGAGCGGTACGGCGCGAGGTCCTTGGTGGGCCGCCGGTCGCGCTCACCGCCCGCCCCGAAGGTGTCGTGCAGGTTGTGCCGGCGCAGGTCGCCGCGGATCACGGACAGGTTCAGCAGCCCGAGCGGGCCCGGCAGTTCGTACCACTCGCGGGTGCGGTTGATCCGGGCGAAGGCCGCCGACTCCAGCCGCTCCAGCAGGCCGGGCGGGCCGTACGGCTGCGGCGGCGCGGGCGGCGGCTGGTGCCGGCGGGAGGTCTGCGACGGCAGCTCCGGCGCGGCCGGCGCCGTATCCGTCGGGGGTGTGCGGGGGTCGGTGTCGGTCATACGGCGTCCTCAGCGGTCGTGGAGGGTGAAGAGGTGCGTGCCGGTGACCCGGCCGCGGAAGGCGGCGAGCTCGGAGTCGACGTGCGTGCGCGCGTGCGGGACGTCGTGTTCGAGGTTGTGCGCGTACCGTTCGGCGGCATGGCACAGCGGGAAGGCGTGGGTGTCGTCGGTCCAGGTGAACTCCGTGAACTGCTTGGGCAGTTCGTACGGAGAAACCGAGGAGCGGCCCTCCAGGCTCGGCACGATGTCGTGCTCGTTGACGAGGGACACCACCCGGGTGCGGGGATCGGCGGCCCGCTTCTGGTCGATGGGCGACCCGATCGCCACCACGTGCGTCACCGTGTACAGCGCGTTGAAGTCGCGGCTCGCCGCCAGGTTCATCGCGGTGATCCCGCCCTGGCTGTGGCCGACCAGCGCGACCTGCGAACCGGAGGGGACGAGTCGGCGCAGGGCCCTGACCACCGCGCGGGTGTAGGTGGTGTCGAGGGCGCCCACGGCGTCGATGGCGCCCAGCAGGTCCTGCGGACTCTCCTGGTTGAAGCTCGGGCCCATTCCGGGGAGCTGGACGACGAACCGGCGCTCGCCGTCCGGCCCGGAGACCTGCTGGACGAGGAGCATGCCGCGGGAGCCGATCCGGCCGATGTTGCGCACGTAGCCGACGATGGTGCCCGAGGTGTCGATGCTGCCCAGCAGCGCGGCCGAGGGGGTGTGCGGTTCGGCGCGGCCGCGGCCCCGGTTGAGGAACGTCCACACCGAGTTGCCGACCCCGAGGAGGTAGTCGGAGGTCAGCGGCCGGCCGGTGGCGATCTGCCAGCCGGCGGTGTCGTTGAAGGGGTTCTCGTCGGTGAGCGCGTTCCAGGCCATGATGTCGGTGAAGGACGGCGCCAGCAGGGCCAGGGCGTACTCCGCGCCCTTCTCGGTCAGCAGCCCCCTGAAGAGGCGTACCGCCTCGGCCTGGCGGTCCTCGTCGATGGCGCGCAGCAGCCGCGAGGTGGTGGGGTTGTCGAGCAGCTCGGGGTGGCGCACGGCGGCCGCCCGGATCCGCGCCTTGAGCCCGGCGACGGCCAGGCTGACGGCCAGGCTCTCGCGGCTGGTGAGCACCCCGGCCAGCCAGAGCGCCCCGGCGAGCGGGCCGCCGCCCTGCGGGGCCCAGCCCAGGCCCTCCGGGTCCATCAGGGTCCGCAGCAGGCCGCGCTGGGCGGCGCGGGCCCGGCGAGGACCGGCCGCCGCCAGCGGCAGCCGGGAGCCGAGGGCGATCCGGGAGGCGTAGCGCGCGGCGTCGCGTACGGCGTCGGCCGCTTCGGCCAGTTCGCGGCAGACGTGGTGCAGGGAGGCGATGTCCGGCTGGGTGACGGACGCGTCGGCTTCGGTCATGTCGGGCTCCTCCTACAGCCGGCCGAGGCGGAGCCGGATGCCCGCCGTGTCGAGGATCCCCGGCAGCGGACGCCCCGGGTCGAGCACCGGGCGGGCCCCGGTGAGGCGGTGGCCGCGCAGCACCTCGGCACAGACCAGGGAGGTGAGCAGCAGGGCGACGTACTCGCCCGGGCAGCGGGCGCCGCCGTGGCTGAACGGCGCGACCCGGGTGTCCCGGTGGACGTCCGGAGCCAGCCACCGGCCCGGCGCGAACAGGTTCCCGCCGTCGACCTGCTCCGGGTCGCGCTGGTGGAACCCCATCGGCACCAGGACGTTGGTGCCGGCCGGGTAGCGCACCCCGCGCCATTCGGTCTCCGTACGGGTCACCCGTACGAGATCGGGCACGATCGGGTAAAGCCGCACCGACTCCTCCAGGCAGGCCCGCAGGCGCGGCAGCCCGGGGACGCGGTCGGCCGCCTCGGCGTGGGCCGCGTCCTGCTCGGCCGGGTGGTGCGCGAGCAGCAGCAGGGTCCGGGCGACGACGGGCGCGGAAAGGTCGATGCCCAGCAGCCAGTGGTGGGTCTGGCCCAGCGGGTCGGTGCCCTCCGGGTAGGGTTCGGCCAGGGCGCGGGCGGCGAGGGTGTGCGCGGGCGCGTCGGCGGCGTACCGGGTGATCCGGGCCTCGATCTTGGAGTAGAGCGCCTTGGCGGCCTCCGGCTTGCTGCGGCCCATCCAGTTGGCATGGCCGCGCAGGGTGGCGAGCCAGTCGGACAGCTCCTGGTCGTCGGAGGCCTGGTCGCCGAGGACCACCCGCCGGGAGATGCGGGTCAGCGTCTTCCACAGCAGCGGGAAGTCGACGACGGAGCGGGAGGTGAGCCGCCGGCACTCCTCCTCGACGACGGTCCGGAACTCCGCGCAGGAGGGGTGCACCGGCTGGTCCGCGGCGAGCGCGTGGTCGTTGACCCGGCGGCGGTCCTCGCGCACCCGGCCGTGCGAGCAGATCACCCCGGTGGGTTCGAAGACGGACAGGCTGGCGTACTTGTCGTCCGCGTCCATGGCGAGGTCCGAGACGGGCTGTTCGAAGAACCGCCGGATGTCGGCCTGGTCGAACAGGACCAGCATCTCGCCGGAGAGCGCGCGCACCATCACGGGCGCGCCCCGGTGCCGGGCCCGCATCGCCCGCAGTGTGGCGTTCGACCAGGCCGGCTGGTTGACGCGGGAGTACAGCGCCATGACCGGGAAGCGCGGGCTGGCGACTCCGCGCACGAAGACGGGCAGGGTGTGGGTGGCGACGAAGCGGACGGTCTCCGCCAGGCCGGCCCGGACGGGGGGCAGCGCCGGCGCCTCGCCGCGCGCGCTGTCCGGGGCGTCGATGGACTGCGTCATACCGTGACCACCTTGCCGGGGTTGAGCAGGTTCTTCGGGTCGAAGAGCCGCTTGAGGCCGCGCTGGAGCTCCAGGGAGACCGGGCCCAGCTCGCGCTCCAGCCAGTCCCGCTTCAGCGTGCCGATGCCGTGTTCGCCGGTCGTGGTGCCGCCCAGTTCGAGGCCGGCGGCCATGATGGCGTCATACGCCTCCTGGGCGCGGCGGAGCTCGTCCGCGTCGGACTCGTCGAAGACGACCGTGGGGTGCAGGTTGCCGTCCCCGGCGTGACCGAGGGTGAAGATCTTCAGCCGGTACCGCTCTGCGATCTCCTCGATCCGGCCGATCAGCCCGGGCAGGGCCGTCCGCGGGACCGCTACGTCCTCGATGAAGGCGGTGAGGCCTCCGCCCCGGGCGGCCATGTACGCGGCGAGGGCCGGACTGACCAGCCGGCGCGCCTCGATGATCTCGTACGCCTCCTCGCTGGTGGCGGAGCCCGCGATGTGCTCGGCGCCGGCCTCCTTGCAGAGGATCTCCATGGCGGACAGGTCCGAGGAGGGGTCGGCGGTGTCGCTTTCGACGATCAGGGTGGCGGCGCTGCCGGGGCGCAGCAGCGGGTGGGTGCCGAGGTCCACGATCGCCTGCGTCGTGGCCCGGTCGAGGAGTTCGAGCGCGGAGGGGGTGTGGCCGGCCGCGGTGATCGCGGCGACGGCGTTCCCGGCGGCGGTCAGGCTGGGGAACTGGGCCAGCAGCGACAGCGCCGGCGGGCGGGCGGGCCGCAGGGCGAGGGTGGCGCCGACGACCACCGCCAGGGTGCCCTCCGAGCCGACGATCAGCCGTGTCAGGTCGTATCCGGCGACGCCCTTGGCGGTGTCCCGGCCGGTGCGCAGGCGCCGCCCGTCGGGCAGGACGAGGTCCAGCCCGAGGACGTAGTCGGCGGTGACCCCGTACTTCACGCAGCAGATGCCGCCCGCGCCGGTGGCGATGTTCCCGCCGATGGTGCAGCGGTCCCGGGAGGCCGGGTCCGGCGGGTACGTCAGCCCGTGCTCGGCCACGGCCTCCGCGAGGCGCCGGGTGGTGACCCCGGGCTCGCAGCGCACGAGGCGGTTGGCGGGGTCGACGGACAGGATCCGGTCCATCGCGGCGGTGGACAGCACCACGCAGCCGTCGACGGCGTTGGCGGCGCCGGCCAGGCCCGTGCGGGCGCCCTGGGGGACGACGGGGACGTCCAGTGCGTACGCGGTGCGCAGGACGTGCTCGACCTGCTCGGCCGTGCGCGGGACGGCGATCACGGCGGGGGTGCCGCACTTGGAGAAGGGGGCGGAGTCCCGGGAGTGCGCGGCGAGTTCCGCCGGGCCGGTGAGCAGGGCTTCCGGGGGGAGCGCGGAGCGGAGCCTGTCGAGCAGCGGGGAGGTGGTGTCGCTGGTGGGGGGCATGCGGACCTTCCGGGGCGGTGTGGTGCGGCGGAACGGGGCGCAGGGGTGGGGGAGGGCTACATGGTGGGGAGCTCGGTGGTGACCGGTACGTCGATGAGCACCGGGCCGTCCTGCTGGAGGGCCGACTCTCGGACGAGCTTGGTCAGTTCGCCGAAGCCGGTCGCCCGGTGGGCGCGGACCCCGTAGCCGGTGGCGACGGCGGTGATGTCCAGGCCCGGGATGTCGAGTCCGGGGGCGCCCTGGGCCTGTTCCACCTGGGCGAACCACTGGAGGATCGCGTAGCGCTGGTTGCTGAGGACGACGAAGGTGACCGGCACCTTGTACGCGGCGGCGGTCCACAGCGCCTGCACGGCGTAGTGGGTGGAGCCGTCGCCGATCACGCAGACCACGGGCCGGCCGGGCGCGCCGAGCTGGGCGCCCACGGCCGCGGCGAGGCCGAAGCCGAGGCCGCCGCCCGCCGTGAAGAGGAAGGAGCCGGGGGTGTCGATGCGCGTGGCGTCGTGGAACTGGCCCAGGTTGGACGGGGACTCGTTCACCCAGAGGGTGTTCGCGGGTGCTCCCTGGGCGATGGCCGTCATCGCGGCGAGCGGGGTGAGCACCCCGTCGGCCTCCTCCAGGGACTCGGCCCGCTCGATCCTCGCCGCCGGGGCCGAGGCCTGCCGGACGGGCAGCTCGGCGAGCAGGGCCCGTACGGTCAGGGCGAGGTCGGCGACCAGCGCGTCCCCGACGGGGGCGCGGGCGGCTTCGTCCGCGTCCCGGGTCAGCTGCACCAGCTCCGCCCCCTCGGGCAGGTAGGTGCCGGGGACGTAGGGGTAGTAGCAGAACACCGGGGCGCCGATCACCAGGACCAGGTCGTGGCCCTCCAGGCAGCGGGACAGCGGCGCGATGGCCGGGGGGAGCGTCCCCCGGTACTGCGGGTGGGACTTGGGGAAGGCGACGCGGCCCTCGGTGGGCGCCGACCAGACGGGCAGGCCGGTGCGCTCGGCCAGTTCCACGACGGCGTCCCAGGCCCCGGAGGCGTCCACGTCGTTGCCGGTGACGAGGACGGCGCTGCGGGCGCCGGCCAGGCGGGCGGCCAGCTGCCGGACCGCCTCGGCGGAGGGGGCGGCGGCGTGCGTCACGGTGCGGGCCGCGGTCCGCCGGGCGGCCCGGTCGTCGGCCTCGTCCAGGACCACGTCGAAGTCGTCCATCGGCAGGGAGAGGAACACCGGGCCCTGCGGCGGGGTTTCGGCGACCTGCACGGCGCGGGCCAGCGCGGGTGCGACGTCCGCCGCGCGCGGGGGCTCGTACGCCCACTTCACGGCGGGCTGTGGCAGCAGGGTGGCCTGCGGGTTGGTGAGCAGGGCCTCCATCGTGAGCATGGCGCGGACCTGCTGGCCGGCGGTGACCACCATGGGGGTGCGGTTGGCGCGGGCGTTCAGGATCGCGCCCATGGCGTTGCCCGTGCCCGGGCCGGTGTGCAGGTTGACCAGGCCGGTGGTGCCGGAGGCGAGGGCGAAACCGTCGGCCATGCCGACGACCACGGCCTCCTGGAGCCCCAGTACGTAGCGGAAGTCGTCCGGGAACTGCTTGAGCATGGGCAGTTCGGTCGATCCGGGATTGCCGAAGACCGTGGTCATCCCACGGGTTCGGAGGACGTCGAGGACCGACTCTCGGACCGTGCGCATGGGCGTTCCTTCGCGGAGCGGGCGGAAGCATTGGGTGATCAATCCATCACATTGCGTTGATCAAGGCAAAATCCATGATCCGTTCGGGTCGGACGCCGAAGAAGGCCCGGCAGCCGCCCGCCACGCGTGTTAGGGGGTGTCCGGACGGAGCCGCCCCGGGGCCGGCCGGAGCGAACGCGGCGGGGGCGTGGCGCGCGGTGGCGGTGCGTCGGATAAACCGCTTTAGGCCATCATGGCGCGGGCCTCGTTGACGGCTTCCCGCCGCGCGACCAGCGTGGGCACCGCCCTCCGGCAGCGCAGCCGGAACCTCCCCGAAGGCGGCGACGATGACTCGTTCCCCCGTGACCCGCACGGCCATCGCCACGCTGGTGGCCGCCGGCCTCCTCACCGCGTCCGCATGCGGTCTGAGCGGAGGCGGCGCCGGCGCCGAAGAGGCCCGCAGAACCGGCGAGGTGAGCGGCGAGATCACCTTCCGGACCCTCCAGCTGAAACCCAAGTTCACCGCCTACGTGCAGGGCGTCATCGACTCCTTCGAGGCGAAGTACCCCGCGGTCCGGGTGAAATGGGAGGACGTGCCGGGCGACGGCTACAACGAGAAGCTCGTCGCCGACGCCCAGGCCGGGGCCCTGCCCGACGTGGTCAACCTCTCCACCGACTCCTTCCAGCTCCTCGGGGACCGCGGCATGCTCGCCGACGTGGCCCGGCTCGACGGCGAGGTCGCGAAGGACTACGTCCCGGGCGCCTGGGAACAGTTCAAACTGCCCGGCAAGGGCGACGGCGTGTACGCCTACCCCTGGTACGTGACCCCCGAGATCCTCACCTACAACAAGGACCTCTTCGCGAAGGCGGGCCTGGACGCCGACAGGCCGCCGGTCACCGTCGAGCAGTTCTTCGACTACGCCGAGCAGATCGCCGCGCGCTCCGGCGGCCAGTACGCCGCCTTCATGGCCGACCCCAAGGGCCGGCTCCCCGGCGACTGGCAGAAGATGGGCGTCCCGCTGCTCAACGACGCGCGGGACCGGTTCACCTTCGACACGGACCGCGCCGTCGCCTGGGTCGAACGGATGAAGGACCTCTACGCGAAGGGCGCCATGCCCAAGGAGTCCCTCCTGAAGGCCGACGACATCAACCAGCTCTACGGCGCCGGCAAACTCGTCTTCGGCCCCGGCTCCCCGGGCTTCGTCAGGGACATCAGGCAGAACGCCCCGCAGGTCTACGAACGCACCGGCGTCGCGGGAGCCGTCACCGGCACGCTCGGCCACATCGGCATCTACGCCCAGTCCCTCGGCATCCGCAAGGACACCGAACACCCGGACGCGGCCGCCGAGTTCGCCAAGTGGGTCACCAACGGGCCCAACCAGGTGGAGTTCTCGAAGAACGCCACCATCTACCCCTCCAACGCCAAGGGCCTGGCCGACGCGCGCTTCGCCGACCGGGGCGACGGCAAGGACGCCGAGACACTGGCCCGGGCCATCGGCGCCGAGCAGCTCAAGACGGCGGACCTCGACGCCAACACCCCCGTCCAGTGGACCAATCAGGTCGGCGACGCGGTGGTGCGGGAGGTGCAGAAGGCCATCCAGGGCGAGCAGGACGCCCGGACGGCGGTGCGCAAGGCCCAGGAGGAGGCCAACCGGCTGCTGGCCGCCGGGACGCGGAAGTGACCGTTCCCGCCCCCGCACCGGCTGCCGCGCACCCCGTCACGGCGTCCGGCCGGCCCGACGCGAAGCGGCGCCGCCGGGCCCGACGGGCCATGGAGGCCGAACCGGGCCTGGTCCACCGCAGCTGGTGGACCCCCTACCTCTTCCTCGCCCCCGGCCTGGTGATGGTGGCCCTGTTCAGCGTCTGGCCGTTCCTCAACACCGTCGTCCTGTCCTTCACCGACGCCCGCATCCTCAGCGGCGGCTCCTTCGTCGGCTTCGACAACTACACCCGGGCCTTCGCCGATCCCGATTTCTGGACGGCCACCGGCAACAGCGTGCTGTACCTGGTGGTCGTCGTCCCCTGCCTGGTGCTGCTGCCGCTGGCCCTCGCGGTACTCGTCCAGGCGAAGGTCCCCGGCATCGGCCTCTTCCGCTCCGCCTTCTACACCCCGGTGATCGCCTCGGCCGTCGTCGTGGGCCTGATCTGGCAGTGGGTGCTGCGCAGCGACGGGCTCGTCAACACCGTCTTCCGGGCGCTCGGCCTCATCTCCGAGCCGATCCCCTTCCTCACCGACAGCACCATGCTGCTGTTCTCCGCCATGCTCGTGACCGTGTGGAAGGGCCTCGGCTACTACATGGTCTTCTACCTGGCGGCCCTCGGGAACGTCCCCGCCTCCCTCCACGAGGCGGCCGCCCTCGACGGCGCGGGCGCCGTCCGCCGGTTCTTCAGCATCACCGTCCCCCAGGTGAAGCCGATGATGCTGCTCGTCGGGACCCTCTCGGCGATCTCGGCGCTGCGCGTCTTCACCGAGGTCTACGTCCTCGGCGGCGAGAGCGGCGGCCCCGGTGGCGGCGCCCGCACCCTGCCCTTCCTCATCCGGCAGGTCGGCCTCGGCTTCGCCGGTGAGACGGGCTACGCCTGCGCGATCTCGCTGCTGCTCTTCCTGCTGACCCTGGTCTTCAGCCTGCTGGGCCGCCGCCTGTCGAAGGGGGACGACGCGTGAGCGCCACCGGGACGGGCCGCGGGCGCCGCCGGAGCGGCCTCGCCGCCCGGTACGCCGTACTGCTGCTCATGCTCGTGCTGATGCTGGGGCCGATCGTCTGGCAGTTCCTCACCTCGGTCCGGGGCCGCACCGAGAACGTGTACGACGGCCTGCTGCCCTCGCGGCCCACCCTCGACAACTACCTGCGCGTCGCCGAGTCCTTCCCGCTCGCCCAGTACGTGGGCAACACCCTGGTGGTGGCTCTGCTGGCGGTCGCCTCCAACACGCTGTTCGCGGCGATGGGCGGCTACGCCCTCTCCCGGGCCGGCTGGAAGGGGCGCGGGGCGGTCTTCACCGTCCTCGTGGCGACGCTGATGTTCCCCTTCGAGTCCGTGATGATCTCGATGTTCCTCACGGTCCGGGAGATGGGCCTGGTCGACACCCTCGTCGGGGTGTGGCTGCCCGGCGCGGTCTCCGTCCTCAACGTCATGATCATGCGGGCCGCGTTCCTCGCCGTCCCGAGGGAGATCGAGGAGGCCGCGGTCCTGGACGGCGCGGGGGAGTGGACCCGCTTCACCCGGGTGTTCCTCCCGGGGGCCCGGGGCGCCCTGGCCGTCGTCTGCATCACCAGCTTCATGGGCGCCTGGGACGACTTCCTGTGGCCCCTGCTGGTCCTCACCGACAGCGACCACTACACCCTCCAGCTCGGTCTGAAGACCCTGGCCGGCGCCACCACGACCAGCGACCAGCGGATCGTCGCCGCCGGGGCGATGGCCGCGCTCCTGCCGATGATGCTGCTGTTCCTCGCCCTCCAGCGGTTCTTCTTCAAGGGAGTGGGCGAGGGGGCCGTCAAGACCTGAACCCGCCCGCCCCTCCGGCCCGCGATCCGCCCCGCGCCGCCGCTCCCAGCCGCCAGCCGTCCGCAGCGCGTCCGCGTCCGCCGTCCGTCCACGTCGCCGAACGACCTCCTGGAGCCGCCGTCATGCACGACGACCGCAGCATCACCGAACACCGCCTCCGCCGGGTCCTCAAGGAGCGCATCCGGCCCGCCGTCCACTCCCGCCCGGTCCCCCTCACCGTCGAGCGCTGGGAGGCCCCCGGCGAACCGGTCCCGGTCGCCGAGGCACTGGCCGCCCCGTACACGCCCTGCGCGGCCGGCGAGGCCTGGGGCCCGGCCTGGGGCACCACCTGGTTCAAGGTCACCGGCGCGGTACCCGCCGACTGGGCGGGCCGTACCGTCGAGGCCGTCCTCGACCCCGGCTTCGACCGGATGATGCCCGGCTTCCAGTGCGAGGCGCTGGTCCACCGGGCGGACGGCGGCGAGGTCAAGGCCCTCAACCCGTACAACGACTGGGTGCGGGTGGCCGACTCCGCGGCGGGCGGCGAGCGGATCGAGTGGTACGTGGAGGCCGCCTCCAACCCCGTCCTGGTCGAGCACGCCCCCACCTACGAGGGCGACCGGCTCACCAGCGGGGACCGGCCGCTGTACCGGATCGCCCGGATGGACCTCACCGTCTTCGAGACGGAGGTCTGGGAACTCGTACAGGACCTCGACGTCCTCCACGACCTGATGATCCAGCTCGGCGAGGACGACGCACGCCGCTACGCGATCCTGCGCGCCGTCGACTCCGCCCTCGACGAGGTCGACCTCGGGGACGTCGCCGGGACCGCCGCGGCCGCCCGTGCCCGTCTCGCCGGCGTGCTGGCCGCCCCCGCCCACGCCTCCGCGCACCGGATCAGCGCGGTCGGGCACTCCCACATCGACTCGGCCTGGCTGTGGCCGCTGCGCGAGACCGTCCGCAAGGTGTCGCGCACCACCTCCAACATGCTCGCCCTGATGGACGAGCACCCCGAGTTCGTCTTCGCCATGTCGCAGGCCCAGCAGTTCGACTGGATCAAGACCCACCGGCCCGCACTCTTCGAACGGGTGAAGAAGAAGGTGGCCGACGGGCAGTTCGTGCCCGTGGGCGGCATGTGGGTGGAGTCCGACACCAACATGGTCGGCGGCGAGGCCATGGCCCGCCAGTTCCTCTACGGCAAGAAGTTCTTCCTGGAGGAGTTCGGCGTCGAGACCAGGAACGTCTGGCTGCCCGACTCCTTCGGCTACACCGCCGCGATGCCGCAGATCGTCCGGCTCTCCGGCGCGCAGTGGTTCCTCACCCAGAAGATCTGCTGGTCCCAGGTCAACGAGTTCCCGCACCACACCTTCTGGTGGGAGGGCATCGACGGCACCCGCGTCTTCACGCACTTCCCGCCCGTCGACACCTACAACAGCGACCTCGGCGGCGCCCAGCTCGGTCACGCCGCCCGCAACTACCGCGAGAAGGGGCGCGGTTCGCGCTCCCTGGTGCCCTTCGGCTGGGGCGACGGCGGCGGCGGCCCCACCCGCGAGATGCTGGCCCGGGCCGGGCGCCAGCGGGACCTCGAAGGCTCCCCGCGCGTGGAGATCGAGCGGCCCGACGCCTTCTTCGAGAAGGCGCGCGCCGAGTACGAGGACGCACCCGTCTGGGCCGGCGAGCTCTACCTGGAGCTCCACCGCGGCACCTACACCTCGCAGGCCCGCACCAAGCAGGGCAACCGGCGCAGCGAGTCGCTGCTGCGCGAGGCCGAGCTGTGGGCGGCGACGGCCGCCGTCCGCGTCCCGGGCTTCCGCTACCCGTACGAGGACCTGGAGCGCCTCTGGAAGACGGTCCTGCTGCACCAGTTCCACGACATCCTGCCCGGCTCCTCCATCGCCTGGGTGCACCGAGAGGCGCGCGCGGTGTACGAGGGGGTCCGCGAGGAGCTGACCGCCCTCACCCTCGCGGCGCAGACCGCCCTCGCGGGACGGGGCGAGGAGGAACTGGTCTTCAACTGCGCCCCCCACGAGCGGCGCGGAGTCCCGGCCGGCGGCGCGGGCCGGGCCCGGCCGGCCGGGCAGCCGGTCACGGTGGAGGAGCGGCACGGCGGCGGGCACGTCCTGGCCAACGGGCGGCTGCTGGTGGAGATCGACGGGCGGGGGCTGATCGTCTCCGCGTACGACCTGGAGGGCGGCCGCGAGGCGCTCGCCCCGGGCGGCGCGGCGAACCTGCTCCAGATCCACCCCGACTTCCCGAACATGTGGGACGCCTGGGACATCGACTCCTTCTACCGCAACAAGGTCACCGACCTCACCGCCCTCGACTCCCTGGAGGTCACCGAGCGGGGACCGGACTCCTGCACCGTCACGGTCACCCGCTCCTTCGGCTCCTCCGCCGTCACCCAGGCCGTCACCCTGCGGGCCGGGGCGAAGACCGTGGACATCACCACCGACGTGGACTGGCACGAGACGGAGAAGTTCCTCAAAGCGGCCTTCCCACTGGACGTCAAGGCCGAGCGGACCGCCTCCGAGACGCAGTTCGGGCACGTCCAACGCGCCACCCACACCAACACCTCCTGGGAGGCGGCCAAGTTCGAGATCTGCGCCCACCGCTGGATCCACGCCGGGGAACCCGGGTGGGGCGTGGCGCTGCTCAACGACTCCACGTACGGGCACGACGTCACCCGCCACATCCGGGCGGACGGCGGCCAGACCACCACCGTCCGCCTCTCCCTGCTGCGCGCCCCCCGCTACCCGGACCCGGAGACCGACCAGGGCCGGCACACCCTGCGCTTCTCCCTCGCGCCCGGCGCGGACATCGGGGACGCGGTGCGCGAGGGGCACGCCTTCAACCTGCCCGAACGGGTCCTGCCCGGCGCGGGCCCGGTCGCCCCGCTGCTGGCCGTCGACCACGACGCGGTGGTGGTGGAGGCGGTCAAGCTCGCGGAGGACCGCAGCGGGGACGTGGTCGTGCGGCTCTACGAGTCCCGGGGCGGCCGCGCCCGGGCCACGCTCTCACCGGGCTTCCCTGTCGAGGCGGCGGTCGAGAGCGACCTGCTGGAGCGCCCGCTGGCGGGTACGGCGGTGGGGCCGCCGGCCCCGGACGGCGGGGTGCCCCTCACCCTGAGGCCGTTCCAGATCGTCACGGTCCGCCTCCGGCGCGGGTGAGGTCCGCGGAGCCGGGCCGGCCCGCGGCCCGGCTCCCCGGCGGCAACCCGGTGCCACCGCCGGCGACGCCCCGGCTGCTCCCGGGCGCCGCTCCGGGGTGTCCGCCGGCGTCCGCCCGCCCCGGCCCGCCGCCCCCTCCGCGCGTGAACTGCGCCACAGCCCGGTCCGTGCGGGCCCGTGGCACCGGCGCGGAGGGCCTCCGGCGCCTCCGCCCGGTTATGCACTTAGTTGCAAAACGGTGTCCTCCTCGCTAGAACAGGTTCATCACCCCCGCGCGAGGAGGCGCCCCCTCATGAGTTCCCAGAGCCGGTACCCGCACCTGCTGAGCCCCCTGGACCTCGGCTTCACCACCCTGCCGAACCGCGTGATCATGGGGTCGATGCACACCGGCCTCGAAGAGCACGCGCATGGCTTCGAGCGCCTGGCCGCCTTCTACGCCGAGCGCGCCCGCGGCGGCGCCGGCCTGATCGTCACGGGCGGCATCTCGCCCAACGACGCCGGGCGCCCCTTCGAGGGCGGTTCCCGCCTCACCACCGAGGAGGAGGCCGCCGAGCACCGGGTGATCACCGACGCGGTGCACGCCGAGGGCGGGAAGATCGCGATGCAGATCCTCCACTTCGGCCGCTACGCCTACCACAAGGACCTCGTCGCCCCCAGCGCGATCCAGGCCCCCATCAGCCCCTTCGTCCCGAACGAGCTCACCGACGTCGAGGTCGAGCGCACCATCGAGGACTTCGTCCGCGCCGCCCGCCTCGCCCGGCTCGCGGGCTACGACGGCGTCGAGATCATGGGCTCCGAGGGCTACCTCGTCAACGAGTTCATCGCCGCCGCCACCAACAAGCGCACCGACCGCTGGGGCGGCGCGTACGAGAACCGCGTGCGCTTCCCGCTGGAGATCGTCCGGCGCACCCGCGCGGCCGTCGGCGACGACTTCATCCTGATCTACCGGCTCTCGATGCTGGACCTGATCCCCGGCGGCTCCACCCTCGACGAGGTCGTCCACCTCGCCAAGGAGATCGAGGCGGCCGGCGCCACCATCATCAACACCGGCATCGGCTGGCACGAAGCCCGCATCCCCACCATCGCCACCTCCGTCCCGCGCGGCGCCTACACCTGGGTCACCAAGCGGCTGATGGGCGCGGTGAGCGTGCCGCTCGTCACCAGCAACCGCATCAACACCCCGGAGAAGGCCGAGGAGATCCTCGCCGACGGCCGCGCCGACCTGGTCTCGCTCGCCCGTCCCTTCCTCGCCGACGCCGACTTCGTCGCCAAGGCCGCCGCCGGCCGCTCGGAGACCATCAACACCTGCATCGGCTGCAACCAGGCCTGCCTCGACCACACCTTCAGCGGCAAGATCACCAGCTGCCTGGTCAACCCGCGCGCCTGTCACGAGACCGAACTCGTCCTGTCGCCCACCCGGACGAAGAAGCGCGTCGCGGTCGTCGGCGCGGGCCCGGCCGGCCTCGCCTGCGCGGTCACCGCGGCCGGACGCGGCCACGCCGTCACCCTCTTCGAGGCCTCCGGGCACATCGGCGGCCAGCTCGACGTGGCCCGCCGCATCCCCGGCAAGGAGGAGTTCGAGGAGACCATCCGCTACTTCGGCACCCAGCTCGCCGCCCACGACATCGACGTCCGCCTGGACACCCGCGCCGACGTCGACGCCCTGCGCGGCTACGACGAGGTCGTCGTCGCCACCGGCGTCACCCCCCGCACCCCGGCCATCGAGGGCGTGGACCGGGACAACGTCGTCAGCTACCTCGACGTACTGCGCGACGGCGCGCCCGTCGGGGAGCGCGTGGCAGTCGTCGGCGCCGGCGGCATCGGCTTCGACGTCGCCGAGTACCTCACCGACAGCGGAGAGGGCGCCGCCCAGGACCCCGACGTCTACTTCCGGCACTGGGGAGTCGACACCGCCTACGCCGGCCCCGGCGGCCTCACCGCCCCCGAGCGGCCCGCGACGCCGCGCCGGGTCACCCTGCTCCAGCGCAAGACCACCAAGGTCGGCGCGGGCCTCGGCACCACCACCGGCTGGATCCACCGCGCGGAGCTCAAGCACCGCGGGGTCGTCTCCGTCGCCGGCGCGACGTACGAGCGGATCGACGACGAGGGCCTGCACATCACCGTCGACGGCGAGCCGCGCCTCGTGCCCGCCGACACGGTCGTCCTGTGCACCGGCCAGGAGCCGCGCCGCGACCTGTACGAGGCGCTGCGCGCCGAAGGCATCGAGGCGCACCTCATCGGCGGCGCCGACGTCGCCGCCGAACTCGACGCCAAGCGCGCCATCCGCCAGGGCACCGAACTGGCCGCCGGCTTCTGAGGCCGTCTCCCTACGGGGAGTTGTGGCGGCCCGCACCGGGCCGCCACAATCGGCGGGTGACGTTGACACCGGCAGACGCGGACAAGATCCTCACCGACAACTTCGCCCCCTGGGTGCTCGCCCTCGGCCTCAGGGTCGAGGAGACCGGCGAGCGGCACGCGGTCCTGCGGCTGCCCTGGTCGGACTCCCTGGCCCGCGACGGCGGCGGTCTCAGCGGCCAGGCCCTGATGGCCGCGGCCGACACCGCCACCGTCATCGCGGTCTGCGCCGCGCGCGGGGCGTACGGCCCGATGACCACGGTCCAGCAGTCGACGAGCTTCCAGCGCCCGGTGACCGGCGCCGACGTACTGATCGACGTGCGCATCACCAAACTCGGCAAGCGCATGGCCTTCGCCGACATCACCATGACCCCCGAGGGCGCCGAGGACCCGGCGGCGAAGGCCTCCACCGTCTACGCCCTGCTCGGCTGACGTCATTCGATACGAGCACGAAGACCGCCGGTATTCGTGCTTTCCGCCAGTACGGCGCTCCGCCGACCAGAGTGAAGACTCTCCGTCAGAAGCCGCGGCCCGCGGGAAGGGCCGCCGCCCATGAACACGGGGAGCAGTACGATGAGCGGTCAGCTGTACGACGAGATCGGCGAGGCGTTCGAGGGCTTCAAGACCCTCCCCCTCGCGCGCTACGGGGAGGTGCCCGGCTTCCTCGCCCTCGTCGGTGACGTGAAGGACAGGTCCGTCCTCGACCTGGCCTGCGGAACCGGCTTCTACAGCCGGGAGTTCAAGCGCCGCGGCGCGTCCGAGGTCTTCGGCGTCGACATCTCCGGCGAGATGATCGCCGCCGCCCGGTCCATCGAGGATAAGGAGCCGCTGGGCATCTCCTACGAGGTCGGTGACATCGCCGAACTGCGGGCGTTCGAGAAGCCGTTCGACATCGGGATCGCGGTCCAGGCGTTCAACTACGCCGACAGCGTCGCCACCATCGAGCGGATGTGCCGCGCCGTCCACCGCAGTCTCGCGAAGGGGGCCGAGTTCTTCCTCTTCGGCCAGAACCCTGACTTCCGCTTCGGCGGTCCGTCCCTGGCCAAGTACGGGTTCACCTGCGAGGCCGTCGGCGGGGAGAACGAGATCGGGCCCCACACGCGGGTCACCGCGCTCCTCGACCCGCCGATCTCGTTCACCGTCCACCCGCCCCGCCGCGAGGTCTACGAGAACTCGCTGCGGGCGGCTGGCTTCACCGAGCTGACCTGGGTCCCGCTGGAGATCTCCGAGGCGGGCCTGCGCGAGTACGGCGAGGAGTTCTGGGCCGACTTCGCGGCCAACCCCGCGCTGACCATGCTGCGCTGCCGCGCCTGACCCCGGGGTCCGGTCCCCGCACGAGAGGCCCCCGCACGCGCGGTGACCGCACGCGCGGCCCCGCGCGCGTTCCGTACGGCGGAACGCGCGCGGGCCGGCCGCGCGGCGGGGCCGCCGTCAGAACCGCAGGGGTCCCGCCGGGAACGGCAGCGGCGACGCCGGCGACGGCCGGACGTCCTGGCGCTGCGCCGGGGCCGGGACCGACCGGCAGGTCACGTCCCGGGCGGGCAGCCGGCCCGTCGACAGGTAGGAGTTGACCGGGGCGTTGACGCACGAGCCGGGCTCGGCCAGGTACACGCTGTGACCCTCACCGCCCATCGCCAGGACCATCCGCGAACCCGTCAGCGCCCGGTGCAGGCCCTGCCCGCTGACCAGCGGGGTCTGCGAGTCCCACTCGTTCTGGACGGTCAGCACGTTCGCCCGGGTCCTCATCGGCGTGGCCGCCTCGGCGGGCCGCTGCCAGAAGGCACAGGGCTTGATGTTGGACGCGAAGTCCCCGTACAGCGGGTACCGGGCCTTGTCCCGCGCCGCCTCCCGCGCGTACTGGCCGGGATCGCGCGGCCAGGAATCGGTGTCCCCGCACACGACGGACCAGAAGACGGCCGTGCCGTTGTCGGACGCCGGGTCCGCGGCGCGCAGCACCTTCCTCAGGTCCGGCACCGTCAGGCCGGCGGGCTGCGGGGCGCCCTCGGCGGCCGCCTTGAGCGCGCTGACGAAGGGAGCGGCCTGCTGCGGGGAGAAGAACAGCGGGCGCATCGTCCGGATGTCATCACCTGTCAGTTTCATCCCCTGGAACTCGACCGGCTCCCGGTCGGCCCGGGCCACCAGCCCCCAGAACGTCGCCGACACCGCCTCCGGCGTCGCCCCCAGCCGGTACTCGGCATCACGCTCGGCCGTCCACCGCGCCCAGCGGGCGAAGGCCGGCTCGGCCTCCGTGGCCCAGACCTGGAACATGCCGCGCCACAGCCGCTGCGGGTCGACCCCGCTGTCCAGTACGAAGCGGTCGGTCCGGGACGGGAACATCTGCGTGTAGACCGCGCCGAGGTACGTCCCGTACGAGTAGCCCACGTAGGAGATCTTCCGCTCGCCCAGGGCCTGGCGGATCGCGTCCATGTCGCGGGCGGTGTTGCGGGTGGTGATGTACGGGAGCACCGAACCGGCCTTCTCCCGGCACTTGTCCGCGACGGTCCGCGCCCAGGTGACGTCGGAGGCGAAGGTCTCGGGCCGGTACGGGCGCTGGAAGTTCTGCTCCGCTTCGTTCAGCCCGCAGCTGATCGGGCTGCTGGCCCCGACGCCGCGCGGGTCGAAGCCGATCAGGTCGTACCGCTCCTTGACCTCCTTGGGCATCGCCTGGTCCATCATCAGCGGCAGATCGAGCCCCGGGCCGCCGGGACCGCCGGGGTTCAGGAGCATGACCCCGTGCCGCTTGGCCGGGTTCTGGCTCTTGACCCGGGATATGGCGAGGTCGATGGTCCGGCCGCGGGGCCGCTGGTAGTCGAGCGGCACCGTGAGGGTGGCGCACTCGTACGAGGCCGGCTGATCCGGGCTGCAGCGGTGCCAGGCGGGCTGCCGCGGACGGTAGTCGTCGGGACCGGGGGCGGCGGCCGCCTGGGTGGCGGAGAGCAGGGGGACGGAGGTCGCGAGGAGGCCGGCGGTGGCGAGCAGGGGCGCGAGCCGTTTCATGCGCACGAAGAGCCGTTCCTTTCGGAGAGGGGGCGGGTCCCTGCCCACCTTGGGGTACGCCGGCGGCGGGGCGAATCATCCCTCAGGGCGGCTCTCGTGCGTCTCCCTGCACCTCGCGAATGAGGAAGATCCGGACAACTGGCCGACGCGCCGGGCCCGTTGAAGGGGGACCGGCACGCCGACGGCCTCCGCCGGTCAGTGCCCGGAGTGCTCCGTGCCGGACTCCAGAGTGCCGCCGAGGCGTTCGCGGAGCCCGGCCAGGGCGTCCGCCGACGGCGCGGTGACCACCCATCGGTTCCCCACCAGGTAGACGCCGCCGTACACCCGTGTTTCGGCCAGCCAGGACCGCAGGCCCCGCTCGGCGGCGAAGGTGGTCAGGCGGTAGGCGCCCTGGCCGGTGGAACAGGCCCCCTGGCGCAGTTCGTCGGCCTCCGTGCTCACGTCGGCGGTGCAGCCGAGGGCGGCGGCGAGCTCCTCCACCGTGGCGGTCCTCCCCGACGGGCCGCCGCTCGCCCCGTCCGCGTGGGCCGCCGCGCCGCCGTGCGCGGGCGGACCTCCGGCGCAGCCACCGGTCAGCAGCGCACCGCACAGCGCGGCACCGGCCGCGAGGACGCGGAGGCTTCGGCGGTCGTACGGGGGCATGGCGACCTCACTGACTGACGGGGGAGGGGCGGGAGGAGAAGGGGTGTGGTGCCCGGCGGGGAGGGGAGGGGGCCGGGCACCACGGCTCTCGGGTGTTCCGGGCCGGCTCAGCCGGCCGCCTTGGCCTTCTTCCCCTTGTCGGTGACGGCCCACCACAGACCCTGCTTGCCCTGCCCGTTGACGTCCCCGGGGGCCTTGTCACCGGTGAACGTGTAGACCGGCCAGCAGTCGATCGTCAATTGCTCCGTACCGTCGGGCCGTTTCACCGTACCGACCAGTTTCGCGTCGATTCCCGACACCTCGGACGGGTCGACGGGGCCGGCGGGCTTCCAGCTGTCCGTACAGGAATCCACACAGCCGATTTTCATCGGCCAGGCACTGTCCTTGTCGAAACGGTAGAGGGTCCAGCCCTCCGCATTCTGGGCGATGGTGCCGAGCCGGGGATCCTTCCGGACCGAAAGTGCGGCTTTCCCCTCTTCCTCCGTTCCCGTTCCTCCTTCCTTCTCCGTTCCGTGTCCCTGCATTCCCGGGGCCTTCGCGGAGCCGGCCGGTTTCCCGTCGGGCCCCAGGACGTGCCAGGTGCCGCCGACTCCCTCACCGAGGGCGTCCCCGGCTTTGGCGTCCTTGGCGTAGCGGTACACCGGCCAGCCCCCGACCGTCAGCTGCGTGGTGCCGTCGGCCCGGGTGACGGAACCGAGCAGGGCCGCGTCCATGCCCGCCCCCGCCGAGGCCCCGTCCGCCGGGACGACCGGCCAGGCCTTGGCGCAGTCGCCCTCGCAGTTGGACTTGGGCGGCTTGGCGGTGTCCTTGTCGAACCGGTAGAGGGTGAACCCCTCGCCGTCGGTGACGCCGGAGCCCACGTTCGCCGTCTCCCGCACCTGGAGCTGCCCGGCCGGACCGCTCTGCCCGGCGCCGGCCGCCGGGGCGGCGCCGGAGCCCTCGCCGGACCCGGATCCGGCGCCCGGACCGTATCCCGAGCCGCCGTCGGAGCCGTATGCGCCGAGTTGATTTCCGGATCCCGCGGGCTGGACCGCATTCGCCTTGGAAGCGGGTTTGTCGGCGACACCGCAACCGGCCGTCAGCAGCAGTACCGCGACCGCCGACCCGGCGATTTTCTCCCGGCGCATTGTCTTCACGATCTCTCCTTGGGATTCGGTCCCGTGGTGCTCGTTTCCTGGGTCATTGATACGGGGCGAAAAGCCGCCGGAGCCGATATCCGCGGGAATTTGTCAGATCGCGCCAAGAATGAACACGGGAGCGTCCCGCGCACGTGCGCCCGCTCATTCCTGGATGCGCAGCGCGAGCGCGGGGCAGCGCCGCACCGCCCGCAGCGCCTTGGGCCGCAGCGGACCCGGCACCGGCATGGACGCCTCCGCCGGGTAGCCGTCCGCGTCGAGCCGTACGACCTCGGGCAGGACGTCCACGCACAGCCCGTGCCCCTTGCACAGGGTCCAGTCCACCACCAGCCGCTCCAGGGGGCTTTCGTCCCGCGGCAGCGGCAGTGCCCCCACGGTCCGGCGCCCGCAGCCGCTGCCGAGGGCGTGGTCGCGGAACTCGTCGGGGAACGCGGCCAGCGCGGAGGCCACGAAGTGCGAGGTGCCGTCGGGGTGGCTGCACGCGCCGCGGCCCCGTACGGCTCTCAGCCGCGCCTCCACGGCGTCGAGCGCGCCGCGCCCCCCGCCCCGTACGGCGTCCTCGAGTACGTCGGCCAGCGCGGGCAGTCCCCGTACGCAGGGCCCGCACTGCCCGGCCGACTCCTTCGCCATCCAGCGCGTCACCCGCGCGACCTCCCCGGCCGGGCAGGTGTCCTCCGGAAGCGGCAGCACCGCCCCCGCCCCCAGCACCGCGCCGAAGGCGGACAGGGACCCCCGGGACACGTTCGCCGATCGGGCCGCCCCGGGATCCAGCCAGCGCCCGTGGTATCCGCCGACCAGTACGCCCTGGCCGGTACGGGTGCCGCACAGGTCGAGGACGTACGCCAGCGAGGTCCCGGTCGGGGTCTCCACCACCGTGTGGCCGGCGACGGTCAGCAGCACGGTGCCCGGCTCGGAGGGCAGGCCGGCCGTCCGGTAGTCGGGGGCGCCCATCCGGGCGGCGACGGCGAGCTGGGCGTAGGTCTCGGTGTTCGACAGCAGCGTCGGCACCCCGCCCAGACCCCGTTCGCTGGTCCGCACCCGCCGCCCCGACGGCAGGGCCGCGCCGCCGTTCAGCCCGCCCACCAGGGCCGTTCCCTCGCCCGTCACGAAACGCTCGGGCAGCCGTGACACGCGGACCCGGCGTCCGCCCGGGCCGCGTTCGGCCACGGCGTCGCGTACCGAACGCTCCACGTCCGCCCGGGTGACGGCCACCACCACCTCCTGCGCGGCGACCGCGGCGGCGGCCAGCAGCGCGCCGTCGAGCACCAGGTGCGGGGCGTGCAGCAGCAGGGCGGTGTCCTTGAGGCAACTCGGCTCGCCCTCGCTGCCGTTGACCACGACGGCCGTCGGCCCCTCCCGCTCCTGGGCGGAGCCCATGACGGCACGCAGCTTCCGGGCGAAGGGGAAGCCGGCTCCGCCGCGGCCCCGCAGGTCGATGTCGGCGGCCAGGGCGGCGAGTTCCTCCGGGGAGTAACGGGGCAGCGGTCCGTGCGCCGCCAGATGGGCGTCGCGGTCGAGCCGCGGATCCCGGTCGAGCCCGGCCAGCAGCCGGGGGGTGCCCACGCAGCCGAGGCCGGGGCGGGCGGCGCCGCTCACGACCACCGCTCCCCTTCGCCGCGCCGCCCGGCCCGCCGTCCGGCGCCGCCGGGACCCGCCGCGGCGCCCGCGTACGGCGCCGGCCCGGGCGGTTGCGTACGCGGCGGGGGAACGGGAGCCGCGCCCCTGCTCGGACGGGGACGTACCAGCAGGTCCGCGAGCGGCACGTCCTGGATGAAGAACGGGCGTACGCGGCCGGGTTGGGCGGGCGCCTCCCCGGCCCCGGTGTGCTGCGGGGCGGAGGGCCGCCAGGCGGCGCCGAGCCCGCGGGCCCGGAGGCGGAAGGCGAGCAGGCCGATGACCCCGGCCAGGCACAGTCCGTAGGCCGCCGTCACCCAGGTGTCGGCGGCGCGGCCGGCCTTCAGTCCGTGCAGCAGTGACGCGCCCCACGCCGGATAGGCACCGATGTGCAGGGCCCGCCACCACAGCGACCGGCTCTTGGTGGCGAACACACTACGCAGGGCCCCGGAGACCGCCACGGCCACGAAGAGATATCCGGCCAGGGTCCCCAGGCCGATGACGACGGGTCGGTCCGGGTCCGCGAACGGCACCACGGCGGCGGCGGCCGCCGCCTGCCGCTCGGCCACCTTGACCCAGACGTGCAGGCCGAGGAAGCCCAGGCCGGCCACGGCGAGGCCGCGGTGCACGCCCTGGGCCAGCAGCCGGTGACCGGACCCGAGCAGCACCCGGTCGGTGGCCACCAGCCCCCACAGGACGGTGGCGGTCAGGCAGACGAGCGAGAGCACGCCCGCCCCGAAGTCGAGGAACTCCCACAGGCGGGTCAGGGCGCCCGCACGGGCCGCCACGAGGAGCGAGACGAGGGCGGCGCCGGCGGCGCACAGGGCGCTGGTGCGCAGCCTTCCGGGGGCGGGCAGCAGCGGGGGCCGCCGGACGGCCCGCCGGCCGGCGGCCGGAGCCGCGGCGGCCTCCGCCGCGTGGCGACTCCTGCGTCGGGCCCTGTGGGAGCGGGGTATGTGCGGCTGGGGCAGGGGCATGCGGTTCTCCTGAGCACCCGGGCTCCGAGCGGTCCACCTGGCGCTCGGCACCCGGGGGTTGGGGACGGGGACGGCCGGCAGCGCTGCGAATTCCCGCGCCGGCCGAAGGGCTCGGGGGCCGGAGTGCAGCAGCATCGTGGAGCTGCGCAGCATCTCCACAGGATTTATCGAAACGTGATAATTTCTCGCGCCGCGTCTACGGCGCATCGAACAACCCCGGAAGATTCCCCTCCAGTGGAGGTCGTGACAGGCCACCGCGTCGTCGGTCATCCATGCGTCCCCGAGAGCAAAAACAAGGCAAACCCGCGGGGAGCAAAGTGGCCGGAACCCTCCAGAAGGGGATGCCGTGGCTGCAACTCTCTTGGCAGACAGGGTTGTTGGCGAGGCAGGCAACCCTGGAGGGTCTGTCACCCCTGCACCGGACAGGCCTCACCCCGGCAAGAACGAGGAAACGATGTGCGAACTTCTGAACCGCATCTGGTCCCGCCCGCGCGGAGAGTGGACCCGTGTCCTGCGCAGGGAACTCCCCGCGCTGGCCGCGGAGATAGTGGAGGAGCTTCTGCATGGAATTCCGGGATTTTCCGCACTTGTCGATGACAACGATGCCATCGATGACGATCTGCTCAGGCTGAGGGTGGAGGAAGCCCTTCTTTGCGCTCTCGGATACCGCGACGCGGGCGAACGGGGCCCCCAGGGTCCGCCCCCCGCCGCACAACCCGTCGCACCCCCCGCCGCGGCTCCCCTCGCGACCCCCGTCGCGGCTCCGGACGAAGACCGCCACGACGGCCGCGTCGAGGAAACCCGCGCCGGCGTACGGGAGCACGTACGCGAGACCGCGCGCGAGCACGACCCCGCGGGTGGCCCCGACCCCGGCCCGGGCCACCCGCCCCGCCAGGATCCCGCCGCCCCGCCCGAGCGGGCGCGGCAGGAACTCTTCCGGGCCCTCACCGACGACCGCTCCCCGTGCGAGAACTCCCTCGGCGAACTCGCCGAGGCCGCCCACTGGCCCCTGCCGCCCGCCGTACGGGCCGTCGCCCTGGCCACCCCCGGCGAGACCCAGCAGCTGGCGGCCGTGCTCGACGACGCCCTCGCCGGCATGTTCGCGGGCCGGCCCTGCCTGCTGCTCCCCAGCTCCGACCCCGACGCCCGCGCCGCCCTCGAACTCCCGCTGCGCGGCAGGTTCGCGGCCGTCGGCCACGCCGTTCCCCTGCGCGACACGGCCTCCTCCATGCGCTGGGCGCTGCGCCTGCTCACGCTGACGCCCCACCGCGGCGGCCTGGACGCCCGGGCCGTCTTCGTGGACGACCACCTCTCGACCCTGCTGCTGCTCCAGGACGAACCCCTCGCGCACGCCCTGGCCGCCCGCTGGCTCAAGCCGCTGGCCGACCTCACCCCGCGGCAGAGCGAGCGGCTGGAGGTCACGCTGCTCGCCTGGCTGGAGGGCGGCGGCGCCCCGGAGGCGGCCAAGGCCCTGAGCGTGCATCCGCAGACGGTGCGCTACCGGATGCGGCAGCTGGAGAAGCTCTTCGGACCCGGCCTGCGCGACCCCCGGACCCGCTTCGAGCTGGAGATGGCCCTGCGCAGCCGCCGGCTGATGGCGCAGGTGCGGCGCCAGAACTCCCGTACCGGACGCAGGAACGGACGGGTGGTCACCGCCGACTTCGCCCCTCCGGCGGGACGGATGGCACGCGTCAACGGGCTGTGAGACGCGGCGGCCCGTCCTCGGACGCACTGGTACGGGCGGGGGGGGGGGGGGGGGCGGGGGGCGGGGGGGCCCGCCCCCCCCCCCGCCCCCCCCCCCCCCGCCCGTACGCAGGGGAGGGACCGCGCCGGTTCAGCGGCAGCTGCGCCCGCTGTTGATGCACGCCACGGCCCTGGCCATCAGAGCGTCCGACATGACGTTGATGAAGTCGCCGTGGTCGGTCACCGGCTTGTGCAGCTGCTCGGGGAAGCTGTCCACGGCGAAGCGCGCCCCCGGTGCCACGCCGTAGGTGATGCGCTGCACCAGCTGCGGCACGGCCGTGAAGCCCTTCTTGCAGCGGCCGTCGCCGTCCGCGAAGTCCACGTGCGTGCGGTGGTTCGCGCTGTCGGTGTTGCGGCCGTCCCAGCAGCTCTGGAAGGTGAACGTGCGCACCACGTCGCTGCCCTTGGGGCAGACCGGGTATTTGTCCTTCAGCTGGCGGTCCTCGAAGCCGGTACAGCTCCAGGAGGCGTTGGCGTTGGCCGTGCCGTTGCTGAACGCCTTGGCGTCACCGGTGATGATCCGCAGGAACCGGGGCATCGCCCTGACCTGGCCTACGGGGCTCCCCTTGAAGCTGATCGTGACCTGCTTGGGCCGCAGGATCGTGCCCACGTTGGCGTCCTGCCCGCCGCCCGGGGCCTTGGCGTCCTTCTCCGCCCGGCCGTCGCGCAGCCGCAGCACGGGCCAGTAGTAGGTCGACTGGTCGCCGTTGCCGCAGGTGGTGCCGGAGGCGGCGAGGCTGTCGTTGGTGGAGAAGGCGTCGGTGGTCTTGTTGCCCACGTAGTCGTGCATGTGGTGCGCGCCGTTGGAGACGCCGGGGGCGACGATGACGTTGTCGGGGTTGAAGTGGCCGTTCTCGTTGCGGCCGCACTCGGAGGTGAAGGAGCCCTTGGAGGCGCCCCGCCGGGGCTCGGGGGTGCGTACGTTCGGCTTCACCTTGGTGATGTCCACGAAGTCGCTCCGGGCCGGGCCGCCCCTCTGCCCGAAGCTCCGGGCGGCGGCGTCCGGGCCGTCGGCCGCGGCGGCCGCCGCGTCGGGCGCCTCCTCGTCGGGGGCGGCCGGTGCCTCCTTCATCTCGCACCCGCTGAGCTCCTCGAGCCCTTCCGGGCGTCCGGAGGAGCGGCCTATCGCGTCGGACACCCGGCTGATGGTCGTGGCGCGCTGGTCCCGCAGCCGCCCGAGGAGGGCGTCCTTCTGCTTCTCGTCCCGTACCTGCCCGGAGGCGAGCTGACGGTAGGCGTCGGCCACCTGGACGTCCAGCTGGGCGAGGTTCTCGTCGACCTCGCCCCTGGCCTGGTCGGGGACGGAGGTGAGGCGGTCGCCCACGTCCGGGCAGTCGATGGTGGCCGTCACCTGCCCCGTGCGGCCGTCCTGGCCGGCGTTCGCGCTGCCGGCGACGACGGCGGCGCCGCCACCGCCCAGCACCAGGGCGGAGACCACCGCGAGGAGCTTGAACCGGGGGCGCCTGTGGCCCTTGTGACTCATGCGATCACTTCACTTCGTTTCGTCGGTCGGACATCTGAGGGGGCGCGGCCCCCTGGTGGTGGACCGGGGCGGGGGAGGCGGGCGCCCGGCCCGCGTCGGAGAGGGAGTCGAAGTCGACCAGCCCGGTCTCCTCCAGGACCGTGATGTGGTCCAGCACGGTGGCGTTGGCCGAGGTGGCGAGGGCGCGCACCATCGAGTTGCGGGTCTGCGCCCGGATCTGCGCCAGCAGGGCGAACACCTTGCCGTGCGCGCGGCGCAGCAACTGCACGAAGAGCCGTTCGTACTCGCCGCCGGGGGCTTTCGTCAGCTGGTTCAGCCAGTCCTGCTGCTGGGCACTGGGCCCGTCCGGGAGGTCCACGCCGAGGGCCTGGCCGACCTGGATCACCTGGCGGTCCAGGTCGGCGTGGCCTTCCACGAGGTGCGTCCCGGCCGTGCGCACCGAGGAGCGGGTCCCGCGCTGCTGGGCCTGCCGCCCGGCGGGGCCCTCCCACAGTCCGGCGAGCCGCACCTTGCGGACGAAGTCCCGGTCCGCGGCGGTCAGGGGCCCGTACGCCGTGCTCATGGTCCCGGCGCCGTCGTCGTCGGTACCGGGAGCCGCGGCCGCCCCCGCCACGGCGGCCGGGTCCCGGTCGCCGAACTTCGAGACGGGGATCAGCAGCGCGATGAGCGTCACGGCCAGGGCGGTGATGACCAGAGCGCTCCCGATCGTGTACCTCGTGGCCACCGACAAGCCGCTGACGGATCGCCGTCGCAGTGACAGCACAGTGCCTCCTCGCTCCGTGGGCAGGCAGGAGGAGCGGGGCGGCAGCGGCGGCAGGCGCCCTGCGGTGCGCACCCGAACTCCTGGGGTGCCACGGGACGCTAGCGCCCCGTCCGGGGGCGCCGCGGAAGGACCATCACCATCGGATAAACATCCGGGCAAGCCCTCGGAGGGCTGCTATCTTGCCGCCGTCTGCCGGTCTGGCGTGGTGTACGCGAAGTTCAGCGCGACCCGCCGCAGTCCCGGCCGGCGCAGCCCGGTCACCCGGTGGGCGGTGGTGTCGCTGCGCAGCAGGTAGCCGTCGCCTGGGCGGTGATGAGCCCGGCGCGCGAGCTCGTCGGATGCCGGCGGAGCACCGCCGGCGGGCCCGTACTGGAGCAGCCCGCCGTCGCGGGCCGACCCGGGCGCCTCGGTGAAGACGACCAGGGCCAGCGGGTGGGCGTGGTGGTGCGCGCCGTGCGCGTCGCCGTGCGGGTGCAGGATGTCGACCACGTGCCGCTCCAGCGGATCGGCGACGGTCACGGCGTCCAGCTCGGAGATCCCGCGCACCAGCCCGATCAGTGCCGGGTCGTGGTAGACGCGTGGGATCAGCTCGGACTCCTCGGCGATGATCCGTCCGCCGAGGGTGGTCATCGGCCGGGGCGGGGTCGCCGGGTCCTGGTGCGCCGCCATCGATTCGAGGCGGCGGATCTCGCGCCGGAGCAGGGGGAGCCGGTCGAGCGGCACGAGTCCGGGGAGCGGTACGTAGCCTTCCGCGGCGAAACGCTCACGTAGGCCGCGGTGGTCGGCAGGCAAGGAGAGCACGTACCGGTACTACCCGGCGACGCGCGCCACCAGACGGCCCGCCGGGCGAGGCCATCCGGTCGGCCCCACCGTCACCGGCGGCCGCCCCCGTCGCCCGGGCACAGGTCGAGCGGGTCGCAGAGCATGACCACCTGGTACGGGCCGCCCCCGTCGGGCTCCGCGCCGTGCGGCGCGAACCTCCACTGGGAGGGCTTGACGTGCCGTGTCCGGTCCTTCTTCTCCACGTGGGCGTGCAGGGTGCGCGTCGCGGGGTCGTTCGTCTCGACCATCACCTCGTCCGGGCCGAGCGGGAAGTGGTCGTGCAGGAGGCACAGGCCGAAGCGGTCCAGGTTCCCGTGCTTCTCGAACACCTCGACGAGGTCCCGTACGAAAGCCGCGTCCGAGGGGCCCAGCCCTTCGGCCTCCTCGAAGCGGGGGAGCGGCTTGCGGGTGGCGGTTTCCTTCGGCTGGGTCATGGCGTGTCCCGGGGCGAGATCGGCTGGAGCCCCTGAATCCATCATTGGCCGCCCCCGGCGCGGCCGCAATCGGGTCGCCCGCGCTCGGCACGGCCGCGATCCGGTCGGCCGTGATCCGCCGGCCGTGCTCCGGCCGGCGGCGGCCGGGCAGGTGAGTGCCGATCCGGCGGCCGCGTGTCCGCGTGCGAGGGGGTGCGGCCCGGTGTTAAGGCTGCACGGACGGGGTGCTGGACGGCGATGCGGACGGGGCGCGACGTGAAGACCCGCTGGTGGTGCCTGCTCCTCCTGCTGCTCGCTGCCGTGGTGGCCTCGGGAGGGGCGGCCCGGGCACACGGGGCCGACCCCTGTGACGCCGGGAAGCTGAAGGCCCGCAGGGTCACCGCCGGGCTCGACTTCGACTACCACGACCGCAGCTACGCCCAGGTGATCTCGAAGCTGACCGTCAGCGTCTCGGCGAAGGAATGGCCCCCCGCGACGGATCTGGCGCTCAGCGAGAAGACGGCCCCGTACCGGAAGGCCATGCGCTGCCTCCTGCGCGGCGACGAAGAGACCCCGCGCAGCCGGGAGTGGCGGTTCCAGGACCCGCGGGTGAGGGTGCGGGGCGACGTGGTCACCGTGGACTACGAGGCGACCGCGTGGATCGAGCAGAACAGACCGTTCCTGCTTGGGCCGTGGAAGATCGACGTCGACTCCAAGGGGGAGAGCTGGCGCGTCTTCCTGCGGCCGCCGGGGACACTGGGCAACGCCGCATGGGGGCCGGTCGAGATCCGGCTGGACGGGCTGGAGGCCACCAACGTCTTCCCCTCGCCCTCTTCCGCCGACCGGGACCGTCTGGTGTGGTCCGAGCCGAAGCCCTTCAACGTGCGGGTGGAGGTGGACCCGCCCTGGCAGCGCTCCTTCAACGTGGGCGAGCAGTGGTGGTCCCTGGGCTGGGTGGGGGTCGCCTCGTGGTGGGTGTTCACCTCGGCGGTGAGCGCGCTGGCCGTGGGCTACGCGGCGCGGCCGAGACCGTCCGGCCGTCCGGATTCCGCCGCCCCGCCCGGACCGCCGGCACGAGACGGCCTCGCCCGGGTGATCCTGCTGTGGGCATCGGTCAGCGTCGTCGTGGCCGCGGTGCTGCGGGTGCTGATCGTGGACCATCCCGCGTCCCTCCCCCCGCCCGCGCGTTCCCTCGTCGCCCTCGCACTGGGACTCGCGCTGGTGCTCGCCGCCCGCCCGTGGCGCCCCCTCGCCTCCGCGTCGGTGGCCTCCCCCACCGGGCGGGAGGCCTCCGGCCCCGGACGCGTCCGGCGCCGGAGGCGGGCGGTGATCCTGACCGCCTCGGCCGTCGCGGTGACCGGAGCCGTGCCGGCCGTCGCGGCCCCCGCCGGGGTCGCCGGGCTGACCCTGGTGGCGCTGGCCACGCTGTGGCTGTGGCTCGCCGCGATGACGGCATGGGCGTGGCGCCTCGTACGCGAGGGTGAGATGGTCCGGCACTCCTGGAACGCGGCGTGGGACGGGGCGCCCGTCCGCTGCACGGTGGTCGCGTCGGCGGTACTGGCGACGGTCGCGGCCGCCCTGCTCGCTTCCTTCTGGTGGACCCACGAGCGCTGGTGGAGACGGGCGTACTGGCTCGTCGACCAGTCACGGACCGACCGGCACCGGGAGTGGGTGGAATTCCTGAAGCAGTTCCCCTACGCCGGGCTCACCTGGGTCTACGCCTACGCGTGGCTGCTGACGGGCATCGCGCTCGTCGCGCTGCTGCGGACCCGCGTCAAGGCGCGGCTGGCCGGGGCCGACGCCGACGGCGAAGGGCCTCCGCTAGGGCCGGCCGGAGCCGACCTCCTGCTGACGGTCGCGGTCTTCGCCCTGTGCGTGGGATTCCGGCAGGTCGAGTTCGCGGGCTCCAACGTGCTGTTCGGAGCCTGGCTCCTGCTGATGATCGCGTCCCTGTACGCCGTGGTCGTGATCGGCCGGCGGTTCTCCGTACTGGGCCGCACGGAGAAGGAGTTCCGCATCCGGAGGCTGGGATCGAAGCGGCGCCGGCACGTCCTCCTCAACAAGGCCCACGAGTTCCGCAACCTGCACCACAAGCTGTACGCGCTGGACCGGGGCCGGGGCGAGGGGGACCTCTCGCGCGAGGAACTGGAGAAGAGACTGGACGGGCTGCACCACTGGCTGTTCGACGGGTGGTCCGGAGGCCGTCCACGGCACCAGATCTCCGTACTGGACGCCGCGCTGAGCTGGGGACCCGGCGGCGACTGGTGGGAGAACGCGCGGAGCGCCGCGCGCCTGGCCTTCTGCTTCGGTTTCCCGGCCAGCATCGCCCTCGTCTGGCTCAGCTACCTCAAGGACGACCGCACTCAGATGGCCACGTTCCAGAGCCTCTCCGGAGTACCGGAGATCGTGGCGAAGTGCCTGGCCTGGCAGGTGGCGTGGGCCGGAGCGGGCCTGGCCCTGGGTGCGCTGTGGCGGGTGCTGCCCGGGCGCCGCAGCCCCGTGCGCGCGCTCAGCCTGACCGCCGCCTACGCCCTCCCCGTCTGCGTGGGCGCGCTGCTCACCCAGATCACCGACACGGAACTCGGGTACGTCTTCCTGCACGTCGCGCTCATGCTGCTCGTCCTGACGCTCACCAGCATCTGGATGGACATGGAAACCTTCAGCGAGGAGAGGCGGTTCTGGCCCAGCCGCCTCGGCCTGCTCCTCTCGGTCTACCAGTTGCGCGGACTGTCCACGCAGGTCGCCTATCTCGCCGCCCAGCTGGCGATCGTCGTGAGCGTCTGGCGCAGTCTGGCCGGCAGCGACTTCCGTCCCAAGTAGGGACGCCCGGTCCTCTCGGCCGCCTGCTCCGCGTCGACCAGCAGGAGCACCGCACCCCGCCCGGCTCCGCCCCGGGCGCCGCCGTGAGGATTCCGTCACCGGCCCACCCGTGGCCCGCACGCTCCGCATGCCGTTGAATGCCTTCTGGACGACGACGAAGGAGCGGGTCATGGGCCGTGGGAACAGGCGGCGCCGACCGCTGGTGGCGGGCGCGGCGGCGCTGGCGGCGGTGCTCGTCGCCGCCGGGCTCTACTGGTTCCAGCCGTGGAAACTCTGGCAGAACCGGACGGTCCGCGAAGCCCTGCCCAGCGCCGCTCCAGCGGCCACCGCACCGTCCCCCGCCACGTCCGCCGCCCCCGGTGGCCCGCGCACGCTCGCGCGGGGGACCCTGATCAGCCACGAACACACCACCACCGGCACGGTGCGGATCGTCCGTCTCGCGGACGGCTCGCACACCCTCCGGCTGGAAGGCCTGGACACCAGCAGCGGGCCGGACCTGCGGGTCTGGCTGACCGACGCCCCGGTGAAGGAGGGCACCGCCGGCTGGCGCGTCTTCGACGACGGCAAGTACGTCAGCCTCGGCGGGCTCAAGGGCAACAAGGGCGACCAGAACTACCCGATTCCGGCCGACGTGACGCTGTCCGAGTACACCAGCGTCACCATCTGGTGCGACCGCTTCGACGTCTCCTTCGGCGCCGCCGCCCTGACCGCCGCCTGATGCCGCTCCCCGGCCGCCCGCCCGTGCAGGCCCCGGTCCCGCCGTACGGTTCCGGCGTCCGCACCAGGCCAGGGCCAGCGCGGGTGAGGAAGAGTGACGGGCGCGGAGCCGGGTAGCCGCCTGGCATGAACGAGACCGACTACCGGACGCGCCTCATGACTGTCGGGTCGCTGGACGAGCTGGCCGGTCTGCTTTCGGAACGGCGGGGTCTCTACGTGCGCTGGTCCCTCGGCCCGCACACCGACCTCGCCTCTCCCTCCAGCCGCGACGAGCTGACCGGCGTGCAACTCCCCGGACTGTCCGCCAACCCCCTCGACGTCGAGGAATGGTGGCGGGACCGGCCGCTGCGCACGTGGGCCGCCCGGCGTCTGTACGACTACTCCCACCTCCCACGGGTCCGCGACGGCCGCGTCAAGCCCTGGCTGCTGCACGGCACCGAGGCCGGCCGCGGACCCGACAACGAGCCCCTGGTCCGGGATGTGGAACCGATCGGCTGGATCGACGAGAGCGTGATCACCGAAGCCGAACGGGAAATCGGACGACAGGACGGCGCGTGGGGGCCCATCGATCGCCTCGGGAGCCCCGACGCGCACGGCACAGCCATGAGGAGCAAGATCCTGGGTGGTGCTCGGCAACCCGAAGCACTGCGCGGCGGAAAGGGCGCCGCCACCCCCCAGGACAGCCGCCACCTGAAGGCGGCCCGACCGAAGAAGACGGGAAAGGAACAGCAGGACCCGTCACGGACTGGAGCCCCCGCCCCTCCGGAACAGCGCCCCGGCCACCCGTGAGCACGGCCGGCGCCGGGCGTACGCGGAGGTGCTGGTCACACGCCCGTGCCCCCGAGACCCAGCGGGCCGGCCGCTGACATGTGCCCGCCGAGGTCTCGGACGAGGAATACCTGCGCAACGCGGGAGGAACGGTGTCCGCGGCCTGACGGCCGACCGCGGGCAGCCGCCGGAGACGGTACCTGTGTGCCCGCCGACGGTTCCCTCGAGGCGGAGGCGGAGGCCGCCTCTCGGGCGTACGACCGCGTCACCGGCGGCGGCAGCGGCGGAGCAGCCTCCTCAGACCATCACCGAGCCTGCCTGCGAGCCGTGGGAGCCGGCACCGGACGACCTGTCCGCGCTTCTCCTGCCCGGAGCCCGGGACGCTCGCCCGGCCTCCCGGGCCTCCGCCGCCGTCTACGGGCGGTTCGCGGAGAAGGGGGGCGTTTTTCCCAGGGCTTCGATCGTCGCCTCCATCTCGAGGACCTGACGGCGCAGCCGCACCAGTTCCTCCCGCTCGGCCGTGGTCAGCCCGCCCGCCGGCCCATCGCCCCGCTCCACCTCCAGTTCCTCCGCTATCGCCGCCGCGAACGCGTCCACGTCGGCCTCGGTGGTGTCGAAGGAGGTCATCCAGCGGACCTCGCCGGCCTGCTCGTCCCAGGTGTAGAAGCGGAAACGCTTCTGAAGACGCTCGGTCACGGCCGGTGGCAGGACGGCGAAGATCTGATTGGCCTGTACCGGGCGGGCGATCTCCAGGCCCGGAAGTTCGCGCACCGCCTCGTACAGCCGCCGGGTCATCGCGTTCGAGCGGGCCGCCGAGCGCAGCCAGAGGTCACCGCCCAGCAGCGCCTCGAACTGCACCGACATGAACCGCATCTTGGAGCCCAGCTGCATGCTCGTCTTGCGCAGGTGAGCCATGCCGCGCACCGCGTCCTCGTTGAGCACGATCACCGCCTCGCCGAAGAGCAGCCCGTTCTTGGTGCCGCCGAGCGAGAGGACGTCCACGCCGACGTCGGTGGTCATCTCGCGCAGGGACACACCGAGGGTGGCGGCGGCGTTGGCGAGCCGGGCCCCGTCCAGGTAGACGAGCATGCCGAGGCCGTGCGCGTGGTCGCAGATCGCACGGATCTCGTCCGGCGTGTAGCAGGTGCCGAGCTCGGTGGACTGGGCGATCGAGACGACCTTGGGCCGGGCCCGGTGCTCGTCCTCGAAGCCCCATGCCTGCCGGTCGATCAGCTCGGGGGTGAGCTTGCCGTCCCATGTGGGCACCGTCAGGAGTTTGATCCCGGCGACCTTCTCGGGCGCCCCGCCCTCGTCGACGTTGATGTGGGCCGACTCGGCGCAGACCACGGCCTCCCAGCGGTCGAGCATGGTCTGGAGCGCGACCACGTTCGCGCCAGTGCCGTTGAAGACCGGGTACGTCTGCGCGGTGGGGCCGAAGTGACCGCGCACCACTTCCTGGAGGCGCTCGGTGTAGACGTCGGCGCCGTAGCTGACCTGGTGGCCGCCGTTGGCCAGAGCGATCGCCGCAAGGACCTCCGGGTGCGCCCCCGCGTAGTTGTCGCTGGCGAAGCCGCGCTCGTCCGGGTCGTGCCGTCGCTGTACGGTCATGGTGCTCGCTTACCTGTTTCGGTTGTACGGGTGTGACAGATGAGGCTCGGGCGGGCGCCGGCCGCGCCGGGCTTCTCCAGGCCGCGCACCAACCGCGGCACGGGCGACCCCGTGGCGACGACGACCGCAGCCCCGTCCAGGTCCCGGGCAGAGCTGTACGGACCGGAACGGTGATCGCGGTCCTGATCGTGCTCTTTCTAGCCGGGCGCCTTGAGCCGGTCAATGGATCACCGCAAAAACATCTGCGCGAGCGTACCTGAACCGCATATTTTTCTGAACGGAAACGGTTCGGCAGGGCTCCTGTGCCGGTGAAGCCGCCGTGCTCCCGCTGCCGACGCCGCGGCGGTGATCGACGCGGCGACCGCGGCCGGGCCGCGGGTCGGGTCCCCGCCGGACACCGTCCTCGGGACCGGCATCCAGACCGCCCGTGGTGTCGTCTAGAAGGGCGTCCCGTCTCGTGGGACCGCACGGTCGTGCATGCCGACTGACGGTCGTTGGTTGATCATGGCCGGCTTCTGGATCGAATTTGAGCCAAGTTGACCCAGAAAGATCGTTTCATTCCCCTCAAACCGGCCCAAATCACGGTCCGATGACGGCTGCGCGGGGTTGCGGAATGGCCGGGGTGGGCGCACGTTTTGGAGCTCGCCCCCCGCGCGGGTTCTGACGTCCGCCCCTGCAATCGCGCAGGGCGCGCCGGGGCGACACGCAACACAACGAGGCGCAGCGAAAGGGAAGCAGGGATCTCATGACAGTGCAGGCCATCAAGCTGCCCATACTGAGGATGCCGTACCCGGTGCGGGTGAATCCGTACCTGCTGGCCCTGCGCGAGGAGACCGAGACGTGGGCGCGAGAGATGGGCATGCTGGACAGCGGCGGAGCACCCCCGGCCCGCCGGGCGATCTGGACCCTGTCCCAGTTCCACGCCATGGCCGTGGACCAGCTGACCGCCTGGGCTCTTCCTGACGCCTCACTCACCGACCTCCGGCTTAACCACCGGCTCAACCTCTGGGCTCTGGCCTGGGACGATTACTTCGCCTCCGCCTTCAAACGGACGGGCGACCTCACAGGCGCACAAGCCTTCACCGCCCGCCTCCATGCCTTCATACCGCCGGAGCCGGGCGCCCGGTTGCCGGAGCCGACCAATGCCGTCGAAAGGGGCATGGCCTACCTCCAGCAGCGGCTGTTCCCCCCGAGGATGGCGCACTGGCAGCAGGGGCTCAACCGTGCCCTGGCAAGGTACATCGACGCGGGAGTTCAGGAACTGGCCAACAGCCGCGCCGGACGTGTCCCGGACCTCATCGAGTATGCCCAGTTCCGCCGTGAAAGCTTTGCCGCCTATACCGCCCCCTACTCCGTCGAACTCTCCACCGGAGCACGGATCCCTGAGCAGATCCGGCACAGCCGAGCCTTCCGCGCACTGCTCGACGCCTTCATGGACTACATGGGAATGGCGAACGACATCGCCTCCTATCAGCGGGAAGTCCATGACGAACACGACGTCAACAACCTCGTCATAGTCCTCCAGACCTCCCTGCGCATCACTGTCCAGGAGGCGATGCACGCGGCCGCCGATCTGGTGACCGCCCGGCTGCGCCACTTCGAGCACCTCACACGGAGCGAACTGCCCCCGGTCGTCCAGCGAGCCGGGTTGAACCACGGCGAACGGATCGAGCTGGAAGCGTGGCTCGGGGGAGCCCGCAGTTTCCTGTCCGGCCTCCACGCGTGGTACACCGGGGCGCCCCGCTACGCTCCGGCAGAAGGTCCGTCCCCAGCGCAACGGACTTCCGCCGCCGCTGCGCCCGACGTCGAGCGGTGTGTCTCAGCGTCATCAGGATTCACGACGTCGACGCGCGCGTGAACTGATGCGGGCTGCGGGGCCTACAGCCTCCGCAGGAACCACCTCAGCCGCGCCCACCACGAGGTGCGGGGTTCGGTCGGGCGCGGCAACTCGTCCTCGGGCAGCGGCCATTGGGGCGCCGTCGGAATGCCGCTGCTTGGCGGGGGCGCGGCCGGCAGCGGTGTCAGGACATCATGGGCTTCCGGACGGCGGGACGCGAACTTCACGGGTAGCGCCGTCAGATGCCGGGACCAGGTGGAGGAGCGCCAGGTGAGCTCTTCCTCGGGTACGGCCAGGCTGATGTCGGGAAGCCGGGTGAGCAGGATGTCGATGCCGGTGTCGGCGATGACACGGCCGATGTCCTGGCCGGGGCACTCATGGGCGCCGGCGCTGAAGGACAGGTGCGCGCGGTTGTGGTGCACGCGGGTCGAGGGGTCCGGGCGGACCACGGGATCGACGTTCCCGGCGGCCAGGCCCAGCAGGAGCATGTCTCCCGCCTTGATCTGCTGTCCTCCGAGGGAGGTGTCACCGGTGGCCCAGCGGCCAGGGCACACCATCAGCGGTGGCTCGTCCCAGAGCACTTGCTCCACTGCTTCCGGCAAGGTCATCTGGCCGCCGGCCAACGACCCGCGGAACCGCGGGTCGGTGACCGCCATTCGCAGTACGTTGGACATGAGATTGGCAGTCGTCTCATAGCCCGCGAGCAGGATGAGACGCAGGTGGTGCTGCACCTCCTCGTCCGTGAGGCCGGCCGGGTGGGACATCAGCACGGATGCGATGTCCTGCCCGGGCAGAGCGCGCTTGGCGACGACGAGCTGTTCGAGGGTCTCCAGCACATAGGCGTTGCTCGCGAGCGACGTTTCGGTTCCCTTGAAGAGGTCCCGGGCGGCGTGCACGAGCTTGGGACCGTACTCGTCCGGCATTCCGAGCAGGTGGGTGAGAACGAGCATGGGCAGGTGCTCGGTGAACTGACCGACCAGCTCCGCCCTGCCCGTTTCGCAGAAATCATCGACCAGCTGGTGCGCGAAGCGGGTGATGTGGCGGCGGATTCCGCGCTGGTCGAACTGGTTCAGGCCGGCCGTGACCGCGCCCCGCAGGCGCTGGTGCTCTTCGCCGTCCGCACATACACAATCGGGTCGCCAGCCGATCATCGGCACCAGTGGCGAGGTGGTGGCGTCGATCTCGCCACTCTTCCAGCCGTGCCAGGTGCGGGGGTCGCGCGAGAACTGGGTGGAGCGGCTGGCCACATCACGGTTCTCGAGGTACCCCAGGACGAGCCAGGCCCGTACGCCCCCGTCGAGCAGGACGGGCGCCACCGGACCGTGGGCGGCACGCAGCTTCTCGTACAGGCCCATGGGGTCGGTCTCGGCCGCGGCGCCCCAGAGCGGGGTCGCCGCGTCGAATCCCGTGGCGGTGTGTGCCGGGCAACCCGGGGGCGGGGTGAGCCCTGGTTCCGTGGAGGTGTGGTCAGTGGGTGGGACGGTCATACGGACTCCTGAGCGGCGGCGAGGGTGCACAGGTAGCCCATCAGCGCGAGCAGCGCGTCGCGGCTGGACGACCGGTCGCGTGCGTCACAGGTGATGATGGGCACCGATTCGTTGAGCGCCAGAGCGGTACGCAGGGCTGCTACCGGGTGCTGCGGCGCCTCGGGGAAGGTGTTGACGGCCACGACGAAGGGGACGCGGCGGTCTTCCAGACGGGTGATGATCTCGAAACAGACTTCGATCCTCCGGGTGTCGACGAGGACCACGGCACCGAGCGCGCCTTCGAAGATGCCGTTCCACAGGAACCAGAAGCGCTCCTGTCCCGGCGTCCCGAAGAGATAGAGGATCAGCTCCTCGTTGATGCTGATGCGACCGAAGTCCAGAGCAACGGTCGTGGTGTTCTTGCGTTCCGCACCGGGATTGTGGTCGATCCCGACGCCGGCCTGAGTCATGGATTCTTCGGTGGTCAGGGGCGGGATCTCGCTCACCGCCCCGACCATGGTCGTCTTGCCCACCCCGAAGCCGCCGACGATCACGACCTTGACCCCCCTGGCGCCGTGCGGCAGCAGCACCTCCGAGCGGTGGGGGCCGGCGGCGGGAGCGTCAGAGCCTGCGTAGTCCATGGATCACCGCCTCCAGAAGGCCGAGTTCGGGGACCGCCGCGACAGGAACGGGAGCAGTGGCCTGCACCCGCTCGTTGTCCACGAGCTTGGAGAGCAGCACCGTGATGACGCTGAACGGCAGGCTGAGGTACGCGGAGATCTCGGCCACCGACAGCGGGTATTGGCACATGGTGAGGATGGCCGCCTGCTCGGGCTGCATACCGGGTTCGGGTGCGGACCTCGATGAGATGAGGGTGACCAGGTTGAAGGCTTTGGCGGAGGAACCCGGGCCACCGGAGATGACATAGAGCGGCACGGGACTGCCTTCGTCCCATGCTTTCTGGTTCTGTGACGTCACATCGCCTGCCCGACGTCCTCACGAGGCGGGCTGGTCATGTGCTGGCCGATCCGGACCACCAGCGTACGCATGCGATCGCCCAGCAGGCCCGCGTCCACCTCCGCGTCGGCCAGCACCGCGAGATAGGCCCCGGGACCGGCCGCCATCAGGGAGAAGTACCCGCCGTCGACTTCGATTCCCACCATGTGGGTCGAGCCGTCTCCGTGCGGGAACTTCTGTGCGATGGCCTTCGCCAGGCTTTGGATTCCCGAGCAGGCAGCGGCGATCGCGTCAGCGGTGTCGGGCTCCGTGTTCGCTTGACCGATGCACAGACCGTCCGATGACAACACGACCACGTGTCGCACGTACGGGACGCTGGTTGCCAGCTCCTTGAGCATCCAGTCCATGTTGGGCAGTGGCGGCACGGTTACTCACCCTCGTCTGATGGCTCGTTGGTTCGAATGGAAGGGCCCGCACTCGGCCTCTTCTCGCCGCTGAACGCCTCCCACATCAGGCCCGGCTGCCGGGGTGCGTCGGCCGTTGCCGGGGTGGCGGCCGGAGCGGCCGGCGGATGGGGGGCCGTGCGGACGACCGGTGTGGGGACGGGTGACTCGCGTCGCCGTTGAGGCAGTCCGTTCACCGTCTTTTCGGCCTCGACGGAACCCGCTGCGGCATCGTGCGCCATCGTCATCGTCATCGTCGGCCTCGGCGCGGCCGGTGTGCCCGTGGGCCTCGGCGTGAACTGCTGGACTTTCGAGGCAGGCTGCTGAACCGTGGTGATCAGGCGCCGCGGAACGAGCACGACGGCCCGCACGCCCCCGTACGCGGAGGTCCGCAGGTCGACGTCGAGGCCGTGCTCGCGGGCCAGCCGGCTGACGACGGGCAGGCCGAGCTGCGTCGCCTCGCCCAGGTCGGCCAGATCCATGCCGGACGATGCCTGAGCCATCACGCGGTCGACGCGCTGGCGTGCTTCTTCGGTGAGCCCGACACCACGGTCCTCGATCTCGATCGCGACACCGGAGGGCACCTCGCTCGCGGTCACCTCGACCGGGGCGTGCGGCGGTGAGAAGGTAGTGGCGTTGTCGAGCAACTCGGCGAGCAGGTGGATCAGCGGCTCGGCTCCCTGGCCGATCACAGCCACCTCTGTCACCGACTGCAGCTTCACGCGGGGATAGTCCACGATGCGTGACATGGCCCCTCGCACGATGTCGTAGAGAGGGATCGGCTTCGACCACTGACGCCCGGGCCGGGCGTCACCCAGTACCGCGATGCTGGCCGCAAGGCGCCCGATCAGGGCGTTGCGATGGTCGATGTCCTGCAGGCCATGGGAGACCACTACATCCGTGCCATGCAGGATCTGCATGTCGCGCAGGTCCTTGGCGAGTTGATGCACGATCGCCTGGACCCGCCGGGCGATCGCCACCAGTGCCCGCTGCGACGAATCCCGTGTGCGTTCCTCGGCTTCCACGGCTTCCAGGAGCGTCCGCAGAGCTGCCCGGAGCGCTTCGGCGAACTCGCTGTCGAGATGTTCCCCGAACGGGACGGACTGCAGGATCTCAGAAGGGGGCTCACCCTTCTGCAGGCGGGCGACAGCCGCGGGGAGGAGCTCTTCGGCGAGCCATACAGTGGTGGCCCGCTGATCGGACAGGCGGGCGAGCAGCACGGTCTCGCGTTGCGCGTAGTACCGCTGCACCTCGGCATTGGCCCATGCGTAGCGGGCCGCCTCCGCCGAGTGCGTCCGGCGCGCCGTCTCAGCCGAAGTGATGGCCGTCAGGACGACCGCGACGAGGCCGCACCAGGCAACCGGCGTGCGTATCTGGGCGGAAACAAAGATCAGCGCCACAACGCAGGCCCCGGCCAGAACAACAGGGGGGATGAGCCATGCTGGAGCCACCGCATGTGGCAGCGCTCTGGAGGTTGAACCTGCACGAACCATCTAAGGGTCCCTAAACAGTCTGGAATTGGTGGACTGGGCGTGATGCGGCGCGCCGACAAGAACGGTCGGGACTTCGCTCGACCGGGCAGAGATGTTCCAATGAGTGCGCCGGACGGGCCGGTTCGAGATCGCATCGGTGGTCACGCCTCCCGCGGCCGGGCTCCGTCTGCACGCAATGCGACGCTGGACTCACGGTGAGTGCAGTGCAACACGCGAGGCGAGCATAGTCAGTTCGGGTACGCCAGGTGGCCTTGACTGGAACGGAAGTCTCCGTTGATCGGTCTGGGCCCGTAGTTGATCGATCACCGCCATGTCACGCACTGCGCATGCATGGAATCGACCGTATCCAGCAGCTTGCTGTTCATGGCTCCCAGCTCCGGCCTCCGGCGCCTCTTAGGTCCGTGCGCTTGAGCGAGTTCACGCGCATTGGCTGCCCCGTCCACGAGGCGCTTGCGGTCGACTGCGACGGCTGCCGGGGCGGCGCGGGGGCCGAGACGCGGCCGTCCTCGGCGGGCAGGACCTGGCCGGGGAGGGCCAGGGCCATGTCGTCGCCGACGGGCAGGTCGGCGTCTGCGTCTTCGGGGCGGCGAGGTGGGGTGGCGCCGACGGCTGCCGCCGTGGAACAGAAGTCGACCACGCTGCCGTGTTCCAGGAGTGCCACGGAGTCCATGGCGAAGGTTCATCAGTCGGTCAGTGCGAGTCCTGAGAGAGCTGGGGAGAGCTGACCGGACATGCGAATGGCTGTAATCTGCGGGGACCGCCCTTGACCTGCAATGAGCAGGCAGGGAGCAGACACACCGGGAGTATTCGCATGCTTCGTACCATGTTCAAGTCCAAGATCCACCGAGCCACCGTGACGCAGGCCGACCTGCACTACGTGGGGTCCGTGACCATCGATGCCGATCTGCTCGATGCCGCCGATCTGCTGCCCGGGGAGCTCGTCCACATCGTGGACATCACCAACGGGGCGCGGCTCGAGACGTACGTCATCGAGGGGGAGCGGGGGTCCGGGGTCATCGGGATCAACGGGGCCGCCGCGCATCTCGTGCACCCCGGGGACCTGGTGATCCTCATCAGCTACGCCCAGGTGGACGACGTCGAGGCGCGGGCGCTCAAGCCGCGCGTCGTGCACGTGGACGGGGACAACAGGATCGTCGAGCTGGGGGCGGACCCGTCCGCCCCGGTGCCCGGGACGGACCAGGAGCGCAGCCCTCATTCCGTGGCTGTCTGAGCTGAAGGAGCGGGGCCGTGGTGATCGAGCTGGTGGACGAGCGGAAGGCCGGGCGGTTGCTGGCCGTCGAGGACCGGAGGGTGGTCGGGTTCATCGCGTACTTCGTGCTCGCGGCGGAACCCCACGCCCTGGTGGCGGTGCACACCGTCGTGGAGCCGGGGCAGGAGGGCCGGGGGATCGGCGCGGAGCTCGTCAAGGGGTTCTACGGGATCGCCGCGGCGCAGGGGGTGCCGGTCGTGCCGCTCTGTCCGTACGCGGCGAGCTGGGCCGGCCGGCATCCCGAGCAGGCGCCCGAGGCGCCGGCCACGGTCGTCGAGGCCGCCCGGGCGCAGCTGGAGCGGGACGCCGACCTGTGGTGACCGCGCTGACGCTGCTCCACACCTCCCCGGTGCACGTCCCGGTCTTCGAGGCGCTGCGCGAACGCGAGCACCCGGGGGCCGTACTGCGGCATCTGGTGGTTCCCGAGCTGCTGGACATGGCCCGGGAGCGGGGGCCGGAGGCCGTGGAGGCCGAGGTGCGGGCCGTGCTGGCGGAGTGCGGCGGGCCCGTGCTGGTCACCTGCTCGAGCATCGCGGGTGTCGCGGAGTCCCTGGCTCCCGAGCTCGGGTTCCCGGTGCTCCGGGTGGACCGGCCGATGGCAGCCGAGGCCGTACGGAAGGGCCCGCGGATCGTCGTACTGGCCTCGGTGGAGTCGACCCTGGCGCCGACCGGGGCCCTGCTGGCCGAGGAGGGGGCACGGGCCGTGCGCAGCCGGGTGGTGCCGGGCGCCTGGGAGCGGTTCGCGGCCGGGGACGAGGACGGGTACCTCGCCGCGGTCGCCGAGGCCGCGGACGCCGTCACGGACGCCGACGTCATCGTGCTGGCGCAGGTCTCCATGGCCGGGGCCGCCGCCCTCGTACGCACCCGCGTCCCGGTGCTGTCCAGCCCCGCGGCGGGGCTGGCCGCCGCCCTCGCTGGGGGGCGTACCGGCTGAGATCGGGGGAAGGTGGGCGGTATGGTGCGAAAACTTGAGCAGACGCAGCCGCCCGTACCGGACCCCGGACCGGGCCCCAACCCGTTCCCGCCGCTGCCGGACCCGGAGCCCGTGCCGCGCCCCGTGCCACCGGTACCGGGGCCGGTACCCGAGCCCGACCCCGTGCCCCCGCCCCCGGGGCCCGCGCCGATCCCGCAGCCGGGGCCGCTGAGCTGACGTCCGGGTGCGGGGCAGGACCCGTACGGTGACCTCGCCGGGCCCGTGCGCGACCCTGCCGTGCGCCCGTACTCCTGGCCCGTGCCGGGCCGGGAGCCGGAGACCCCATGCCGACAGGTTGCCCCTGACCGGCACCGGGGCCCGCCGGCCGCATAACGCCGATGCCGAGATCCATGCCATGACGGCGCCGGGCTTCGGGCCCGGCAGGCCGGCGGTGGCCGAAAGGCGCGGCCGGTCGGCTCCCGTCTGCTGGACCACGCCCGCGTACTCGTGGAGGAGCGAGGCGCGCGTGTCCTCCGCGCCGACGGAACGTCCGTGCGCCGCGTTCCTTGACCGTCTTGACCAGGCCGGTGGCGGTGGCGAGCCGCCGGATCCGGTAGGGGCCCCCGGCCCCACAGCTCCCCTGTCCCCGGTGTGCGCCGACCGGGGTCCGACTCCCGCGTGAGCGTCAACTCGCCTCGCGGGACGGCTGGTTGTCGCCCTTGTCAGACCATCGGGCCGCCGTTAGGTTGTGCGGTTCCTGATGTCTTCCAGGGGGGCTCCCATGGGTGTACGGGGCCGGCACCGCCGGTACCAGCCGAGCAGCATCAACCGGGCCTCGCTCGCCGTCACCGCCGGCGGCGCCGGCATCGCGCTCCCCCTCATGGGAGCCGTGGACGCTCAGGCCGCCTCCGGGGACACCTGGAACAAGGTCGCCGCCTGCGAGTCCACCAACAACTGGAAGACGAACACGGGGAACGGCTACTACGGCGGTCTCCAGTTCAGCCAGAGCACCTGGCGCGAATTCGGCGGTACCGCATTCGCCCCCCGGGCCGACCTGGCCACCAAGGACCAGCAGATCGCGGTCGCCGAGAAGGTGCTCAAGGGGCAGGGGCCCAAGGCGTGGCCCGCCTGCGGGCCCAAGGCCGGACTCAGCCGCAGCGCGGCCGCCCCGCAGACCGGCGCCGTTCCCGCCAAACCCTCCGCGCGGGCGAAGCCGCCGCAGGGACAGGCGCCCAAGGACCGGATCCAGCCGACCAAGGCCACCACCGGGGCCCCCGTCAGCACGCCCAGCCCGACCGGGACCTCCGTCCTGCCGAACCCGTACGTCGTCGCCCCCGGGGACTCCCTCTCGACGATCGCCTCCGAGCAGCACGTGGAGGGCGGCTGGCAGGCCCTGTACGAGACGAACCGGTCGACCGTCGGCGGCAACCCGAACCTGATCTTCCCGGGTCAGCGGCTCACCCTCCGGATCACCACCGCCCCGCCCGCCCAGAACCCGGAGAAGCCGCCGCGCACCGCCGAGCCGGTCAAGCCCGTGGAACCGGCCGCGCCCAAGCCGGAGCAGGCCAAGCCGGAACAGGCCAAGCCCGAGCAGCAGAAGCCCGAACAGGCCAAGCCGGCCGAGAAGCCGAAGCCCGTCGAGACGCCCAAGCCCAGGCCCGAGCCGGCCGCCAAGCCCGCCGGCAAGCCCGTCTCAGCGGAGCAGAAGCCCGCCTCGGGCAGCGGCGCCTTCACCTCGCCCGTCGACTCCGGCATCGGCACCGCCTACCGCGTCGCGGGATCCTCCTGGTCCAGCGGATACCACACGGGCATCGACTTCCCGGTGCCCACCGGCACCAGCGTCAAGGCGGTCGGACCCGGCACGGTCCAGTCGGCCGGCTGGGCCGGGGCGTACGGCTACCAGGTCGTCATCAAGCACACCGACGGCCGCTACTCCCAGTACGCCCACCTGTCCGCGCTGGGCGTCAAGGCCGGCCAGCAGGTGTCCGGAGGCCAGCGGATCGGCCGCTCCGGCTCGACCGGCAACTCCAGCGGGCCGCACCTGCACTTCGAGATGCGCACCGGACCCGGCTACGGATCCGACATCGACCCGCTGAAGTACCTCCGGGGCAAGGGCGTCGGAATCTGACCCGCGCACGTGCGGCGGCACGGCCGTGAGCAGCACCAGGCCGGCCGCCGCCGCGGCGCCGCACACCAGCGCCGCCACCGCCCCGGCGGTCCCGTACCGGAACCCCTCGTCGAACAGCGAGACCCCGACCGCGGCGGCGACCACCGGGTTGACGACGGTCACCGTGGCCAGCGGGGCGGTCAGCCCCGCCCCCCGGTAGGCGGCCTGGGACAGCAGCAGCCCGCCCGCCGCCAGCGCGGCGATCGCCGCGAGGTCCGGCCACAGCGAGCCCGGGGCCCCGGGGGAGAAGCCCTCGGCCACCGACTTCGTGAACACGGAGCCCATCCCGAAGGCCGTGCCGTCCGCCGCGGCCAGCAGCACGCTGCGCAGCACCGCCCGCCGCATCCGCCCCGACGCAAGGACCAGCGCCGCCGCCGCGGCCGCCGTCACCGTCAGCAGCAGGCTCCGCTCACCGCCCGAGAGGGCCTGGTCCCCGCGGCCGTCCCCGCCCGTCAGGGCGAGCAGCCCGGCCAGGCCCGCCGTCGCCGGCAGCGCCCCGCGCCAGCCCGCCGCGCCCGCCCGGCGCCGTACGAAGACGGCCGCCATCGGAAGCGCGAACACGATGGTCAGCGCGCCGAGCGGCTGGACCAGGCTCAGCGGCCCGTACGCCAGCGCCACCACGTGCAGCAGTGCGCCCAGGCCGTTCAGCGCGACCGCCGCCCACCAGCCCGCACGGCGCAGCGGGGCGGAGGGGCGGTCCGGCGAACTCGCCGCGACGTGTTCCTGGACGATCGCGCCCGCCGCGTAGGCGACGGCGGAGACCAGGCAGAGCAGAACCGACAGGGCCAGGGCACTCATGAGATCCACCATGCCCGAACGGGAGACGCTCTTCATCCGCCCGGAGGAGTCTTGATCACGGGCCGAGTCATCCTCCTGACATACACCAGCGGGAGTACGCGCAAGCCGCCCGAGGGGGACGAAGACACTTGAGCCCTTCCATACCGTGACAGCGCGCTCGCGGTCGGTGAAGCCGGCGGGCACGGGTTTGGTTCCGGGCGTGTCGGATCCGTACAGTTGCGGTTTTGAGGACTTCCGCAGCAGGCGGACGCGGACGAGCGAGCAAGGAACGGCAGCGGCCATGACGGTGACCGAAGACAACCACGCATACGGGCCGGGCATCGACCCCGAGCGCCTCGCCGTCTGCCTCAGCGTGCTCGACGAGCTCGACAAGATCGACGTCGACCACCCCGACGCCATCACCGTACGCCGTGCCACCGCCGGTATCTACCGGACGGTCAAGCAGCGCCGCCGCCAGGAGCGCCGCGCGGCCAAGACCGCCAACGACAGGGCCGTCACCGAGGCGACCGCGACCGGCTCCGCCGAGCGCATCGACGACGAGACGGAGGGCATCCTGCCCTCCTCCGTGACCGAGGCCGGCCGGATCGCCGGGATACTCCAGCGCCCCCGCTCCTGCTACGTCTGCAAGACGCGGTACGTCGAGGTCGACTACTTCTACCACCAGCTCTGCCCGGCCTGCGCCGCCGAGAACCGCACCAAGCGGGAGGCCCGCGCCGACCTCACGGGCAAGCGCGCGCTGCTCACCGGCGGCCGGGCCAAGATCGGCATGTACATCGCGCTGCGCCTGCTGCGCGACGGCGCGCACACCACGATCACCACCCGCTTCCCCAAGGACGCCATCCGCCGCTTCAAGGCGATGGAGGACTCGGCGGACTGGCTGCACCGCCTCGAGGTCGTCGGCATCGACCTGCGCGACCCGGGCCAGTCCGTGGCGCTCGCCGAGCAGGTGGCCGAGGCCGGCCCGCTCGACATCCTGATCAACAACGCGACGCAGACGGTGCGCCGCCTGCCCACCGCGTACGCCGCGCTGGTCGAAGGGGAGAGCGCCCCGCTCCCCGCCGGCGAGCTCCCCGCCCACCACGTCATCGGTGCCTTCAACTCCGGCGCGGTCGACGGCCTGGCGGCGCTGCCCGTCGGCGTGAGCGGGCTGGAGGCGCAGAAGGTCGCCGACCTCGCCCTGGTCGCGGGCAACGCCAGCCTGGAGCGGCACCTCGCCGGAACAGCCATCGACGCGGGCGGCCTGCTGCCCGACGTCGTCGAGAGCAACACCTGGGTGCAGACCATCGACCAGATCTCCCCGGTGGAGCTGCTCGAGACCCAGCTGTGCAACTACACCTCGCCGTTCATCCTGATCAGCGCCCTGCGGCCGGCCATGGCCGAGGCCGCCCGGAAGGCGTCCAGCGGGCGTGCGTACGTCGTCAACGTCTCCGCGATGGAGGGCGTGTTCAGCCGCGGCTACAAGGGCGCCGGGCACCCGAACACCAATGCCGCCAAGGCCGCGATGAACATGGTGACGCGGACCAGCGGCCAGGAGATGTTCCAGACCGACCGCATCCTGATGACCTCGGTCGACACGGGCTGGATCACCGACGAGCGCCCGCACTTCGACAAGCTGCGCCTCGCCGAGGAGGGCTTCCACGCGCCCCTCGACCTGGTCGACGGCGCCGCGCGCGTCTACGACCCGATCGTCCGGGGCGAGGCCGGCGACGACCTGTACGGGGTCTTCCTGAAGGACTACGCCCCCGCCAACTGGTAGGCACCCGCCCGCCCGAACACCCCTGAGGGGCCGGCCCCGTCTCGACGAGACGGGGCCGGCCCCTCACTCGTACGGGCGAACCCCGTACCGGCTTCGACGGGCCCGGCGATGGCCGGTTCCCGCAGTGGTCACCGGCCCTCCCGGCGCCCCGGCGGCGCGTCTGAGCCGCCGTCCCGAGCGCGTGGCCGCCCCGGTGGGCGTGCGGGAGTTCCCCCGGCTCGCCGACACTGTCGACCGTGGGCAACTCCGACATAGCCGCACCGGCCCGCTCCGCCGTCCGCGCGCACGCGCCACCACCGCCGGCCAGACCGGCCCGGTGCGCGTGCCGACGTACGACTTCCGGGAACCGGGGCGAAAAACGATCGGTCCGGCGCGGATTTTACCGTTCCATCGAGCGGACCCCCGCTCATATGTGTACCCTAAGGCGCAAGGTGCCCCACCCGGGCGCCGCTCCACCACGGCGCCACCGCGTCCGGACGACCATCTGATTTCCCTCCTATCCGGCGCGCGGCCTCGCCCGCCGGGTTACGCGACACATAGGGAGTGCGCGGTGACTGAGACGAAGAAGCCCGAACCGACTCTGGAACGCACGGGACGGGGGCCGAGCACGAGCACGCGGTCCGACGAACTCGGCAGCCTCGAGGTCTGGGCCCGATCCGCACCCATCCGGCTGGCGGGCTACGAGGACGACCTGGCGGAGCCGCACATCCTGCCCGGCATCGACTGACGACACGGGCACCGGCCCCCGGGCCGGATCCCCGTACCCGCCCCCGCGCCCCACGGCGACGGGGGCGCGGCATGCCCGCGGTCCCCGCCCGCCGGTTCCCGGAGTTCCTACGCCGTCAGCGTCATCGCTGTCGGCGATCACGCCTTCTCCGGCCCCGCCCCATCCGGCAGGGTCGGACGCATGAGACTTCTGATGCTGGGCGGGACCGAATTCGTCGGGCGCGCGATCACCGAAGACGCCCTGGACCGTGGCTGGGACGTCACCGTCTTCCACCGGGGGCACCACGCGCCCCCGCCCGGAACCTCCGTGCTGCACGGCGACCGCACCGCCCCCGGCGGACCGGCCGCCCTCGCCGAGGGGGAGTGGGACCTCGTCGTGGACACCTGGAGCGGCGCCCCCACGGCCGTCCGCGACAGTGCCCGCCTGCTGGCGGACCGCGTCGGCCGGTACACGTACATCTCCAGCCGTTCGGTGCACGCCTACCCCGCCCCGGCCGGTCTCGCGGAGGACGGCCCGCTGGTCGAGGGCTCGCCCGACGCCGGCTCCACCGCGTACGCCGAGGACAAGCGGGGCGCCGAGCTCGCCGTCCTGGACGCCTTCGGCGACCGGGCGCTTCTCGTGCGCGCCGGGCTGATCCTCGGCCCGTACGAGAACGTCGGCCGGCTGGCCTGGTGGCTGAACCGCGTCGCCCGGGGCGGCCCCCTCCTCGCGCCGGGTCCCCGCGAACTGCCGCTCCAGTACATCGACGTGCGCGACCTCGCGCGCTGGACCCTGGACGCGTCCGAGGCCGGCCGCGGAGGGGCCCACAACCTGGTTTCCCCGGCCGGCCACGCCACCATGGGCAGCCTCCTGGACGCCTGCGCCGCCGCCACCGGCACCGCGCTCGACCCGCGCTGGACCGACGCGGCCGCGATCCTGGAGGCGGGGATCGAGCCCTGGACCGAACTGCCCATCTGGCTCCCGGAAGGCGAGCTGTACGACCACGTGTTCGGCGCCGACGTCACCAAGGCCCTGGAGGCGGGCCTCGTCTGCCGGCCGGTCGAGGAGACCGTCGCCGACACCTGGGCCTGGCTCCGGTCGATCGGCGGGGTCGCCCCGCAGCGCCCCGACCGTCCGGAGAAGGGGATCTCCGCGGAACGCGAGGCGGCGCTACTCGGGCTCTGAGGAGGCGACTTCCGCGAGACGCGTCGGCGGCATGTACTCGCGCACCAGCCGGCGGTGCCACCAGGCACCCGTCTCGCGCAGCTCCCGCCAGGTGGTGAACCGGTAGCGGTACAGCCTGGCCCGTACGAAGCGGGGTGGGGCGTCCGGGAAGGGGTTGTGGCGGATCAGCCGCAGCGTGTCCCGGTCGCCTGCCAGCAGCCGCTCCACGAACGGCCCGAACCAGTCCCGCGCGTAGCCGGGCGAGAGGGCCGCGAACCACATCAGCCAGTCGAGCCGCAGGTGGTACGGGGCGAACTGGCCCGGCATCCGGCCCGGTTCGCCCGGTTTGCCCTTGAAGCCGTACTCGCGCCAGTCGCCGTCCTCGTGCGGGACGCGGTCGGCGGTGCCCTCGACCACCACCTCGTCGCGGGTCCGGCCGACGGTGCCGAACGCCCCGTACGTGTTGACCAGGTGCAGGGAGTCGAATGAGCGGTTCATCACCTGGCGGCGCGAGACCAGATTGGCCACGGGATTGCGGCTCAGCACCAGCACCAGCACGGTCACGGCGCACACCAGGACCACGTACCAGACGGGCCCGCCCCGCGAGGCGGCGGCGGGCGGGGGACCGGCGAGCCCGGTGAAGTCCACCGCCGACAGGGCGAGCGTGATCGTCAGCCAGTTCAGCCAGGCGAAGTTGCCGGACAGTACCAGCCACAGCTGGGTGGCCACGATGATCGCGGCGGCGTACGAGGCCACCGGCTGGGGAGTGAACAGCAGGACCGGGAGCACCAGTTGGGTGAAGTGGTTCGCCGCGCACTCCACCCGGTGCAGCGGCTTCGGCAGGCGGTGGAAGAACCAGCTCAGCGGGCCCGGCATCGGCTGTGTCTCGTGGTGGTAGTAGAGGCAGGTCAGCCGGCGCCAGCAGGCGTCGCCGCGCATCTTGATCAGCCCCGCGCCGAATTCCACGCGGAACAGCACCCACCGCAGCAGCCACAGCACCAGCACCGGCGGCCCGACCCGCGCGTTGCCGAGGAAGACCGCGAGGAAGCCGGCCTCCAGCAGCAGGGACTCCCAGCCGAAGGAGTACCAGGTCTGGCCGACGTTGACGATCGACAGGTACAGCAGCCACAGCACCGCCCACATCCCCATGGCGGCGCCCAGCGGCACCAGATCCCCCGCCCCGGCGGCGAGGGCGGCGGCCAAGGCCGCCCCGCCCCAGGCGCAGCAGGCGAAGAGCCGGTCGGAATACCGCAGTTGGAACAGGCTCGGGGCGTGGCGGAAGGGCACGTACCGCACGTAGCGCGGGACGGGCAGCATGCCGTGCGCCCCGATCAGTGCCCGGAACTGCAGGGCGGCCCCGGCGAAGGCGAAGACGTAGACACCGGCCAGGGCCCGCTGGAAGACCAGCCGGCTCAGCCAGTAGCCGGGCGCGGTGAACCAGTCCATCCCCTCCAGTATCGGCCCCGGGCGCCCCGCTCGCGCGGCCGCGCCACGCGCCCGGGGCGGCCGGGGGCGGGCCGCCGGGGGCTTCGAACGCGTTCACCGGCCGTCCGCGGCGCCGCGCCGCCCGGGAGGAGCGGCCGGGCGCTCCGGTTGCGGTGCCCGGGGACATGCGGCAGACAAGAGGGAGCAACCGGGGCGAAAAGGGAGATCAGCGTGAACGACCTGAACGACGTGCCCGCACCGACATCCCGTCAGGCAGCGCGCCGTCAGGCACCGCGCCGTCACGTACCGGCCCGCACGGCCATCCTGGCCCTCCTCTCCCTGATCGCCGCCGGCTGCGGCGGCGCCGGGCCCGAACAGACCAAGGGGCCGGTCCCCGAAAGCCAGGCGCTCACCCTCCAGCCCGTCGGAGCCGCCGGACCGGACCCCTTCACCCCTTCCTCCGCCACCGCCGAGTCGGCCCCCGTCCAGCCCCCGCTGCCCAACCCGAGCGGCCGGGGCATCCGCACGGTCGGCGCCGCCACCCCCGGCCTCTACGGCGGAACCAGCCGGCTCGGCAGCTGCGACGTGGAACGCCAGGTCGCCTTCCTCACCTCCGACGACGCCAAGGCTCGCACCTTCGCCCAGGCCGCCGGCATCGAACAGGAGAAGCTCCCCGACTTCCTGCGCGCCCTCACCCCGGTCGTCCTGCGCGCCGACACCCGCGTCACCAACCACGGCTTCCGCGACGGCCGGGCCGACGGCTACCAGGCCGTGCTCCAGGCCGGCACGGCCGTCCTCGTCGACGACCACGGCATGCCCCGGGTCCGCTGCGCCTGCGGCAACCCCCTCGGACCGCCGCGCGCCCCCAAGGGCAGCCCCGTCCTCAAGGGCGACCAGTGGAACGGCTACCAGCCCACCCAGGTCATCGTCATCGAGCCGACCATCCAGACGATCAACCGGCTGGTCATCGTGAACATCGCCGACAACACCTGGATCGAACGGAAGGCCGGCGACGACGGGGCCCAGGACAAGCCCCCGAGGGTGCTTCCCCCCTACGACCCCGCCGGCGGCATCCCCAACGGCCCTCCGACCCCGCCCGAGGACCCGCCCGCCGACCCCTGCGCCCCCGCGGACCCCAACGGCCTCGCCCGCACGACTCCTCCGAACCCGCCGCCGGCCCCGCCCTCGGGCGCCCCCTCCGCGGTGCCCGCCGACCCGCCCGCCCCGAACGCCCCGGGCACGCCGCCCCCGAACGCCCCGTCGGCCTCCCCCTGCCCGCCCGGGGCCGGTACCGTGCCGCGCGCTCCCGCCTCCCCGCAGGACCTCCCGAGCGGCGGCCTGCCCCCGTCCGACGGCCCCGCCGCCACCCCGCCCGACGCCGGCGGCGACCTCCCCGGCTCCGGCGCACCCGACCCGGGGCTGTCCCTGACCCCGGACGACGGCCCGGGCACCGGCAACGACCCGGCCCTGCCCCCGGAGCCGGCCGATCCCGCCGATCCCGCCGCCCCCGACGGCCCGCCCGACGGGCAGCCGGAGACGGACCAGCCCGCCTACCTGGAGAGCGCCTGACGGGCCGCTGTGTCATGGTGGACCGGTGCCGAGCACCGTATCGCTGCCGGAGGACTGGCCCGCACACGCGGGCCGGTCCCTGTCCCTGAACCGGATGGGCAGTTTCGACTGGGACCTGGTCACCGGACTCATGCACATGGACGCGGCGGCCCTCGACGTCTTCGACACGACCCCGGACGAGTACGACGGACGGCCGGGATCGCTCTCCCCGCGCGTCCCGCCCGCCGAGGCCGCCCGTCTCGACGCCCTCGTCTCCAGCGCCCTCAAGAGCGGCGTCGACACGTACGGCGCGTACTTCCGCATCCGCCGCCGCGACGGGAACCTGCGCTGGACCCACACCCAGGGCCGGGTCATGCGCGGCGGCGACGGCCGCCCGTACCGGATCATCGGCATCGTCCGCGACGCGACCGAGGAACTGAGCCACTCCGCCGAACGCCTCGGGCTCGACGAGGAGCGCCGGCGCCAGACCTCCGTCGTCGAGAGCACCACCGCCGCCCTCGCCCACGCCCGGACCGTGCGCGACGTCATCGACGTCATCGGCGACGCCCACGGCCTGGAGCGGCTCGGCTCCATGGGCATGGTCATGGGCCTGGTCGAGGCCGGCCGGATCCACCTGGTGGCCGAGGGCCCCGCCGACAGCTTCGTGCCCGGCACCCGCTACACCCGCGTGGACGAGCAGTACCCGATGAGCGAGGTCGTCCGCTCCCTCCAGCCCCGCTTCCTCGACTCCGCCGAGGAGTTCGCCAAGGGCTACCCCGACCTCTGGTCGAAGATCTCCGACATGAACATATCGGCCGCCGCCTACCTGCCCCTGATCGCGCAGGCCCGGCCGATCGGCGCCATCGGGCTGCTCTACCAGGACAAGGACGGCTTCAGCCAGGACGAGCGGAACCTCCTCGTCGCCCTGGGCAGCAGCATCGCGCAGAGCCTCCAGCGCGCCATGCTGCTGGAACAGGAGCACGACCTGGCCGAGGGCCTCCAGCAGGCCATGCTGCCCCGCCGGATCCCGTCCGTTCCCGGCGCGGAGATCGCCGTGCGCTACCGGTCCGCCCGGATGGGCCAGGACATCGGCGGCGACTGGTACGACGTCATCCCGCTGCCCGGAGGCCGGGTCGGCGCCGTCATCGGCGACGTCCAGGGACACGACACCCACGCCGCGGCCGTGATGGGCCAGCTGCGCATCGTGCTGCGTGCCTACGCCGCCGAGGGCCACTCTCCGGGCACCGTGATGGCCCGGGCCTCGGTCTTCCTGCACGAACTGGACACCGACCGCTTCGCGACCTGCACCTACGTGGAGGCCGACCTCTCCACCGGAGTGCTCCAGCTGGTGCGCGCCGGCCACCTCGACCCGCTCCTGCGCACCAGCGAGGGGGAGTGCCGCCGACTGCCGGTGGAGGGCGGGATGCCGCTCGGCCTCTCGGCGGAGTTCGGCCGGCTGGAGTACCCGGTGACGACCGTGGAACTCGGCCCCGGGGAAACGCTCCTGCTGTGCACCGACGGACTGGTGGAACAGCCCGGCGCCGACCTGGACGACGGCGTCACCCTGCTGACCTCCCTGGTCCGGAGCGGTCCTGCCGACCTCCAGCGGCTCGCCGACCGGCTGTGCGAGGTGGTCGACGACCGGGGCGGCGACGACGACATGGCCCTGCTCCTGCTGCGCCGCCACAGCGAGGACCCCCGGCCCGGCGGCGGCCGGCTCCAGCAGCACGTGGCTCCCGGGGACCCCGAGGCGCTCGTCGCCGCCCGGCACATGATCGGCGCGGCGGTGCGCTCGTGGGGCGCGCGGGACCGGGCCGACGAGATCGAACTGGTCGCCGACGAGCTGATCGTGAACGCCCTGATGCACACGGACGGCCCCGCGATCGTGACCCTGCGCGTACTGGCCGGCCCGCAGCGGCGGCTGCGGGTGGAGGTGGAGGACCGCTCCAGCGCCCTCCCGCGCCGCCGTGAGGCGGGGGAGGCCGGGGTGTCGGGGCGGGGCCTGATGCTGGTGGACCGGCTGGCGGACGTCTGGGGCGTGGAGCCCCGGGGCAGCGGCAAGTGCGTGTGGTGCGAGTTCGTGATGGGGTAGGTCCCCGTGGCTCCGGTCGCGGGGCGGCGGGCGGGGCGGGAGGCTGGGAGGGTGCCCGAACTGCCGGAGGTCGAGGCCCTGAGGGAGTTCCTCGACGAACACCTCGCCGGGCGGGTGGTCGAACGCGTCCTCCCGCTCGCGGTCAGCGTGCTCAAGACGTACGACCCTCCCCCGACCGCCCTCGAAGGACAGCCCGCCGGCCCCGTGGCCCGGTACGGCAAGTTCCTCGGCCTGCGGATCGGCGAGCTGCACCTCGTCACCCACCTGGCCCGGGCCGGCTGGCTGCACTGGCGGGAGACCCTGCCCGACCGGCCGCCCCGCCCCGGCAAGGGTCCGCTCGCGCTGCGCCTGGCCCTGGAGGGCGGCGGCGGCTTCGACCTCACCGAGGCGGGCACCCAGAAACGCCTGGCCGTCTACGTCGTGCGCGACCCCCAGGAGGTTCCGGGCATCGCCCGGCTCGGCCCCGACCCGCTCGCCGAGGGCTTCGACCGCGAGGCCTTCGCGGCCCTGCTGGCCGGGGAGCGGCGGCAGATCAAGGGCGTGCTCCGCGACCAGAGCGTGATCGCCGGCATCGGCAACGCCTACAGCGACGAGATCCTGCACGCCGCCCGGGTCTCGCCCTTCAAGCTGGCGGCCTCCTTCGACGAGGAGCAGGTCACGCACCTCCACGGGGCCGTGCGGGACACCCTGCGGGCGGCCGTCGAGCGGGCGCACGGACTGGCCGCCGGGGAGCTGAAGGCGGAGAAGAAGAGCGGGCTGCGGGTCCACGGCAGGGACGGCGAGCCGTGCCCGGTGTGCGGGGACACCGTCCGCTCGGTGTCCTTCGCGGACTCCTCGCTCCAGTACTGCCCCACCTGCCAGACCGGGGGCAAGCCGCTCGCGGACCGCAGGCTCTCCCGTCTCCTCAAGTAGCCGGCGCGCTGCGTAGACTCCGGCACCATGGCCGAGCAGCAGCAGCCGCCGAGGCGGGAGATCGTGACCGGCGTTCCGCGCGGTGCACGCCGCCGCCCGCCCGCGCACACCCCCGCCCGCTCGGAGATCTCCGAGCAGACCAGCCTCGGCGCCACCTACGTACGGGCCCTGATGCGCAGCCAGCTGCGGGCCGGACTGGGGGCGCTGGCGGTGCTCGCCCTGGTGCTCGGGCTGCTGCCGCTGTGCTTCCTGCTGCCCCGGCCGGTCGCGGGCCCGCTGCTGTGGGTGGCCCTGGGGCTGGTGGCGTACCCGGTGATGTGGCTGATCGCCCGCTGGTACGTGGGCCGGGCCGAGCGCAACGAGGCCGACTTCACGGGGCTGGTGACGGACCCGGCCGAGTCCGCCTGAGCGGCCGCCGCCCCGGCGCGGACGGCCCTCTCGGTCGCGGGGGCCGTCCGGACGACAGGGCCTAGAACAGGTGCATGGCCAGGTGTCCCAGCGGCAGGCCGAGCTGCCAGGCCGGGGTCCAGACGCGGGCGTTCTCGTCCAGCGCCGAGGGGGTGTCGTGGCCGGGGCGGCCCGGGTCGAGGTTGGTGGCGAAGAGTTCCGTGCGGTCCAGCCAGCGCCATGCCGCCCGGGCCAGTTCGAGGTCCGGGTCCTCGCCGCGGCCGCGCTCGCGGGCCTCCTCGCCCAGGGCGAGGAACCGGGTGTGGACCCAGTCGCGCCAGGGGTGCCCGTACGCCGTCAGGGAGAGCCACTCGTCGAGCTGCGAGACCACCCGGATGCCGGAGAGCTCGCCGGCCGCGTCCGAGAGGTAGATCGTCAGCGCGAGCGTGTCGCGCCCGGCCCGGAACTCCAGCGTGCTCGCCGGGATCAGCCGGCCGGTGCGCAGCAGTTCGTCGGCGATGTACTCCGCGTAGAGCCACGCCATGGGCACAGCCAGTCCGCCGTCACTGGTGCCGTTCGTACCCTCGGGCTGCACCGTTCCACCCTCTCCCGCGTGTCGAGCCTGCCGCCGTCATCCCCGAGCCTTCACCGGACGGCTCGCGCGACGGGGGATGTTTACTCAACTTGCACGGACTGGTGCCCATATCGGTGTGCTTCATGTCCGGATCGTGCCCATCGAGGGCGTTCCCTGAGTATTTCTCCACGGGCCCTGCGGCGGGACCGCCGGTGCGGGGGACCGGTCAGGCCCCGAGCCCGTACCCCTGGAGCCCCTTGCGCAGGGCGCGCAGGGCGTAGTGCGTCCGCGACTTGACCGTCCCGGCGGGGATGCCGAGCTCCGCCGCCGCCTCGGCCACCGAGCGGTCCCGGAAGTAGACCTGCATCAGCACGGCCCGGTGCTCGGGTCCCAGGCTGCCCACCGCCCGCCGCACGTCGATCGCGGTGACCGAGCCGGCCACCGCGTCCTCGGGGGCGGGTGCCTGCTCCAGTCCGTCGGGGTCCACCTCCTGCGGCCGCGACAGCCGCGCCCGGCGGGCGTCGATGGCGAGCCGCCGGGCCACCGTGAACAGCCAGGGCCGCATGGAGTCGTGCCCGGTCGCCAACACCTCCGGGTGCTGCCAGACGCGTACCAGGGTCTCCTGGACGAGGTCCTCGGCGCGCTGGGCGTCCCCGGCGGTCAGGCCGAGCAGGAAGCCGAACAGGGCCCGCCCGTGGTCGCGCTGGAGTGCGGCGAGCGCCTCGGGTTCCGTGCGCTGAAGGGTGGGGGAGGGCGACACGAGTGCTCCTTCCGGGTCCGGGGTCCGCTGGGGTGCCGGGCTCGCGGGCGGCCGGGCCGTCCGCCGGGCCGTGGGCCCGGGCTGCGGGCCGCGGGCGGTGGACGGGCCGTGGCCCGGGCCGCGTGCCGGGCTGTGGCGTCCCACTCACCCTCACCTGCACGGAGCCGCCCGGGAACCGTCCGGCGGGGGCGTTGCGCCCAAGGCCCCGGGTCGTCCGGTGGGCGGCCGCGCCGGGCGACGAACGGTCGAACGGCGCGGCGAACGGCCATGGGCCGTCGGAGGGGGAAGAAGGCCGCGGACGGCGCCGCTCCTTGACTTGCGCCCCCTTCTCCTATGGATTTCGGTTGATCCGACAGTCCTATAAGAGGGAGCTGGGACAGATGACCAAGCGCACCCGGCAGGCCCTCGCCCTGCTGTCGGCCCTCCTGCTCCCGGCGTCGGCGGCCGGCTGCTCCACCGCCGGGGACCGGACGCCGGCCCGCCTGGGCCCCACCGCCGCCGGCACGGCCCCCGCCGCGAAGGGGTTCACCCTGGTCGCGAGCGGCGACGTACTGCCGCACACCTCGGTCATCCAGCGTGCGGCGGCCGACGCGGGGGGCGACGGCCACGACTTCCGCCCCATGTTCTCCGGAGTCAAGCCAGTGATCTCGGCCGCCGACCTGGCGCTGTGCCACATGGAGACCATCTACGGCGAGGACGACGGTCCCTTCAGCGGCTACCCGGCCTTCGTCTCCCCGCCCACCGTCGCCGACGCCCTCAAGGACACCGGGTACGACGGCTGCTCCACGGCCTCCAACCACACCCTGGACGACGGCGCCGAGGGGATCGAACGGACCCTCGACCGCTTCGACAAGGTCGGCCTCGGCCACGCCGGCTCCGCCCGCACCGCGGCCGAGGCGGCGCGCACCACGCTCTACGCGGCCGGCTCCGCGAAGGTCGCGCACCTCGCGTACACCTACGACACCAACGGCTACCCCATGCCGGACGGCCGGCCCTGGGCGGTCGGCCTGATGCGCCAGGACAAGATCATCGCGGATGCGCGCGCCGCGCGGAAGGCCGGCGCGGACGTGGTGCTGGTCAGCCTCCACTGGGGCACCGAATGGCAGACCGAACCCGACGGCACGCAGCTCTCCCTGGGGAAGGCGCTCACCGCGTCGCACAGCGGCGGCCGCCCCGACATCGACATGATCCTCGGTACGCACGCGCACGTCCCGCAGGCCTACGAGAAGGTCAACGGGACCTGGATCGTCTACGGCATGGGCGACCAGGTCGCCGGCGAGATGTTCAACCACTCCGGCGCGCGCGACATGCGCGGCAACTACGGCTCCATCGGCCGCTTCACCTTCGCCCCGCCCGCCGCCCCCGGCCAGCGCTGGCAGGTGGTGAAGGCCGAGTTCGTCCCGCAGATGATGGACCTGTCCCTCGGCAGGGTCGTCAACCTGCCCGCCGCCCTCGCCGCCGACCCAGGCGACGAGGAGTACGAGAGCGCCGACGAGGCCGTCACAGAGGCCGTGCTCAGCCGCGGCGCCGCCAAGGACGGCCTGAAACGGGCCCGGTAGCCCGCCGCGCGCGTGGGCCGGTGCCCGGCCGGCTCCCCGGTGCCGTCGGCGGCCCTTACGGGACCACCGTCACCGGCCAGCGGCCCGCCTTGACCAGGCGGACCGCGACCGAGCCCACGAGGCGGTGGCCGGCCCGTTCGGACGCGCCGACCACCACCGCGTCGGCCCGCAGTTCCTCCGCTGCGCTCACCAGGCCCGCGTACGGATCCCCGCGGAAGGTGTGGAACTGCCAGCGCACCTCGAAGACGCCCTTCAGCCGCTCGGCCGAGGCGCGGACCTCGGCGGCGATGCCCTCGGCGATCTCCCCGGTCGTGCCCGCCACCGGAGCGCCCAGGGAGGCCCCGGCGGCCATCAGCGGCTGGACGTACACCAGGGCCAGCAGCGCGTTCTGCCGCCGGGCCAGCCCCGCGGCGTAGGCCGCCGCCCGCAGCGAGGACTCCGAGCCGTCGATCCCGGCGAGGATCACCTTCGGCCCGTCCGTACCGCGCTCGAATCCCGAATCCACGTGCTCCGTCACCCTCCCGAGGCTATCGGGCTCGGCGCGCGGACCGGCGCGGGCCTCCCTACAGTGCCAAGCATGAGTGCCACGCTGGAGGAGACCCGCGGGACCCGCAACCGCTTCCTGCACCGGGTCCCGGACGCCTTCGGGGCGTTCTTCGGGGCGCTCGGGCTGGTGTGCGCGCTGCTGGCGCTCTCTCCGACGCTGCGCGGGCTGCTGCGGCCCGTGGTCCGCTTCCTCGACGACTTCGTGGTGCCGGTCAGCGAGAACCTCGCGTACGCCGTCTTCCTCTTCCTCCTCGCCGCCGCCCTCGGCACCCGAAAGAAGATCGCCTGGTGGATCGTCGTCACCTACCTGGCGCTGCTGATCCTGGTCGACCTGCTGATCATCGCCGACGGGGACTTCTGGGTCGGCGGCCCCTCGATGGTCCTCGCGGTGGCCGCGCTCGGCATCCTGGTGGCCGCCCGCGGGGAGTTCTACGCGGCCTCGCGCCCCGGCGCCGTCTGGCGGGCCATGCTCGTGCTCGGCCTCGGGCTGCTCGGTGCCGTTCTCCTCGGCTGGGCCCTCGTCGCCCTGTTCCCCGGCACCCTGCCGAAGGGCCAGTGGCTGGACTGGGCCGCCAAGCAGGTCTTCGGCGGGCTCTTCTCCGCCCGGCAGTTCGACGGCCGCCCGGCCCGCCCGCTCTCCTTCCTGCTCGGCCTCTTCGGCGCCCTCGCCCTGCTGAACGCGGCCTCGACCCTGTTCCGCTCGCAGCGGCTGACCGCCGCCCTGCACGGGGACGAGGAGCCCCGGATCCGGGCCCTCCTGGGCGCGTACGGACGGGCCGACTCCCTCGGCTACTTCGCCACCCGGCGCGACAAGGCCGTCGTCTTCGCCCCGAACGGCAAGGCCGCCGTCACCTACCGCGTCGAGGCCGGCGTCTGCCTGGCCAGCGGCGACCCGGTCGGCGACCCCGGCGCCTGGACCCCCGCCATCAACGCCTGGCTGGCCGTCGCCCGCCGCCACGGCTGGCAGCCGGCCGTGATGGGCGCCTCCGAGGACGGGGCGACCGCGTACGCCCGCTCCGGCCTGAGCGCCCTCCAGCTCGGCGACGAGGCGATCCTGCACGTCGCCCACTTCGACCTCGACGGCCGTGACATGCGGGTCACCCGGCAGGCCGTCAACCGCGTCCGGCGGGCCGGGGCCACCACCGTGATCCGCCGCCACTCGGCCCTCACGGAGGAGGAGATGCGGACCATCGTCGACCGGGCCGACCGCTGGCGGGACACCGAGACCGAGCGCGGCTTCTCCATGGCCCTGGACCGGCTCGGCGACCCCGCGGACGGGGACTGCCTGCTGGTCGAGGCCTTCGACGCCGACGGCGAGCTGATCGCCCTGCTCTCCTTCGTCCCCTGGGGCAGGGACGGCATCTCCCTGGACCTGATGCGCCGCGACCGCTCCGCCCCCAACGGGGTCATGGAGTTCATGGTGGCCGAGCTGTGCGCGGCCGCCCCCGGCCTCGGGGTGCGCCGGATCTCCCTCAACTTCGCCGTGTTCCGCGCCGCCTTCGAGGAGGGCGGGCGGATCGGCGCGGGACCGGTGCTGAAGCTGTGGCGCCGGCTGCTGCTGTTCTTCTCCCGCTGGTGGCAGCTGGAGGCCCTGTACCGTTCCAACGTCAAGTACGGCCCCGAGTGGTACCCGAGGTTCCTGTGCTACCAGGACGCCGGCTCGCTCGCCCGGGTCAGCCTCGCCTCGGGCATCGCCGAGGGCTTCGTCTCCGTACCGAGCATGCGCAAGCTGTGGGGCAACGGCCACGCCAAGGGGCTTACCGCCCCCGCCAACACCGCCGGGCTGCCCTCCATCGACTCCCTGGGCCTCGACCTCGTCGGGGAGGGCGGCGAGCGGACCCCGGCGGAACGGCTGCCCGAGCAGGTCCGGGTGCGCCACGCCAAGCTGGACCGGATCCGGGCCGCCGGAACCGACCCCTATCCGGTCGGGATCCCGCAGCGCACCCACACCGCCGCCGAGCTGAGGGCCTCCCACCCGGGCCGGACCCCCGGCAGCCGCACCGGCGAGCGGGTCACCCTCGCCGGGCGGGTGATGGTCGTACGGGACCTCGGCGGCGTCGTCTTCGCCGTGCTGCGCGACTGGACCGGCGACGCCCAGCTGATGTTCACCCGTGACGAGTCCGGCTCCGACGTGCTGGACGCCTTCACGGCCCAGGCCGACTTCGGAGACCACGTGGTGGCCACCGGCGAGGTCGGCGCGAGCCGCAGCGGGGAGCCGTCCGTGGTGGTCGGCGCCTGGCAGCTCACCGGCAAGTGCCTGCGCCCCCTCCCCGACAAGCGCAAGGGCCTGGCCGACCCGGAGGCCCGGGTCCGGCGCCGCTACCTCGACCTCGTCGCCAGCCCCGACGCGCGGGACGTCGTACGGGCCCGCTCCAGCGCGGTGCAGGCCCTGCGCCAGGGGCTGCTCGACCGCGGCTATCTGGAGGTCGAGACGCCGATGCTCCAGCAGATCCACGGCGGGGCCAACGCCCGGCCGTTCCGCACCCACATCAACGCCTACGACCTCGACCTCTACCTGCGCATCGCGCCCGAGCTGTACCTCAAGCGGCTGTGTGTCGGCGGCATGGAGAAGGTCTTCGAGATGGGCCGCACCTTCCGCAACGAGGGCGTCTCCTACAAGCACAACCCCGAGTTCACGATGCTGGAGGCCTACCAGGCCTTCGCCGACTACGACGTGATGCTCGACCTCGCCCGGGAGCTGATCCAGGGTGCGGCGACGGCCGCCTTCGGCTCGCCGGTCGCGCACAGGGCGGGCCCGGGCGGCAAGCTCGCCGTCCACGACATCTCCGGGCCCTGGCCGGTCAAGACGATGTACGGGGCCATCAGCGAGGCGCTCGGCGAGGAGGTCGACGCCGATACGGAGGAACACGTGCTGCGCGGGCTGTGCGACCGGGCACACGTTCCCCACGCGCCCGGGGACACCCGGGGCGACGTGGTGCTGGAGATGTACGAGCGGCTGGTGGAGGAGCGGACCCAACTGCCCACCTTCTACAAGGACTTCCCGACCGAGGTGTCGCCGCTGACCCGGCAGCACCGCAAGGACCCCCGGCTCGCCGAGCGCTGGGACCTGGTGGCCTTCGGCACCGAACTGGGCACCGCCTACTCGGAGCTGACCGACCCCGTCGAGCAGCGCCGCAGGCTGACCGCCCAGTCACTGTTGGCGGCGGGGGGTGACCCGGAGGCGATGGAACTCGACAACGACTTCCTCGACGCCCTGGAGTACGCCATGCCGCCCACCGGCGGCCTCGGCATCGGCGTCGACCGGCTCGTCATGTTCCTCACGGGTCTGACGATCCGCCAGACCCTGCCGTTCCCCCTGGTACGGCAGGGCTGATCGGCGGGGCGGCTGGTCCGAGGGGGTGACGGGAGCGGGGCGCGTCCGCGCCCCTCGACATCTTCCGCGATGTCGTTGATACGTAGTAATAATGAAAAATGACGAGCCGACAGTGGGACGACGCGTGCTCCTGCGCACCGCCGTCTTCCTCGGAATCGCCGCCGCCTCCGGACTGCTCACCGCCGGTGAGGACGGCCCCGGGGGCGGGGTCACGGCCGGCGGCCCCGCTCCCGGCGCCCCCGGCGCACCCGCGCCCGGAGCACCCGGGCTGCGCCCCCAAGGGCCCCCGGACAAGTCGTACCGGCTGCGGCCCATGACCGCCGAGGGCCCCGCCCGGCCCCCCGTCGCCAAGCCCGCCGTCCGCACCCGGCCCATCCTGGAGCTGCCGGCCGACCCGAGCACGGGCAGCGCCATGGTGCTCACCTTCGACGACGGCCCCGACCCCCGCTACACCCCGGCCGTCCTCGACACCCTCGCCCGGTACGGGGTGCGCGCGATGTTCTTCGTCTGCGGGGAGATGGCCACCGAGAACCGTGACCTGCTGCGCAGGATGGCCGCCGAGGGCCACGTCATCGGCAACCACACCTGGACGCATCCGCTCATCCCCACGCTCGGCCGGCCCGCCCTCGAAGCCGAGATCGGGCGCACCAGCGAGGTCGTCCAGCAAGCCGTGGGGCAGGCCCCGCTGTGGTTCCGGGCACCGTACGGGGCGTGGAACCGGGCCGCCTTCGAGATCGGCGCCGAGCTCAACATGGAGCCCTTCGCCTGGACCCTGGACACCCTCGACTGGAAGGAGCCGGGGAGCGCCACCATCATCTCCCGGGTGCTCTCGGGCGCCGGGCCGGGGGTGATCGTGCTGAACCACGACGCCGGCGGCGACCGTTCGCAGACCGTCCGGGCGCTGGAGGCGTACCTGCCCCAGCTGCTCGGGCGCGGCTACCGGATGACGCTGCCGGCCCGCTGAGGGCCGGCGGCGCGCTTCCCCGGCGGCGCGCTTCCCCGGCGGCCCGGGGGAGCGCGGGGCCGCCGGGGGCATTGGTGAATCGTTCCGTCAGCGGGCCGCCACCATCCGGGCGAAGACGACCACGTTGCCGTCGTAACCCTTGGCCTTGGAGTAGCTGCCACCGCAGGTGATCACGCGCAGCTCCGGATGGCCGGTGTCCCCGTACACCCGGGAGCCGGGGAAGGCCTCCTTGGAGAACACCTCCACCCCGTACACCTCGAAGACTGCGGTCCGCCCGTCGTAGCGCTCCACCTCGATGCGGCTCCCGTGCCTGAGCGAGCCGAGCCCGTAGAAGACCGCCGGGCCCTGCGCGTTGTCCACGTGGCCCACGATCACCGAGGAGCCCTGCTGGCCCGGCGAGATGCCGTTGAGGTACCAGCCCGCCAGGTTGCGGTCCTGGGGCGGCGGGGCGTCGATGTAGCCCTCCGCGTCCAGCCCGACCGTCATCACGGGCGCGTCCACGTTGATCGTCGGAATCCGGATCCGCTGGACCGACGAGTGCTCCAGCACCTCCAAGTCCGCCGGCGGAGTGGGCGCCGCGGCCGGCAGGTGGTCCGCGCGCGCGGCGACCGCCGCCGCGGCGGCGGGCTGAGGCGGCCCGTCCTCGGCGTTCGCCCCGTTCCTCATCATGGCGAGGCCGCTGAGCATGACCAGCGCGAGCGCTCCCCAGGGGGAGCGTCTCCTCGGCCGCTGCTCGTACTCGTCCTCGGTCATGGCTCTCCCTTCCCGACGCGGGGGTCCCGACCCGCGTTCCAGTCCCTCCCCGGTACGCCCTTCTTCACGCACGCTAAGGGTGCACGCCCGGGACGGCGATCGGGGAAGGGACGAACGGGTGGTACGTCCGGTCGGGGTGCGTCCATCCAGGTATTCGTCACATAAATGACTGACGGCTCATGACCTGCGGATCCGTCAGATGATCTCCACGCGCTCCGGCGTGTCGCTCAACCGGGCGGCCCAAAGACGGAAATGCGCTGGTTGCGCAGTGCCCCGAGGGTTCGTGATGGGAGGCGTTCTCGTCGATCTGCCCGGGCCACCGCTCCGGGGCGCTTCCCGATGGAGGTTCCACCATGCGTGTTCTGCGCGCTCTCACCGTGACCGCGGGCGCCTGCGCCGCGATCGGCCTCAGTGCCCCGTTCGCCGGCGCGAACCCGCCGCAGGGCGGCGGCAACGGGCCCAGCAACGTCACCGTCAACCCGTACTCCGTGCACCAGGGCGCCTCGATGCAGGTCAGCGCCGCGGGCTGCGGCCACGGCGGCACGGTCTGGTCGAACGGCAACTTTCCGCAGACCAACCTGTCGGCCGGCTCCATCGGCTTCGCGACCGTCCGGATCTTCAACCACGCCTCGCCCGGCAACCACACGCTGTCGGTCAAGTGCCACGACAACAGCCTGGTCGCCACGCACCGGTTCACGATCCTGCGGGGCAACGGGGCGCAGGGCGGCGTCGGCGGATCCATCGGCCCGTCCGCCGCCGAGACGGCCATCGGCGCCGGGCTCGTCGGCATCGCGGCGGTCGGCGCGGGCGCGCACGTGATCCGCCGCCGCCGTCCGGTCGGCTCCCGGGGCTGACGCGCCCGCGCGCCGCGGCCACGGGCCGCCCCGGGTCCGCGACCCGGGGCGCGACCGGTGGTTCCGCGGCGGGGCGGGGGCTTCCGGGGCTTCCACGGGCTTGTGGACTCAGGGGGTTCCTGGGGTGTCCGGGGCTTCTGGGGGTCGCGGGCGCTCCCGGAGCTCTGGGGAAGAGGCGCGGCGCGGGCTCAGTGGCCGCGGGCCGGCCGGCGGCGGCGCAGGGCGTACGCCGTTCCGCCCGCGGCGGCGAGGAACAGCGCGGCGCCCGCCCCCAGCTCCACGGCGTCCGTCCCGGCCACGCTGCCGCCGAGACCGCCCCGCACCCCGAGGGTGGCCGCGGCGCTGCGGGAGGTTTCGGCGGAGCCGCGCGCGGTGGGCGGGATCCGTGCGGCCGGGGCGGTGCGGGCGGGCGTGGGGGTGGTGCGCGCCGGGGTTGGGGTGGTGGTGCGCGGCCGGACGCCGGCGGTGGTGCCCGTGGTGGGGGTGGGCCGGACGCCGGTGGTGGAGCTGGTGGTGGGCGTCGTCGTACCGCCGGTGATGGTGAGGTCGGCGGAGCCGTTCTCCCCGTTGCAGGTGAAGGTGACGGAGTACAGGGCTCCGCGCCGGGCGTCGCGGTCCACCGTGACCCGGGCGGTCTGCCCGCGCGCGATGCTCACGGTGTCGAAAACGCCGGAGGAGGCGGTGGCGTACGCGGCGTCGCAGCCGGTGACGGAGAGCACCACTTGGCCGCCGGGGGCGATCGTGGAGGGAGTGACGGCGAAGCCGAAGGAGGTGACCGGCGCGGCCTCGGCCGCCACGGCGGCGGGCACGCCGAACGCGCCGAACGCGAGGAAGGCGCCGGCGCTGAGCAGGACGGTGGCGGAGCCGCGTATCGCACCCATGGTGGGTCCTCCGGATCCCCGAGGAGCAGTCGCGCAGCGTTTCCGCACGTGGGGGGTCGTGCACCTCGATGTCCGCCACGCTAGGCGCCGGTCCGGCGACCCGCGATCAGGAACGGGCGAATGGGGCACGGCCGTAGGCCGAACCGGCGACGGGAGCCCGCTCCCGGTTTCCCGGGAGCGGGCGCGCGTTCAGTGTGTGAGCCCCAGGTGCGGGAACTGGGCGAGGAAGGGCTCGGCGGTGGCGGAGATCCCCCGCCCGAAGGGCGCGTCGAAGTCCCAGATGAGGAAGAGCAGGAAGGCGATCAGCGCGCTGAACAGGCCGGCCAGCAGCATTTCGCGGAAGGAACGGCGGATCTGCAGGGTGAAGATCAGACCCACCGTCACCATGGCCCCGGCGATCAGCCCGAACCACACCACGCCGGGCATGGTGGCGCCGGCGCTCTGGCCGCGCGAGTTCCGGGCGTCGTCCACGAGCGCGACCTGGTCGACCAGCGGCTGGTAGGCCTGCCCCTCGTGGTCGGTGCGCGGCTCGTAGTCGGTGACGTCCCTGCGGATCGTCTCCAGCAGCTCCCCGCTGCGCTCGGTGATGACGCCGCTGTCGGCCATCTTCCGCCATTCCGTCTCGACCACGTAGGTCACGTACGCGTCGACGTCGGAGCGGATCTTCGTACGGACCTCGGCCGGGTAGACCTGGGAGCGGACGCTGATCTCGTGCAGGGCCTGGGCTTCCTGGCGTACGTACTCCTGCGCGGCCCCGCGGGCCTCCCAGACACCCGCGATCGCCAGGCCCAGGACGATCGCGTAGATCACCCCGATCATCATCGTCATGTATTCGATGACGTCCGGGGTTTCGTTCGGATCGTCGTCCTCGCCGATCCTGCGGTGGTTGAAGAAGGCGATGGACAGCACCACGGCGCAGGCCGCGGCCATCGCGAGGGACAGGACGAGCCATTCCGACAAGACGACTCCCAATCGGTGGGCGGTGGGCAGTGGCGGTGGGCGAGCGGGCGGTGGGCGAGTGGGCGGCCTAGCGCGGGCGCAGCGCGACGATCGCGAGCACGGCCGGGGCGGCGGTCATGAGGGTGAAGGTGACCGGTGAGATGTGATGCTCCAGCGGTTTGCGGGCGCGGGTGTGGTACGCGGGACGGGCCACCGGCCTGGGCGTGGGAGCCGTCGCCGATGGCGGTGCCGGCGGCTCGGGCGCGGGCTTCGGCGGCGGCGCGGCGGGGGCGGCGCGCACCGGTGGCGGTGGCGGGGGCGGGGGCGGCGGCGGCTTGGGCGCCGGTGGCGGCTTCGGGGCCGGTACGGGCGGCGCGGGAGCCGGCTCGGACGGCGGTGGCGGGGTGGGCTTCGGCGGCGGCGGCGTGGGCGGCGGCGTGGGCGGCGGCGGTGGCGGCGGCTTGGGAGTCGGCTTGGGCGGGCAGGGCGGGGGAGGGGGCGGGCAGTGGTGCGCGCCGGAGTGGCCCTTGCCGCGGTGGCCGCAGGCGTGGCCGTGGCCGTGACCGCCGTGATGTCCGCCACCCCGGCCGGCCCCGGCGCCGCCGCTGCCGGCGTAGGCGTACAGCTCGGCGGCGGGTCCGCCGTCGAAGGTGCCGATCGTCGCGTAGGCGCAGCTATCGGCCAGGGCCGGTGTGGTGGCGAGCGCCGCCCACAGCAGGACCGGGACCGCCAGCAGGCGTCTGGCACAGGCTCTGTTCACTGGGCGAGCATGGGCCCGCGCGCGCCCGCGCACGCGGAGCGCGGTGTCGGTTCGCCTGATCGGGTGGAGCATGGAGCGTAGATGTTTGAGCCAGCTTTGGGTCGCTTCTGATCGTTCGCAGTCGAAATCTCAAATGGTATTTGTCGGTTTCTCCTTCATCGGTGACGGGGGCCGCACGTGCCTTTGGTGTGTGACCAAGAACGGACCGCCAATTTCCGCTTTTGCTCGCCCTGTTGGGAAATGATCAGTACATTCGGCTCGGACAGCAGTCCGACCACCGTCCCACCCCCCGGACGACCCCGCCCGACCATGGCATGACGAGGCTTGGAGACCCCGATGGAACGCCCCGCCTGGGCCCCGCCGGGCATCGACATATCGGTGCCCAGCGTGTCCCGCATCTACGATTACTACCTGGGCGGCTCCCACAATTTCGAGGTCGACCGCCAGGCGGCCCGCCGCGCCATGGAGTTCATGCCGGGCCTGCCCAAGATCATGCAGGCCAACCGGGCGTTCATGCGCCGTGCCGTCCGCCACGCCGTGGCCGAGGGCGTCACCCAGTTCCTCGACATCGGCTCCGGCATCCCGACCTTCGGCAACGTCCACGAGGTCGCCCGCGCCGCCAGCCCCGAGGCCCGCGTGGTCTACGTGGACCACGACCCGGTGGCCGTCGCCCACAGCCGGGCCGTCCTGGCCGGGGACGACCGCACCGGCGTCGTCCCCGCCGACCTGCGCAAGCCGCAGGACATCCTCGGCTCGCCCGAGGTGGGCCGGCTGCTGGACCTCGAGCGGCCCGTCGCCCTGCTGCTCGTCGCCGTCCTGCACTTCCTTGAGGACACCGACCAGCCGTACGACTCCGTCGCCGAGCTGCGCGACGCGCTGGCGCCGGGCAGCCTGCTGATCCTCACCCACGCCTCCTACGAGGGCATTCCGCTCACCGAGGAGGTCGCGGGCGGCGCCGTCGGCGTCTACCGGGACATCCGCAATCCGCTGGTCATGCGCAGCCACGAGCAGATCACCGGCTTCTTCGACGGCTTCGAGCTGCTGGAGCCGGGCCTGGTGTCCATGCCCGACTGGCGCCCCGAACGCATCGGGCCGCTCGAGGAGGGCGAGGAGCCCGAGGACCCGTACGCGTTCTCGGGCTACGGCGGCGTGGGACGCAAGGCGTGAGACTCCCCGCTCCGACGCCCCCGCCCGCCGGCCCCCGCCCCGCGGGCCGTGCCCCTGTCAGCCCCGGCCCGGTCGGCTCCGGCCCCATGGGCTCGGGTGCCGGCTCCGGTCTGGCCGGCTCCGGTCCCATGGCCTCCGCTCCTGTCGCCTCCGGTCCTCGCGCCTCCGGCTCCGTGGGCCCCGGAGCTGCTGTGCCCGGCCCGGCCGGCCCCGGTGCTGCCGGGGCGGCGCCCGCCGGGCGGCCGGGGTCCGCGCAGGGCCGCCCTGCGGACACCGCCCCGCCGGCCGGCCCGCTGGAGGGCCGTGCGCCGCTGCGCGAGCCGCGCAGCGGGCTGGAGGACCGCATCGCCCGCTTCGCCACCATCTGGGGCCGGGCCATCTTCCCCGTCACCGCGACGTCCCTGACCCGCCCCGAGTTCGAACAGCACCTCGTGCCCCTCGCCCGGACCCTGACCGAGGCCCTGCACGCCCGTCCCTTCGACGCGTCCGTCGCGCAGCGCGTGGGCGCCGAGCTCGTCGCCGTGCACTGCACCGACCCGGAGGCGCTCGCCGGCACGCTCGGGGTGGTCGAGTCCTACCTGGTGCTCTACTGCGGCCCCGAAGGGCCCGACGGCGCCGGCACGGACAGCACCGAGGAGTACCGGTCCCGCTGCGCCCGGCTCCAGCACGGCATCGCCGCCGGCTTCGCCCGAGCCCTGCGCGAGCGCACCCTGCGGGAGCAGGAGGCCATCGCCCGTTCCGCGCTGACGGCCCGCAGCGACGCCCAGCAGGCCCTGCACGCCAGCGAGGAACGCTTCCGGGCGGTCTTCGAGGGAGCGGCCGTCGGCATCGGCATCGCCGACCTGGAGGGCAACGTCCTCGAGGTCAACGACGCCCTGCTGAAGATGTTCGGCGGCCTGGAGGGCCACGTTCGCAGCCGGAACGTCAGCGAATGGGGCCACCCCGACGACACCCCCCACGTCTGGCGGATGTACGGGGAACTCGTCCGCGGGGAACGCGAGCACTACCGCGTCGAGAAGCCCTACTACCGGCACGACGGCACCGTGCTGTGGACCAACCTGACGGTGTCCCTGCTGCGCGACGCCGACGGCGTGCCCCAGTACCAGCTGGCCCTGATGGAGGACACCACCGAACGCCGGCTCCTCAACCTCCGGCTGCGCTACGAGGCCACCCACGACGCCCTCACCGGGCTGCCCAACCGGACGCTCTTCTTCGAGCGGCTGGAGAAGGCGCTGGGAGGCGCCCCCGGCAGCCGCTTCGGCCTGTGCTACCTGGACCTCGACGGCTTCAAGGCGGTCAACGACAGCCTCGGCCACTCGGCGGGGGACCGGCTGCTGGTGGAGGTCGCCGACCGGCTGCAGAGCTGCGCCACCGGACCGGGCGAGGTCGTGGCCCGCCTCGGCGGCGACGAGTTCGTGGCCCTCACCACGGGGCCCGCCGCCGGCACGGACGAGGATCCCGGGGACAAGGTGACCGACCTGGCGGTGCGCATCCTGTCGGCGCTGTCCACCCCCATCCGGCTGGAGGGCCGGGAGCTGTCGGTGCGCGGCAGCATCGGCATCGTCGAGGGCCGCGCGGGGGAGCGCACCCCGGCGGAGGTGCTGCGCAGCGCGGACATCACCATGTACCGGGCCAAGGCGGCCGGCGGCAACCGCTTCGAGTTCGCGGACGCGGAGGCGGACGCCCGTGCCATCACCCGGCACGGCCTGACCAACGCCCTGCCGGCGGCGCTGGAACGCGGCGAATTCTTCATCGAGTACCAGCCCCTGGTGCACATGCACGACGGCAGCGTCCACGGCGCGGAGGCGCTGGTGCGCTGGTCGCACCCCCAGTACGGGGTGCTCGGCCCGGACCGCTTCATCCCGCTCGCCGAACGGACCGGGCTGATCGTGCCGCTGGGCCGCTGGGTGTTGGAGGAGTCCGTCCGCCAGGCCCGCAACTGGCAGCGCCAGCACGGCGGGGCCGCCCTGCGCGTCAACGTCAACCTCTCGCCGACCCAGCTCCACCATCCCGGTCTGGTCGCCGACACCGTCCGCGTGCTGGAGACCTTCGGGCTGGCTCCGGGCGCCCTGTGCCTGGAGGTCACCGAATCGGCGCTGATCGGCGCCGACGACGAGCTCCTCGAACCACTGCGCCGGCTCGCCGCGCTCGGCGTGGACATCGCCCTCGACGACTTCGGCACCGGCTACTCGAACCTGGCCAACCTGCGCCGTCTCCCCGTCAGCGTCCTGAAACTGGACCGCTCCTTCACCCAGGGGATGCAACAGCAGCCGGCCAACCCCGTCGACGTCAAGATCGTGGAGGGCATCGTCGCCCTGGCCCACAGCCTCGAACTGGCGGTCACGGTCGAGGGGGTGGAGACCGGCGTCCAGGCGGCCCAGCTCCGTGCCCTCGGCTGCGACACCGCCCAGGGCTGGTACTACGCCCGCCCCGGCGCCCCGGACCGGATCCACGCCCTCACCCTCTCGGATGCCGTCCCCACCCCCTGAACCGGGACCCGGCCGGCGCCGTCCCGGCCGGCCCCGGCGAGGGTGCCGCCGGGTCCGCCGGCCCGGCCGGGGTTGCGCCCGGCGGGCCCGCCCGGATCAGCCCATGCCGGCCTCCGTTCCCCGGCCGGGCTCGCGCACCGCGGCCATGACCCGCCGGTGCCGCTCGGAGGTGTCCGCCAGCACCCGCGCGGCCGCCGGCAGTCGCTCGGCCTCGTACACGTCGAGCATCTGAGCCCCGGCTTCCCCGGTGAGGGCCGCGCCCAGAGTCCGGCCGAGGGCCACCGCGTCCTGGATGCCGGTGTTCATTCCGAGCCCGCCGGCCACGGAGTGGACATGGGCGGCGTCCCCGGCGAGGAAGGCCCGGCCCTCGCGCAGCCGTGTGGCCATGCGGACGTTGACCCGCCAGGTGGAGATCCAGGTCGCCCGGGTCAGCCGTATGCCCTCCATCCGGGCGTGCCGGTCGAAGAGCCGCTGGAAGCCCTCCAGCGACGGCGGCACCGGCGCGCCGTCCTCGTCGAGCTCCGGTGAGGCCTGGAGCTGGAACGACGGCGTCCCCGGTATCGGACAGAGCATCACGGCCCCGCCGTCCGAGGTGAACCACTGGTGCCAGCGGTTGCGGCTCAGCCCCGGGGCCTCGACGTCACCGATCACCATCAGCTGGGTCTCGTCCGTGGTCCCCTCGAAGGGGATGCCGAGGAGCTTGCGGGTCGTGCTGTGGCCGCCGTCGCATCCGGCGAGGTACCCGGCGCGGATCGAGCGGCCGTCCGCCAGCCGCGCGGTGAGCCCCTCCCCGTCCTGGTCGATCCCGGTGACCCGGGCGTCGTACTCGACGCGGACGCCGAGGGCGGAGAGGTGCTCGCGCAGGATCCCCTCGATCTGCCACTGGCCGATGAAGAGGCCGCCCCCGGAGGGGCTGTCGTTGACGTACGAGCCGTCGAAGTACTTGCGCAGCACCAGCCCCCGGATGCCCGCCGCGGACAGCCGCTCGCCCAGACCGAGTCCGGCGAGGACCTGGAGGCTTTCCGGGTTGAGGCCCTTGCCGCGGGATTCGCGGTGCGGGCCGGGTCGCTGGTCGAGCACACGGACCGGGATGCCCCGGCGGGCCAGGTCGCAGGCAAGGGTGAGTCCGGTGGGGCCGGAGCCCGCGATCAGTACGTCGGTCATCGGAATGTCCTCTCGTCCTTCGGTGCCCTCGGTGGGTCGATGACTCAAGGAAAGCGCGACCCGGACAAAAATGCAACCCGGTAACGAAATTGACTTGGTTGTTCTTTCGTGCCACGCTGGAGGCATGGAGAACATGACGGCTGCGCCCACGGGGCTGCGCGAGACGAAGAAACTGCGGACGAAGAACCAGCTGGCGGCCACCGCGCTCGAGCTCTTCCTGGAGCGCGGCTTCGACGCCGTGTCGGTGGCCGACGTCGCCGCCGCGGCCGAGGTCTCCAAGCCCACCCTGTTCCGGTACTTTCCGAGCAAGGAGGACCTGGTGCTGGACCGGTTCGCCGACCATCAGGACGAGGCGGCGCGCATCGTGCGCGACCGTCCGGCGGGCCTGACCCCGGTCCGGGCGGTCCACGAGCACTTCCTGGCCGCCCTCGCCGAGCGGGACCCGATCACCGGGCTCTGCGACCACCCGAACGTCCTCGCGTTCCAGGGGCTGCTGTACTCGACCGCCAGCCTGGAGACCCGGCTCGCCCACTACACGGCGCGCGAGGTGGAACTGCTCGCGGCGGTCCTGGAGGCGGAAGAGATTCCCCCGTTCACCGCCCGGCTGGCGGCCCGGCACCTGGTGACCGTCCGACAGGAGCTGGGCCGGGAGAACTGGCACCGGCTCTCGGCGGGGCAGAGCGCCGACGAGGCATACCCGGCCGCCGTCGCCGAAGCCGACCGTGCCTTCACCATGCTGGCCGACGGACTCGACCGGACCCTCGGGCCGTTCATACCCTCCTGACACCGGCGCACGGGATCGCCGGTGACTCGAATCGCGGAGGCGGGAGCGCGCATGGGCGCCAGGTATGTCACCGAGCTGATCGGGGCGTTGGAGCGGTACGGGGAGCGGCCCGCGATCGGGGCCGGGGCGGACTTCCTGCGGTTCTCCGAAGTGCTGGACACGGTGTACCGGCTGGCCGGGGCGCTGGACGAGGCCGGTGTCCGGCGGGGCACAGGGCTGGCCTGCGTGACGGGCGGCAACCGGCCGGAGGCACTCCTCGTGCGGATCGCGGCGCACGTGCTGGGCGCGCGGCTCACCCAGGTCGTGGGCGGTCCGGCCGTGCACGGGGTGGACTTCATCCTGCGGGACTGCCGGCCGGCCCTGGTGGTGCACGACGTCCCGGTGCCGGAGAGCGGTGCCCCGCGGCTCCGCCTGGACCGGCTGCTCGCGGCGGCGGCCGAACGGGAGGCCGCCGAAGTGCCGGTACGTGCGAGGGAGGAGGACCTCGCCCGCGTGATGTACACCGGCGGGACCACGGGCCGCCCCAAGGGTGTGGCCTCGACCTTCGGCGCGCTGGCCGCGCGGGACAGCGGCCGCGGGGCCCGGTGGACCGAGTCGGTGTACCTCTCGGTCACCACCCTGGCCCAGCGCTCCGGCGGGCGGTGCCTGGAGCAGCTGCGGGCCGGCGGCAGGGCGGAGATCCTCGATCCCTTCGAGCCGCGGGAGTTCGCGGCCGCCTGCCGGCGCCTGGGGCGGGTGTCCACGTACCTGACGCCGCCGATGCTCTACCGGCTGCTGGACGACCCGGCGACCGCCCAGGGGATTCCGGGACTCGAGGCGGTCTCGTACGGCGCCTCGCCCGTCCTCCCCGCACGTCTGGGTGAGGCCGTGACCCGATGGGGCGTGAAGTGGCGGCAGGGCTACGGGATGAACGAGGCGGGGGTGATCAGCCGGCTCACCCCCGCCGACCACGACGCGGCGGTGGCCGGCCGCCCCGAGCTGCTGGCGTCGGCGGGCCGGCCCGCGTCCGGGGTGGAGCTCCAGGTGCGGGACGAGGGGGGCGACGTACTGCCCCCCGGACACAGGGGAGAGGTGTGGGTCCGCTCGGGGACGGTGATGGCCGGCTACTGGAACCAGCCTGACCTGACGGCCGAAGTCCTGCGTGAGGGGTGGCTGCGCACCGGGGACGTCGGGCACGTCGGCGAGGGCGGCTACCTCTACCTCGACGACCGGGTCAAGGACATGGTCATCGTCAACGGAGCCAACATCTACTGCCTGCCCGTCGAAGCGTCCCTCGCACGGCATCCCGCCGTGGCGCAGGCGGTGGTGGTCGGGCGTCCCAGCCCGGTCACCGGCGAGGAGCTGTGCGCCTTCCTGGTCCCGGTCCCCGGCCGTGAGCCGAGCGGGACGTCCGCGGCCGAGGCCTGTGATCTGGTGGAGCGGGAGCTGGCCCCGGCGCACCGGCCGACCACCGTGTTCTGGGAACGGGAGATCCCGCTGACCGACCGGGGCAAGCCCGACAAACAGCGGCTGCGACGGCGCGCCGCGACCGCGTCGTCCCCGCCACCCGCATGACCCGAGGAAGCTCCGGCGGAGCAGGGCCGGCCCGGCCGTGGTCCGCCGGACGCCGTCCTATCGCCGCGCGTGCTGCTTCCAGTCGTGGACGAGGAGCCCGAGCACCACCTCGTCCAGGAACTCTCCCAGCACCCAGGCCGAGGAGCGCAGCACGCCCTCCCGTACGAAACCGTTGCGCTCGGCGGAGCGCAGCATCGCGGCGTTGTCCGACAGCGTCTCGATCTGCAGCCGGTGCAGGCCGCGCACGACGAAGCCGTAGTGGCACAGCACCGCGACCACGTCGGTGCCGTAGCCCTTGCCCCGGCAGGACGGAAGCAGTCCCAGCCCGATGTGCGCGGACCGGCTGTGGTTGTCGATGCCCCACAGCGTCGCGGTGCCGACCAGGGTGTCGCCGTCCAGCTCCACCACGGAGAACTGGACGCTTCCCTCCCTCGTGTCGTCCACCACGAGCCGCGGATCCTTCGAGCCGGGCGTGATCGGTCGCCACGGCCCGCTTTCGGCCCGGGAGGAGTTGACCACGTCGTCGTAGAGCTCGGCCCGCAGGACCGGGATGTCATCGTCGTGCCGGGCCCTGAGCCCGACCTTGCCGCCTATGAGCATAGGAGCTTCCTATCCGGCCGGACTGGCAGGCGGCAAACCATTAACCGTCGGCAAACCAATGAGCGGCCGCGCCGGCGGGGTTGCGCGCGGCGGCCCCTGCGCCCGCCGCTCCGTGTGAGCCGCCTGCGCCCGCCGCCCCGCGCGCCACCTGCCGCGCGCCCCGCGCGAGCCGCCGCCGCCCGCCGGGGGCCGTCTCAGCCGACCAGGATCCGCTTCAGTTCCCGGGCCGCCCGCGGGGGCGCGACGTCCGTACGGTGGGCCAGGGCGATGGTGCGGCGCAGCGGGGAGCCGGCCAGGGGGGTGGCGCGCAGGCCCGGGCCGGCGTGGTCCACGACCATGGCCGGGACCACCGCGATGCCCAGCCCGGCGCGTACGAAGCCCAGCACCGCGTCCATCTCCCCGCCCTCCACGGTGAACACCGGCTCGAAGCCCGCCGCCCGGCACGCCCCCACCGTCAGGTCCCGCAGGTCGTAGCCGTGGCGGAACATCACCATCGGCTCCTCGCGCAGGTCGGCGATGGTCAGCTCCCCGCCGCCCGCCGGGGGCGGGAGGTCCGCGGACGACACCACCACCAGGTCCTCGGTGAGCAGTTCCACCGTGGTCAGGGCGGGCGCCGACGGCGGCAGCGGCAGCGCGATCAGGGCCAGGTCCAGCACCCCGCGGGCGAGTTCGCGTACCAGGTCCAGCGAGCCGCTCTCCTCGATCAGCAGCTCGATGCCCGGGTGGGCCGTGTGGAAGGCGCGCAGCACGGCCGGCAGCAGGCCCGTGCACACGCTCGGCGTCGCCCCCAGCCGCACCCGGCCCCGCCGCAGCTGCGCCAGCTCCTGCACCTCCAGCCGTGCCGTGTCCGCGTCCGCCAGGATGCGCCGTGCCAGCGGCAGCAGCGCCTCGCCGGCGTCGGTCAGCGCGATGTTGCCGCGCGCCCGGCTGAACAGCTCGGCACCGAGCTCGCGCTCCAGCGCCTTGATCTGCTGGGACAGCGACGGCTGGGCCACGTGCTCGCGCTCGGCGGCGCGCGTGAAGTGCCGGGTCTCGGCGACGGCCACGAAATAGACCAGCTGCTGGAACTGCATGCCCCCAGGCTACCGCCCACCATAGGCTGCACCTATCGCGATCAGCTCCACCATGTCTTGGACCTCTCGGTGCCTTCGTCCTTACGGTCATTCCATGGCTCTGGCAACGCGGACGGCACGACGGCCGTCCACCACGCGCACGCTCTGGGACTCCACCGTCGGCAAGAAGTCCGTGATGGCCGCATCAGGCCTGGTCATGCTCGGCTACCTCGTCGCGCACATGCTCGGCAACCTCAAGATCTTCTTCGGGGCGGACGAGTTCAACGGCTACGCCCACTGGCTGCGCACGCTCGGCTCCCCCTTCCTGCACCACGAGTGGGCCCTGTGGATCGTCCGCGTGATCCTGGTCGCGGCCGTCGTCGCGCACGCCGTCTGTGCCTACCAGCTCAGCCGCCGCGACATCAGGGCGCGCCCCGTCAAGTACGCCCGCAAGCGCCGCCGGGCCGGCTACGCGACCCGCACCATGCGCTGGGGCGGCGTCATCCTCGGCCTCTTCATCGTCTGGCACCTCCTCGACTTCACCACGCTCACCGTCAACGAGCGCGCCTGGGCCGGCCACCCCTACGAGAACGTCCTCTCGACCTTCTCCACCTGGTACGGCAACACCATCTACATCGTGGCGATGACCGCACTCGGCTTGCACGTGCGCCACGGCTTCTGGAGCGCCGCCCAGACCCTCGGCGCGGGCAACGCCCGGCGCGACCGGGCGCTGAAGTCCCTGGCCAACGTCCTGGCCCTCGTCCTCTTCGCGGGCTTCGTGTCCGTGCCCCTCGCCGTCATGACCGGAGTGGTGAGCTGACCATGAGCACCGAGTACGCCGCCTACACCACCGGCGCCCCCGTCCGCGACACCAAGGCCCCCCAGGGCCCGATCGCCGAACGCTGGGACCGCCGCCGCTTCGAGGCGAAGCTGGTCAACCCGGCCAACCGCCGCAAGCACACCGTGATCGTCGTCGGCACCGGCCTGGCGGGCGGTGCCGCCGGCGCGACCCTCGCCGAGCAGGGCTACCACGTGGTCCAGTTCTGCTTCAGCGATTCCCCGCGCCGCGCCCACTCCATCGCCGCACAGGGCGGCATCAACGCCGCCAAGAACTACCGCAACGACGGGGACTCCGTACACCGGCTCTTCTACGACACCGTCAAGGGCGGCGACTTCCGCGCCCGCGAGTCCAACGTCCACCGCCTCGCCCAGATCTCCGTCGAGATCATCGACCAGTGCGTGGCCCAGGGCGTCCCCTTCGCCCGCGAGTACGGCGGCCTCCTCGACACCCGCTCCTTCGGCGGCGTCCAGGTCTCCCGCACCTTCTACGCCCGTGGCCAGACCGGCCAGCAGCTGCTGCTCGGCGCCTACCAGGCGCTGTCCCGGCAGATCGCCGCCGGCAACGTGGAGATGCACGCCCGTACCGAGATGCTCGACCTGATCACCGTCGACGGGGTGGCGCGCGGCATCGTCGCCCGCGACCTGATCACCGGCAGGATCGACACGTACTACGCGGACGCGGTGGTCCTGGCCAGCGGAGGCTACGGCAACGTCTTCTACCTCTCCACCAACGCCATGAACTCCAACGCGACCGCCGTCTGGCGGGCGCACCGGCGCGGCGCCTACTTCGCGAACCCCTGCTTCACCCAGATCCACCCCACCTGCATCCCGCGCACCGGCGACCACCAGTCCAAGCTCACCCTGATGAGCGAGTCCCTGCGCAACGACGGCCGCATCTGGGTCCCCAAGGCCAAGGGCGACACCCGCCCCGCCGCCCAGATCCCCGAGGCCGAACGCGACTACTACCTGGAGCGGATCTACCCCTCCTTCGGCAACCTGGTCCCGCGCGACATCGCCTCCCGCGCCGCGAAGAACGTCTGCGACGAGGGCCGCGGCGTCGGCCCCGGGGGCCAGGGCGTCTACCTCGACTTCGCCGACGCCATCCGCCGCATGGGCCGGGACAAGGTCGCCGAGAAGTACGGCAACCTCTTCGAGATGTACGAGCGGATCACCGCGGAGGACCCGTACGAGGTCCCGATGCGGATCTACCCGGCCGTCCACTACACGATGGGCGGACTGTGGGTCGACTACGACCTCCAGACCACCGTCCCCGGCCTGTTCGCCATCGGCGAGGCCAACTTCTCCGACCACGGGGCCAACCGCCTCGGGGCCTCCGCGCTGATGCAGGGCCTCGGCGACGGCTACTTCGTCCTCCCCTCCACCATCAGCGACTACCTCGCCCGCCGCCCGGCAGGGGAGGGCACCGGCGCGGTCGACGACACCCACCCCGAGGCGCGGGAAGCCGTACGCGAGACCCGCGAGCGGCTCGAACGGCTGCTGGCCGTCGACGGCGACCGCACCCCCGACTCCTTCCACCGGGAGATCGGCGAACTCATGTGGGAGTACTGCGGGATGGCCCGCACCGAGGAAGGCCTGCGCAAGGCCCTCGCCCGCATCCCGGAGATCCGCGAGGAGTTCTGGCGGCGTATCAAGGTCCCCGGCAGCGGCGAGGAGTTCAACCAGTCGCTGGAGAAGGCCAACCGCATCGTCGACTACCTCGAACTCGCCGAACTGATGTGCCTCGACGCCCTCCACCGCGCCGAGTCCTGCGGCGGCCACTTCCGCGAGGAATCCCAGACCCCGGACGGCGAAGCCGCCCGCCGCGACGAGGAGTTCGGCTACGTCGCCGCCTGGGAGTACGCCGGCACCGGGGCCGCGCCCGTCCTGCACAAGGAAGACCTCGTCTTCGAGTACGTCCACCCCACCCAGCGGAGCTACGCATGAAGCTCACCCTGCGCGTCTGGCGCCAGCAGAACGCCGACGCCCCCGGCGCCATGGCCTCCTACGAGGTCGACGGCATTTCGAAGGACATGTCCTTCCTGGAGATGCTCGACACGCTCAACGAGGACCTCATCCTGCGCGGCGAGGACCCGGTCGCCTTCGACCACGACTGCCGGGAGGGCATCTGCGGCGCGTGCAGCCTCGTCATCAACGGTGACGCCCACGGCCCCGAACGGACCACCACCTGCCAGCTCCACATGCGGTCCTTCGACGACGGCGACACCATCGACGTCGAACCGTGGCGCGCCTCGGCCTTCCCCGTGGTCAAGGACCTCGTGGTGGACCGCAGCGCCTTCGACCGCATCATCCAGGCCGGCGGCTACATCACCGCGCCGACCGGCTCCGCCCCCGAGGCGCACGCCACGGCCGTGCCCAAGCCGGCCGCCGACCACGCCTTCGAGCACGCCGAGTGCATCGGCTGCGGCGCGTGCGTGGCGGCCTGCCCCAACGGCTCCGCGATGCTGTTCACCTCAGCCAAGATCAACCACCTGAACGTGCTCCCGCAGGGCTCGCCCGAGCGCGAGACGCGGGTGCTGGACATGGTGGCGCAGATGGACGGCGAGGGATTCGGCGGCTGCACCCTGACGGGAGAATGCGCGACGGCATGCCCCAAGGGCATTCCGCTGCCGTCGATCGCCGCGATGAACAAGGAGTGGCTGCGGGCCCTGCGCAAGACCTGACGCTCCCTGCGGAGGGGCGGCGGCCGCGCCCGTGTGCCGCCCAGCCCCCGCAGGAGCCCGGCCCCGGACCCCGAACCCTGGCCCGAGCCCCTGCCCCCGCCCCCGGCCTGGGCCGATCGGCTGACCCGATCCGCCGACCGGGCGCTCGTACAGCCGGTACGCCGCGCCGCGCCCCGGCCCGGTCCGGCGCGTGGGGTTCAGTGGACCCCATGCCCCACGCCCCCGCCGGGTCCGGACCGCGCCGCCGCACCGCGCTGGCCGCCGCCCTCGCCTGCCTGGCGCCGGCCGGCTGCACGGCCCACGACACCGCCACCCGCCACAGGGCGCCCCGCCCCGCCCCCGGCGGGCAGGCCCCCGGCAAGGACGCCCTCGTGATGGTGATCCGGCACGCGGAGAAGCCCTACGCCGGAGCCACCGGCGAGGACGACGAGGGCAACGAGGACCCCGGCTTCCTCGCCGGACGGGGCCGCCGCCGCGCCGACGAGCTGCCCCGGCTCTTCGGCCCCGCCCACAGTGCCCGGCTGCCCCGGCCCGCCGCGCTGTTCGCGACCGGCGGGCCGGAATCCGCCCCCGCCCGGTGCAGGCAGACCCTGGCGCCCCTGGCCGCCGCCCTGCGGGTCCCCGTAAACGCGCGGTACGCCCTCGGAGCCGAAACGGACCTGGCCCGGGCCGCGTTGGAGGCCCGGACGCCCGTCCTCGTGTGCTGGGAGCCCGCCGGGATCCCCCGCCTGATCCGCGCCCTCGGCGCCCACCGGGTCCTCGGCGTGCCCGCCGTCTGGCCCGACCGCTACGACCTCGTCTGGACCCTGACCCGCACCCGCGGCGCATGGGCCTTCCGCGAACTGCCGCAGGACCTCCTGCCCGGAGACGCCTGATCCGCCCCGGAGCCCCCTACAGACCCAGCGCCCGCGCCAGGTAGGGGGCCGTGCGGGCGTCCGGCGAGGCGGCCACCGCCGGGGGCGGACCGGCGGCCGTGATCCGGCCGCCCTCCGCGCCGCCGCCCGGCCCCAGGTCGATGACCCAGTCCGCCTCCGCCACCACCTCCATGTCGTGCTCCACGACCACCACCGAGTGCCCCGCGTCCACCAGCCCGTGCAACTGCCGCAGCAGAACCCGCACATCGGCCGGATGCAGCCCCGTCGTCGGCTCGTCCAGCAGGTACAGGGTGTGGTCGCGGCGCAGCCGCTGGAGCTCCGTCGCCAGCTTGATGCGCTGCGCCTCCCCGCCCGACAGTTCCGTCGCGGGCTGCCCCAGCCGCAAGTAGCCCAAGCCGATGTCCTCCAGCGCCCGCAGGCTGCGCGCCGCGGCCGGGACCTCCGCGAAGAAGCCCGCCGCCGCCTCCACGGTCAGACCCAGCACCTCCGCGATGTTCAGCCCCGCGTAACGCACCTCCAGCGTCTCGGGGTTGTACCGGGCGCCCGCGCAGCCCGGGCACGGGGCGTACGTACGGGGCAGGAAGAGCAGCTCCACCGAGACGAAGCCCTCGCCCTGGCAGGTCTCGCAGCGCCCGCCCGGCACGTTGAAGGAGAACCGGCCGGCCTTCCAGCCGCGCTCCCTGGACTCCGGAGCGGCCGTGAAGAGCCTGCGCACGACGTCGAACAGGCCGGTGTACGTGGCCAGGTTGGAGCGGGGCGTCCGCCCGATCGGCTTCTGGTCCACCTCCACCAGCCGCCGCACCGGGAAGTCCGCCTCCCCGAGCCGCCCGGCGACCTCGCCCGCCAGCACCTGTCCCACCAGCGTGGACTTCCCCGAACCGGACACCCCCGTCACCGCCGTGAACACCCCCAGCGGGAACTCCACGTCCACACCGCGCAGGTTGTGCCGGTCGACGCCCGTCAGCCGGACGGCACCGGAGGCCGCGCGCGGGGGCCGCTCCCGGCCCCGGGGCGCGGCCGGAGCGAACAGGTGCCGTGCCGTCGCCGACTCCGCGACGGCGGCCAGCTCCCCGGGCGGCCCGCTGTACAGCACGCGTCCACCGTGCTCCCCGGCGAGCGGCCCCACGTCCACCACCCAGTCCGCGCGGCGCACCACGTCCAGCTGGTGCTCCACGACGAAGACGGTGTTCCCGGCCCGCTTCAGCCGCTCCAGAACGCCGAGCAGCGCCTCGGTGTCCGCCGGGTGCAGCCCCGCCGAGGGCTCGTCCAGTACGTACACCACCCCGAACAGGCCCGACCGCAGCTGGGTCGCCAGCCGCAGCCGCTGGAGCTCGCCCGCCGACAGGCTGGGCGCGGTCCGGTCCAGGCTCAGATAGCCGAGCCCCAGCTCCGCCACGGGCGCGATCCGTGCCCGAAGGTCCCCGGCCAGCACCCGCGCCGCCTCCCCCTCCAGCGGAGCCGTGGCCAGCAGGCGGTCCAGGTCGCTCAGCGCCAGCGCCGCCGTCTCCGCGATCGTCCGGCCCGCGAACGTCACCGCCAGCGCCTCCGGCCGCAGCCTGCGCCCCGCGCACGCCGGACACGGGGCATCGGTGAGGAACTTCTCCGCGCGCGCCCGCAGGGTGGCGCTCTTGGTGTCGGCGAACGTCCGCATCACATAGCGGTGGGCGCTCGTGTACGTGCCCTGGTAAGGCCGTTGGATCCGGGCCGCGTCGCGCACCGGGTGCACGGTGACCACCGGCTGCTCCTCGGTGAACAGGATCCACTCGCGGTCCTTCGCGGGCAGCTCCCGCCAGGGCCGGTCCACGTCGTGGCCGAGCACCTCGAGGATGTCGCGCAGGTTCTTGCCCTGCCAGGCTCCCGGCCAGGCGGCGACGGCTCCCTGGCGGATCGACAGTCCGGGGTCCGGTACGAGGAGTTCCTCGCTGGTGCGGTGGATCCGGCCCAGCCCGTGGCAGGAGGGGCAGGCGCCGGCCGCCGTGTTGGGGGAAAAGGCGTCGGAGTCGAGCCGCTCGGCGCCCGGCGGGTAGGTTCCGGCCCGCGAGTACAGCATCCGCAGGGAGTTGGAGAGCAGGGTCACCGTCCCCACCGAGGACCGCGAGCCCGGAGCGGACCGGCGCTGCTCCAGGGAGACGGCGGGCGGCAGCCCGGTCACCGAGTCGACCTTCGGGGCGCCGATCTGGTGGATCAGCCGCCGGGCGTACGGGGCGACCGACTCGAAGTAGCGCCGCTGGGCCTCGGCGTAGAGGGTGCCGAAGGCCAGGGAACTCTTCCCGGAGCCGGACACGCCGGTGAAGACGGTCAGGGTGTCGCGCGGGATGTCCACGTCGACCCCGCGCAGGTTGTGCTCCCGGGCGCCGCGCACCCGTACGCAGGGGTCTCGGGCGGCGGCGCCCGGCCGTTCGGGCCCGGCGGGCACATCGGGGGAGTGGTGCATTCGTCCCAGTTTACGGCTCCCTGTGGACCGGCAGCGCACGACCGGTGTCCAGACCCTCTCCTTCGGACCATCGCGCCGACCAGATGAAGACGGTGGTGAGGTGGCGTCCGGCGAGGCAGGTGGTGGCGTCCTTGTCGAAGCGAGCGGCCGGGCCGCGCCACTGTCCGGTGTGACCCTGGGGCGGCCGATCAGCCTGGGCACCCGCAGGTGCGCTGAGGCGGTGAGGCCCTCATGAACGTCAGAAACAAGTCCTGCAGAGAGCTTCCGTCCGGTAGCCCGGCGCGTCTACGCTCACTGGTTATGGGAGCGCTCCCACACCCGTCGGAACAGTGTCATGTGCAGGACCGGAGGTCATCCAGCCAGGTAAAGGCGCATTGCCACCGTGGAACTCGCTTTCGAGGCTGGTCTCTCGCCGGGCGGCGCCCATATGGCGTGATCGGTCATATAGGTGCGTTGAGGGAGAGTGTGATGAGCATGCGAGGAGCCCTTCGGGCTTTTGGCGTTGTCGGAGTGCTTCTGGCGGGTTCGGCGGCCGGATTCGGCGGCCCGGCCTCCGCGGTCGCCTCGCCGCCCGCCGGTCAGTCCGCCGCAGACGGCAGGGCATCGGCGGTCGCCGCGGCACCGGCACTGCACGTGTCGGGCAACCGCCTGGTCACCGGGTCCAATGCCACGTTCCGCCCACTGGGCGTCAACCGGTCCGGCGGGGAGTTCGGATGTGTTCAGGGCAAGGAGATATTCGACGGGCCGACGGACCAGGCGGCCGTCGACGCGATGAAGGCATGGAAGATCAACTCAGTCCGGCTCCCGCTGAACGAGGAGTGCTGGCTGGGCACCGGGAACCTACCTCCGACAGCGCCCAGCGCGGCGGCGTACCAGCAGGCGGTCAAGACCTACGCGGACCTCCTCGTGGCCAACGGCATCAACGTGATCCTTGACCTGCACTGGACCTGGGGCGAGTACACCGGTCCCGGCGGAGGGTGCCCGGACGTCGCGGCCACCTGTCAGAAGCCGATGCCGGACGCGCGCTACACCCCCACGTTCTGGTCCGAGGTGGCCACGATGTTCAAGGGGAACGGAGCGGTCATCTTCGACCTGTTCAACGAGCCGTACCCGGACGCGGCCAACAACTGGTCCGACGCCACGGCCGCATGGACCTGTCTGCGTGACGGCGGCACCTGCGCCGGGATCACCTACCCGGTCGCCGGCATGCAGACCCTCGTCGACGCGGTACGCGCCACCGGTGCCACCAACGTGATCATGTCGGGCGGTCTGGAGTGGACGAACAACCTGAGTCGGTGGCTGGAATTCAAGCCGGCCGACCCCACCGGCAATCTGATGGCCTCATGGCACTCCTACAACTTCAACGGCTGCGTGACCGCCTCCTGCTGGGACAGCAACATCGGAGCGGTCGCCGCCCAGGTACCGGTGCAGGCCGGCGAGATCGGTCAGAACGCCTGCGCCCATGACTACATCGACCAGGTGATGGCCTGGGCGGACGCCAACACGGTCGGGTACACGGCCTGGACCTGGAACCCTTGGGGTTGCAGCGGTGGCAATGTGCTCATCGAGGACTGGAACGGCACACCGACCCGCACCTACGGTGAGGGGTTCAAGGCGCACCTGCTCAGCCAGACGCCCGGTGATCCCGGCGGTGACACCGCTGCGCCCACCGCTCCGGGGACCCCCACCGCCTCCGAGGTGACGGCCGCCTCCGCGACCTTGAGCTGGGCGGCCTCCACGGACAACGTGGGTGTCACCGGCTACGACGTCGTCCTTGTCACCGGCGGCACCGAGACACAGGTGGCCGGCTCGGTGTCCAATCGGGCCACGGTCACAGGGCTGTCCGGCAACACGGCCTACACCTTCGCCGTTTACGCCAAGGACGCGGCCGGCAACCGCTCCACCCGCTCGGCCACCGTTACCGTTACCACCGCCGTCACCCCTGCGGGCACCTGCTCCGTCGGCTACCGCTTGGTGGGGGACTGGGGGAGTGGATTCCAGAGCGAGATCACCATCCGCAACACCGGTGCCGTCGCCGTCAGCAACTGGAAGCTCGGCTTCACCTTCACCAACGGCCAGACCATCAACAACATGTGGGGCGGTACCCCCACCCAGACAGGCAGCTCCGTGAGCGTGACCCCCGCCTCCTACACCGACACCATCACCGCCGGCGGTTCCGTCACTCTCGGTTTCATCGCCAACAGGGGCGCCACGAACACCGCCCCGACCACCTTCACCCTCGGCGGCAGGACCTGCACCACAACCTGACTACAGCCACTGCCAACTTACGGTGCTCGGCTCCGCCCTGGACGGTCGCAGCTTCCCCGCGACCGCCGCCGGCTATCGCCGACTCCGCCACGGGGCCCGATCCTTCGGCGTGCTGCGGCGGGCCGGCGTCGAGTGCACCGGCTCATACGGCGCCGCCCTGACCCGCCACCTGCGCACCGAAGGCATCGAGGCGACCGAGGCCAACCAGACGCGGTGAGCACGAAGAGCCGTACCGAGTCGGAGGCTACTGCGCTTGGGTCCATCGCTTGACGATGTGCGGTACGGAGAACGGAGCGGGCCAGGTCTGCAGCCGGACCTCCTCGGTCGCCTCGGGCTCCTCGTCCGACTCGAGCCGGCGGACGGCAGCGGCGAGGTTCCGCCGAGAGGCTCGGGCTCGGGTCCGGCCTGCGGGCACTTCGAACCGTGCCGCGTCGTCGAGGTAGTCGGTGCAGCCCATCACGATCAGCCGTCCCGAGGGCACATGGAGGCTCGCCTCGACGATGTGGTCGAAGTCGTCGCTGTCGTAGTGCGGCTGATCTGCGAGGACATGGACGCTGACCGCCACGGTGTCGTTGACGGCGGTGCCGATGGCCAGGGCATCTTCCATGACGCCGAGTCCGTCCACGACGGTCTGTTCGGTCCACACGCCGCTGAAATCACCTTCGGATCCCTCGTCCAGGACGTGGACCTGGAAGTAGTCCGCGAAGAGCTCGAGGGCGGTCGCCACGGAGGCATCATCCCTGCTGCCCAGCAAGGACCGCACAGCGGGGTGCGGCTGATCTCGGACGAGGCCGCTGACCGGGTGATCCGGGCCTGATCACCGCCCGTTTGTCTGGATTCCGGATGATCGTCGCAGGTCAGGCGGAGGTGTCGGCGCCGGTTGTCGACTGGGACGGACTGTTGGTGGAACGTCAGCTTCGGCAGGACCTGCTGGGATCTGTCCGGCCGATCACATCAAGGTTTGGCGGTCATTGTGCGGGAACGGTAGCCAGCCGCAGGGACTGAGGCCGGCCGGGATGCGAAACGGCATCTCCCGCCACCGGTGGAACCGATGCTGGCGCAGGCCGCCGGCGTGAACGTGTAGATCGGCTCGGGCGGTGCGGTCCCGGTGCGGAAGCGGCAGTACGGCCCGACGGCCAGGGCGACCAGGGTCTGGCCGTTGGCTGAGTTCGGGGGACTGGATGGTCCCGTCACACCGGGTAATACGATGAGGTGAAGTACGTGAGAAATTGTGGGGGACTCAGAGATGACCGGCATGCTTTGGTTCGACATCGTCATCGGATTCGTCATCCTAGGCTTGCTCGTGTGGCTGTCCCCGTACATGCTGGGGCTCAGCTTCCTCGGACTGATCATCTCGATCGTCACGTGGACGCCGCAGGGGATGCTGGTTTCCTTCATCGCCTGCTTGGTCTCGGGGGGCCTGATGGCGCTACGCGAGCCGGAAAAGATCTACGTCATCATCAAGCGCTGAGTCCGGACGGCGCGGCACAGCGCCGCCATGTCTGCGTTCCCCGCCGCAGGCGGTAGCGGGCGACGCGGTGCAGGCATACCGCCCGGCCGCCCCTTCCTCCAGTACCCACACTTGGGAACGCCCGGCGGAGGCCATGGGTGCGTTGACCGAGGTGCCGGCCGCGGTGACCGCCTGTGCCGTCGGCCGCCTCGGGGGTCGGGCGCGGAGTAGTCACATAATCGCCCGGACAAGTCCTAGGCCCGGCTGTTTCTGCCGCCACGCCGTACGGGTTGCTCAGGTCGCCGCGCTTCACCGTCGCTCCGTCTGCGCAGCCTGGCGTTGGGCTCGCGGCTGCGGCCACCGACCCGACGCGGCAGCAGAGACCGGCGCGGGACTGGCGCCGGTCCGTGGGTTGTCTGCGCGGGACGGCCGGCGCCGGTCCGCGCCAGCGAGCACACGAGACGAGGACGAGAACGCTCCGGTGCCGGCCCTTCGAGGGGACTTCGGCATGCCCGCCGCCCCCTCGAAGGGTCTTCCGCTCAGTGAGAGGTCAGCCGGTTGACGATCGCGCTGAAGCCGTCATATGCGGCGCTTGTGAGCTCCCTGGCCGCGTGGGGGACCTCCCTCGCCAGGTTGGCGATCACTCTGCCCTTACCGAAGGTGATGAGGCTGAGCCCTGCGATGCCGAGGGATCTCCGGAACTTTTCGGTGCCGAATCCGTAGCCCATCCCGGTGTAGAACGCGGCCGCGAAGTCGAAGACGACGGCGGTCGCGCTCAGGACGAGCGCCACCTGCTCCAGAGCCAGGGTGACGGGAAGGCCGTATCCGGTGAAGCCGATAGCCACACCGCCGGCACCGGCCGCGATACTGCCGACGCCGGCGAAGAAGGCCATTTCATGGGCGTTGTGGGCAGCGTCCTTCCACTCCGACGTGGATACACCCCACACGACCTCGTCGTGTTCGGGGGCGTCGGCCGGGTTCGTCTTGGCCGCCTCCGCCATCGCCATGGTCTCTGCGGCGAGCTCGGCTTCTACCCTGTCTTGCGCTTCTCGCTTGAGCACCGCTTCCAGGCGAGCTTCACCGGCCGCGCCGGCCGCCTCCGCCGAGTTCCTGCCGGCCAGGATCGCGGAGGCACGGGCCTCAGTCGCCGACGCTTTCGCGCTGGCGGCGAAGGAGATCGCGGTCCGAGCGGACTTGATGGCCTGGTTGGCGGAGAAGTTCGCCGAGCGGGCGGCGACGCGGGCGGCGACTGCTGCCTGCTTCGCCTGGTCGGCCGAGGCCTGAGCGTTGCGAGCGGACGCCTCGGCCTGGTTCGCGAAGGCGTTCGCCTGCTCGGCGGAGGCGACGGCCCGAGTGGCCGCCTGCTGCGCCTTCCCTGCCCACTCCACCGCTTCCGCGGCGGCGTTGCGCGCCGTGGCCGCGGCTTCCTGGGCGCGGGCGGCATCCTCCTGAGCCTTGTCGGCGATCCTCGCGGCGGCGGCGATGGCACCCTGCATCGCCGCGACATGAGTGGCGAAGTCGTGGTCCAGCTGAGCGGTCTCGTACTGGACGGAGGCCATGAATTTCCGGCGCATCCAAGCGGGGCCCTCGAGAGCTGCCTGGGCATGGGCCTTGGTGTAGGGGCCCGCGGTCTGAAGGAGGGTCGCAATGGCTACCGCGTCGTCCTCCTGCTGCGCCTTCTCGAACGTGACGGCTAGGAACTTGTGCAGCGCCTCGGGTGTTCCCGTGTCCATCGCGGCGTTGGCGGCCTCGGTCACCGCGCGGCCGGGCTTCTGCGCCAGCAAACGCGCGACAATGACGCGGTTGTCTGCCCCCGCCGCCTGGATGGCACCGGTGCGGAGGAACGTCGTGGCAGCGCCCGGGTCTGTGCTCTTGAGTGCCTCGGTCGCGGCGAAGGCGACCTTCGAGGAAGAGATCCGGGCAAGGTGGACGGTGGTCTCCCGGTCGTCCTGCCGTTGGGCGATCTGCCGGTCGCTGTCGACCCAGGCGTGAACGTCCGCGTCCGTACCGGCCAGGGCGAACTGCGCCGCCTCCCGGGACCACACGCCGTGGGAGTCCATGACGGCGAGGGCCGCCTTGCGGCCCGCGGCGGCGGCCGCTGTGAGGTTTCCGGCCCGCAGCGCAGTTTCTGCCTGCGTGATGAGGTCCTTCGTCGCCTGGGACGCCTGCTCCGCCTGGCTGCGTTTCGCCTCGGTCTCCGCCTTCCAGCGGAGGTCGGACTGTGCGAACAGGCGCATTTCCTCGATCGCCCGATGCGTTTCGTGGTCCAGCCGCTGCAGTTCGGCCTCGCGCGCGCTCTTCTCCACAGCGATCGCCTCGACGACCGCTGCCGTGGCCTTGTCGGCGGCCTTCGTCGCCTCGTTGGCGAACTCTGTGGACTTGTTCGCGTAGTCCACCGCCTGGCCGGCGTAGGTGACGGCCCAGTCGCAGGCCTCAGCGGCCTTGATCGCGTGGGCGGCCGCGCTGTAGGCGGCGTTCCGGGCGTTACGCGCGGCGGCCGAGGCTGCGCTCGCGAGAGCCTGCGCCGTCCCGGCGGCGTTGGTGGCGATCGCGGCGTTTGTGGTGGCGATCTGTGCCTGACGCGTGGCTTCCGCGGCCTCCGACTGAGCCACACCGGACGACTGCTCCGCGGACCTCCGAGCCGCCTCCGCCGTTGCGGCGGCCTGGCGTGCCGCGCCGGCGGCGTTGGCGCCGATGTCGGCGCACTGCTGCGCGACGTTGGCGGCCTGCTCGGCCTGATCCGCCGTGGCCCGGGCCTTGGCGGCGACGTTCCGGGCGAAGACGGCGGCATCCTTGGCCTTGCCGGAGAGCGCGGCGTCCTTGGAGGCGTCGATGGCCGCCCTGTACGCCATTGAAGCGGCGGTGCCCGCAGCGGCTGCCGCCTGGCTCGCGGCCATCGCGGCGTTCGCGGCGCGATGCGAAGCCTGGATGGCCGCATGGGCGGCATTGGTGGCCATCCGAGCCGCGTCGGACGCTCCTCTCGCGGCTACGGCCGCCTTGCGTGCCGCCTGAGCGGCCTTCACCACGTCGTTCTCGGCCAGACGGGCCTCGGCCTCCGCGGCCTCCGCGGCTTCCTTGGCCTTGGCCGCGGCTTCCACGGCCCGGGCGGAGGCCTCTTCTGCCTGCTTCGTCTTCGCTTCGGCCGTCTTGCCCTCACGCTGGGCTACGGCGAGGAGCTCCTCGATCTTGGACCGCTCCTGGTCCCGGGCGCGGGCGATGTGCTGGCCGGTGTCGAGGAACCACTCGATCTCGTACTCCGCACCCGACAGCGCCCTGTTGGCGTACTTCTGCACCTCGGGGCCCGCCAGCATCAAGAGCTTGGAGGTCTCGACACGCAAGTCCTCCAGGCGGGCGGTGAACTGGCCCTCGGTGAGGAACTTCTCCATCACGGCGAGGGACCCGTCGGTGAGGGCGGCGTTACCCGCCTTGGTCACCGCCTTTCCGCTGGTGGCCATGACCGTGGCGGTGGCCACCCGTAGGTCCTCCACGTGGGCGGACGTGAAACCGCCCGCGAGGAACGCGGTGATGGCGGAGTCTCCACCGTTGAGCGCGGCGCTCGCCTCACGACGGGTCCCCTTGCCGGCCACCGCGAGACTGTTCAGGAGCGCGGCGCGCTTGTCCGCAGCGGTCTCGGACGCCAGTTTGACGGCGAGAAAGTTCTGCACATCGGCCTCGGACCCGGTCAGCGCGGCAGCGGCGGCAGCACGGACGGCCGGACCGCCCAGCACCCATGCCTTGACGACCTTGGCTCGGTCAGTGTCGGGCAGCAGGAAGGGGTCGTCCTGGGGAGGAACGGTGTCGGCCCATGCCGCCGTGGGATTGAGAACGAGGCTGGAAGCGGTGACGGCGGCGGTGGTGGCCGCGATGGCGCCGAGAATGCGCCGCCTGCTCCAGTAGGTTGTGTCCATAACGGTCCTTTACTGTGAGCCCTTGGCGCACGGCACAATTCGGCTTGGGTCAGGGCAGCAAGACAAGAGTCGCGATTCACTCATCGGAACGTGGGCGCATGACGGGTCGGAGTGGCACGCATTCCGACCCTGAGCCGCGCGGACGGGTATGACCAGTCGCAAGATGATGCGTCATCAACACCCGTTTGACGGCACTACAGGCCCTCCATTAACCGGTGGGGCAGGTCTGGCCGGTCATCGGGTGGACAATCCCAGCACGAGGTGGGTGATCAACTGTAAGGTGGGTTCACCTGCAAGGCTGTTTTGGCGACTGGCAACTGCTGTCACCGTAGACGCCTGAAACGGCGCGGCGTCGATCCACCCCTCGGAATCAGCGTTGCGAGAGAAGAGGCCGCACCGCACCGCTCTCGGTGACCTCCGTGCCGAGACGCGCAGCCGGTCCCTTCAGTGACGGGCCTGGGCCACGGCGCCAGTGGTCGGTACGAAGGCCGCTCGGGTGAACCTCATGGGTCTCCCTCATAAGGCGAAGGTCACTGCAGAGGCCCCCAATGAAAGATGCTTTTGCAGGCGTTGCCGCGGAGCACTTGGGCCTACGGTTGTCGCCTCAGAACGACGCCACCATATGACCTCGCACGTCCATGGCCTAGGACAGTGCATGCCAGAAAAGGGACCGATCGCGCCACGGGGAGAAGCGAGATGCCGCCCTGGGGCCAACGCCCGAAGGCGATGTGTGCGAAATGGGTCCGCGGACTTTCAACTCCGTTTCTGGCCTTGATTTTCACTCGGGGTGTGCGGTTAAGATCCCGTCGGAAGTTGGGGGCTTCCCATGAGGGATCGCCGGTCTTTGGCGCATCCCTTGTTGGTTGGGCATGAGCCTTCGCATCCGTATGGAATTTTCCGGGGCAGTATCCGGAACCGAAGACTGGGGTAGGGATGAAGGCACGCAAGAAACTCGTCCGCACGGTGGCCGCGGCCACGGTCGGCGGAGTGCTGGCATGGCTGGCGATCACGGGCGCCAACGGTGCCGCCGCGGGAAGCGATGTCACGGACTCCACCGCGATGAAGGGCATCGCCGAGGAAGGCCCTGGCTACGGCATTGAGGACTTCGGTTACCCGAACGCCGACAAGATCCTCGCCGAGCAGAACATCACTCTCAAACGTGGTGACGGCCACATCCTCCTCGCCGACTGCGCGAGCGCGACTGACCTCCTCGAGGTCTGGTCCCGCGCCAAGGACAAGATCTGCTTCAAGGTCACCGGCACGACCGGCTACCTGACCTTGCAGATCCCCTCCGTCTTCGCCGTCAAGGGCAACGACTACTCCGCCCAGGTCGACATGAAGGTCGGTGAGGAGGACAAGACGTGGGACGTGAACAAGAACTCCTGGACCGCCGTCGGCGAGAGTGCCGACGAGCAGGGCCGCGAGTTCATGCTCATGGAGATCCGGACCTCCAAGTAGTGCTCGTACCCCGTTGGCAGGGGTTAGCCGGGACCGCCGCCAGGCATGGCGTCCGGCTCCGCGTCCGGCCGGCACTCGATCGCATCCCCATGCACCCGCTCACCGAAGGAAGACCATGCTCGCACCTCTTTCGCGCCCGGCGCGGATCACCGCGTTGCTCTCCGCCACGGCGATCACCGCAGGACTGATCTCGGCCGTCCCCGCCCTCGCGGTAGCCGGCCCCGAGGCTCCGGACCAGTTCACGAACAAGGCCGTAGTGAGGCTGGTCATCGGCGACGAGACCAACTCCCGTGGCTGCACGGGAGCCCTGCTCGACGACAACTGGATCATCACGGCCGCCAGCTGCTTCGCAAGCACCCCCGGTTCCTCGGTTCCGGCCGGCAAGCCGGCGATGAAGTCCGTCGTCACCCTGGGCGACGGCAGGGCCGTCGAGGTCGTCGACCTCGTACCCCGTACCGACCGCGACCTGGTCCTGGGCCGGCTGGCCAGCCCCGCCGCCGGTCTCCCGTGGGCCAGGATCGGCCAGAACGGTCCCGCAGTCGGCGCCGAACTCACCGCGATGGGGTTCGGACGTACGAAGACGGAGTGGGTACCCGACAAGCTCCACACGGGCACCTTCATCACGAACGCGTCCGCCGACGGCACCCTCACCATCACCGGCAAGGGCACCGACGTCCTCTGCAAGGGAGACACCGGCGGTCCGCTCTTCGACGCGGCCGGCTGGCTCGTCGGTATCAACAGCCGTTCTTGGCAAGGTGGTTGCCTGGCCACACCGGCCACCGAAACCCGGACCGGCGCCATTTCCGCGCGGGCCGACAACCTGCGGGTTTGGGCGGCGGAGGTCCGCTCGCTGACGCCCGGCTGGAAGACCGAGGCCGTCGTCCAGGCGGGCACGTCCGTCTACCAGGGCATCAACCTGGCTGACAACTCCTGGACCGGCTTCACCGACGTCCAGTCCAAGGCCGGGGACGTCGGCGGCATCCGCACGGCCACCGTCGCCGGCATTGACGCCGAGACCCACGTGGTGGCGCTCGGCACCAACGGCCGCATCTACCACACCATCCGCAAGGCGGACGGCACATGGCTGCGGTTCGGTGACGTCGGCGGCGAAGCCGGTGTTCTTCCAAACGTCACCCAGGTGTCCGCCGTCGCCACCGGCACCGAGATGCAGCTGGTCGCGGTCTCCAACGGCAGGGTCTTCCACTCCATGCGCCGCGCGGACGGCACCTGGGCCCCCTTCGGCGACGTCGCCGCCGTGAGCGGCCCGATCAGCGGTGTGACCTCGATCGCCACGGCCCACACCGGGGGGGCGCTCCAGGTCATCGCCGTCACCGGCGGCAAGGCCTACCACTCCCTGCGCGACACCACCGGCAACTGGACCGCCTGGGGCGACGTAGCCCAGGCCACCGGCGCCACCGGGCCGGTCTCTTCCGTGGCCATGGCAGGCTCGAGCAGCACCGTCCACGTCGTCCTCGCCACGGACAACGGCACCCGCCAGTACCACACCGCGCGGCTCGGCACCGGCAGCTGGAGCACCATAAAGGAGCTGACGGCCCACCTCGGCAACATCACCGTCACGTCGGTGGGCGCGGCCGGTGTCGACCGCAACGTCGACTTCGCCTTCACCACCAGCGACAACCGAGTCGTGCAGACCACCCGCAACACCGCCGGTGCCACGTTCACCAACCCGGTCACCGTGCCCACGATCCAGGGCATCGCGGCCACCCCGATGGGCTCCATCGCCCTCGCCGGCACGACCTGACCCCCGAGCCGGCCCTCCACACCCGCCCGCCCGCCCCTTCCCCTTCGGGCGGGCGGGCGGCCGCAGGTCTGCCTTTGAAGCACAACGCGCGTTACCGCACAACGCGTCCAGCCCCCGCGACCCGGCCTGCTGCCCGCCCGCCGTGGCCTCTGGGGCGGGGGCTCATCCGTTGTCGGTCTGGGCGGGGCCGGCGGAGGTTCTCGGCGGGCGGCCGGTGCGGCGCAGGGCGGCGGGTGTGGTGCCGTACCAGCGTTGGACTGCGCGGCGCAGGGCGCGGGCGTCGGCGTAGCCGCTTCGGGCGGCTATCGCGTCGAGGCTGAGGTCGGTGTTGTGGAGCAGGCGCGTGATGTGGTCTTGGCGCATGGTCTCGAGCTCGTTGCTCCAGGTGGTGCTGTGTTCGGCGAGCGTGCGTTGGAGGGTTCGTGTGCTGATGGCCAGGCGTCGGGCGACCGTGGCCAGAGTGGGTGTGGTCTCGTCGTGCATGGAGGCGAGGGCGGTGCGGAACAGGTCGAGCCAGCTGTGGAGGGGGGTTGCTGCGGCGAGCGTCTGCTGGGCGTGTCTTCGGAGCACGGTGCTCAGGCCGGGTTGAGTGCGTGGTGTGGGGGCGTTGAGGTCGGTGGCGAGGAAGGTGATCGAGCTGACGGGGGCTTCGAGGTCGATGGTGCGGGTGCCGTAGAGCTCCATCAGGGCGTGGTGGTGGTGTGGGGCGGCGGCGGCGAGGGTGACGCGGATGGGGACGAGGTGGCGTTGCGCGGCTTCGCTGAGACGCCGCTGGTAGAGGCCGAGCGCGTAGGCGCGGACGGCGCAAGCGGCGTCGTGGGTCAGATCGGCCTGGTTGATGTGGCTGAGGGTGACCTGCCGGCCGTCTTCGGCGATGCGGAGGGTGTCTGTGCCTGAGTCGGCGACGGTGGCGATGTAGGCGGCGGCGTCCTGGATCCCTTCGTGCGGGGTGGGCGCGGAGGTGATCAGGTAGTCCCAGACTCCGAGGGTGCCGAGGGTCGACTGCCGTGCAAGGAGCAGGGAGAGCTCGGTCCAAGGGGTCCGGAGGGTCGTGAGTTCCGTGATGCGGATGCTCGTGGCCGCGGGGGTTCGGCAGAGGTCGTCGTTGAGGTGCTCGGGTGCCAGGCCGAGCAGGTGTGCGTACTGGTCGGGGGGTATGCCGAGCCGGCGTGCAGCGTTGACGTTCAGACGGGTGAGGGCCGAGGAGGTTGTCCCCTGGTGCGTATGCGAGACCACGGGGGCTGAGCATAGAGCAGCATGCATTATCAGATCATCGACCGGAGACCGTCGCCTGCCCTGCCAGGGCGACCTGGCCGCGCAGGAGAGGACGTCCGGCTTGTCTGCGGTGCGGGATGATCAGGCCGGTGCCGAGGCAGGCTCCGTCCGGTGACTGTCGTTCCGGCGGCTGCGGCCGGAAGGTTCGACTCCCGCAGAGGTGGGCGTCGGCCCTGTTGCCGGCGCCGGCCGGGCGGAGGCGATCACCATACGGCTGTCCGCGTCGATGACGCCCCGCACGTTCGCTGAGGACCGGTAGTTCCTCGACGAAGCGCCACCCGTGCGGTCGTGCCCGGGGATGAGGGTTCCGTCCACGATCCACAGCTGATCGACGTCGGCAACGGGCCGCGGCGCCGGCTCCAGCGCCGGCAGAGGCCGCAGACGCTGGACGACGCGGCAGACGGCGGCCGAGGAGGTCCCGGAGAGCGGGCCGAGCTGCCGCATCGTGAGGTTGGTGCGGTGGTACACCGCCACCAGCAGCCCCCGGTCGGGCAGCGGCAGGCACCATGGCCGGCCACCGCCGGGCCCGTTCCCACCGCGCTCCCGCACCACTCTCACCAGCTTCGCGAACCGCTCGATCCGCAAGCCCGTGAACGTCTCCACCCACACTGGCTCAGCCCTCAACACCGCACCCGCACGCGCAAAACGGCCAACACTGAGCCTTCCGCAACACCCTTCAGCCCAGCCCGCCGATCCGGGCCAGCCGGGTGAAGGAGTCCAGCAGGGCGGTCCGGTCGTACGTCGAGGTGGTGACCAGCAGCTCGTCCGCACCCGTGGTCTCCGCGACCTCGGCCAGCGCGGCGGCGACCTGCTCGGCGGTACCGGCGATGTGTCCGGCGAGGCCCCCCTCGTACAGCTCCCGCTCCTTCGGGGCCATCTCCAGCGCCGCGACCTCCTCGGCCGGGCGCAACGGCGGGAAACTGCCCCGGGTCCGCGAGAGCGCGAGAGCCCAGGCCTCCGGCAGCAGCATCCGCCGGGCGGCCTCCTCGGTGGCGGCCACCGCGACCGTCCCCGAGACCACCACGTACGGCTCCGCCGCCCACGCGGACGGCCGGAACTCCTCCCGGTACCGGCGCACCACCTCGGTGACCCTGGCGCGGCCGCGCAGGTCTCCGACCACCACCGGGAGTCCGGCCCGGGCGGCGATCCCCGCGCCGTTCCCCGTGGCCAGCACGAAGGGCGGGATCCGCAGCCCCTCCGCCGGGCGGGCGTGCACCTCGGGGTGGACCCGCTGGCTGCCGTCGATCCACCCCAGCAGCTCGGCCAGCTGCTCCTCGAAGCGGTCGGCATCGGCGGTGTCACGGCCCAGGGCCCGCCGGATGCCGCCGGTGAAGCCGACCGAGCGGCCGAGCCCCATGTCGATCCGGCCGGGGAAGAGGGCTTCCAGTACCCCGAACTGCTCGGCGACCACCAGCGGCTGGTGGTTGGGCAGCATCACCCCGCCGGTTCCGACGCGGATCCGCCGGGTGGCGGCGGCCACGGCGGCGGCCAGCACGGTGGGAGCGGAACCCGCGACCCCGGGCACGCTGTGGTGCTCCGACACCCAGAAGCGGTGGTAGCCCAGCTCGTCCGCCGCGCGGGCCAGCTCCACGGTGTCCCGCAGGGCCTCCGGGGCGGTGTGCCCCTCGCGGATGCGGGACCGGTCGAGTACCGAGACTTTTGGGATCACAGAGGTCTCAACGCGCGGCGGCTGGAGGCATTCCCCGCCGGTGCGCTGGCCGGTGCGCTGTCGGAGGCGGGACCTAGGCTGCGTACATGACCAAGACCGCATCCCGCCGGCCGCTGGCCGTCTTCGACATCGACAACACCCTCGCGGACACGACTCACCGCCAGCACTTCCTGGAGGGCCGGCCCCGCGACTGGGCGGGCTTCTTCGGCGCGGCCCCCGCCGATCCGCCGCTCGCCCGGGGCGTGGCGCTGGCGGTGGAGAGCGCGGCCGACTGCGAGGTGATGTACCTGACCGGCAGGCCCGAGCGCTACCGGGCCGACACCGCCGACTGGCTGTCCCGGCACGGGCTGCCCGAAGGCCGGGTGTGGATGCGCGGCGACCAGGACCGGCGCCCGGCCAGGGTGACCAAGCTGGACGTGCTCAGGCGCATCGCCCGCGACCGCGAGGTGCGGGTGCTCGTCGACGACGACGAGCTCGTCTGCGACGCCGCCCGGGCGGCTGGTTTCCGGGTGCTGCTGGCGGACTGGGCCGCGGACGCGCCGGAGCTGAAGCAGGCGCAGGAGGGCGAGGGCCGCACCTGACCGGCTCTTGTCCGTAGCCCAGTCCTCGGCCTCAGTTCTCGCCGTCGAGGCGGAAGCCCACCTTCAGTCCGACCTGGTAGTGCGCGATCTCACCGTTCTCGATGTGCCCGCGCATCTGTGTGACCTCGAACCAGTCCAGATTGTGCAGGGTCTGCCCCGCACGGGCGATCCCGTTCCGGATGGCCTGATCGATGCCCTCGTGGGAGGTGCCGACGATCTCGGTCACCCGGTAGGTGTGGTTGGACATGGGGTCTCCCGCCAGTCGTCGCTGTTGCCTTGTTCCAAGGTGCCCCAGTAAGGCCGGGTCCGCGAACTTTGCGCGAACAATCCCGGGTGAAAGAGGGTTGACCCGGCCATTGGTCTATGCCAATTTCAAGCCATCTGAGATCCGTCCCCCGAAGGTGACCCCGTGAAGATGCGCTTCCTCGCCGTGTGCACGGCCCTCGTGGCCGCCGCCGCCCTCACCGGATGCGGCCGATCGGCGGGATCCGGTGGAGGCGCCGACAAGGTGACGCTGTGGCTGATGAGGGGCAGCGCCTCCGAGGACTTCATCGCCGGGTTCACCGCCGACTTCGAGAAGCGGCACCCCGGCACCGACCTCGACGTGCGGATCCAGGAGTGGAAGGGGATCGGCGACAAGGTCAACGCCGTCCTCAGCGGGAAGGCCGAGGACGGCGCCGACGTCATCGAGGTCGGCAACACCCAGGTCGCCCAGTACGTCGAGACCGGCGGCGTCTCCGAGGTGACCCTCGAAGGCCTGCGCGCATGGGGCAGCAAGGACTGGCTCAAGGGCCTCTCCGACCCGGGAAGCGTCAACGGGGCCCAGTACGGAGTGCCCTGGTACGCCGCCAACCGGGTGGTGATCTACCACAAGGACCTGTTCGCGGGTGCCGGCATCAAGACCCCGCCCAGGAACCGCCAGGAGTGGATCGCCGCCACCCAGAGGCTCGACAAGGGCGAGCAGCAGGGCATCTACCTCCCCGGCCAGAACTGGTACGTCCTCGCCGGGTTCGTCTGGGACGAGGGCGGCGAACTCGCCGTCGAGACCGGCGGCCAGTGGGTCGGCGGCCTCGACGACGACAAGGCCCTCGCCGCGATGGACTTCTACAAGCAGCTCCAGGCCCTCGGTGACGGCCCCAAGTCCGCCGACGAGGAGACGCCCCCGCAGTACGAGGTCTTCGCCCGCGGCCAGGTCGCCCAGATCATCGCCACGCCCGGGCAGGCGGCCCAGATCGAGGCCGCCAACCCCGCGCTCAAGGGCAAGCTCGGCTTCTTCCCCATCCCCGGCAAGACCTCCGAGAAGGCGGGGGCCGTCCTCACCGGCGGCTCCGACCTGATCATCCCGGAGAAGACCCGCAACCGGGCCCGCGCCGTGGACGTGATCACCGCCCTGGTCAGCGAGAAGTGGCAGACCGAACTCGCCCGCACCATGAGCTACGTCCCCAACAAGACCACCCTCGCGCGCGTGGTGGAGGGCAACGACGGCGCGGCCGCCATGGCGCCCGGCGCCGCCCAGGGCCGGGCCACGCCGAAGTCCGCACGCTGGGCCGAGGTCGAGGCCAAGAACCCGATCAAGCCGTACATGACGGCCGTGCTCACCGGCCAGGACCCCCGGCAGGCGGCGAAGGCGGCCTCGGACACCCTCGGCCGGATCCTCAGCTCCGACCGCTGAGCCGTCCGGGGCAGCGGCCTGGGGCAGCCGCCCGGAGTGGCCCGGGACAGCCGGCCCGCGATCCCGCCGGAACTCCGGCCGGGGCCACGCCGGGCGCCCGCCCGCCGCGTCGTCCTCCGAGTCACCCGCCGAGTTCAGCCTCCGCACATCCGGGTGCCGCTGGGTGGTCACGCCGAATCCAGCCGGTCACGGAAGAAGTAGAGGAGCCGGGCCCGCCACCTGCGGCCCGGCTCCCCGTGCCCGGATCAGGAGCAGCCATGACCATCGCCCCCCTGTCCCCGTCCCCCCTCGCACACCGAGTCCCGGCCGCGGCCGTCCCCACGGCCCCCGCCGCCCCCGCCGTCCCCACGGCCCCCGCCGTCCCCACGGCCCCCGCCGTCGCTACGGCCCCCGGCTACACCGTCCGCCTCGCCCGGAACGAGGACGAGGTCCGGGCCGCCCAGCGGCTGCGCCACCAGGTCTTCGCCGGAGAGCTCGGCGCCCGCCTCGAAGGCCCGGAGCCCGGCCTGGACACCGACGCCTTCGACGCGTACTGCGACCACCTGCTGGTCCTCGACGAGGAGACCGGGCAGGTCGTCGGAACCTACCGGCTGCTGCCCCCGGAGCGCGCCGCCGTCACCGGACGCCTCTACTCCGAGGGCGAGTTCGACCTCTCGGCCCTCGCCCCGATCCGCCCCGACCTGGTCGAGGTCGGCCGCTCCTGCGTGCACCCCGACCACCGCAACGGCGCCGTCATCGCCCTGATCTGGGCCGGCCTGGCCCGCTACATGGAGCGCAGCGGCCACAACTGGCTCGCCGGCTGCTGCTCGATCCCGCTCGCCGACGGCGGGGTGCTGGCCGCCGCCACCCGAGAGGCCGTCCTCGCCCGCAACCTCGCCCCGCAGGAGTACCGCGTCACCCCGCACCTGCCGTGGAGCCCCGAGGGCATCACCGTCCCCGGGCGCATGGAACTGCCGCCCCTGCTGCGCGGATACCTCCGCCTCGGCGCCTGGGTCTGCGGGGAGCCCGCCCTGGACGCCGGGTTCGGCTGCGCCGACCTGTACGTACTGCTCTCCCTGCGCCGGACCAACCCGCGCTACCTGAACCACTTCCTCTCCCTCGCCCCGGGCGCATGAGCGGCTGGCTGCCCACCTCGCCCTGCACCCCCGAGGCCTGCGCCGGACACCCGGGGAAGAGCGCGAGCCCGGCCCGCGCGGCGTTCCGGCTCGGCACCGCCCTCACCCTGGTCCTGCTCGCCGTCGCCGCCACCCCGCCCGTCCGGCTCCTTCCCGACCGGCCCCGGCGCGCCCTGGTCCGGGCCTGGGCCGCCGCGCTCGTGCGGTCGATGGGCGTACGGATCACCGTGCGCGGCACCGCGGGTTCGGACGGGGCACCGGAGGGCCGCCTGATCGTCGCCAACCACATCTCCTGGCTGGACGTCCCGCTCGTCGCCGCCGTCCTGCCCGGCCGGATGCTGGCCAAGAGCGAGATCGGCGGCTGGCCGGTGCTCGGCCGGCTCGCCGCCCGGGCGGGCACCCTGTTCATCGAACGCGACCGGATCAGGGCGCTTCCCCGCACCGTCGAGGCCCTCGCCGGCGCGCTGCGGGCCGGGGACCGGGTCACCGTCTTCCCCGAGGGCTCCACCTGGTGCGGCCGCGCCCAGGGGCCGTTCCGGCGGGCCGCGTTCCAGTCGGCGCTGGACGCGCGGGTACCCGTACAGCCGGTGCGGATCGCGTACCGGCTGGCGGACGGGGAGCCCGCCGGGGCACCCGCCTTCGTAGGCGAGGACCCGCTGACGGCCTCCCTGTGGCGGATCGCCCGGGCGCGCGGGATACGGGCCGAGGTACGGCTGCTGCCGCGGATCCCGCCGGGCCGCCACAGCGCCCGGCGGGACCTGGCGGAGGCGGCGTGGCGGGCCGTCCTCGGCGACGCCGCGCAGGAGCTGCCGCCGCCGGCGGGCGTACCCGCACGGCGACGGCCCGGCGCGGCGCCGGATCAGCCCCCGGCCACCGACAGGGACAGCGCGAAGCGGCCCGCGGCGTCCGTCCACCAGTGCGTCAGCTCCAGCCCGGCCTTCGCCAGTTCCTCGCGCACGCCGTCCTGACGGAACTTCGCGGAGATCTCCGTCAGGATGTCCTCGCCCGCCTCGAACGGCACCAGCAGGTCCAGCGCCCGCACCTTGACCGTGACCGCCCGCCGGGCCCGCAGCCGCATCTCGATCCACTCGTGCTGCCGGTTCCACACCGCCACGTGGTCGAAGTCGGCGGTGTGGAAGTCCGCGCCCAGCTCCCGGTCGATCACCGCCAGCACGTTCTTGTTGAACTCCGCCGTCACCCCCCGCGCGTCGTCGTACGCGGCCACCAGCACGGCCTCGTCCTTCACCAGATCGGTGCCCAGCAGCAGCGCGTCCCCGGGCGAGAGCATCGCCCGTACGGACTCCAGGAACACCGCCCGCTCCAGCGGCAGCAGATTGCCGATCGTGCCGCCCAGGAACACCACCAGCCGGGGACCCGGCGAGTCCGGCAGGTGCAGCGGCTTCGTGAAGTCGGCCAGCAGCGCGTGCACCTCCAGCCCCGGATGCTGCGCCGGCAGCAGTTCGCCGGCACCGGTCAGCGCGCTCTCGCTCACGTCCACCGGCACGTACGTCCGCAGCGCGGGCATCACCTCGATCAGATGCCGGGTCTTCTCCGAGGAGCCCGAGCCCAGCTCCACCAGGGTGCGCGCACCGCTGACCGCCGCGATCTCCACCGCCCGCTCCAGCAGGATCTCCCGCTCGGCGCGGGTCGGGTAGTACTCGGGCAACCGGGTGATCTCCTCGAAGAGTTCACTGCCCCGGGCGTCGTAGAACCACTTCGGCGGCAGCTCCTTCGGGAAGCGGGTCAGTCCGTTCAGCACGTCGGCGCGCAGCGCCTTGTCGGCGGCGTGCTCGTCGAGGGTGCGGGTGATGTGGAAGTCGCTCACGGGGAGGTCTCCTTGAGGGGGGTCAGGGCGACCCGCGTGCGGGTGGCGGTCAGCAGGGTCCGGTCGGGCACCTCGTTCCAGCGGGCGTCGTCGTCATGGGGTTCGGACGCCACGACCACGCGCCCCGCCGCCGGGTCGGCCAGGTACCACAGAGAGTCGCCCCAGGCGGTCGCCGCGATGGTCGCGCCGTCGGTCAGCAGCAGGTTCAGCCGCGAGCCGGGAGCCGCCGAGGACAGCTCGCGGACCGGCTCCGCCAGGGCCGTGCCCATGTCGTCGCCCTGCCGCAGCCGGTGCAGCACCAGCGCCCAGACCAGCGCCGAATCGGTACGCGCCGCCAGCTGGAGCAGGTCCCGCGGCGGCAGGCCGGCGGCGAGCGGGGCCGCCGCGTCGGGCCAGTCCCGTACCGCCCCGTTGTGGCTGAACAGCCACGGCCCCGACGCGAAGGGGGCCGCGGCGGCCTCCCCGTCCGCGCCCGGCAGCGTGGCGTCGCGTACGGCGGCGAGGAACGCCCCGCTGCGCACGACGCGGGTGAGGTCGGCGAAGGTCGGGTCGCTCCATACGGGCCCGGAACGCCGGTAGCGGGCCGGGACCGGATCGCCCTCGGCGTACCAGCCGACGCCGAACCCGTCCGCGTTGACCGTGCCGGACCGCTGGCGGCGCGGCTGCCAGGACTGGCGGACCAGGGAGTGCTCCGGCTCGCTCAGCAGCCGCTCCAGGGCCACCGGCGGTCCGACGTAGGCGAGATGACGACACATCAGACGTCCCTCGCGGTGCGGAAGCCGGAGAAGATCTGCCGGCGCACGGGCAGGTCCCAGTTGCGGAAGGTACCCCGGCAGGCCACCGGGTCCACGGCGAAGGAGCCGCCGCGCAGCACCTTGTGCGCCGGACCGAAGAACACCTCCGAGTACTCCCGGTAGGGGAAGGCGCGGAATCCCGGGTAGGGCAGGAAGTCCGAGGCCGTCCACTCCCACACGTCGCCGATCAGCTGGCGCACCCCGAGCGGGGAGGCCCCGGCCGGGTAGCCGCCCGCCGGGGCCGGTCGCAGGTGGCGCTGGCCCAGGTTGGCGTGCGCGGGCGTCGGGTCGGCGTCGCCCCAGGGGTAGCGGCGGGAGCGGCCGGTGGCCGGGTCGTGGCGGGCGGCCTTCTCCCACTCCGCCTCGCTGGGCAGCCTGCGGCCGGCCCAGCGAGCGTACGCGTCCGCCTCGTACCAGCTCACATGCAGAACCGGTTCCTCATCGGGCACCGGCTCGGTCACGCCGAAGCGGCGGCGCAGCCACTGGCCGCCCTCGCGGTGCCAGAACAGGGGCGCCCCGATGTCGTGCGCACGGATCTGCTCCCACCCCTCGGCGGCCCACCAGCGGCGCTCCCGGTAGCCGCCGTCCGCGATGAAGGCCTGGTACGCGGCGTTGGTCACGGGCACCGTGTCGATCCAGAAGGACGCCACTTCCCGCACGTGCGCGGGCCGTTCGTTGTCCAGAGCCCACGGCTCGGCGGAGGTGCCCATGGTGAACGGGCCGCCCGGGACGAGCACTTCCGCCGTCGGCGGCGGGGGGCCCTGCGGCGGCTGCGGGTCAGGCGCGGTCAGCACCGGGGCACCGGCCCGCAGCTGGTGCGTGATCAGCATCGTCTCGTCGTGCTGCTGTTCGTGCTGGGCGATCATCCCGAAGACGAACCCCTCGTCGAGCAGGGCCGTACCCTCCAGCGGAGTGCGCTCCAGCAGGGCGAAGACGCGGCCGCGCACCTCGGCCGCGTACCGGCGGGCCGCCTCCGGGCCGAGCAGGGGCAGCTTCGGCCGCTCGGAGCGGGGGTGCTCGAAGGCGTCGTACAGGGAGTCGATCTCCGGGTGCATGGACTCGCGGCCGGCGACGTGGCGCAGCAGCCACAGCTCCTCCTGGTTCCCGATGTGCGCCAAGTCCCAGACCAGGGGCGACATCAGGGGGGAGTGCTGCGCCGTCAGGTCCCGGTCGCTCACCACGTCGGTCAGCGCGGCGGTGCGGGCCCGGGCGGCGGTCAGGGCGGCCACGGCGCGCTCGCGCAGCGGCTCCGGATGGATCTGGGGGCGGGTCTCGGTGGTCACGGGCGCGGTCCCTTCGCGGCGGGCGGCCGTCGCCGGTGTTCCCCGGCTCGGGCGGTGACATCGGCCTGGCCGGCACCGGCTCCGGCTCCGGCTCCGGCTCTGGTTCCGGCTCTGGTTCCGGCGGCGGCTGCGGCTTCGGCGTCGTCGGCGGGGCAGCGGCCGCGCCGTACGTAGCGCTCCGCGAATTCCCCCACCGCGTCCCGGACCTCCGTGTCCGCCCCGAGCCGGGGCAGCGCCTCGCCCGCCGCCCGGAAACAGAGCGCCGCGGCCGCGCGCAGCTCCGGATCGGCCGGCCCCGACCGGGCGGCGGTCCGCCACAGGGGGTTGCGCGGCGCGCACCGGGGCCCGTACGCGTCGGCCAGAGCCTTCACCGCCCGGTAGGCGGTCTCCGAGGCCTCCGGGTCGTCGAAGAGCGCGTGCACGAGTGCCACGGGGACCAGCCAGCCGTTCTCGCCCGGCTGCGCGTCGATCATCCGCAGCTCCAGGTGACCGCGCGGCCGGACCGGCGGGAAGAGCGTGCTGAGGTGGTACTCCAGGTCCTCGGCGGTGGGCCGCCGCTCGCCGCCCGTACGGAGCCAGTCGCGGAAGCGCAGCCCGCTCGGCACCGCCCAGGGGCCGTCGCCCGGCGACCGTACGCACATCACCTCGGTGTCCAGCGCGTGCCGGACCCAGCCGGCGCGGGGCTCGGCGTCCAGGGGCGGGGCGAGCGCCCGCCGCGGGTCGATGTCGCTCCAGATCCCCTGCCGGGCGCACCGCCAGCCCCGGTACGGGCCTTCGCGGCCGGGTGAGTTGGCGAAGACGGCCACCAGTACGGCGCCCAGCAGGTGGGCGAGCTGCCAGCGGCGGCCGTACCCGAGCGGACCCGGCTCCTCGTGGCCGGCGTCCACGCAGACCTGTACCGAGGCGGAGGAGCGCATCATGGCGCGCCCGGCGGGGCCGGTGCGGTCGAAGTAGGTCTCCATCGCGTCATAGCGCGGGCTGGTCAGCAGGCGGTCGAGCGGCTCCCGGGGGTCCTGGCCGAGGCCGCGGAGGGCGAGGCCCTGGCCGCGCAGGGTGCCGCGCACGGCGGTGAGGTCGGCCCGCAGGCCGTCCATGCAGGCGGCGAGGGAGTCGGCGGGGGCCGAGCTGAGCTCCAGCTGACCGCCCGGTTCGACGGTGAGCCGGGAGTTCAGGGGCAGCGCGCGGGCGGCAGCGTGGGCGGCGGTCAGCCTCTCGGGGGTCAGCGGCAGCCACGGCCGCTCGATGTCCACGACGAGCCATTCCAGCTCGGCGCCGAGGAGGCGGGGCGGGCCGGTCTTGAAGCAGATGCCGTGGACGAGGTCCTCGGCGGCCGCCTCGGTGAGGGGGTTCTGCTCGGCGTTCTGGGCGAATGGAGCGGGGGAGTCCTCGGGCATGGCCGGAACCTCGTCTCCTGTCGTCGGCCGTGATGTCACCCGTGCCTACCCGTCATCGGAGCGCTAATTCCTTTGCCGCCGCGGGCCCTGCGTCACAGGATGGGGGCGTGAGCGGCAGATTGCGTGAGATCGCGCGGGAGAACGCGTTGATCGTGGCGTCCGGGGAGTACCGGACGCGGTCGGGGCGGCGGGTCTCCCTCGCCGCCGACCTGGCGGAAGCCAAGGCCGGAACCAGAATATATGGGCCGAAACAGGTCATTCCAGACGGGGAGTCCGTTGGAGGTGGCCACCCGACGGTCTTCGAGGTCACGGGGGAGAGCAGCACGGTCGCGGCGCGCCGCCTCGCGGCGGAGGGCCGGGTGGCCGTCCTGAACTTCGCCTCGGCCCGCAATCCCGGGGGCGGCTACGTCAGGGGGGCCAAGGCCCAGGAGGAGGCCCTGTGCCGCGCCTCGGCCCTGTACGAGACCCTGCTGGAGGCCCCGGAGTACTACGAGGTCCACCGCGCGGGAAAGAGCACCTTCTACACCGACCGGGTGATTCACTGCCCCGGGGTGCCGGTCTTCCGCGACGACCGGGGCGGACTGCTGGACACCCCGTTCCGCGCCGGATTCCTCACCTCCCCGGCCCCGAACGCGGGCACCATCCGCCGCCAGGAGCCGGAGCGCGCCCACGAGATCCCGGCCGCCCTCGCCCGGCGGGCCGGGCTGGTCCTGGAGGTGGCCGCGCTGCACGGGTACGGGCGGCTGGTGCTGGGGGCGTGGGGGTGCGGGGTGTTCCAGAACGACCCGGGGCAGGTGGCGGAGGCCTTCCGGGCGGCGCTGACCGGCCGCTTCGCGGGAGTCTTCGAACGGGTGGTGTTCGGCATCCTGGACCGCGACCCCCGCACCCGTCAGGCCTTCGCCGCGGCTTTCGCCGGCTGCTGAGCCGGCGCCGGGCCGACGGGAGGAGCGCCGCTCCAGCCCGGCGCCGAGGGGTTGGTCCGTCCGGGCGACGGGAAGCCGTACGCACCGCCGCTCGGGCCGATGCCTCTCCCGGCCCGGATCCCCGGCCCACGGCGGGCCGACGCCTCTGCCGCCCCGGCCCGGATCCCCAGCCCACGGCGGCGCACACCACCGCACGGGCCCGATCAGGCCCTGGCCCCGCAACCGTGGAGCCCCGGGCCCGGCACCGGGGCACGCGCGTCCGGCCCCCGGGCGCGCGCTACTGCCAGCCGTACCGGTCGCACAGGCGGTCCACCACCAGGCGGAAGCGCGGCAGGTCCAGCGCGCAGGCCTCGCGCCGCATCCCCGACTCGTGCACCCGCAGCACCCGGTCCAGGTTCACCCAGGACTCCCGGCCCGTGCCGTCCCAGGGTCCGGATCCGATCGGCACCCACTCCCGGTCGAAGTCGTGCCGCTTGCTGGAGAGCTGGACCGCGAGCAGCGTCGCCCCGCCCGCCTCCCGCGCGACCACCAGCACGGGACGGTCCTTGCCCCGCCCGTCGTTCTCCTCGAAGGGGACCCAGGTCCACACGATCTCGCCCGGGTCGGGGTCCCCGTCCGGGTCGGGGGCGTACTCCGTCCGGACCGGGCCGATGGCGCGCGGATCCGCCTCGGCGGTGGCGGTGAGGCCGTCCCGGCCGGGCTGCTCGAGGTGGCTGCTGCCGTGCTGCGAAGGTGCCGTCATGCGGGCGAGGTTAGTGGCTCCCGCACACCACGGGCCCCGCGCGGCGCGCGCCGTCCTCCTCCTCCCGGCCGCCCTCCCCGCCGACGCGGACATCACCGCACCCGGGGGCGAGGAAGCCGGCCACCCCCTGAGGGGGCAACTCGCGGCGAGCTTGGGGCGGTATCCGTGTGCCGGGGGGGCAAGTTGTCGTCAACTCCCCCAAAAACGTCGGGAGCGCCCGGGGAACTTCTCCCGTCCCCGGGGCGTCTCACCCCATGAGAAGAAGATCACTGAGCGTGCGGGAGTAGCGGAATGGCGATCACACTGGCGGAAGAGGTCGTTCTGCTGTCCCTGGACGACGAGTCCGGCTCGACGCAGCAGCGGCAGTCGGCCGGCTGGGCCGTGGCGGGCGGTCTGCTGCTCGAACTGGTCCTGGAGGGAAAGGTCTCGGTCACCGGCAAGCGCCTCGAGCTGACGGACGACACCCCGACCGGGGAGCCGCTGCTGGACAGCCGTACGGAACTGATCGGGACCTGGCTGCGGCAGCGCGCCAAGCACGGTGTGTCGGAGTGGCTGACGAAGGACCAGCCCAAGGCCGTCCCGGCGGCCGTGGCGCGCCTCTGCGAGCGCGGGGTGGTCGCCGAGGAGAAGCGCAAGGTGCTCGGAGTGTTCCCGGTACGCCGCTACCCGGAAGCCGACGGCACGGTCGAGCGCGAGCTACGCGACCGGCTCCGCGCCGTCGTGCTGGACGGCGCCGAGCCGGACACCCGCACGGCCGGCCTCATCGCCCTCATCCACTCCACGAAGCTGCACGGCCTGGCCTTCCCCGACGGTCCGCGCAAGCCGGTGGCCGCGCGGATGGCGGAGATAGCCGAGGGCCAGTGGGCGGCCGAGAGCGTTCGCGCCGCCATCCGTGACACCCAGGCGGCCATGGTCGCGATCACGCTGGTGACGGCGACCACGATCCTCCTCTGAGCCCGCTCCGCCCGGCCACCGACCGCGACGCGGCATCCGGTCGGGCGATGCCGACGCCGGGCGGGCGCCGGGCGATCGTGAACCCCCGGCCGGGGGGCTCCACCGTCGCCCCGAACGAGGGAGCCGGCAGTTCCTGCCCCTCGTCGCCGGCCCGTGCGGCGGACGCCTCGGCCGTGCCCAGGACGCAGGCCCCGCCCCCGGCGCCGGCGAGGCCACCCGCGGCCGGACCGGACGCCGGCGTCGGCACACCGGACCCGGCCCGCCCCACGGGGCACTCGCACCCCGCCCGGCCGGGGCAAGGGCCACCCCGTCCACCGTTGACACGCACCGACGCCGCGGCGGAGACTGCGGGCGCGCCCCACCGGGCGTGCCCGGGGGTGTGTCCCGGTGCCCCACTTCGGCACCGGCCCGCCGCCGGCCGTACGGAGCCGCCAGGAGAGCCGCCATGAGCATCCGCACCGTCCGCGACGTCTACGTCGTCGACGCCGTCCGCACCCCGATCGGCAAGTTCGGCGGAGCCCTGGCCGGGGTCCGCCCGGACGACCTCGCGGCGCACGTCGTGCGCGCGCTGGTGGACCGTACGCCCGACCTCGACCCCGCCCGCATCGACGACGTCGTCTTCGGTGACGCCAACGGTGCCGGCGAGGACAACCGTGACGTCGCCCGCATGGCCGTGCTGCTGGCCGGCCTGCCGGTGACGGTCCCCGGCGTGACCGTCAACCGCCTCTGCGGATCCGGCCTCGAGGCCGTGATCCAGGCGGCGCGCGCCATCGCTCTCGGCGACGCCTCCATCGCCATCGCCGGCGGTGTCGAGTCGATGTCCCGCGCCCCCTGGGTGGTGGAGAAGCCCGAGCGCACGTTCCCCGCCGGACACCAGCAGATGTGGTCCACCACCCTCGGCTGGCGGATGACCAATCCCCGGATGCCCGCCGAGTGGACCGCCTCCCTCGGTGAGGGCGCCGAGCTCGTCGCCGAGAAGCACGGCATCACCCGCGAGGCCCAGGACGCCTTCGCGCTGGAGAGCCACCGCAAGGCCGCGGCCGCCTGGGCCGGCGGGCTGTACGCCGACGAGGTCGTCCCCTACCCCGGCGCGGACCTCCCGCGCGACGAGTGCATCCGCGAGGGCTCCACCCCCGAGGCCCTCGCCCGCCTCAAGCCGGCCTTCCGTACGGACGGTTCGGGCACCGTCACCGCCGCCAACGCCTCCCCCCTGAACGACGGCGCCGCGGCCCTGCTGCTCACCGACGAGGAGGGCCTTGCGGCCACGGGCCGCGAGCCGCTCGCCCGGATCAGCGCCTCCGCCGTCACCGGCATCGAGCCGCAGCTCTTCGGCCTCGGCCCGGTCGACGCCGTGGAGCGGGCCCTCGCCAAGGCGGGCCGTTCCCTCCCGGACCTGACCGCGTTCGAGCTCAACGAGGCGTTCGCCGCCCAGGCGCTGGGCTGTCTCGCCGCCTGGCCGGAGCTGGACCCGGCGGTGGTCAACCCGCGCGGCGGTGCCATCGCCATCGGCCACCCCCTCGGCGCTTCGGGCGCCCGGCTGGCGGGTTCGGTGGCGCACCAGCTGGCAGCGGCCGGTTCGGGTACCGGGATGGCGGCGCTGTGCATCGGCGTGGGTCAGGGCATCGCCCTCGTCCTGGAACGCTGAGCCCCCGGGCCCGGGGACCGCGTCGATCATTTCCGGTCACGCCTTGCCCTCAACTGCCCAATAACTGAACAGAGATGATGCCTCCGGTCTGGCACGATGGCGCCTGCCGCCGCCCCACCGCCCCGCCCGCCCATCCCCACCCGGAGGCCCCGCGCCATGCCGCTGCTCGACCCGACCCTCTGGCAGGACGGACCCACACTCACCGGCGGTACCGGCCCGGTCGTCGAACCGGCGACCGGCCGTACCCTCGCCACCGTCGACCTCGCCGCCCCCGCCGACGTCGCCGAGGCGGCCCTGCGGGCCCGGGCCGCGCAGCGGGACTGGGAGCGGGCGACCCACCTGGAGCGGGCGGCCGTACTGCGCCGTGCCGGGGACCTGTTCGCGGCCCACGCGGACGAGCTGCGCGAGTGGCTGGTCCGGGAGTCGGGATCCATACCGGGTAAGGCCGACTTCGAACTGCACGTCGCCGCCCAGGAGTGCTACGAGGCCGCCGCGCTGGCCTCACGCCCGGCCGGGCAGGTCCTGCAGAGCGAGGCGCCACGCCTCTCCTTCACCCGCCGCGTCCCCGCCGGGGTGGTCGGCGTCATCGCCCCGTTCAACGCCCCGCTGATCCTCTCCATCCGCTCCGTCGCCCCCGCCCTCGCGCTCGGCAACGCGGTCCTCCTCAAGCCGGACCGCCGCACCGCCGTCAGCGGCGGCCTCGCCCTGGCCGCCGTCTTCGCGGAGGCCGGACTGCCGGCCGGGCTGCTCCACGTACTGCCCGGCGGGGCCGATACGGGCGCCGCGCTGGTCGCCGACCCGCTCGTACGCGTGATCTCCTTCACCGGGTCCACCACCGCCGGCCGGACCGTCGGCGAACTGGCGGGCCGTCACCTCAAGCGCGCCCACCTGGAGTTGGGCGGCAACTCCGCCCTCGTCGTACTGGCCGACGCCGACGTCGGGGCCGCCGTCGCACAGGCCTCCTGGGGTTCCTTCTTCCACCAGGGCCAGATCTGCATGACCGCGGGCCGCCACCTCGTCCACACCTCGCTGTACGACGAGTACGTGGAGCGGCTCGCGGCCCGAGCCGAGGCCCTCACCGTCGGCGACCCCTTCCGCGAGCCCGTCCACCTGGGCCCGCTGATCGACCGGAGCCAGCTGGAGCGGGTCCACGGCCTGGTCGAGGCCAGCGTCCAGCAGGGTGCCAAGCTGCTCGCGGGCGGCACGCACCGGGACCTCTTCTACCGGCCGACCGTGCTGGCGGGCATGGCCGACGACACCCCCGCCTACGCGGAGGAGGTCTTCGGCCCCGTGGCGCCCGTACGCTCCTTCGCGACGGAGGAGGAGGCCGCGGAGCTGGCCTCGGCGGGCCCGTACGGGCTCTCCCTGGGCATCGTCACGGCCGACGCGGCGCACGGCCTGGAACTGGCGCGGCGCATACCGACCGGGATCGTGCACGTCAACGACCAGACCGTGAACGACGAGGCGGTGGCCCCCTTCGGCGGGGTCGGCGCCTCGGGTACGGGGGCCCGGTTCGGCGGGGAGGCCAACCTGGACGCCTTCACCGAACTGCGCTGGACCACGGCCCGCCCCACCCCGCCCGGTCACCCCTTCTGACGGGATCCGCCAGGGGGGCCCAGGAGGTTCCCCCGCCCCGGCCCTGCCCGTCCCGCCCGTCAGGAATGCGGAAGGGCGGCCGTTCGTTCCTTCAGGACATCCCGCAAACAGGAGGTCTGGACACCGTGGCTACTGTCGAGCTCACCAAGGAGAACTTCGACGAGACGGTCAGCGAGAACGCGTTCGTGCTGATCGACTTCTGGGCGGGCTGGTGCCGCCCCTGCCTCCAGTTCGCCCCGGTCTACGAGAAGGCCGCGGAGGCCAACCCGGACCTCCTCTTCGCCAAGGTGGACACCGAGGCCCAGCAGGAGCTGGCCGCCGCCTTCCAGATCACCTCGATCCCGACGCTGATGATCGTCCGGGACCAGGTGGCGGTCTTCGCGCAGCCCGGAGCCCTGCCGGAGGCCGCCCTCAGCGATCTCATCGGCCAGGCGCGCGCCCTCGACATGGACGAGGTCCGGGCGCAGATCGCCGCCTCCCAGCCGAAGGACGGGCCCGCAGAGTAGCCCGCGGCCCCCGGCACGCCGCAGGCCCGGGATTGCCGCACGCCGCCCCTGGACTGCGGTGACACTGGACCGCATGACCGAAGCCGTGGAGTACGACGTCGTGGTGCTCGGCGGGGGACCGGCCGGCGAGAACATCGTCGACCGGACCCGCGCCGCCGGGCTGAGCACGGCCCTGGTGGAGAGCGAGCTCGTCGGCGGCGAGTGCTCGTACTGGGCCTGCATCCCCAGCAAGGCCCTGCTGCGCCCCGCGCTCGCCCGCGCCGACGCCCGCCGGGTGCCGGGGCTCGCCGAATCCGTCCGGGGGCCGCTCGACGCCGAAGCGGTCTTCGCGCACCGCGACTACTGGACGGGCCACTGGAACGACGAGGGCCAGCTCGACTGGCTCGACTCCATCGGAGTCCACCTCTACCGGGGCCACGGCCGCCTCTACGGCATCCGCAAGGTCGCCGTCACCAGCCCCGAGGGCGTGCACCACGTGCTCGCGGCCCGGCACGCCGTGGTCGTCGCGACCGGCAGCCGGGCCGTGCTCCCGAACGTGCCCGGCCTCGCCGGAGCCGGGGCGTGGACCAGCCGCGAGGCGACCTCCGCCCGGGAGGTGCCCGGCCGGCTGCTGATCGTCGGCGGCTCCGTCGTGGCCGCCGAGATGGCCACGGCCTGGCAGGCCCTCGGCTCCCGGGTCACCGTCCTCGTACGGGGCTCCGGGCTGCTGCCCCGGATGGAGCCCTTCGCGGGCGAGCTGGTCGCCGGGGCGCTGGCCGAGGCCGGCGCGGTGGTCCGTACCGGGGTGTCGGTGGAAGCGGTCGTACGGGAGGGTCCGACCGGTCCGGTCACGGTGGTCCTGGAGGGCGGCGAGCTGCTGGAGGGCGACGAACTGCTGATGGCGACGGGCCGCGCGCCCCGGACCGAGGACATCGGGCTGGACACCGTCGGGCTGACGCCCGGCGACTGGATCGGGGTCGACGAGAGCTGCCGGGTCACCGGCCACGACTGGCTGTACGCCGTCGGCGACGTCAACCACCGCGCGCTCCTCACCCACCAGGGCAAGTACCAGGCCCGCATCGCGGGCGCCGCCATCGCCGCCCGGGCGGCCGGGCCGGGCGCCCCCGCCCCCGACACCGGCCGCTGGGGCGCGCACGCGGCCACCGCCGACACGGCGGCCCTGCCGCAGGCAGTCTTCACCGACCCGGAGGCGGCGGCGGTCGGCCTCACCCTCGCCGAGGCGGAACGGGCCGGCCACCGGGTCCGCGCCGTGGACCACGACCTGGGGAAGGTCTCCGGCGCCGGGCTGTACGCCGACGGCTACCGGGGCCGGGCCCGGATCGTCGTCGACCTCGACCGGCAGGTGCTGCTGGGCGCCACCTTCGTCGGCCCCGGCGCCGCCGAACTGCTGCACGCGGCGACGATCGCCGTCGCGGGGGAGGTCCCGCTCGACCGGCTGTGGCACGCGGTCCCCGCCTTCCCCACCATCAGCGAGGTGTGGCTCCGGCTCCTGGAGGCCTACCGGGGGTGACCCCCGCGCACCCGGCGCGCGTACGGAGCCCCCGGGGCCGCGCTCAGCGCAGGTACGAGGCCCCGTTGACGTCGAGCACCGCGCCCGAGCTCCACACCGCCGCCGGCGAGGCCAGGTACAGCACGGCGGCCGCGACCTCCTCCGGTTCCGCCACCCGGCCGAAGGGGCTCTGGGCGCGGATCCGCTCGCCCTCCGCGCCGCCCAGCCGGCCAAAGACCCGTTCGGTGGCGACGAATCCCGGTGCCACGGAGGCGACCGCGATGCCGTGCGGGGCGAGGGAGACGGCCAGGGACTGGCCGAAGGCGTGCAGGGCGGCCTTGGTGGCCCCGTACGCGGGGTGGTCGGGTTCACCGCGGAACGCGCCGCGCGAGCCGACGTTCACGATGTGCCCGGTCCGGCCGTCGTCGATCATCCGGCGGGCCACGCAGTAGCTGAGGTTGGCGGCGCCGAACAGGTTCACCCCGGCCGTGCGCTGCCAGGCCTCCTGCCAGTCCGCGTACGAGGTGGAGGGCAGCGGGTGCCGGACCATCGCGGCGGCGTTGTTGACCAGGACGTCCACCCCGCCGAGCGCCTCCGCGGCCTCGGCGGCCAGGGCCTCTACGCGGGCCGGGTCGGCGAGGTCCCCGCTGACGAGGGCGTGGCCGGTCCCGTCGAGCTGGGCCAGGGTCTCCTCGGCGTCGGCGTGCCGGGCGGAGGAGTGTACGGCGACGCGGTCCCCCTGCCGGGCGAAGGCCGCGGCGACGGCCCGCCCGATGCCCCGGGACGCGCCGGTGACCAGTACGCCCCGGCTCATGCGGCCACCTCCCGGAGGGCGGGGATCAGGGGTGGGACGGATGGGGACAGGGGCACGGGGACTCCTTCGCGGACGCTCTCCGGAGCGGCTGGTCTCGACCCCGCCATCCCATCACGGCAGCGCACCGTGATCATCCGGATTCCGGCGGGGCCGCCGGCCCCTCCGCGGCTCCCGGGACGGATCCGTGCCGGGCCGCCGCCTCGGCGAGCACGGCGACCACTTCCTCGTCCGGCGTCTGCGAGAAGTCCCGGTACCACTCGCCGACCGCGCGGAACGCGGGCGGCGACGACAGGCACACCACCTCGTCCGCCGCCCCGCGCAGCCGGGCGACCGCGTCCGGAGGGGCCACCGGGACGGCCAGCACGACCCGTGACGCCCCCGACGCGCGGGCGATCTCGCAGGCGGCCGCGGCCGTGGCGCCCGTCGCGATCCCGTCGTCGACCACGATCACCGTCCGGCCGTCGAGCGGCACCCGCGCCCGGCCCTCGCGGAACCGGTGGGCCCGCCGCTCCAGCTCGGCCTCCTCGGCAAGCTCGACCTCGGCCAGTTCCCGTTCCGAAGCGCGGCTGCGTCCGGCGATGTCCTCGTTGATGATCCGTACCCCGCCCTCGCCGATGGCGCCGAAGCCCAGCTCCGGGTGGTGGGGGACGCCGAGCTTGCGGACCACGATCACGTCGAGGGCGGCGTCCAGGGCCCGCGCCACCTCGAAGGCCACGGGCACCCCGCCGCGCGGCAGGCCGAGTACGACGGGATCCTCGCCCCGCAGGTGACGCAGTGCGTCCGCGAGACGCCGTCCCGCGTCCGCACGGTCGGTGAAGATCACAGTGCTCACCCCGTCCGTTCCGGGCCTCCCTTCGAACGAACCCCATCCCCCGGCCTCCCGCAACCGGGGGCGGCACGGGCACTCCCCGGCCACGGGACCAGCCACCGCCGAAGATCGTGTCGGATAGGTTGAACACACCCCGGCTTACGCCACAGTGACGGATCGTCACCGGCAGCCGCCGGACCGCACCAGCGACGAAGGAGCCACCGCCCGTGATCGTGATAGCGCAGCTCAGTGATGTCCACCTCGACGGCGGTCCCCGGGCCGCCGAGCGCACCCGCGCCGTGATGGAGTACCTGGACGGCCTCCCGTACGACCTGGCGGCGGTGCTGGTCAGCGGGGACATCACCGATCACGGGAGCCCGGCCGAGTACGAGGAGGCCCGCAAGCTGCTCACTTCGCGGCACCCGCTGGTCATCTGCCCCGGCAACCACGACGAGCGGCTCGCCTTCCGGCGGGTGCTGCTGGACGAGGAGGAGCCCTCCGCGGCCCCGGTCGACCAGGTGCTGCGCGGGGAGGGATTCGTCCTGGCGGTGTGCGACTCCTCGGTCCCGGGGGAGGACCACGGCCGGCTGGAGGACTCCACCCTCGACTGGCTCGACGGCATTCTGACGCGGACCCCGCACGAGGTGCCCGTCCTCGTCGCCTTCCACCACCCGCCGGTCCCGCTGCACACCCCGTACGTGGACGAGATCCGGCAGTTCGGCGAGGAGCGCCTGGAGGGCCTGGCCGTACGCCACCCCCACCTGCGCGCCTTCCTGTGCGGGCACGCGCACACGGCGGCGGCGACCACCTTCGCGGGCCGGCCGCTGCTCGTGGCGCCCGGGGTGGTGTCCACCCTGCGGCTCCCGTGGGAGACGCGGACGGCCCCCGACCACCACGTGCACCTGGACGAGCCGCCGGCCGTCGCCTTCCACGTGCTGGGCGGCGACGGGCGGCTGACGACCCACTACCGGGTGGTCGTCGCCCGGCGGTAGCTGCTGCCGTCCCGGGTCCGGGTGAGCCGGCCCGAGGTGATCAGGTAGCGGCGCAGGGCGGAGCAGTCCTCGTGCACGGTCCGCAGGGCGTCGTTGACCTCGGGCTCCGAGTAGTCCCGGCCGGCCGCGAAGAGGGTCTCGGTCAGGTGCTCCAGCAGTTGTTCGCGCCGGGCCGCCTTGCGCGGGATGGTGATGAGCCGCCCGCCGGAGAAGAGGTCGGCGACCCCTCGCCGGCTCTGGGTGCCGAAGGATTCCCTTTGACCGGCGCTGTGTTGGGTGCTGTGCTGAGCGGTGTTCTGTGACATGCCCCGAGCTTTGCCCGCCGCTGCCGGGACGCGCAACGCGTTTTCCCCGCTCCCCGGGACGACCGACCCGGGGAACGGGGACGCGGAGCCGGAGGTGCCGGGCCTCAGGGGGTGACGGTGATCTGCTGGGCCGGGTTGGTGGTGTCGGTGACCTTGTAGACCGCGTTGAAGGTGGACGTGGTCGCGCTGGTCGGGCAGCCGAAGCCGCCGGTGACGGTGACGGGTACCACCGCGTTGGTGAACGTCAGGCTCGACGGGGCGCCGTTCGCCCAGCTGCCGGGGACGTTCGCCGGGCCGCCGGGCGCGGTGGTGACGGTGCAGTTGGCCAGGCCGGTGGTCTGCACGACGAGCCCGCCGGCCGGGACCGTCATGGTCGCGGTGATCGGGGAGCCGTTCTGCATGGACACCGACCAGGACCCGCTGGTCGTCACGGTCGGGGTCACGCCCGGCATGCTGGACGTACAGGAGCTGTAGGTCGGCGGCGAGATGGGCGAGGAGACCGGACCGGCCGGGTTCTGGTTGCCGGGGGCGGCCGGCACCGAACCGGCGGCGACGGAGACCGTGCAGGTCACCGTGACCGAACCGGCCTTGAGGGTGGCCTTCCCGCTGAGGGTCGCCTTGAAGGCGTGCCCGGCCGGGGTGACGGTCGTCGACCCGGCCACCGGTAACGGCGCGGCGGTGGCGGTGGCGGAGGCCGCCGTCAGTGCGGCGGCGGCGGCCATTCCGAGGGCGAGCGCGGTGCGCGTTCGGCTCATGGCTGTGCTCCTTGGGGATCGGGGTGCGGAGTGGGGAACTTCCCGGCGGGGGAGGGCCGGGTGGGGGCGGCGGAGCCCCCGGCGCGCGGGGCGGCGTACGGCTGCCAGGCGAACATCAGCCCGCCGCCGAGGATGCCGAGCAGGGTGCCGATCAGGAACCCGCCGAGGTTCGACATGACCAGCGCGGCGGTGGCGACGAGCGTGGTGAGGATCCCGGCGAGGGTGCGCTGTGCGGGGGAGAACCAGGCGGTGAGACCGAGGACGATCATGACGAGACCCATCAGGACGGACGGGATGCCCGCCACCCCCTGCTGGAGCATGATCTTCAGTGGGGCCAGCGGCAGCACGCTGATCCACACCCCGGCCAGCACGGCGAAGAGGCCGCCCCAGAAGGGCCTGCCGCGCCGCCACCGCCGCCAGCGGCTCAGAAGCATTCCTTCTTGCCCTTGCTGATGTTCATGCTCAGCCCGGAGAGCTTGAAGGTGCCGGCGTTGGTCGCCCACGCCGTCTGCTGGAGATTGCTGATGCTGACCTTGTCGGCCTGCTGGGCGAACAGGTCCTGCATGCCCTGTGCCTCGGCCGGGCCCTTGTCGAGGGTGGAGGCGTCGCGCCCGATCTCGATGTTCGTGAACTCCGCGTCGCCGGCGAGCTGGGTGGCGTCCACGAACAGGTTGGAGGCTTCGACGGGGGACTTCTGACCGGCGGTCAGATTCAGCGAGATGTCCCCGATGACCGGGAGGGTGGTGACCACCGACTGGCAGAGGTGGTGCAGCTTGGCCTCCCTGATGGCGGTGACCGCCACCGGGATAAGCTCCTGGCGGGCGTTGACGTCGACGCTGCCGTACTGGGCGAAGCCCTCGCCCTCCAGGCTCCTCGCCGACACCTTGAACTGCTGGCCCGACACCGCGAAGGAGGCGGCGAGAGCGCCCTCGGCGAGGGCGATGCCGAGGCCCGCGGTGACCGCGACGGCGGGTGCGGTCAGGAGCACGAACCGACGCCAGCGCACCCGGCCGCCGTCTCTGACGAGCTCGTCGCCGGGCGGTCCCGCCTGGGAGGGGGAGCCTGATCCGGCCTCGGATAAGTTCGGTGAGTCTGCCATGAGATGGTCCTTATCTCGGCTGTGCACCTTTGTTACCGACGAGTTGAATGTAAGAGTGCCAATGGTGGTTGGCAAGGTTGTGCGAGCGCACCCTTTAGGCCGACTCCTACTGCTCCGTACGCAGGAGTTCGGCGACCTCCGCCTCCACCCGGCGCCCCATCGCCCGGGCGAACTCCGTGGCCACCACCTCACCGGCCACCGGCCGCAGTGCCGCCACCGCCTCCCGGACATGATCCAGCTGGCTGGCCGAAAGTGGCCCCAGGCCCTCCGCGCCGATCACATGCCGCCGGAACAGCGCCACGAACCGGTCCGCCAGCGCCGCCGCCTGGACCTGTACGAAATCCCCCGCGTCCAGGATCTCCCCCAGCGGCACCCCCTGGCGCACCAGCGCCACCGTCGCCTCCAGCAGGTGCCGGTTCGGGTACGTGACCCGCTCGCCTTCCAGGCGTACGTAGCCCAGCTCGGCCGCCCGCCGGGTGTGCTCGGCCGTCGCCCCCGGGCCGAACAGCTCGCGCAGCTCGGCCCGGGTCATGGTCACCGGCTCCTCCTGCACCCACCCCCGGGTCATCTCCCGCTCCAGCCCGAGGAGTTGGGAGAGCCCGCCGCCCTGCTCCCAGGCGGCCAGCAGCTCGCCGATGCCGTTGACCGTGTATCCGCGCCCCAGCAGGTCGCTGATCAGCCGCAGCCGGATCAGGTGGTCGTCGGAGTACCAGGCGATCCGGCCCTCGCGGCGCGGCGGCGGGAGCAGCCCGCGCTCCTGGTAGTAGCGCAGATTGCGCACCTTGACCCCGGCCGCGCGGGCCACGTCCTCCCGGCGGTAGCGCCGCTGCCCGCCGACGCCCTCCGCCCTGCCGTCCGCCCTGCCGTCCGTCTGCGCCTCGGTGCTCACGCGGCCGAGTGTAGGACCTACCGACGGGTGTACCGGCAGGTCACATGGGGCGGGGCCGCGCCTCGCGCTTGACCGCCCGCAGCACCACGAACTTCGGCTCGCTCGCCACGACTTCACTGTTGCCGAAGAGGCGGCGCAGGTGCGTGTGGTAGCCCATGTGCCGGTTGGCGACCACCCACAGCTCCCCGCCCGGGCGCAGCGCCTTGCGCGACTGCGCGAACATGCGCAGCGCCGTGGCGTCCGTCGTCGCCTGGTGGGAGTGGAAGGGCGGATTGCTCAGGATCAGGTCCACCGAGGACGGGGCCAGCATGGCCACCCCGTCACCGACGAGGAACTCCGCCGTCCGCCGGCCCGGGCGCACGTTGGCCTCGTACGTGGCCCGGGCCGAGGCGAGCGCCTGGTACGACTCGTCGGTGAAGACCACCTCCGCGTCCGGGTCGGCGACCTGCACGGCCGTGCCGACCACACCGTTGCCGCAGCCCAGGTCCACGACCCGGGCCCCGTCGGTGTTGGTCGGGATGTTCTGGAGGAAGAACCGGGTGCCGACGTCCAGGCGGTCCGCGCAGAAGATCCCGGCGTGGTTGACCACCGTCAGCCCGGCCCCGGAGCCCCCGTCCTTGTCGACCTCGTACGTCACCGGCCACGGCGAGGCGCCGGCGGCGGCCAGCAGCGCCGGGTCGGGGGTGCAGAAGATCAGCCGGGCCTTCTTCTCCGCGAGCGAGGTCCGCGTCGGCCCCAGGATCTTCTCGAAGAGGTTCAGCGTGGAGGTGTGGATCTCCTTGACCATGCCGGTGCCCACGACCACCGTGCCCTCGTGCACGTGCGGGGCCAGCCGGTGCAGCTGGTCCTCCAGCAGCGCCAGGCTCTTGGGGACCCGTACGAGGAGCACGTCGATCCGCGCGGGCGGCGCGTCCTGCGTGGTCAGCAGGGTCACCGTGGACTTGGAGGTGCCGATCCCGGCCCGGTCCAGGTTCGCCTCGGTCGCGGCGCGGGCCAGCGCGGAGTCGGTGATCTGCGCGGGGCGGTACGCGGCCAGGGCCGTCGTCAGCGCCCCCCAGCGGTCGCCGACGACCGTGATCTGCCCGGCGCCGGCCAGGTCCACCGGTCCGCGCTCGCCGGTACCGGCGTCGAGATGCTGCAGCAGGTACTCGTCCGCGGCGTCCCAGGCGCGGAGCCGGTCGCGGGGGTCGGCGGGGAAGCGGGTGAGTTCGTAGGAGCCGAAAGGCGTGGTCAGGCGGTTCATATGGCACCCAGGCTAGCCGAGACGGCCCCGCCCCGCGTCCGGCCGCACCCCGTGCCCTGACATATCCCGCGAAGGTGCGGCGCCGGACCGCACCCGCGAGGACTAAGTTGTGCGGCATGAGCAATCTCGATCGCCAGCCCGCTCTCTCCGCCTGCGGCGGCCGCGGCTTCGTCGTGGCCGAGCCGGTGCGCGAGCTCCTCAGCCCGCGCACGGTCAGGCTCGGGGAATCCTCCGAGGTCCGCAGACTCCTGCCGAACCTGGGCCGCCGCATGGTGGGCGCCTGGTGCTTCGTCGACCACTACGGCCCGGACGACATCGCCGACGAACCCGGCATGCAGGTCCCGCCCCACCCCCACAGCGGGCTGCAGACCGTGAGCTGGCTGCACGAGGGCGAGGTGCTGCACCGCGACAGCACGGGCAGCCTCGCCACGATCCGCCCGCGCGAGCTGGGACTGATGACCTCCGGCCGCGGCATCAGTCACTCCGAGGAGAGCCCGCGCCCCCACGCCCGCTTCCTGCACGGCGCCCAGCTCTGGGTGGCCCTGCCCGACGCCCACCGCGACGTCGCCCCGCGCTTCGAGCACCACGCGGAACTCCCGCGGGTCACGGCCCCCGGCCTGGACGCGACGGTCATCCTGGGCACCCTGGACACGGCGGCCTCCCCGGGCACCGCGTACACCCCCATCGTCGGCGCGGACCTCGCCCTGACGGCCGGCACCGAAACCCGCCTCCCCCTGAATCCGGACTTCGAGTACGCGGTCCTCTCCATGTCCGGCGAGGCCCACGTCGACGGCGTCCCGGTCCTGCCGGGCTCGATGCTCTACCTGGGCTGCGGGCGCACGGACCTCCCGCTGCGCGCGGCCTCGGACGCGGGCCTGATGCTGCTGGGCGGTGAGCCGTTCGAGGAGGAGATCGTGATGTTCTGGAACTGGATCGGCCGCTCGCACGAGGACATCGCGCAGGCTCGCGAGGACTGGACGAACGGCACCCGCTTCGGCGAGGTGAAGGGTTACGGCGGCCCTCCGATTCCCGCCCCGGAACTGCCCCCCACGCACCTGAAGCCCAGGGGGAGAGTCCGCTGACCTGCTGCTTTACATCGACCCGGGTTGGGTGCGGGCGCGCGCCAACCCTCCGTTTCCGACTCCTGGCGTGAGGCTGCCAGCGGTGCCGCGACGGCCTCCGGGTGATGGAGGTCGGGTCTCAGGTGTTGCAGGCTGTAATCAACTTTGGTCGGACGGATGCTGACCTTTTGCCGACTTAACTGACGAGTAGTTAGATTCGGTTTCGGGCTGCGTCCTATCGACTTGCCAGTGGAGAGCGTCGGAGGCAGCTCGCTCGCCCCGGGCTGCTACAGCGCCGATACGGGATCCGACCGGGGTGTGCGATCCGTCGCCGCAGTGTGCGAGCGGGCGCCTGTCGGATCTTGTACACGGGTGACAAAGGGCGCTGCGCGGCTGGGAGGTGGAGGTGGCTGAAGACGTCGTCGGGTCAGTGGGGCCCCGGGGCGCCCTCCGAGCACTTCGCCAGGATGCTGTCGCGGCACTGGACGGCGAGAAGGGCGCCTGACAGCGGGGTCGGTGGCCGGAACGCCCGCGCCGGGCGCGGCGAGCCGGCCACCGCCCTCCCGCTCAGGGGGTGAGCACGAGGCGGATCGGGTCGCCGGTCTTGTTCTCCAGGCGGGCGACGGCGTCCGCGGCCTCGGCCAGCGGGACGTGGGCCGTGATGGAGGGGGCCAGGTCGATGCGTCCGGCCGAGGCCAGGCCGACGAGCTGCTCGACGTGCTCGGGCTCGGAGCCGTAGTGGCCGCGGACCTGGTTGACGTTGAAGCAGAATCCGATGCTGTCGGCGATCGTGACCGGCTCCGGGGTGAGTCCGGCGAGGACGAGCGAGCCGAACGGGCCGAGGACCGACGCGGCCTGGGCGCGGGCGGCGCCCACGCCGGCGAAGTCGAAGGCGACGTCGAGGCCGCGCCCGGCCGTCGCCTCCCGCACCGCCTCCGCGAAGTCCGGCGCGAGCGGGTCGAGGGCGAAGTCCGCGCCGAAGAGCAGGGCCCTCTCGCGGGCCGATGGCAGCGGGTCGATGGCGAGGATCGGGGCCGCGCCGACCATCCGGGCGAGCCGTACGGCGTGGGCGCCGAGGCCGCCGGCGCCCCAGATGCCGACCGCCTGGGCGGGGCGGACGGCGCCGGTGCCCACGATCGCGGCGTACGGGGTGGAGACCGCGTCGGGGATGATCGCCGCCTGGTCGAAGGGCAGGTCGTCCGGGATGGGGAGCAGGGTGCCCTCGCGGGCGATCGTGTACTGCGCCCAGCCACCGTCGTAGTCCAGGCCGCGGGTGAGGGGGCGGTGGCACAGCATGCGGCGCAGGCAGCCGGCGCAGTCGCCGCACGCCTCGCCGGCCTGGAGGACCACCCGCTGCCCGGGCGTCCAGTCGCCCTTCGTGTCCGGGCCGAGGGCGTGGACGACGCCGGCGACCTCGTGGCCGAGGGTGACGGCGCCCGCCTCGGTGACCGCGTCGGTGGGGAAGAAGGGGCTCAGGCTGCCGTCGATCAGGTGGACGTCCGACAGGCAGACGCCCGCGGCCCGCACCTCGACGAGGACCTCGCCCGGGCCGGGGACGGGGATGGGGACCTCTTCGACGGCGAAGGTACGGGTGTCCAGGCGCAGCCGCCCGGCCAGCATGGTGTTCATGCGGATTCCTCGATTGTGCTCGGTGGGGAGAAGCGCGCACGCGGTTCATGCGCTCGACATGGTCGACTGACCATGTCGAACAACCGTGTCTATTGACGAGGTCGTCTGTCAAGCTGCTTCCGGTGGACGTTCGCGAGGTGTGTCGAGTTCCGTCGAATGACTGTGTCCTTTAATACAGTCAATCGACATGTTCACTCGACAAAGTCGCATGTAAGTTGGTTGGCGACTGCTGGAGTGCAACGAAAGGCACGCTCATGACTCAGGTGTCCGTAGGCGCGGCGCGGGCGATCCCCGAGCGCCCCCCGCTGCCCCTCGTAGGCCACGCGTTCAACGTTCCCGCGGGCGCGGACTTCCTGGCCTACCTGCTGAAGGAGTTCAGGGAGTTCGGCCCCGTGTACCGGCTGCGCATCTTCGGGAGGGACACCGTCATGGTCGGCGGTCTGGACCTCGTGACCGAACTGTCGGACGAGACCCGCTTCCACAAGCACGTCCACGCCGACCTGGTCGAGGTCCGGGCCCTGGCCGGGGACGGCCTGTTCACCGCCTACAACCACGAACCGAACTGGCGCAAGGCCCACGACATCCTGATGCCCGCGTTCTCACTCGGCGCGATGCGCAGCTACCACGACCCCATGCTCAAGGTCGCCCGCTCGCTGATCGGCAAGTGGGACCGGCTGGCCGGGGTGCAGTCGGTGGACGTGCCCGACGAGATGACCCGGCTGACCTTCGACACCATCGGCCTGTGCGGCTTCGGCTACGACTTCGAGTCCTTCCGCCGCGACGACCTGCATCCGTTCGTCGAGGCGATGGCCCGGGCCCTCGTCTTCGCACAGGAGAAGGGCGAGTCCATCCCGGGCTCCGAGATTTTCAAGAGGAAGAAGGCCGAGCAGTTCCGCGCGGACATCGACCTGATGACGGACCTCGTGGACGACGTGATCAGGGAGCGCCGCGCCTCCGGTGACACCAGCACGGACGACCTGATGGGGCTGATGCTGCACACGAAGGATCCCGTCACGGGCGAGCCGCTGGATGACGTCAACATCCGGCACCAGGTGATCACCTTCCTCATCGCCGGCCACGAGACCACCAGCAGCGCGCTCTCCTTCGCCCTGTACTACCTGACCAAGCATCCCGAGGTGCTCGCCCGGGCCCAGGCCGAGGTGGACGCCCTGTGGGGCGATACCGACTCCCCGGATCCCCAGTACGGTGATATCGGCAAGCTCACCTACATCCGTCAGATACTCAACGAGAGCCTGCGGCTGTGGCCGACGGCGCCCGCGTATGCCGTCGAGCCGATCGAGGACACCGTCATCGGCGACAAGTACCCCGTACGCAAGGGCGAGTCGCTGATGGTGATCACCTCGGCCCTTCACCGCGACGCCGCCTGGGGGGAGAACGTCGAGCTGTTCGATCCCGAGCGCTTCACCCCCGAGCGGGAGGCGGCCCGCTCGGTCCACGCCTTCAAGCCGTTCGGCAGCGGCGAACGAGCGTGCATCGGACGTCAGTTCGCGCTGCACGAGGCCACCCTGCTGCTCGGCCTGCTGGTGCACCGCTACCGCCTGATCGACCACACCGACTACCAGCTGAAGATCAAGTCGACGCTGACCATCAAGCCCGACGGATTCAGCCTGCGGCTCGCGCGCCGCACCGGCGACGAACGGCGCCTGCCCACCGCGACGGCGGCGGACCCCGTCGCGGGCCGGACCACGGCCGTGACGCGCCGGGCGAGCGGCACCGCCCTGACGCTGCTGCACGGCTCCAACCTCGGCACCTGCGCCGGCATCGCCCGCGACCTCGGCACGGACGGCGAGGAGCACGGCTTCGCCCCGACCGTCGCCTCCCTCGACCAGTACACGGAAAGGCTGGCCGGCACCGAGGGGCCCGTCGTCATCGTCGCCGCTTCCTACAACGGTCGCCCCACCGACGACGCCGCCGGGTTCGTCGCCTGGCTGGAGAACCTCGCCCCCGGCTCGCTCACGGGGCTGCGGTATGCCGTCCTCGGTGTCGGCGACCGCAACTGGGCAGCCACCTACCAGCGGATCCCCACCCTGATCGACGAGCGTCTGACCGCCGCCGGCGCCGTCCCGCTCCTGGAGCGCGGCAGCGCCGACGCCTCCGGCGACTTCGGCGGAGCGGTCGACCAGTGGACGGAAGACCTGTGGAAGGCGCTCCTGGACGAGTACGGCGAGGCTGTCGCCGGTGAAGCGGCCGGCCCCGCACCGGAGACGGAAGGCGAGGGGCTGTACGAGTTGGAGGACACCTCCGGGTCGGTCCTCGGCGGCCTCGCCGAGCGCCACGGCGTCCGGCCGATGGAGGTCCTCGAAGCGTACGAACTCGTCGACACCGACCACGAACTGGGACGCTCCAAGCGGTTCCTGCGGCTCCGGCTGCCCGAGGGCGTCACCTACCGTACCGCCGACCACCTGGCCGTCCTGCCCAGCAATCCCGAGGCCCTCGTCCAGCGCGTCGCCGACCGCTTCGGCCTCGACCTGGACCGCACCGTCCGGCTGCGCGCCCGCCGCCGGAGCCGGGGCGCCCTGCCCGTCGACCGGCCGCTGCCCCTACGCCGCCTGCTCACCGACTTCGTCGAGCTCCAGGACGCGGCCACCCAGGAGCAGGTCGCCGTGCTTGCCGAGCACACCGCCTGCCCGCCCGAGAAGCAGCCGCTCGCCGCGCTTGCCACCGCCGATCCCGAGACCTTCCGGGAGCAGGTGACCGTCGCGGGGCTCAGCGTCCTGGACCTCCTGGAGCGCTACCGTGCGTGCGAGCTGCCCTTCGAGCGCTTCCTTGAGCTGCTGCCGGTCCTGCGTCCCAGGCACTACTCGATCTCGTCGTCCGCCACCGCCCGGCCCGGCGAGGCGGACCTGATGGTGTCGCTGCTCGCCGCGCCCCACCGGTCGGGGGAGGGCACCTTCCGGGGCATCGCCTCGCACTTCCTTCAGACGGTGAACGCGGGCGACGTGATCCAGGCCCGGGTCCTGCCGTGCAGCGAGTCCTTCCGCCTTCCCGAGGACACCTCCGTGCCGGTGATCCTGGTCAGCGCGGGCACCGGCCTCGCGCCCTTCCGCGGCGCGGTCCTCGACCGCCACCACACCGGCTCGACCGGCACCCTGCTCTGCTACTTCGGCTGCGACCACCCCGATGTGGACTTCCTGCACCGGGAGGAGTTCGAGGCGGCCGAGGCGGCCGGTGCCGTCAGCATGCGCCCCACCTTCATGCACGCGCCCGAGAACGGCGCCCGCTTCGTCCAGGAGCGCATCGCCCGCGAGGGCGAGGAGGTGTGGTCCGTCCTGGAGGCCGGCGGACGCGTCTACATCTGCGGCGACGGCCGCCGTATGGCCCCCGCCGTACGGGAAGCGTTCATGGCGATCCACCGCGAGCGGACCGGTGCGAGCGATGAGCGGGCCGTGGCATGGCTCGCCGAGCTCGTCGCGTCCGGACGCTACGTCGAGGACGTCTGGGCCGGCTGAACCTCGCGAGGAGGCAGAGACGGTTGTGGGCGCATCTGGAAAGGTGCGCCCACAACCGTTCTCGCGTCGTGTCAGGCCATCGGCACGGCAGCGAGGCCGAGGTCCCCCTTGGCCAGCGCCACGGTCGCGGCCACGAGCGCACTGAGGCCCGTCCGCTCGGTGGTCTCGTCCGGCAAGCACTGGAGGACCTGCATGGTGAGTCCGTCGAAGCCGGAGAGGAAGAACCGGGCCACCGTCTCCGGGCACTCGGCCAGTTCCTGCCCGGCCCTCTCCGCCGTCTCGGCGATCACCTGCGCGGTCACCTCTACGACCCGTTGGTAGTGACTCTGCCGGGCCTCGTTGAGGCCGGGCACACGCAGGGCGAACATGGTCAGCTCACTGAGCAGCTGGTGGTGCGACGCCGGCTCGCGCACGGTGCCCCACAGTGCCCCCGCGAAGGCGGCGATGGTCTCCTCGAAGCCCGCGTCCTCCGGCGCCGCCCGCTGCACCTGCGCGACCAGCTCGTCGGTGATCTGGTCCATGACCGAGCGGTACAGGTCCTCCTTCGTACCGAAGGTGTAGTGGACGGTGGCCTGCGCGACACCGAGCTCCGCGGCGATGGCGCGGGTACTCCCCGCGGCGACGCCCTCCCGGGTCATGAGGTCGATGGCCGCCTTGATCAACTGGGGGCGGCGCTCCGCCGCGGAAACATGAGCCATACGCTCAGTGTATCGACTTAGTCGATCGAACAAGTCGGCTCGGACCAGGCGTCACGTTTCTTCGGTGATCGACGCGCTGCCTGCGGGGAGAGCCTGCTCGGCCCAGATGACCTTTCCCGCGCGACCGTGTCGTGTGCCCCAGCGTTCGGTGAGCTGGGCCACGAGGAGCAGGCCGCGGCCGCCTTCGTCGAAGATCCGGGCCCGGCGCAGATGCGGGGCGGTGCTGCTGGCGTCGGAGACCTCGCAGGTGAGCGTCGACTGGAGGATCAAGCGCAGCTGGATGGGGCTCTTGCCGTAGCGGATGGCGTTTGTCACCAGTTCGCTGACGGCCAGCTCAGTGGTGAAGGACATCTCCTCCAGCCCCCAGGCCGTCAGGACGTCGGAGGCGAAGCGGCGGGCCCCGGCCACGGCTGCCGGATCGGAGGGGAGATCCATCGTGGCGACGTGGTCCGGGTCGAGGGCACGGGTCCGGGCGACGAGCAGAGCGACGTCATCGGCGGGGCGGCTGGGCAGCAGCGCGGCCAGGAGCTGGTCGCAGGTCTCCTCCAGCGAGTCCGGCGCCGAGGTGAGGACATCGTGCAGCGTGGCGAGTCCGAGGTCCACGTCACGCGTACGGTCGGCGATCAGACCGTCGGTGTGCAGGACCAGCAGGCTGTTCTCCGGCAGCTCGAACTCGATCGTCTCGAAGGGGAATCCGCCCAGGCCGAGGGGCGGGCCGATCGGTACGTCGGGTGACTCGACCACGCTGGAGGTCCCGGTGGCCTCGCCTGTGGCCGAGGGAGCCACCACGGTCGGCGGGAGATGGCCGGCACTGGCGAGGGAGCACAGGCGGGAGACGGGGTCGTAGATCGCGTACAGGCAGGTGGCGCTTGTCTCGCCCTCGTCCGGCGACTCCTCGCGCTGCATCCGGATGACCACGTCGTCCAGATGGGTGAGGAGTTCATCGGGCATGAGATCGATGTCGGCGAAGGCGCGGACGGCCGTGCGGAGTCGGCCCATGGTGGCGGCGGCGTGCAGGCCATGACCCACCACGTCGCCGACGACGAGTGCGACGCGGGCCCCGGACAGCGGGATCACGTCGTACCAGTCACCGCCCACACCCGCGCCGGATCCGGCGGGCAGGTAACGAGAGGCCGCTTCGACGGCCGACTGTTTCACCGTGTGCCGTGGCAGCAGGGTCCGTTGGAGGGTGAGCGCGGTGGAACGCTCATGGATGTACCGGCGGGCGTTGTCGATGGACACCGCCGCCCTGGAGACGATCTCCTGCGCCAGCAGGAGATCGTCGTCGTCGAAGGGGACCGAGGTGCGATGGCGTACGAACTGCACCAGGCCCAGCGTGTCTCCGCGGGCGTGCAGGGGCACGAGGAGAACGGAGTGGAGGCCGAGGTCGCGCAGTGTCCGGCCGTGGGACTCCGATGGCGCCACCCACGTGGGCATCGCGGTCCCCGTGACGCGGTGCAGGAACGATCGTCCGGTGACCAGGGCGCGGACCGGTTCCGAGTCGTCGGGGTAGGCGTGGACCTCACCGATGCGGAGCAGGGACTCCGGACAGCCGTCGAGGACGGAGTGCTGGGCGATGCGGCGCTGCGTCAGAGCCTCTGGCGAACCCCGGCCCGTTTCGTCGAAGGCGGAGTCGAAGACGTCGACCATGACGAGGTCGGCGAAGTCCTCGGTGCAGACCTCCGCCAACTCTTCCGCGGTGCGGGTGATGTCGAGCGTGTTCCCGATCCGCTTGCTCGCCCTGTTGGTGAGGGCGAGCCGACGCTGCAACAGATGGTCGCGTTCCTCCTGGTAGGCGGCGACGACCTCTTCCGAGGAACGGTCCACGTAGTCGAAACCGATCGCGACCAGCCTGGTCGAGGCCAGGTGGATCAGGTGCCAGTCGCTGGTGAGGCGGGGGGCTTCGGCTTGCACCTGTTCGAGCAGGCTGAGATGGCCGAGCCGGTAGGAACGCAGGAGTCTGCTCACCGGGATTCCCCGCCGGGCGTAGAGGCGACCTATGTCCAAGGCGGCCGCAGGAGGCTCCGGCGCGCTCCCACCGGGGTGGGCCTCCAGAAGATCCAGAAGGGCGGTGACGTGCTGAGCCGTCTCCTCGACGCTCAGAGCCGCGATGTCCGCGTCCCCCCACAGCTCGGGGAGCTCGCCGTCCAGGCGCTGGAGCAGCAGGCCGGCCAGCTTCTTCACCTGCGGTCTGAGGTGCCGGGCCAGCTGACCAAGGAACGCATCGACATCGGTTCCCATAGTGCGAATGTACGGGAAAGCCATGTCGTACGCTCCTCGGACAGCTGCGGCGGCCTCTGGTCGGCCCGGTTCTCAGAGGCCGAGGTGGTCGCCCAGATCGGCGTAGTCGACCTGCCACAGGCCGGGAGAGCCCGTGGGGTACTGGGAGCGGAAGCCGAGCATGCGCTGGACACGCGGCGAGAGCGTCCTCGCGAGTTCCCTGTCCACCAGGAAGGGGTACGCCTCCTCGCCGGTGAGGAAGCCCGCGTTGAACGTGAAGGCGAGGCCCCGCCGGTACTCGTCGCCGGTCCGGTTCGCCCCACCGCCGTGCGCGGTCTTGCCGCTGATCAGAAGGACGTCTCCCGCGTCCATGACCGCGGGAATCGTCTGCTCGGGAGCCCCTCGGTCCTCGAAGTCGCTCCAGTGGTTGCTCCCGGGGATGACGCGGGTGGCGCCGTTCTCCTCCGTGAAGTCGGTCAGGGCGACCAGGAAGTTGATGGTGACCTCCGGGCCGCCGGGCCCCATCCCGATGAACGGGAACCAGTTCTCCAGGTCACGGTGCAGCATCTGTGCCTGGCTGCCGGGGCCGATCTCGATCACCTGTGCGGTGGTCATCCAGTACGTGCCCGACTCCCGGAGGAAGACCAGGTCGCTGATCTCGTGGACCAGGGGGTGGTCGATGACCTCGCTGCGGAACGTGGCGCTGTGCGACACCAGGTTCGTGAGCCGCTTGGTGTTGCTGCCGTGGAACGCGGCCACGACTTCGTCCTCGTGGGTCGACCCCGGGTCGAGTGCCCGCAGCGGCAGCTGGATCTCGGCGTTGAAGCGGGTGATCTGTTTCTGCGTCAGGAACCCCTTGATGATGACGCCACCGTCACGGGTCACGATCTTGAGGATCTCCTCCGCCGACGTGTCGCTCGCCACGGACGTCAGGGTCTGGGCCTTGTTCTGTGTCGTCATGTGAGTCCTCTTCCTCAAGGCGTTTCCGCGTTGTTCCTGTGGTGGTCGTCTCACTGTCGCCAGCCCCGATGCCGGCGAGAACGACAGGGGGCACCTGCTTCGCCCTTGCTCGGTGCACGATGCACAGGCCGGTCGCACCGTTGTCCCCTACGGCTGTCGTCAGCCGCGCGCTGCCTCCCCCGGCACCGTGGGCCGGGCAGGTGCGGTCCGCTCCCAGGGACGTGCGCTGCCGAGCCATCCGAGGAGGAAAGCCGCCGGGACGGAGACCAGCCCGGGGGTGTGGAGCGGGAACAGGTTGAAGTCCTGCTCCGGCAGCAGCGCGTATCTCGTTCCCGACACGGCGGGGGAGGCGAGGGTCAGGAGGGTGCACAGGGACAGCCCTCCGTACACGAGCCACAGCAGCCCCCGGCGGTCGAAGCCGCTCCAAAGGAAGGAGTAGACGAGCGCGGGGAACACGCACGAGGCCGCGAGGCTCAGCGAGAAGGCGAGGAGGAACTCGATGGGGTAGCGGTGTACGGCGGTGGTGAGGAGAAGGCTCACGGCGCAGAGCGCGACGACGGACAGCCGCAGGACTGTAGGCTCTCCGATCCCGATCCTGGTACGGCCCTTCTGCCCCACCAGGTCGCGGATCACGGAGACGGCGGCGGCGAAGGTCACGCTCGCCACGGCCGTGAGGACGGCGAGGAAGGCGACACAGGCCACGAGGGTGATGAGCACGACCCGGCCGGTGGAGTGCTGGGGAAGGACCGCCGATGCCAGGAAGATCGGGGCTCCCTGCCCCTTCGCGTCGACCGCCCCGATCCGGCCGCCGCCCACTACCGCGGCCGCGGCGAAGCCGGTCGTGATCAGGAGCAGGTAGAAGAGGCCGGTCAGCCCTACGGCGACGCTCAGTGAGCGCCGAGCGGCGGGTACGTCCCGGCTGGCGCTGACACGCAGGAGCAGGTGCGGCATCATCGCGGTGCCCAGGATGACGACGATGTGGTCACTGAGCGTGCCGAGCGTCCCGAAGCCGGCGGTGTGCGTCCACAGGCCGGGACTGAGGTACTCGTCCGGCGACATGCTCTTGTCCATGGCGGCCGACAGGAGAGATCCAGGACTCCAGTCGAACAAGCGGAGCGCCAGCAGGGACATCGCGGCGAGCGTCGCCAGGACTACGGGCACCTTGACGGCCTGGACGAAACTGGTGCCGCGCAGATCGGCCACTCCTGCGAAGCACGTGATCAGGAACCCCATCAGCACCGTGCACACCACCTGGGCCCGCTCGGTCGGCATGCCGATCAGAAGAGCGGCGGTGATGCCGCCGGCCCGCAGTTGGACCATGAGCAGGGGTACGGCGATGCACAGTGTCACCACCGCACCGGCGATCCGTGTTCCCGGCCCCTCGGCACGCAGGGAGAACAGCTCGCCCAGGGTGTAGCGGCGGGTCGCGCGGATCCTGGAGGCGAGGAGCAGGAAGACGCCGAGTGCGAGGGCACTGTCCACGGCGGTCGAGACTCCGTCGTAGCCGAAGAGGGCGATCGCTCCCGGCAGCGAGACCAGAAGGACGACCGTGATCTGTTCCCCCGCCATCGCGACGCCGTTGAAGACGGGCGGGAGGGACCGGCCGGCGACGTAGAGGCGTTCCGGGTCGTCGTCCTGCGTGGCGAGCGTGAAGACCCACAGGAGGCAGAGGCCGATGAAGACGAGGAACGAGCTGATGACTGCTCCCCTCGCGTCGGTGCCGATGAGGTCGGGCGAGCCGACGCTCAGGAGGTATGCCGTCACCGCACGCCCCCGGCCGAACGAGCGGCGGCGGCCGTCCCCGAGGCCGGTTCGAAGGAAGACGCGGCCCGGTTCTCGTACCACCAGGTCCCGCCGATGAGGACGGCGAGCTGCGTGAGCGCCCACGCGATGCCGAGGGTGAGACGTCCGTACACGGAGATCTCTCCGAGGGCCGTGGAACAGGACAGCAGGACGCCGACGGCGAGCGGCAGCGCGTTGCCGGTGACCAGCACCCGTGTGTCACGGGAAGGATGCCGGGAGGAAGCGGAGGGCACGGGACCTCTCTCTGAAGAAAAGGAAGCAGACACGGCGCGAGGCGGCCCGGCCGCGGTGAGGCCGATGAAGAGCCTCGTACCGCGCGGCGTTGCGTGTCAGAGGCGGCTGGTCACCGTCAGGCCGGCGTATCGCCCGGCCCGCTCCAGGAGCCGTGGGACACCCGTTTCGAGCGACGGTCCGAAGGCCGTGTCGTTCGGGCGCTCACCCCGCTGCCAGCGGGTGTAGATGGCCTCGCAGAAGATCGCTGCCTTCCACAGGGCGAGGGTCTGGTACCAGGGGAGCGGGGTCAGATCGAGGCCTGTACGACGTTGGTAGCGCTCTGCCAGCTGGCGCTGGGTGAGGTAGCCGGGCGACCGGGTCACCTTGGTGAGTTCGAGCGGTGTGGGAGGGCTGCCTGCCTCGGACCAGGTGGCGGTGAGGTACCCCAGGTCCGCGAGCGGGTCGCCGAGTGTGGCCATCTCCCAGTCCAGGATCGCGAGGACTCTGGCCGGGGCCTGCGGCGCGAACATGAGGTTGCCCATGCGGTAGTCCCCGTGCACCACCGAGGCGGCCTGGCTCGTCGGCAGGTTACGGGCGAGCCAGTCGGCGATGCGCTCCACCGCGGGCAGGCTGCGGGTGGTGTTGACCTCCCACAGCCCGCGGAACCGCTCCACCTGGCGCCGGAGGTACCCCTCGGGCAGGCCCAGGGAGGCGAGTTCCCCCCGGCTCACGTCGATGCCGTGCAGGGCGACGAGGGTGTCGACGACCGCCTCGCTGGTGGCCCGGCGCTGTTCGGCGGGGGAGAGGTGGGCCGGGACCGTGTCGGTGATGACCGTCCCGTCGACCCGGGACATGAGGTAGAACGGTACGCCCAGGACGGCTTCGTCCTCGCAGACGGCGATGATCTCGGGCACCGGAACCCCGTGCCCGTGGAGGAGCCTCTGGATGCGGGCCTCGCGCACCATGTCGTGCGTCGACTTCGGCAGCGGCGGGCGCGGGCCGCGGCGCAGGACGACGGACTCGCCGCCGCGCTCGATCAGATAGGTGACGTTGGACTGGCCGTCGCCGATGCGCTGCCAGGCGAGCGGGCCGCTGCCGATGCCATGTCCGTCGAGGAAGCCGGTGACCGCGTCGAGGACCAGCAGCGGAGGGCTGTCGAAGGGGCGGGCCCCCTCCCGACTCGCGACGACCTCGATGCCGTCGGGGACGGTGTGCATCACGCTCCCCCGTCCCGGCCGACGACGGCGTCGCCCCGGTACGGCTCGCCGGCCCGGACGGCGGCGCCGCGGGCGGCGGAGGCCCGGCGGGCGATGGCCCACCGGTGGGTCTCGTTGGAGCCGTCGTAGATGCGGAACGGGCGGACCTCGTTCAGGTACTGCGTCAGCGGGAGCCCGTCGGAGACGCCGTCGCCGCCGCAGATCTGGATGGCGCGGTCGATCACCCGGAAGATCGCCTCCGAGCAGTGCACCTTCGCGACCGACGACAGCGCCGAGCCCGCCTTCGGGTCGGTGTGCAGCAGCGCGGCGGTCTTGGTGATGACGGCGTCGGAGGTCTCGATGTCGATGACGGACTCGGCGATCAGGTGCTGGGCCAGGCCGAGCGTGTCGATCGGGCCGCCGAACAGCTCCCTCTTCGCGGCCCGGTCAAGGGCGGTGTCGTGCGCCCTGCGCGCCAGCCCCAGCCACCGCATGCAGTGCGTGAGACGCGCGGGCCCGAGCCGGACCTGGGCGTAGCGGAAGCCGAGTCCGACCTCACCGAGCACGGCGTCGTCGGGGGCGAAGCAGTCCTCGATGTACAGGTGCGGGTGGCCGCCGTCGATGGAACGGTCGACGGTGTGGATCGCCTCGCCGACCCGGATGCCGGGGTTGGTCATGTCGACCAGGAACATGGTGGCGCCCTCGGGGGAGCCGTCGACGGCCGGGGTCCGCGCCATCACGATGCAGAACCCGGCGCCCACGGCCCCGCTGGTGAACCGCTTGTGACCGTCGATGATCCAGCCGCCGTCGGTACGCACGGCCGTGGTGCGCAGGGCCGCGGGGTCGGAGCCGGCTCCGGGGTGGGGCTCGGTCATGCCGAAGCACGACCGGACGTCTCCCGCGGCCAGCGGCGCGAGATACCGCTTCTTCTGCTCCTCGGTCGCGATCAGGTTGAGCATGTGCATGTTCCCCTCGTCGGGGGCCATGCAGTTGAGCGCGACGGGACCGATCGGCGAGTAGCCGGCCTCCTGGAGTATCGGTGACCAGTGCTCGATGGGCAGGCCCTGCCCGCCGTACTCCTTCGGCACGAGCGGCGCGAAGACGCCGGCCTCCTTCGCCGCCGTCTGCAACCGGTCGCGGGTGGCCTGGTCGAGACGTCCACCCGGTGCGGGCTCGGCGTCGATGACGACCTCGCGGATGAACCGGCGGGTGCGCTCGCGCAGTTCCTCCACCTCGGGAGGGAGATCACTGAAGGTCATGACGGTCCTTTCGGGGGTGGGGCGGTCGTCAGGCGGTGCCGCCGGCGACCGTGAGGCCGCCGTCGACGGTGAGGACGTGGCCGGTGACCCAGGAGGCGTCCTCCGAGGCCAGAAAGGCCACGGCGGAGGCGATGTCGGACGGTTCGCCCAGTCGCCGCAGGGGGTAGTCCGCGGCCACCTCGGTCTCCCTGCCCTCGTACAGGGCTTCGGCGAACCGGGTCTTCACCACGGCGGGGGCCACCGCGTTGACGCGGATCTCCGGGCCGAGCTCGACGGCCAGGGTCCGGGTCAGGTGGGACACCGCCGCCTTGCTCACCCCGTAGAGCCCGATGCCGGGTGACGGGATGTCGCCGGTCACCGAGGAGAGGTTGACGACGGCGCCGCGGCGTTCGGTGAATCCGAGCTTCGGGTGGGCCACCGCGTCCTGCACCCAGGCGAGGGTCGCCAGGACGTTGACCTCGAGGACCTTGCGGGCGACGTCCACGTCCAGGCCGACGACGGGACCGTAGGCGGGATTGATACCCGCGTTGTTCACCAGGACGTCCAGCCCGCCGAACTCCCGCGCGACCGTGTCGAAGACCTCGCGGCGGTGCCCGGGGTCGTCCGCCCTGCCGGCGACCGTGATGACGCTCGCCGGGGGAAGCGCGGCGGCGGCCTCTTCGAGCGGTCCGGCCTTGCGCGCGGTCAGGCAGACCCGTGCGCCTTCGGCGACGAGCCGTTCCGCGACGGCGAGACCGATGCCCCGGCTCGCCCCGGTCACGACGGCGGTGCGGCCCGCGAACCGGCCCTGACCGCTGCTGTTCTGGTTCAACGGATCAGTCCTTCGAAGGGGCGGACGGCTCGGTGGCGCCTGTCCTGCGGAGTTCGGCGCGGCGGATCTTGCCGCTCTGGGTCTTGGGCAGGTCGGCGACGAAGTGGATCGTGCGGGGGCACTTGTAGGCGGCCAGTCGGTCACGGGAGAAGGCGATCAGCTCCTCGGCCGTGGCGTGCAGGCCCGTCTTGAGCGAGACGTAGGCGACGACGGTCTCGCCGCGGTAGTCGTCCGGCCGGCCGACGACCGCGGCTTCGAGGACCGACGGGTGCTCGTACAGCGCGTCCTCGACCTCGCGCGGCCAGACCTTGTACCCGGACACGTTGATCTGGTCCTTGAGCCGGTCCACCAGGTAGACCCAGCCCTCCTCGTCGATCACCGCGACGTCACCGGTACGCAGCCGGCCCTCCGGCATCGTGTGACGAGTGGCGTCGGGCTTGCCCCAGTAGCCGGGGACCACCTGCGGCCCGCTCAACTCCAGCTCGCCCTGTTCCCCGCTCGGCACCGGGTCGCCGTTCATGCCCACGACGCGTGCCGTGAGGTGCGGCAAGGGCTTGCCGATGGACAGCGTCCCACTCGGCAGGTGCACCGGCGCCCTGGCCCCCGGCGGCACCGCGATGACGGCGGACGTCGTCTCGGTCATCCCGTAGCCGTTGTGGAGGTAGACGCCGAACCGCTCCTGGAACCGTACGACGGTGGCCGGCGGGATCGGCGCACCCCCGGAGTACAGGGCCTTCACCGACGCGAAGTGCTCCGGTCCGGCCTGGGGCAACTCGAAGATCGCGTTGTACGCGGTGATGGAGCCGATCGTGTAGGTCACCCCGTGCTCGGCGAAGGCCTCCAGGGCGACCTCGGAATGGAATCGGCCCGCCAGGACGAGCGTGGTGTCGGTGAGCAGCGAGAGCGTCGCGTTGACCACCGCCCCGGTGATGTGGAACAGCGGCGCCATGGCGAACACGACGTCCCCGTCGTCCACCCCCATCCACGACGCGCAGGTCACCACCACGCTCAGCACGTTGCCGTGGGTGTTCATGGCACCCTTCGGCGGCCCCGTCGTTCCCGAGGTGTACGTCAGGAACGCGACGTCGTCACGGGTCAGATTCAAGGGCGAGGGGCTGCGGCCCTCGAACTCACCGATCAGCGCCACCAGATCGCCGTCCGGCGCCGGAGCGTGGCGATCCGTCGTCGCGAAGACCCGCGGATCGTTCCTCGACTGGTAGTCCAGCGCCGACGTGCTGACCAGCCACCGTACGGTGCTTCCCGCCAACGTGCCCAGCGTCTCGTGGACGTCCGCGTCCGCGCAAATGACCCCGACCGCCCCGGAGTCGTCAATGATCCGGCGGAGCTCCTGGCGCCGGTACATCGGGTTGAGTCCCAGTGCCGTGGCCCCCAGCTTCCACAGGGCCAGCAGCACCAGCGCGTACTGCGGGACGTTCTGCAGGTACACCCCGACGCGGTCGCCCCGGCCGGTCCCGCGGGACTCGAACGCGGCGGCCAGGGCGTCCGACGCCGCGTCCACCTCCCGCGCGGTCAGGGCACCGTCGAAGAAGCGGAGCGCGGTGCCCTCCGGGTTCTTCGCCACGCGTGCCTTCCAGGCGGCCACGAGCGAGCCGGGTGCCGCGTCCGTCCCCGTACCGGACCCGTCGGGGAACGTGTCCCGCCGCCGACCTTCATCCACTGTCATCTGTCGTCCTTCCCACCCGTGTCCGTGCGCTTGGCGCGCCGGTCACGTGAGTTCGCGCTTGAGGATCTTTCCGGTGGACGTCATCGGCAGCGTCTGCACGACCTCGACGATGCGCGGGTACTTGTAGGCGGCCATCTGCTCCTTGCCCCAGGCGATCAGCTCGTCGGGACGGGCCTCGGCGCCTTGGTCGAGGATGACGAACGCCTTGATCTCCTCGCCGTGGCTCTCGTGCGGCACGCCGACGACGGCGGCCAGGCCGACCGCCGGGTGCGTCATCAGGACCTCTTCGATCTCGCGCGGGTACACGTTGAAGCCACCGCGGATGATCAGGTCCTTCGCCCGGTCGACGATGTAGTAGAAGCCGTCCTTGTCCCTGCGGGCCAGGTCGCCGGTGCGGAACCAGCCGTCCCTGACGGCTTCGGCGGTGGCCTCGGGACGGCCGTGGTACCCCTTCATCACGTTGTGGCCCTTGACCGCGATCTCCCCGATGGCGCTGCCCGAGCCGTCGTCCTCGACCTCCGACCAGTCCGAGTCGACGAGCTTGACCTCGACGCCCCAGATCGGCACGCCGATCGACCCGGGCCGGGGCTCCCGCGCCGGATCGCTGAAGGTCACCACCGGCGAGGTCTCGGAGAGGCCGTAGCCCTCCAGGACCTGGACGCCCAGTCGCTCCCTGACCTGCTTGACGAGTTCCGCGGGGAGCGCGGCGCCGCCGGAGACGCCGACGCGCAGGTTCCTCGCGATCCTCTCGACGTCGACATCTTCGGTGAGCGCCTGCAGCAGGCCCCACCACATGGTGGGGACGCCCGCGAAGACGGTGATGTCCTCCCGCTGCAACAGGGACACCGTCTGCCGGGCGTCGAACCGTGGCAGCAGCACCAGTGTGCTCGCCGTCGAGAAGCCGGCGTTCATCTGGACGGTCGCCCCGAAGGAGTGGAACAGCGGCAGCACGACCAGATGGGTGTCCAGGGCCGGCCGGTTCTCCAACAGCTGATTGACCGCAAGGGCGTTCAGCACCAGGTTGGCGTGGCTGAGTTCGGCGCCCTTCGCCTGCCCCGTCGTACCGCTCGTGTAGAGCAGCACGGCCGGGTCGTCACCGGACGTCCCGACGCTGTCGAACGTCGTCGCGGTGCCCCGCAGCGCGGCGCCCATGGTCTCGGCGCCCTCGATCGGGCTCTCCGCCGCGGGGTCGGCGGTGATGAGGAAGAAGTGCTCGCAGCCCGGGGTCCCGGTGAACCCTGCGCGGCCCTCCGCACCCATCGGCAGGCCCTCGCCGCCCTCGAAGCAGAAGTACGCCTTGGCCTCCGAGTCGGCGAGGTGGTAGGCGACCTCCCGGCCCTTGAGCAGGACGTTGAGCGGTACGACGACGGCGCCGGCCTTGAGGATCCCGTAGTAGACGATCGGGAACCAGGGCACGTTCGGACAACTGAGCGCCACCTTGTCGCCGGGCCAGATGCCGCGGTCCACCAGGAGGTTGGCGACCCGGTTGGCGGCGGCGTCGATCTGGGCGTAGGTGAGACGCGTCGTGCCGAGGACGACGGCGTCCCGGTCCGGGTGCGCGCGGGCGGAGTCCTCGAGCAGGACCGAGAGGTTCAGCATGGTGTCTTCCGGGAAGGTGGACCGGGCCAGGCCGCGGGGGAACAGAACACGCGGCCTGGCTCGGAGCGGGTGGGGGTTACGCGTGGCTCGACGCGGGCGTCACAACGTCCGCAGGAGCCGGTCGAGGGCTTCGGCCGTCGCCTCGATGTCGGCGCTGGTGTGCGCCGTGCTGAGGAAGACCTTGCCGGACGGCATGAACAGGAATCCCTGACGCAGCATCCCCTCGAGGATCGCGGTCCAGAGCCCGCTGGTCCCGTGGAGCCCGGTGGCGCCACCGGCGGGGACGTACTGGAGGAGCGAGCCGACCCGGTTGAAGCTGCCGAAGTCGGGCGACGAACCGAGAACCGCGCCAACGAGGGCTTCGAACTCGGACGAGATCCCGTCGAGCTGCTCGTAGACCGCGGGATCGGCCAGGACACGCATCGTCGCCGCGACGGCCGCCAGCGCGACCGGGTTGGCGTTGAAGGTTCCGGCGTGCACGACGCCGGACGTCACCTGGTCGACCAGCTCCGCCCGGCCGACGACGGCGCTCTGGGTGAAGCCGCCGGCCATCGCCTTTCCGTAGACGGACAGGTCGGGCAGCACACCGTACTTCTCGGCCGCCCCGCCCCGGGCGATCCGGAACCCGGCGATCACCTCGTCGAAGACGAGGACGACGCCGTGCCGGTCGCAGAGGGCCCGCAGCGTCGACAGGAAGTGCGGTGAGGGCGCTTCCACGCCCGCGTTGCTCATCACCGGGTCGACGAGAACGGCCGCGATGTCGCGCTCGACGGCTTCGCCCAGCAGGCGCTCGGCCAGCTGTACGTCGTTGAAGCGCGCCACGACCAGGTCGTCGAGCACGCTGGCCGACTGCCCCGGCCCGCCGGGGGTGGCGGGGCGATCGCAGTCGTCCTCGGACATCCCGGCGTACACGGTGTCGTGCCAGCCGTGGTAGCTCTTGGCGAACTTCAGGACGCGGCGCCGGCCGGTGGCGGCGCGCGCGAGGCGCAACGCCACCTGCACCGCTTCGGTCCCCGTGTTGCTCCACAGCAGTCGCTCGCCGTGCGGTACCGCTTCGAGGACTGCTTCCGCCGCGAGGTACTCGAGCGGGTGGCCGGTGCCGACGACCTGCATCTTCGTCGCGACCTCGGACACCGCGGACACCACGCGCGGGTCGCTGTGACCGAGGACGAGCGGGCCCCAGGCCATCACGTAGTCGATGTACCGGTCGCCGTCCAGGTCCCAGACGTACGCGCCCCGCGCCTCGCGCACGAAGAGCGGATGGGGAGGCATCGCGGCTCGCAGGCCCGACCCCACACCCCCGCCGACACTGCGGCGGGCTCGCTCGAAGGCCGAGCGTGATGATTCCAGGGCCATGAGATCGCCCCTGCCTTTCAGTACGTGATCACCGAGCGGATGCCGATACCGCGCTTCATCTGGTCGAACGCCTCGTTGATGTCCTGAAGACCGATCACACTCGTCACAAGGGAATCCAGATCGATGCGGTTGTTCATGTAGTGGTCGATCAGCAACGGGAAGTCGGACGCCGGCTTGCTCGATCCGTAGTTCGAGCCGATGAGCGACAGTTCCTGATCGGACATGACGAAGGGATCGATGGAGATCCTCATGCCGTCCGCCACCTGCCCGGCGACCACCGCCGTGCCGCCCCGGGCCAGGACCTCGTAGGCCCCCTCGATGGTGCGGGGCAGCCCGATGGCCTCGATGGCGATCTCCACACCGCGTCCGTCGGTGAGCTGTCGCACCCGGTCCGCGAAATCCTCGCGGGCGTTGTTGATCAGGTCGGTCGCACCGAAGACGCGGGCCTGCTCCAGCTTCTCGTCGGAGATGTCCGCGGCGATGATCTTCCGCGCGCCGGCGAGCCGGGCACCCTGGATCGCGTTCAGACCGACGCCTCCGCAGCCGAGGACCAGCACGGTGTCGCTCGGCCGCACGCCGGCGGTGTTGACGGCCGCGCCGACGCCGGTCGTGACGGCGCATCCGACCAGAGCCGACTGCGGGAACGGGGCGTCGTCCCGGATGGCGATCGCACCCGATTCGGGCACGAGGGCGTACTGGCCGAACGTTCCGAGGCCCGCGAAACTGAGGACGTCGCCCCCGCCGGCGGACGTGATCCGGGACCGACCGTCGAACGACAGGTGGTTCGCCGAGTGCTGGCTCACCATGTCGCAGAGGACGGGCCTGCCACTGATGCAGTAGCGGCAGCGGCGACACGAGGGCGTCCAGGACAGCACGACGTGGTCGCCCTTCTTCAGCGTCGTGACGCCTTCGCCGACGCTCTCGACGATCCCGGCGCCCTCATGCCCGAGAATCATCGGGGAGGGCACCTTCCAGTCGCCCACGAGCACATGCAGGTCGCTGTGGCACACCCCGCTCGCTTTGAGCCGTACGAGCACCTCGCCGGGCGGAGGCGTCGAGGGGATCGTCACTCTCTCGATGGTCAGCGGTTCGTTCGGCGTCCTGAAGACAGCGGCGTCGAATTCGATGGTCATGAAAGTCTTACCTCCGTGTTCTGGGCGATCACGTCCGAGCGGTGCGGATGAGCTTCTTGTTGGCGAACTCGTCGATTCCCGCCCGGCCCAGCTCGCGGCCGAAACCGGACAACTTGACCCCACCGAAAGGTAGTTCGGCGCCTTCGAGGCCGACGCCGTTGATGAAGACCATGCCTGCGTCGATCTGGTCGGCGACGCGCAGCGCCTGCTCGGCGTCCGTCGTGAACACGTAGGAGCCCAGCCCGTACGGGGTGTCGTTCGCCAGCTCGACGGCCTCGTCCTCGGATCCGGCCCGGTAGACGGTCGCGACCGGGCCGAAGAGCTCCTCGGCGGCCGACGGCGAGGCCGGGGAGAGGCCCGTCAGCACGCCGGGCGGGAAGTACGCCCCCTCGCGCTGTCGTGCGGAGACGAAGGTCGCCCCCTCGTCGACGGCTCGCCCGACCTGTTCCTCGACGTACTCGGCGGCGGCGACCGAGGAGAGGGGCGCCAGGCCGTCGGTCAGGGCGAGCACCTTCTCGGTGAACTTGTCGAGGAAGGCGTCGTAGACGTCCTCGGCGACGATGAAGCGCTTCCCGGCGTTGCACGCCTGCCCGGCGTTCTCGAACCGCGTCTCGACCGCCGCCTGGACGGTGGCGTCGAGGTCGTCGGTGGAGAGCACGATGAAGGGGTCCGAGCCGCCCAGTTCGAGCACCACCTTCTTGAGGCTGCGCCCGGCCTTCTCGGCGACCTCCGCGCCGGCCCGCTCCGAACCGGTGAAGGAGACGCCCTGCACGCGGGGGTCCGCGATGGCGCGACCGATCTGTTCGCCGGTGGCGTGGACGTTGACGTAACAGCCCTCGGGGAAGCCCGCGTCCGTGAACAGCTGCTGGAGAGCCGCGGACGACTCCGGACACTGCGACGCGTGCTTGAGCACGATGGTGTTGCCCAGCGCGAGGTTGGGTGCGGCGAATCGGGCCACCTGGTAGTACGGGTAGTTCCAGGGCATGATCCCCAGCAGCACGCCGACCGGCTGGCGACGGACGAAAGCGGTGCCCTCTCCCTCCAGCAGCTCGATCGGTTCGTCGGTGAGGAACTTCTCCGCGTTCTCGGCGTAGTACCGGTAGATCGAGGCGCTGAACTCGACCTCCGCGACTGCCTCGTCCACCGGCTTGCCCATCTCCCGGTGGATGATTCCGGCGAGGTGCCCGCTGCGCTCGTCGTGCAGGGTGGCGACGGTGTTCAACAGGTGGGCGCGCTCTGCCACGGAGGTCTGCCTCGACCAGTGCGCGTAGGCGTTCGCCGCCGCGTCGAGACCCGCCTCGACGACCTCGTCCGTCGCGGTGGGGTACTCCTTGACCAGCTTGCCGCTGGCGGGGTCCACCACCGCGTACACGTGCCGCTTCGCCATACTGACTCCTTCGTCGTCATTCGTGTTCATGCGGGGGCCCCGGTCGCGCGAGCCGGGTTCGCGTCCAAGGCCGCGTTGCGCTCGTGCAGCGCGCGGTAGGCGCGGAAGTAGACGAATCCCTGGGTGCCCCAGGTCGCCAGCGCGGCGGTGTAGAAGATCGTGCGGTTCGCGTCGTCGAACGGCAGCGGGGAGAAGTCGTACGTGATCGCGATGGTGGTCCCGGCGGCCGTGACCAGTCCCGTCCAGACCGCCGGCCACCTCGCGCCCGCGTCCCAGAGCCGCTTGACGAAGTACCCGAGGAAGACCGCCGTGAGGAGATTGGCGACGACGTAGAACACGGCGACCCAGAACGCGGTGCCGCCGGTGTGGAGATCCGCGCCGTGGTACTGCCGGAGGAACAGGCCGGCCACGATGGCGCATCCGAACACGGCGACGTCGACGCGCCGGCTCGGCTTGTAGCGATGGGTGACCTTCATCAGGCCCATGATCAGGATGAACGTGATGCCGACCGACCTGGAGAACGCGTCGAAGAAGTACGCCACGTCGTAGAGGACGCTGCCGGTGTCGCCACCGAGCAGCGACCAGAGCAGGAAGTTGCTGCCCGACGTGGCGACGACCATCCATTCGAGACCGAGGAGGTAGTTGCCGTACCGGCGGATGAACTTCCATCCGTAGAAGTAGCCGGCGAAGATCATCCACAGGTCGGCCAGCAGGAACAGCGCCTCCCTCATCGAGACGCCCCCTCTCGGACGTCGCGGGACAGGAGGGTGAGGATGCTCTCGGCGGTGCGCTGGCCGGTCAGGACCGCGCCGTTCATGGTTCCGGCCCATTCGCCGGCGGTTTCGGTGCCGGCCCAGTGGACGCGCCCGTGGGGCTCGGTCAGCGCCTTGCCGTAGCTCACAGTCGCGAGGGGGCCGGCGGCAGGGTGGGGGCCGCCAGGGGCGAAGGGTTCCGCTCCCCAGCAGTGGTCCAGGTAGTCGATCGGGGTGCGGGCCTGCGGACCGTAGAGGTCGACGAGCTGCCGAACGACCAGGTCGCGTCGGGTCTCAGGGTCGAAGCCGTCGAAGACGCGGGGGTCGCAGAAGGCCATCAGGACGCCCGGTCCGCTGTGGGCGGGGGACACGTCGAAGGTGATGAAGACGGTTCCGGTGTCGGTCACCGCCTCGCCGGAACAGCCGTCGGCCCGCCAGAACGGCCTCTCGTAGGCCACGAACGCCTTGCTCAGCACGCCCATGCGCCAGGTTCGCGCGAGCCCTTCGGCCTGCTCGGGCAGAGCGGGCTCGAAGGCGATGGAGGCGCGGTGCTCCGGCGCGGCCGTGACGATCGCGTACCCGGCGTGGATCTCGCCGGAGCCCGTGTGGACGGTGACGCCGTCGTCGTCCTGCGTGACGCGGCGGACCGGCGTGCCTAGGCGCACACGGTCGCCGAGCCGCTCCGCCACCCGCTTGGCGATCTCCTGAGTGGTCTCGACGAACCGGTCCTCGTTCGCTCCGCCCTCGACGTCCAGCATGTGGTTGAGCCCGCCCGCCGCACGGATGTAGCGCAGTACGTGCAGCAGGGAGACGTCTCCCGGGGTGCAGCCCCACTGCACCTTGCTGACGATGGTCATCAGCGCACGGGTGCTGGGCAGCGCGTTCTTCCGGTCGAGCCACTCGCCGAACGAGATGGCGTCGAGCCTGCCGGCCCCGGGCGTCTCCCATGGGGCGTTTAGGTCGATCGTCGCGACCAGCTTGTTCACCGCCGTCTGCATGCGGGCCATGTCCACCAGGGTCGCGGGGGAGACCTTGGGAATGGTGCCGCTGTAGGTGCGGCGCCGGCCGGCCAGCCACAGCACGTTGCGACCCTGGTCGAACTGCCCGGTCGTGGTACAGCCCATCCGGTTCGCGAGGTCCCGGATGGCGGTGTGGCGTCGTGCCACCCATGTCGCTCCGAGGTCGACCTTCACGCCTGCCACCTCGCCGGAGAGCGAGCGGCCTCCGACCCGGTCGCGGCCTTCCACGACCAGGACGGACCGTCCCGTGCTCACCAGTCGTTCGGCGGCGCTCAGGCCGGCGAAGCCGGCACCGACGATCACGACGTCGACCGTGGTGTCCCTGGAGCCGGACTTACGAGATCCTGGCATGGTTTCCTCCTTCGCCCACGCGGTTCGCGTGCTGCGCGATGTAGGTCGTGATGGGGTCGACGAGGGCCTCGGGGAGGTGATGGCCCATGCCGGGGATGACCACGTGCTGGGCCGAGCGGATCGCCCGGACGGTCGCGGCGCCGCCGCTCGGGTGCACCAGCGGGTCCCGGTCGCCGTGGATGACAAGCGTCGGGGCGGTGATCCTGCTCAGCTGGGCCGTCCGGTCTCCGGAGCGCTGGATCGCCTGGATCTGGCGCGCCGTGCCGGCCGCCGGTTCACCGGCGCTGCGGTCCCACCCACGAGCCGCGATGGCCGCCTCGGCCGCGTCATCGATGGGATGTTCCGTTCCCGCGACGTGCCGGGTGAGCCTCAGGTGGGCACGGACCGCCGCGGTCCTGTTCCTCGCCGGCGGCGCGGCGAGGAGCCGGATCGTCGACAGAGCCGGCTGACCGACCTTGCGCCCTCCGGTGGTGGAGTAGAGGGAGGCCAGCGACAGGACCCGCTCGGGCGCCGTGGCCGCGATCGTCTGCGCGATCATTCCGCCCATCGACCGCCCGACCAGGTGCGCTCGCGCGATCCCGAGGTGGTCGAGTACGCCGACGGCGTCCCGGGCCATGTCGGCCAGCGCGTACGCGTCGCCGCGCGGACGCGCGGCGATCTGACGCCAGAGCGCGGGAGGGGGCGTGGCGACGAACGTCGACTGGCCGACGTCCCGGTTGTCGATCGCGACGACCCGGAAGCCGCGGGCGACGAGCGAGCCGACGAACGAGTCGGACCAGAAGGTGAGGTCCTCGCCCAGTCCCGCGATGAGCACCATCGCGGGGTCGTCCTTGTCGCCGTGGTCCCGGAAGCAGATCGTGATCCCGGACGGCAGGGTCGCGTACCGGTCGACGCTTTCGACGGCGCTTGTCTCAGGCACGGGCCGCACGCCTTCCGTCGGGCCGCGTGGCCGCCCGGGCGGCGCCGAACTTCAGGTGCTCGTCCGCCACCGGGCCGCGCAGGGCCCTGGAGTCCTCGGGGTAGGACATCGCCATCCGCCAGGGCTTCTCGGAGCCCTGCTTGGGCATGAGCTTCTCGCCGCGCTTGGCGTACCCGGCCTGAAGGTCCATGACCGGCCTGCGCTCCGTCCGCGACGGTGCCACCGGAACCACCGTGTCGTATCCGCGGGCGTCCATGTGCCTGACCAGATCGATGAAGTAGCGACACATCAGGCTCACCTTGAGCGTCCACGACGAGGTGGTGTAGCCGATCGCCATCGCCCAGTTCGGGATGCCGCTCAGCAGCATGCCGCGGTAACAGAGCGCGTCCGCGAGGTCGACCTGGCGTCCGTCGACCACGAGGGGCATGCCGTCGAAGAGCTGCAGGTTCAGTCCCGTCGCGGTGACGACGACATCGGCTTCCAGTTCCTCGCCCGACGCCAGGACGATGCCGCGCTTGCTGAACCGTGCCACGGCGTCGGTGACGACTGAGGCCCTTCCGTCCTTGATCGCGTCGAAGAAGTCCCCGTCCGGCGCCACGCACAGCCGCTGGTCCCACGGGTCGTACGGCGGGTTGAAATGCTTGTCGACGTCGAATCCCTTGGGCAGGCGCTTGACGTTCTCGCGCCGGATGAAGGCCCGTCCGGCCTTGGGGAAGGTCCGCAGGCCCTTCACGACGGCGTGTTCGGTCCAGATGTTCTTGAACCGCGTCACGGCGTACCCGCGCTCTTCTCCGAGCAGTTTCGTGAGCGCCAGGGCGACCCTGTCGACACGGGGGAGCGCCATGACATAGGTGGGGGTGCGCTGCAGCATCGTCACGTGCCGGGCGGCGCCCGCCCCGGTGGTCATGGCCGGCACCAGAGTGATCGCGGTCGCGCCGCTGCCGATGACGACGACCTTCTTGTCGCTGTAGTCGAGGTCCTCGGGCCAGTGCTGTGGATGGACGATCCGGCCCTCGAACTCGTCCCGCCCCGGGAACTCGGGGGAGAACCCCTCGTCATACCGGTAGTAGCCGGTGGCGGCGAAGACCCATCCCGCGTGGATCGTCTTGATCCGGGTCGCTCCCGTGGCGGGGTCCGACGTCTGGACGGTGAGGGTCCACCGTGAGTCCGCCGTGGACCACTCCGCGCGGAGGACCCGGTGGCCGAGCCTGAGGGCGCGCTCCAGGCCGTTCTCCTCGACGGTCTCGTGGAGGTACTCCTTGATCAGGGGAGCGTCGGCGATCGCGGCTTCGTGGCGCCAGGGCTTGAACGCGTATCCGAAGGTGTGGAGGTCGGAGTCCGAGCGGATGCCGGGATAGCGGAACAGGTCCCAAGTGCCTCCGATGTCGTCGCGCGCTTCCAGCACGGCGAGCGACTTCTCGGGGAGCTCCCGGCTGAAATAGGTGGCCGCGCCGATCCCGGAGATCCCGGCTCCGACGATCACTACGTCGAATTCCTCGACGGCGTCCAACACCTCAGCTGTCATGGCGTTTCCTCGCTGTTCCTGTGGCGGTCACCTCACTGTCGCGAGCCGCGACCGCCTGCGAGAACGACAGCGGGCACCTGCTTCGCCCGGGCTCGGTGCACGATGCACAGGCGGGCCGGGCCGCCGCGCCCCGACGGTGTCCGACGTTCGGGCGGAGGCCCCGGCCGAGCCCGCAGCCCGGCCCTTCTGGGAGCAGGGCAGCCGGAGACAGCCGTCCTGCGGCCGGTCGTGCCGCAACCGTTGCGGCAGCAAGACCGGCGTGATAGAGGTTTGCCCCCGGTGTTTGGTCGTGCTGAACGCCTCGTCGCGGTCGTGCGCAGAGGCCGAACCCGCTGTCGTCACGACCTCGCTGCGCGTCGCGCCCCCGGGTGTATGGAGCCGCAGGGGGATCGCCGCCGTCGCTCCCGCGACCGCGGCCGAGCGGAAGTGGCCGACGACCCGGAACCCGTACGGGGCCACGTCTTCGCGCGCGTGAGGTTCCGCCTCTTCCCGCTCCGGCTCAGCCCGCCGCGAGGGAGCCGCACCCGTTCGTTTCGCGCAGGCATACCGCCTCACGCACCCCTTCACCCACCCATGACGAGCCGGTACCGGCCCGTGAGCCGAAAGGTGGTCGCGATGACCGACCTCTCCAAGACAGGGCACGTCGAAGCAGCCGATGGTGAAGCGGGATCGGGCAATCCGCTCAACCGTGGGCTCGGTGTGTCGCAGATTGTGTTCATGGTCGTCGCCGCGGCGGCACCGCTCGGGCTGGTGGCTGGCGGGGTGCCGCTCGCCTTCGCCGTGAGCGGCAGCCCGGGGATGCCGCTGTACTTCGCGCTGTCCACCGTGCTGCTGCTGGTCTTCGCGGTCGGCTTCACGCTGATGGCTGGACGGGTACGCAACGCGGGGGCCTTCTACGCCTATGTCCAGGCGGGGCTGGGCCGGATCCCCGGTCTCTCGGCCGCGACCCTCGCGCTCTTCTCCTACACGCTGCTTCTCGTCGGGGTGAACGCCTACGTCGGCGTCGCGACGAGCAACGTCATCGAGCGGTACGCCGATGCCGGCTCCCCGTGGTGGACGTGGGCGCTCGTCTCGCTCGGCGTCATCGCCTTCCTCGGCTACCGAGACATCGAACTGAGCGCCAAAGTGCTCGGTGCCGTGCTGGTGCTGGAATCCCTGCTGCTCCTGGTCCTGGACCTCGGCATCGTGGGCCGCGGCGGCGCCCACGGCCTGACGGCCGAGCCGCTGTCGCCCTCGATCGTGGGCACCGGCTCCCTGGGCCTCGGCGTCATGTTCGCCATCTTCGGGTTCATCGGCTTCGAGGCGACGGCCGTGTTCCGCAACGAGGCGAAGGACCCCGACGCCACGGTCCCGCGGGCGACGTACGTCGCGATCCTGGTGATCGGGGCCTTCTACTCGTTCACCGTGTGGGCGATCGTGGTGGGGGCCGGCGTCGACTCGGTGGTCGGAGCTGCGCAGGCCGACCCCGAGGGCCTGGTCCTCACGCTGACGCGTAGCTACGTCGGGTCCGTCTGGGCCGACACCATGCAACTACTTCTGATCACCAGCCAGTTCGCTTGCGTACTGGCCTTCCACAACGTCGTGACGCGCTACCAGTTCGCGCTGTCCCGGGCCGGCGCGCTTCCGGCGCCGCTGGGTGTCGTCCACCCCCGCTACCGCGCGCCGTCAGCGTCCTCGGCCGTCGCCTCGACGGTCGCGTTCGTCACCACGCTCGTCGTCGCCGCGCTCGACCTCGACCCGATCGGGGACCTCTACGCCTGGTTCTCCGGCGCCGCCACCCTCGGCATCGTCCTGCTGATGGCGGCCACCAGCCTCGCGGTCATCGGGTTCTTCCGGCGCGCCGATGGGCGGCAGTCGTTGTGGCGTACGGTCGTGGCCCCGGGCGGCGCCTTCCTCGGCCTGGCCTGTGTGGTCTGCCTGATGGTCGCCAACTTCCCGCTCCTCGTCGGCACCACCACGGGCGCCTGGGTGATCGGCGGGCTCGTCGCCCTCTCGGCCGTGGCCGGCGCGGTGCAGGCCCTCGTCCTGCGAGCGCGCCGCCCGGCCGTCTACGAGCGGCTCTAGGCGATGCCTTCAAATGATCTTGCTTGGTGGATCACAGTGGAGTGATATGTCGCCATGAACTGTCTGATGCCGAGCGGGAGTTCGTCCGGCCGTTGTTGCCCGAGCCGTTGCGCGGGCGGAAGCGGCTGGACGACCTGCTGATGTGGGCCTGACATTCAGCGAGAGGGCGTGGTGACCTGTCGGGGAGCTCTCGGCTGAGATGGGTGGCCTCGCCGGTCCCGGAGATTCCCGCTCCGATGGTCACCACGTCGAACTCCTCGACGGCGTCCAACACCTCAGTCGGCATGGCGTTGGCTCGGTCGGCGTACGAGCGCAGGGGCGCGATCGGCCTGTGCGCCGTGCACCATCCCCAGGGGAACTAGGTGCCGGGTGTCGTTCTCACCGCGGTCGTGGCTGACGACAGTGAGATGCGAGGCAATCGCCACTGGCGAAGTCCAGTTTTGCTAAACACCGTGTCGAGGGCGTGCCGACCGGGGCGTCTAGGGGTGTGCATTGAGTAATCAGACTGTCATCGTGGGTCTCGGCGCCACCGGCCGGGCCATCGCTTCTTCCTTGCTGCGACGCGCGGACGTGGACATCGTCGGAGCAGCGGACCGGGACCCCCGCGTGGTTGGTCCCTCGGAGCGCTACTTGGCGGCGCCGCGAACGGCGTCGTCATCGTGAGCGACCCGGCTGACCTGCCCACCGCCGACCTCGCGATCGTGGCGACCGTTTCGGATTTGCACAGGGCGGCCGACGTCCTGCTGCCGCTGCTGGAGCGTTCGTGCCTGCTGACCGCATTGACTCAGCGCGTGGAGAGCGTGCGGATCCGCCGACGGACGAACATGTCACGGTATGGCGCGATCCTGTCGAAGTTCGGCCTCGGTCTGACCATGCGCGAGTTCGCGACGGCTCGCAGCGGGGGCGAGGTCGTCGGTCACCACGGCTTCGAGCAGGCCATCGGGGCGCTCGTGGCAGGGCTCGGATGGGACCTCGACCCGGTGGACGTGGGAGAGGTCGTCACTCATGCCGCCCGGGGCGTGCTCAAAGGCGAAGCGGTGATCGACCTGGAGATCACGTTCGGATTCTTCGAGCCGGCCGATGAGGTGGCCGCGGGGGACGACTATCGGATCGTCGGAGAGGAGCAGGTCGTCGACCTTCGTTCCTCCGTGGGCTTCGATTCCTTCCTCAGCACCATCGCAGCGGCGGTCAATGCCTCCACCGCGGTCGTCGAAGCGCGTCCCGGTCTCCTGTCGATGGGAGACCTCCCGGCCCGCTCGGTCGCAGCCAAGGGAGAGCGACGAGCAGCCCGAGCCTCGCTCGGGGCACGACCTCTCAGGACTGACACGGCGACAGACGCCTCTCGCCTCCACTACTGCTTCCAGAACAGGAAAACCTCCTCCTCGGCGTCTTCACACGTCTCGCCGAAGAGGCGCCTGCCACGGTTGATCCGCTGGAGGGGGACGAGGGCTTGGGGCGTGCTGCCGAGCATGCCTTGACGCGGAGCATAAAGCAGGACAGACCGCCAGCTAAAAGGAGACCAGCGCAGCATGAGGACCGACGGCACGAAGTACAGCAACTTCACCGGCTGGATCGACCCGCCGGACGACGTGCAGCCCGCGCTGGACGGCGATCTCACCTGTGACATCGCCGTCATCGGCGGCGGCATGGGTGGCATGGCGGCTGCGCTGCGCCTTGCGGAGCGCGACCAGGACGTGGTCCTGCTGGAGGCCGAGTTCTGCGGCTACGGCTCGGCCTCGCGCAACGGCGGTCAGATCGCCGGGGCGCCGGGTGGCGACCTGCGGATGCTCAGCCTCCAGTCCCCGAAGAAGATGCCGGTCATGGCCAAACTGGCGGAGCACGCTGGCCATTATGTGGAAAACCTCATCAAGACGCACGACATCGACTGCGACTACGTGGCGAACGGCCTGGTGTGGGGTGCGGTCTCACCCCTCATGATGCTCAGGGTGCGTACCCAGGCGGCGATCCTGCGTGCCTTCGGTGGGGACGGGACCGTCGGCAGCAGAGAGGAACTCGGCCTCCCCGCAGGCTTCGTGGGCGGGATGCGGGAATCCATCGGCGGGATGCTGAACCCGGGCAAGCTCGCTCGTGGTGTGCGTCGCGCACTGCTCGCCTCCTCGGCCAAGGTCTTCGAGCAGTCGCGGGTGAGCGATGTCCGGCGGACCGGCAGCACCGTCGAGATCACGACACCGCACGGCACCGTGCGGGCCAACAAGGTGCTGCTCGCAACCAGCGTCTACGGCGGCGAGTGGGACATCACGCCCAAGAACCTCGCGACGCCGCTGTACGTCATCGAGATCGAGTCGGAACCCATCGCGCCGGAGCGCCTCGCCGCGCTGGACTGGACCAGTCGGTCCGGCATCATCACCCAGCACCAGTTGATGACCCACTACCGGCTCACCGAGCGCAACACCATCGTCTGCGGGGTCCGCAAAGCGCAGCGAGGCCAGACCTACCCGCTCCCGGACCGGGTCCCGGACCCCGGTGTCGTGCGGGACATGGGGAAGGATCTGGCCAACCGGTTCCCGTCGCTGTCCGACGTGGCCATCGAGCGGGCCTGGGGCGGGTGGATCGGCATCAGCCCGGACTGGCTGTCGGTCGCCGGGCGGGTGGGTGACAACGTCTTCTACGCGATGGCCTGCAACGGCCACGGCCTCTGCCAGGTGCCGTACGTGACCCATCAGCTCGCCGACTACATCGTCGACGGTGAGATGCCGGAGGACCTCGCCGGCATCTGGTCGGACGCCTCGAAGTACTCGCCGTCGATGTCGCTGCTGATGCAGCCGTTCGTCCTCCGAGCCATCTGGGGGCTGGACCGGTTCAACGACTTCTTCAACGGCAGCAGGACGCTGGCCCGGCGGGCGCTCCGTCGTGCCAGGCGCGGGGACTTCTGAAGGTTCGGGTGGCGCCTGCTCTGTGACGACGTGATGTGAGATCGCCACTCGCTACGACAAGACCGCGCCGTGTCTCACGAAGCAGCCGTCCGTCGCCCTCGCATCACTCCTGATGTGGGCCCGACATGTGACGACAGAATCTCCCTGGAACGCCGTAGTGTCGGCGGGCGTGAGCAGGTATTCGGATACGCCCTCACCGCCCATGCCGATCCGGCTTCCACCGTGCACGACTTGCTCGTCGGGGTACGCGAACAGCTCCCCGACCCCGATCCGCAGCACCTCGCAGACGCGCAGCAACGTCGGGACGGACACGCTGGTGAGCCCACGCTCCAACTGGCTCAGAAAGCCCTTGGTGACCTCTGTCCGGTACGCGACCTCCGTCAACGACAACCCGCGGTCGAGCCTGATAGCCCTTCATCTGTCTGTGACACGGCATGTCGGGAGCCTCGGCTCCCCGAGAGCAGAGGGACACTGAGAACATGGAAGAGCTGTGGCCCCCGCCCTCGCGTGAGGTCGCCGATGCGATCAGGTCACTGTGTCAGCGCCTGCTGACGGAAACGGACGCCCTGGTCGACGCCTTCGCAAGGCCCTCTCTCGTCGCCCAGAACGATCCCGCTCTCCTCGCGGACGCATCGCTGGTCGAGGAGGATCGTGCGCTCAACCGCTCTGAGCTGGTCCAATGGTTGACCGCAAACGTTCAACAACCGGGGCGGAGGGTAGAGCCCTACGTCAGTCCGAGGACCACGGCGTACATCAACGATCTCGTCTCCCGGGGCATCGCGCCCGACTTCGCCGTTGCCTGGCGTGTGGCCCTGGGGATCGGCTGGCGGCGATGGCTGGAGCAATGCGTGGCGGACTGCGCGGACCCCGATCTTCTCGTGGGGATCCTGGACGTGACGGCGCAGTCGCTGGTGCAGTACGCCCTCGACTCCGTCGCGGCCCTGCGGCAAGCCGGCCTCGCCGCGGCGATGGGGAACACGGATGCCGAGGGGATCGCACTGATCCAGCTGATCGCCAGTGGGGCACCGATGGCGGAGGACCTCGCCGAAGGGCGCCTGCGCTATCGGATGGCGCGGTGGCACGTGGGTCTCGTCTTCTGGGTCGATGATCCCCAGGAGGCCGACGCCCTGGACGAGGCGATCGCCGCCGTGCGCTCCTCCGCCGGTGGCCGGAGCACCCTGGTGGCGCGCGCCAGCGCCACGTCGCGTTGGATCTGGCTCTCGGCGGAAGCCGTCCCGGACCCCCACAACGTGGAGAAGGACCTCGCGGCGGTCGACGAGGTCCGCGCGGCAGTGGGAAGGCCGGGACGCGGTCTCGATGGATTCCGCTCCAGCCACCAGGACGCCCTCGCGGCGCAGGCGCTGGTGATCCGGCTGGGGTCCGACCGGCGATTCACCGCATACGCCGACGTCGAGCTGATCGACGCGCTCACGAAGGACCGGCCCGGCGCACGCCGGTTCGTCATCAACACCCTCGGGCCATTGGCCGAAGCCGACACAGCGCTGCGGCGGGCACTGCTCACCTATGTACAGTGCGGCTTCAGTACGACCCGGGCGGCCGCCAACCTCTACGCGCACCGCAACACCGTCGAACGGCGGGTCTCACGCGCCAACGAGCTCTCGGCCGTCAAGGTGGAGGACAACCCGACCCATGTGGCGGCGGCGCTCCTGGTGCTGGACATCGCGCCTGACATCGTGACGATCGCTCCGAGCTGAACTCACACCACGCAACCGCGGTGCTCGAGCTTCCTTGCCCTGGGAAGAGCCCGGAAGGGCGAGACGGGGAAAGGTGGGCAGAACCGCGCGGGCGCCCGGGCGGTGCCTAAACGCGATCCTGAAGCGAGATGTTCTGGAACTGGATCGGCCGCTCGCACGAGGACATCGCGCAGGCTCGCGAGGACTGGATGAACGGGTCCCGATTCGGCGAGGTGAAGGGCTACGACGGCCCTCCGATCCCCGTGCCGCAGCTCCCCCCAGTGCCCCTGAAGGCGCGGGGTCGGGTGCGCTGACCTGCGGTTTACCGAAAGCGGCCGGATCAGCCCAGGCCACCCGAGGAGAGAGGCTGCCAATCCCGCGCATATCGTTCCCGCGCTGTGAGCACGTCACACGGTGCGTACGCCGACACCGACACCAGCCGCGGCTTCGCGTGGGAGGGGCGTGACGGCGCCGGCCGCAGGTGGCCGCAGTGGCCGGACGCCCCTGCGCGGAGGTGGTCGCGCGGGCATGGAGTGGTCACTGCCCGCGGCGCTCCATGACGTGAACCGATCTCGCACGGGCGTGGGGCGGTCGCCCGGATCCGTAGGGTGCGGTCCGTGATGTCAGTCGGCGAGTCCGTCCCCCGCGGTCATCGCGCGGGCACGTCGGAGAGCGGCCTGCCGTACAGCGCCCTGCCCATGGGGGAGCCCTCGCCCGTGACGTGCGCGCGGATGGACGCGATGTAGTCGTCACGGCCGATGCGGCCGTCTCCGTCGCTGTCCAGGGCCGTGAACGCTGCTTCGGCGTTGGGGGCCGGGTTGTTCAGCGCTGTGCGCAGGGCTGTGAACTCGGAGAGGTCGAGGGCGCCGTCGTGGTCGGTGTCGGCGAGGTCGAAGAGTGCGCCGAGCACGGGCGCGCAGACGGTGTCGAACGCCTCGGCCCCGGCCCATGCCGCGTACTCGTCGAAGGTCATCTTTCCGTCGCCGTCGGCGTCCATCGCCTCCCACGCGCCCTCACCGAGGGTGCGTGCGGCGGCGACGAGCCGGTCGTCCTCCTTGAGCCCCATCGCCAGCGCGACGTTCCTGGTGCGCGCCAAGTACTCCTCCTTGGAGACGATCCCGTCCCCGTCCGCGTCCAACATGGCGAAGACGAGCTTCTGCGCGGCTCTCTGGTCCATCGAGGTTCCTTCCTCACGGTGTTCGCATGAGCGCTGCGGTCCAGTGGGGTGTCCTTCCCCCTCGGCCTGACGATCAAGGCACCCGATCGGGGGCGCGGGGGTCTTTCGGCAGGCGTGCCGCGCGTGATGCGCCGCCGGTGTGACCCAACGCGCCCGAGACGGCAGAAGCGGTCTGGGGGTAAGCAGAACCCTTGTGGAAGAGCACATTCCGTGGAGGGTGAATGTTGAGCAGACGTGGCACAGCAGTCGTGATGAGTTCCCTGGCCCTGGTGGCCTCGTCTGCGGTCTGGGCTCCAGTGGGTCAGGCTCATGAGCCTGTGCACCCGGAGAACGTTCTGTGCACAGGCTCCAGCACCAGTACGTACGACCCGCCCTTGACCTTGTTGCCCCGCCAGACCCGCGTCCGGACACATGCCAGGTACGCGTGTGCGGTCGCTCCCGGCCGGACCGTGCCGGCCAGCGGCTACCTGGAAGGCACGTCGCCCGCGGCGTCCTGCATCACGGTGAACAGCCCGCGCCTCAAGGAACTCGTCCACTACGCTGACGGGAAACGGTCATCGATCGCGTACGACAGCAGCACCAGCGTCCGGGTCGCCGGCGTCCTCGTGGTCAGGCTGTCGGGCCGGGTGGTCGAGGGCCGCGGCGAAGGGCTGGCGGCGCAGCGGACCGTTGCCGCGCTCCCCGGTGAACTGCCCACCTCCTGCCTCCTGACGGGGCTCCATGGCAGCAGCGGTCAGGCACAGCTGGAGATCAGGCCGTGAGTCGGACCACGGTGGGCATCCCCACCGAACCGATCGGCAGCATCCCGCGGCCCCCCGAGCTGCTCGCCGCCATGGCGGACCATGCCGCGGGCCGGATCGGCGACGATGAACTCGCGTCCGTCCAGGACCGCGCGGTCCGCGACACCGTCCGGCGCCTGGAGGAGATCGGCTCCCCGGTCGTCACCGACGGAGAACAGGCCAAGCCCAGCTTCGCCACCTACCCCCTGACCGGGCTGAACCGGCTGGCACCCGACGGCGTCGTCATCCCGTTCGCCGACGGGCACCACCGGCAGCTGCCCCGCCTCACGGCCGGACCGCTGCGCTACGGTGTGTACGCCGACCGCTATCTGCACGCCGCACTCCGGCACGCGGCGTCACCGGTGAAGCAGGCCGTCATCGCGCCGTCGGCGCTCAGCTTGCTCTACCCGGCTGACGGCATCGACGGATACCCCCGCGAAGCCTTCCTCGACGACCTCACCGCCGAGGCCGAAGCCGACATCCGCCGATGCCTGGACGCCGGCGCCCACCGCGTCCAGCTCGACTTCACCGAGGCCCGTCTCGCGCTGAAGCTCGACCCGAGCGGCGGCCTGCTGAACCAGTTCATCACACTCAACAACCGCGTCCTGGAACGCTTCTCCGCCACCGAGCAGGACAGGATTGGCGTCCACACCTGCCCTGGTGGCGATCAGGACTCCACGCACAGCCTGGACGTCGACTACACGGCCCTGCTGCCGGCCCTGCTCCGACTCAAGGCCGGTGCCTTCTACATCCAGCTCGCCAGCGAGCCGGAACCGGAACGGGTCCTCGCCGTCCTCGCCGAACATCTCCCCGCCCGGGCCCGGGTCTTCATCGGGGTCACCGACCCGATCGACCCGCGGGTCGAAACCCCCGAGGAGGTACGCGACCGCGTCCTGGCCGCCGCCCGACACCTGCCCGTGGACCGTCTGGGCACCTGCGACGACTGCGGCTTCTCCCCCTTCGCCGACGACACCTCCACCTCCCGCGACACAGCCTTCGCCAAGATCAGCGCCCGCATCGAAGGCACCGCTCTGGCCGCCCGCGATCTCATCGGCTGAACGAGTCCCCCGGCCCCGGCTCAGCCCGTGGACCGGGAGTGCAGGGCCGCCAGTCCGCGGGCGTGGTCGAAGGCGGCGGCGACATCGGCGTGGTCGTCCCAGGGGGCCGCGCCGCACCACCCGCCGATGAGCCGGAACTGCTCCAGGGCCTGGGGGAACCGCCCCGTCTTCACGAGTGCGGCCGCGTACAGATGCCGTACGGAGGGCAGCAGGCGGTCGTCCGGGGCGGCCTGCGCCAAGTCCTCCCGCACGCGGGCCAGCATGGACCTGGTGGCCCAGGTGCGGTAGGCCCCGTCGCCCTCCTGGCGGGAGGCTTCGTACACGGCGTGGAGGTGGATCCCCGTCAGCAGGCTGCCGGGCGGGGCGGACTCGGCCGCCGCCCTGGCGAACTGGAACATCAGTCCCTGGGAGCCGTGCCACTTCTGGCACCAGTACTGGAGGGCCTGCCAGTGGGCGTCGTAGTGGTGCGGCGCGCGACTGACGACCTCGCCCCACAGCCGCCGGAACTCGTCGTGCGGGAGCCCCAGCCCCCGCGCGGCGGCGACCATGGTGATCCACGGCGACGGGTCGCGCGGTGCCAGCCGTGCCGCCTCTCCCGCGGCGTGCACGGCGGTCGGGAGCAGCTCGGAGAAGCGCGCGATCTGCTCGTCCGAGGTGTGCCTGATGTCCTTCTCGCCGCGGGCCTCCCAGGCGCGCAGCAGTATGGAGTGGGCGTGCACGACGACGGCGTCCGCGCCCTGCGGGCGCGTCGCGCGCCAGACGCGCAGCCAGTGCTCGTCCTCCACGCAGACGTCCGCGAACACCTGGACGAGCCGCCAGCGCTCGGCCCAGTCCTCCGACTCCGAGGCCGCCGCGAGCATCGCGGCGGCCGGCGCCCATTCACCGTCGAAGGCGGACTCGACGGCCAGGCGCAGCGCGGGCTCGTCCCGGGGCGGCCCCGCGTGGCGGGTGTCGAGCTGTTCGCGGGGGACGAGCCCGTATGCGGCGGCGTCGAAGCGCCCGGCCTTCCGGTTGCGCTGGGCGTTGCGCGCGGTACTGACGATCGCCCAGAGGAGGACGGCGAGACCGATGACACTGACGAGGTTCATGAGCACGATGTGTCATCGTGCCTGATCACGGTCACGGTAAGCGAACGTTCAGGCCAAGGGCTGGACTCGTTTGGCCCCCGACTCTCGGCGCACCCCGGCACGCTACGTCGCAACTCGGCTGCCAAGCCGCCGTCACCGAGAGGAACTTCGGCCGATTATGTCCGCATTGACTTGTTCGGCCTTTCCCCGCCGGGCCCGCTGTGCGTATATTTGCCGTACAGCAACTATTGCCGTGCATCAACTCTTGGTGCCGACGGGGGCGCTTGGGCAGCCGGTGAAGGGAGACCCGCGTGGTCAGCAGTGCGGCCGGTACGGCCGATGTCCGAGGTCTCGTGGTGGAGTCGCTGAAGGGCCGGGCCGACGACATAGCTGACCGCTGGGTCCTGCTCCAGGTGGAGCGGGCCCCCATGGATCCCGCCAACAGCGAGCGCGAGTTGCGTTACGAAGCGGACGTGCTGGCCTCCGCGCTCATGGGCGGTCTGGACAGTGCGCTGCCCGCGGAGCGGGTGGCCGCCGAGCACCGCGAACTGCGCGAGGCGGTCCGGGACCTGTCGCTGCGCCGGGCCCGGGCCGGGGCGGCGCCGACGGCGACCTCGCTGTCCGTACTGGCCCTCAAGGAGGTCCTGCTCGGGATCGTCCAGGAGAGCATCGACGACCCCCGCGCGCTGCTCGCCGCGGCGCTGCTGATCAACCGGCTCCTCGACGCGGCCGGCGCGCTGTCCTTCGCCACCTACGTGGAAGGCCGCGAGGACATCATCCGGCGGCAGAGCCGGCAGTTGCTGGAGGTCTCGACGCCGGTCGTCCGGCTGTGGCGGCAGGTCGTCGCGGTGCCCCTGATCGGCACCCTGGACACCGCGCGCACCCAGGTGGTGATGGAGAACCTGCTCCAAGCCATCCAGGACGAGGACGCCCAGGTCGCGATCATCGACATCACCGGGGTCCCGACCGTCGACACGGCCGTGGCCCAGCACCTGATGCAGACCGTGCGGGCGGTGCGCCTGATGGGTGCGGACTGCGTCATCAGCGGGATCCGTCCCACCATCGCCCAGACCATCGCGCAGTTGGGCATCGACCTCTTCGACATCCTCACCCGGGCCACGCTCGCCGAGGCCCTGTCCGAAGCAGTGAAGATCACCGGCGGTTCCGCGCCGGCGCCCCGTGCCCCGGTCATCCGGTGACGGCGCCCTCCTCGGCCGTGCCGATCCTGCGTCTCGGCGACGTGCTGGTCACCGGGCTGCTCGACGAGCTGGACGACAAGTCGGCCGTCGCCTTCGCGCGGGAACTCACCGAGCGGATCTCCGCCGATCGGGCACGGGGTGTCCTCATCGACATCTCCCGACTGGAGATCATCGACTCGTTCGTGGCACGGAACCTGTTGGAGGTCACGAGCATGGCCCGTTTGCTGGGAGCCAGGGTGATCGTGGCGGGGATGCGCCCTCCGGTGGCCATCACCCTCGTGGAGCTGGGAATCGAACTGACCGGTGTGGAAACGGCGTTGCACGCCGAACAGGGCATGGCCGCGCTGGGCTGGACCCGGACGGCGCCGCCCCGGGAAGGGGCGCCGGATGAGGCCGCTGGCTGACGGCAAGCACACCAGGGACGGTGGCCATCCGGACGCCCCGCAGCCGGCCGCCCACGACGACGCACCCCTCCGGATCCCGTTGACCACGGAGGACGACCTGCTCATGGTCCGCCATGCCGTCCGTTCGGCCTCGGTCGCGGCCGGCTTCTCCATCATCGACCAGACCCGCGTGATCACCGCGGCCAGCGAACTGGCGCGCAACGCCTACGTCCACGGCGGCGGCGGGAGCCTGACGATCGATGCCGCGCGGGACGAAGGACGCACCGGGCTGCGCCTGACGATCAGTGACCACGGCCCGGGCATTCCCGATCTGGCGGCCGCCCTGACCGACGGCTACAGCACCGGGGTGGGCCTGGGCCACGGGCTGGGCGGAGCGCGCCGCCTGATGGACGAGTTCGAGGTGCGCACGGAGCCGGGCGCCGGTACGACGATCATCACCACGCGGTGGCGGCGTTGACGTCCCGCGGTGTGTCATCGGTGTGGCCTCCGGGCCAGGGAAGAGCGGTGCGGGACGCGCCGCGCACCGCGGGGCGGCCGTCCCCGCGCGTCCAACTCCCCCTGCGGAGCCGCCCGGAGGCGCGGTCCGCGCTTCCGGGCCACCCGGCGGACGCGGGCGGGGCGGCGACGGTGGCGGCTCGGACCCCGCGACCATGAGCCGGCTGTTCTGGGCTCTGACGCCGCTGCGCGAAGAGGTGCGCGACCTGGCCGCGGTCTACCGGCTGCCCGCCGACCTGCGGGGACGTCTCGTCCTGTCCGTCACCGACATGGCCGCCCCCGAATTCGAGGCCGGGCATCCCGTCAGGCTGACCGCCGTCCGCGACGCGTCGGGCACGGGCGCCCACCTGGCCGTCACCCTGACCGCTCCCCGGGCACAGTGCCCCCTGCAGGCCGGCGGGCTCGCCCTGACGGCGCTGGCCGCTTCCGCCACCTCGGTGACCTGGAACATCACCCTGCCGGCCCCGGCATCCACGCCCCCCGGCGGAACGCGTCGCGCCGAGCGACCCGAGCACGGCCCCGGCACACCGGCCGACCACACCGCAGCGGCTGACGAGGAACTGCGTGCCGCCCTCGCCCTCGCGGACGGGCTCGCGGCCGAACACCGGCGGCTCAAACACGAACTGGCGGAGACCAACGCCGGGGTCCTGGCCCTGTACGTCCACCTGGAAGAGCGGGAGGAGGAGGCCGGCCGGGCGCACGGACGGGTGCTGCGGGCACTGGAGGACGCGTTGCGCCCCGAGCCGCTGGAGGTAGAGGGGGTGGAACTGGCCGTGCACTTCGCCCCCGCCGATCCAGGTGCCCCGACCGGCGGCGACCTGTACGACTGGTTCACCCTGCCGGACGGCACGGTGCACATCACCGTCGTCGACGCCCTGGGCCACGGCGTGCGCGGCATCCGGACCGCCATCACCGTCACCCACGCGGTGCGCACTCTGGCCCTGGAGGGGCATTCGCTGGACTCCGTCCTGGCCCGCAGCCACCACATCCTCATGTCCTTCGATGCCGATCTGATGGCGACGGTGCTCCTGGCCAGGCTCAACGTCGTCACGGGGGAACTCCAGATCGCCAACGGCGGCCATCCCGCGCCGGTTCTGGTGCGGACGAGCGGAACAGCCCGGTACCTCGAAGCACGGGGAAGGGGCATCGGCTACCCCGGCTCGGGCGGCGAGGCAGTGCGCGGGGAGCGCCTGGCCCCGGGTGACCTGCTCCTGCTGTACACCGACGGACTCGTGGAAAGCCGCGAGGATCCGGTCGAAGGCGGGCGCAGGCTCATCGCGTCGGCCCGGGCGCACGCCGACCGTCCTCTGCGCGAAGTCCCTGCCGCCATCGCCGCGGACATGCACTCCGTCGTCCCGCACGCGGACGACACCCTCGCCCTGGCCGTCCGGATCACACCCCGCGTACCGCCGTCGGCGCCGCCTCGGCCCGCGTGACGGGGGTGAGGTACTCGGTGGAGGGCGGCGGGCCGGACCGGTGCGAAGGCGGCCCGTGGGGACCGGTTCGACCGGAGCACCCCCGCGGCCACTCACCGTCCAGGGGCGCGGCCGGGTGGAACGCTGTCCGGGGGGTGTGCGGCGCGGGTGAAAGCGCGCAGGCCGGCCAGCAGGACGTCGCGTTCCTCGTCGGGCAAGCGCTGCAGGACGTCGCGCAGGTCCTCCGCGCGCCGTTCGGACAGGGACAGGAGGGCGTCCGCGCCGTCCTTGGTGAGGGAGAGGCCGATCTCGCGGCGGTCAGTGGCGGCGCGGTCGCGGCGCAGGAAGCCTGCGGCCTCGAGCCGGTCGCACAGTCTGCTCGCTGCCGGAACCGATGCGCCGACCATCTCCGCCAACCGGGAGAGGTTGGCTCCCGGAGCGCGCCGTACGGCCACCAGGGCCCGGACCTGAAGGGCGGAGAGGCGGGGTGAGGAGTTCTGGCCCGCGCGGTTCCAGCAGTCCACCAACGCCTCGGCGGCGTCCGCGACCTCACGGGATGCCCCGTACAGAGGATCGTCGGCCGGTTCCGCGCGGTCCATCGTGGCGGTCGCCTCCATGAGCAGGTGCAATGCCCCCAGAGGCCGCCGCGATCCGCCGCCGCCTCCGCGCGGGGTCTCCCGCGTCTGCCCTCTCTGACGAGAGTATGCCCTCTGGGACGGCCGCGTCCCGCCCGTATCCCGACGACAGCACGAGCAACTTCTGTCCCGGCTGTCGAGTGGCCTCCCGAACCGGGAAGGTGAGGAGCGGTCGGCGCGCCGGGCCGGCGTCGGCCGTCATCTTGCCGCGGACCGCCACGACTTCATGGCCGGGCGGCCTGCGAAGAGTGGCCGGCGGGTGCGGGTCCGGCTTTCCTTCGGCGGCCCGCCCTGCCTATAGTTGCCGCAGGGCAACAGTTACCGTCGGGCAAACATCCGGACCTGCCGACGGGCCCCGGCCCCTGCCCGAAAGGCACCCTCGTGATCAGCAGCGCGGTCCGTACCCGCCCACGCGCAGAGCCCCGGCTGGAGCGGCGGAAGCGACATCACCGGCCGCCGGGGCCTGCCACAGCCGCACCGCGGCCCCCGGCCTGCGGAAGGGGCGCCACATGAAGACCGGGGAACACGACAGGTGGTGGACGCACTGATGGCCGGCTCTCCCGCGCCGGCGACCCGCCGGGTGCGGATCGACCACCACAGCGCCGTGCACGACGCCGCCGAGACCGCCCGTTCCCTCGCACGGGAATGCGGGCTGCCCGGTGCCATGCCGGACCTGGCGGCGGTCCTCGCCTCCGAGCTCGCCGGAAACCTCGACAAGCACGCCGTCGACGGCAGCCTCTACCTCCAGCCGCTGCCGCTGGGCGGCGGTCTGGAGATCCTGGCCGCGGACCGCGGGCCGGGCATGGCCGAACTCGAACGCTGCCTCACCGACGGCTACACCACCAAGGGCACCCTCGGCGCGGGGCTCGGCGCCGTCCGCCGCATCGCCACGGACCTCACCATCAGCACGCGCGCCGGCACCGGAACCCTGATCTGCGCCCGGCTCACCCTTCCCGACGCACGCGAGGCGGCCCGGGAGGCGGTAGGACTCCTCAGCCTGCCCGCCGCGCACGAGGACGAGTGCGGGGACGCCGCAGCGGTCACCGACCTCACCGGTCTGCGCACCGCCGCCGTGGTGGACGGCCTCGGGCACGGCCCCGACGCTTCCGAGGCCGCGCAGGCGGCGGTGCGCACCTTCCGGACCCACGCCGAACGGCCGCTCACGGAGATCATGACCGCCATGCACCGGACCCTGCGCCACACCCGCGGCGCCGCCGTCGGCCTGCTGCGGCTTGCCGCCGGAGAGGCCGAGTACTGCGGCGTCGGAAACGTCCGGGCCGTGGCCATCGGCCCGGACGAGGTCCACCACCGGCTGACCGGCCGGCCCGGTACGGTCGGCTGGCGGATGCCGGCGCCCCGGACGTACGGCTTCCCGCTCGCCGGCGCCGCCACCGTCGTACTCCACAGCGACGGCATCGACCTCCGCTGGGCCCACACCCCACCGTCGCATCTGCTGCGTCTGCCGGCCCCCCTGCTCGCCGCCGCCCTCGTGCACGGCTACCACCGCACCCGTGACGACGCCACCGTGGTCGCGGCCCGGCCCCGCAGCTCACGATGACGCACGGGGAGACCTTCCGCGACGTGACGGCCCTGCGCCGGGCCGTACGCGCCCTCGCCCACCACCACCGGCTGCCCGCCGAGGTGCGCGGCCGTCTGGTCCTGTCCGTCACGGAACTGGCCACGGGGCAGTTCGAGGCCGGACACCACGTCGAGCTCGCCGCCGCCTGCGACGGCACCGGACACGACGGCGCCCAGCTCGTCGTCACCCTGACCGCCCCGCAGGCAGCCGCGGCCCTGCCCTGCGACGGCTCGGCGCTGCCCGCCCCCACCACCACGGCGACCTCCGCCACCTGGCGGACCGCCCTCACGCACTCCCCGGGCCGGCTCCCCCCGCCCCGGAAGCAGACGTCCCTTGGGCGGTGGACCGACGCCCGGGCCGACGCGGACGCCCAGGCCGACGCCGAGGAGGAGATGCGCGCCGCACTCGCCCTCGCGGACTCGCTCGCGGCCGACCACCGGCTCCTCAAGCACGAACTGGCCGAGACCAACGCGGGCGTCCTGGCCCTCTACGTACAGCTCGCAGAGCAGGAAGAGCAGCTGCGCAGCGCCCACGGCAGGGTGCTGCGCGAACTCGAGGACGCACTGCGCCCCCCGCCACCGCGAGTCGACGGCCTCGAACTCGCCGTCCACTACGCACCCGCCGACCCGGCCGCCCCCACCGGCGGAGACCTGTACGACTGGTTCGTGATGCCCGACGGGACCGTCCACGTCACCGTCGTCGACGCCCTGGGCCATGGCGTCACCAGCACCCGCAGCGCCATCACCGTCACCCACGCCGTGCGGGCGCTGGCACTGGAGGGACACTCCCTGCAGTCGCTCCTGGCCCGGACGCACGACCTCCTGAGACCCATCGACGCGGACCTGATGGCCACGGTGCTCCTGGGCCGGCTCGACCCGGCCACCGGGGAACTGCAACTGGCCAACGGCAGCCATCCGCCCGCCCTCCTCCTGCGGGCCGACGGCACGGCGCACTACCTGGAGGTGAGGGGCAGGGGCATCGGCTTCCCCTCTCCGGGCAGCGACACGGTCCTGACCGTCCCCATCGCACCGGGAGACCTGCTGCTCCTGTACACCGACGGGCTCACCGAGAGCCGCCGGGACATGATCGAAGGCGAGCGCAGGCTGATCCGGGCACTGCGCGACCACGCCCACCTGCCGATGGCCGAGATTCCCGGCGCCGTCGCGGCTGACATGCACACCATCGTGTCCCACGCCGACGACACCCTGGCCCTGGCCTTCAGAATGAGGGGACCGAAGAGATGAGCCGGACCGGCATCCCGACCGGGCGGCACCCCGTGTGCCGCGGATGGGCACACGCGAGCGGGCTGGCGAACGCCCGCAGGGGTGACTAGATTGGTGCGATGCCGCACGCCTTCCCGTTGCCGTCCCCCCACCCTGAACAGGTGGCTCTCGAGGCGTCCGCTCTCCTGGAGATGCTGGACCTGCTTTGGGGCCGCGGTCAGGAAGCCATGACCGCCGTGCCGCCGTCCCAGCTGCGCGCGCTCTCCGTGATCGACGAGCGGGAGGGCATGAACCTGCGTGACCTCGGCGAAGTGCTCGGCTCGACGCCCCCGTCCGTCAGCCGGCTGTGCGACCGGCTGGAAGCCGCCGGCCTCATCCACCGCTCCCGCGCCACGTCCAACCGGCGGGAACTGGAGGTGCGGCTCAGCCGCGGGGGACGCGCCGTCCTCGCGTCCGTACGCGCCGTCCGCGCGGGCGAGCTCCAGGCAGTCCTCACCCGCATGTCGCCCGCGCAGCAGCGAGCCCTCTTCGAGGGCATGACCGCGTTCCACAGTGCCGCCCTGGAACACATGGGCGTCACCGAAGAAGCTCCCGCCGCGAACGGCATCTGCGACATCGCCTGATCGACGGATGCCGCCGGGCGGCGGGGCCGGGCACCTCAGCCCGCGACCGCGCGGCCGAACCAGTCCATGCACAGCACCAGGGCGTCGTCCTCGGCGTCCGCGCCACGGTGCACGGCCAGTTCCTGGAGGATGCCACGCGGCACCGCGGCGGCGGGCAGCAGACGGGTGGCCTGGATGGCCCGGGCCAGCGCCCGCTCGCTGTACGCCTCTCCGCCCGCGGAAGCGGCCGCGTACACACCGTCGCTGACGAAGACCAGCCGGTCGCCGGGCAGCGCGGCGAAGTCCTGCGTCACATAAGGGGTCTCCTCGAACATGCCCAAGGGGAGCTGCGCCTCGAACTCGACGCGCTCCACCGCCTTGTCCCGCAGCCTCCACAGCTGCGGAGAGCCGGCGTCCACCACGTGCCCGCGCCCCGTGGCCAGCTCGACGGACAGCAGGAGCGTGGAGACGTACTCCGTGCCCCGGTAACGGGCGTAGATGGCCTGGTCGGCCAGAGCGGCCTGATCGGCGATCCCGATGCCCGCCCGACGGGCGTTGCGGAGGGCGTTGATGGCGAGGTTCGTCAGCAGTGACGCCTCGATCCCCTTGCCCATGCCGTTGGTGACGGTCAGGGTGAGGGTCTCTCCGGTGGTGGACCAGTCGAAGTTGTCGCCGTGGATGTCGTAAGCGGGCTCCAGCTGGGCGCCGATCGCGTACTCCGGACGGGCGCAGGAGCGAGCGGGCAGCATCTGCCACTGCATCTCCGCGGCCAGGGTGAGCCGGGAGGCCCGGCGTGCCTGGAGGTACAGGTCGGTGTCGCGTTCGGCCACGATGATCTCGTGCCCCAGCAGCTCTGCCAGTTCCCTCAGTTCGCGGACGGCCTCGGACGTGCATCTGTGCTCGGGAAGGCGCACCGTCAAGATCCCCAACCGGTCACCCCGTACCGTGACGGGCAGATGCAGATCGACGGCGTCGTTCTCGGCCGCGTCCTGCCGGTACGGCTCCTGACTGGCGAACGCCCTGCCTTCGGGGGTGCTCTGTACGGGGAGCGGCTCAGCGGTGTGGGGCAGGAAGGTCACGGGCTGCAGGCACGTGAGACTGTAATCCGCCATGAGCAGCTCCACCGCGGTCGCCTCGAAGTGCTCGACCAGCGCGTCGCGGAGCGTACGCAGGAGGTCGTCCGGGGCCGCCGTGCGGACAGCGCGCTCCACGGCCAGGAAGTTCGTCATGGTGAGGGCCATTCTGTCGAGACGTTACGAAGGGGGATGAGACCTGTGGTGTGCGGGCGCACGATGAGCCGTACGCGGCCGGGGGTGTCCGCACGGCCACCAGGCCGAGCGGGTCCCGCAGCCTTAGGCCGTCTCTTTCGGGTCTTGCCGGTCAAGCCCGCGGCGTCTGGTGCGGTGCCTCGCGAGGCGGAGGCACAGCGCGCGTACTGGACGTACTCGGCTGTGCCGACACAACGCGGCGAGGGGCCGTGCCAGGCGTCGCGGGTCTGGGGGTACCTCCCAGCGGTAGCTGGGGGAGCAAGACCCGGAAGAGACGGCCTGAGGGCAGTCAGCCACCTTCATGGTCGTCACGCTTGGTCCGCACATCGCCGGAGGGGGACGGCGCGGCCCTGCGTCCGCGCGCCGTCGGGGCCGGATGGCGCGCCATGCGGGCGCGGACGGTCTTCCCGCCGCGCCCTTCGCGGGTCACCGTGACCGCGTTCGCCAGGCGGTGCACCAAGGGCAGTCCGAACCCGCCCGTCTCACCGCTCACGTCGGGGGGACGGATGAGCGGGAGACGGGAGCCGGTGTCGCGCACACAGACGTCGACATGGCCTTCGGCGGCCGCCAGCTCGAAGGAGCACGTGCCGCCCGAGTGGCGCAGGGCGTTGGTGACCAGCTCGGAGACGACCAGCACGACCGCGTCGCCCACGTCCTCCTCGACGGCCGGGTCCAGACCCCGCAGGAACCCCCGTGCCCGCCTGCGCGCCTCCGCGGCAGCTCCGGGCCGGCGTGCCGAGAGGCAGACGATTTCCCGTGCCGACACAACGGCTGTGCTCTTCTCCCAGCGATTCACGCGGCTCACCTCGGCTTCTGGCCTTCCGGTTACGACGGCTTTCCACCTCGAAGCAGTTGCCCGGAATAACAGGCGTGTAACACCACCTGTCACGCCGTGCCGGATAGCCGCATTCCGGGCTCTTCCTCGCCGTGCGAAGCCGGTGCGAGCCGGCGGTCCGTGGTCCGGCGAGGGGCGGTGCCGAAGCGGAGTGGCGTATCGGCACGCTCTTTACGGGATCTTTAGTGGTGCGGATCGCTGTCGAGAGGCGCCGAAGCGCGCTTCCGGGGGTCGGTGATGCGATCGTTGTCCGGATCTGAGGTTTCCTGAGCGAACACGGCGTGCTGGGTGATCGCCCGTGAGGGCTCCCGCGGTGGGCTGAGGACGCCATGAGGGGGAAGGCGACGGGGATGAACTGGCTGATCACCTTCGGGGGCGCGGTCCTCGTGTCGGTCGTCCTGCGGGACGTGTTCCACACCCTGTGGCACCCCACGCGCCACGGTGGCCTCAGCCGTCTGGTCATGACGACGCTCTGGCGGCTGTCCTCCCGCCGGCCGCTGCGCCGCGGGCCCTCAGGGCTGGCGGGCCCCGTCGCGATGGTGGTCGTCGTCGCCGTGTGGGCCCTCACCGCGGTCCTGGGATGGGCTCTCGTCTACTGGCCGCACATGCCACGGGCCTTCACCTACGCCTCCGGTCTGCGCCCCGCCGAGCACGCGGACTTTCCGGACGCCCTGTACGTATCCCTGGTCCACATCTCCACCCTCGGCCTCGGCGACATCGCGCCCGCCGAGGGGTGGCTGCGCATCCTCGCCCCCGTGGAGGCCGTCGTCGGTTTCGCCCTGTTCAGCGCCACGGTGGCCTGGACCCTGGGTATCTACCCCGCCCTCGCCAGGCGCCGGGCCCTGGCCCTGCGGATCTCGCACCTCGCCCGTACCCGTCCTTCGACGGAGCAGATCGACGCCGACGCGGGCGCGGCCATCCTCGACGGCCTGGCCGGGGCCGTCTCCGTGGTGTCCGTCGACTTCCAGCAGTACGCCGAGTCCTACTACTTCCACGACGGGGACGACCGTACCTCCCTCGCCCGCCAGATCACCTGGGCCCTGAACCTGGCGGACCAGGCGGCCGGCGCCCGTCACCCGGACGTCCGGCTCTCCGCCGCGGTGCTGAGGGCGGCGCTGGACGACCTGGCCGCCATCCTCGACGAACGCTTCCTGCATGCCGGAGGCACGGCGCGCCAGGTCTTCGCGTCCTTCGCGAGTGATCACGGCCGCCACGCCGGGGGTGCCTGACCCGCGCGGCTCCACGACTCCGAGGACGGACGGTGCGAACGCCGGCCGGAACAGGGCCCCGTGCGCCGCTCCGCGTCAGTGCAGGGGGCCCGCGATCGCCGTGAGCGCGGCGATGTGACGCCGGTATGCGGCGGTTCCGGCCTCGGTCAGGAGCAGCCAGGTCCGCGGCCGGCGGCCGACCTGTCCCTTCTCGACCGTCACCCAGCCCGCTTCCTCCAGGCGCGAGACCTGTTTCGACAATGCGGAATCGGTGATCTCCACGAGATCGCGCACGTAGGCGAACTCGGCCTTCTCCACGCCGGCGAGGGCCGCGACGATCGACAGGCGCACGGCCGACGCCAGGAGGGTTTCGAGCCCGTGTCGCGGGTGAGGGCTCCGCCCTGCGGCCGCTGCGGTTTCCGGGGTCATGCGGAGCGCGCCTCCCGCCAGGCCGTGAAGCCGGCCGGCAGCGCACACGCGAGGGCGGCCGCGGCCGCGAAGGCGACACTGTCCACGAAGGCGGTGAGGCCGAGGGCGAGGGCCAAGGCGTAGGTGACCGCCCAAGCGCCGATCACCCTGAGGTGCCGGCCGGCGTAGCCGCGCGGGACCACGGGCTGCCGCACGGCGAACACGGACAGCCCCACGACCACGAGGGCGTTCGCCAGTGTGCTGACGATCGTTCCTCTCGGCCCGTGCCACAGCAGCACCGCGGGCACGAGGACCAACTGCCACGCGGCGAACAGCCACAGGTAGCGGGTGTGCCAGCCGCTCCGCCCCCGCGCTGTCGCCTCGATCCGCGCCATCCCCTTCAACGCCGCGGCTGCGTCAGCCCGTTCACTCATCCCGAACCCCTCCCGTGGTCGCCGGGCACCTCATATCTGTCTACCCGGCATGTACTTGCCAGAGTAGCAACTACTTGCCAGATATGTAACGACGGTGCAGCGCCTGACCGGCCAGGACGGCCGCTCCGGCGAGCGCGTAGGCAACCGTGCCCGTCGCGCCGCCGAGCGGCCGGCCGACGCCGTACCCGGCCGCGCCCGCCATGGCGATGCCGAGCCATTCCCAGCGGCCGTCGAGGCGTCCAGGGCGATCAGCAGGAGCGCGTACCAGGAGTAGCCCGGGGTCATGAGCAGGAAGGCGATGCCCGTGACCAGCAGCGCTCCGCTCCAAGGGCGTTCGGGGTCACCGCGGCGCAGTACGTACCCGCTCACGGCGAGCATGCCTGCCACGACCAGGGGGAGCGCCCGGGAGCCCGGGACCAGCAGGCGCAGCAGGGCGTACCGGCCGTGGGCGGAGGCGTCCGCGTAGCCCTCCTCCTCGGCGTAGCCGGCGGCACCGGATGGGCGGCCGGCAGGAGCGCGTCCGGGACCACGGGGGCGTGCCCGCCCTCGTTCAATGCCGTGACGATGTGCGCGCCGATGAAACCGGCGCCTCCTGTGACGAGTACGCGCAAACGGTGGACGCTACGGAACTTCGCATGCGCACGGCCGCTTCCACGTCCGGACGTAAGACTTCCGTCATCGAATGGGGCACGCCACCGTTCGTGTGCAGGGGACACAGTCAAGGAGTACTCCTGGTGGACGGGAGGCACTGCGTCCGGCGGTCGACCGCGGGGCTCTGCGGTGGCGCGGCTGAGAGTGGATCCCCCGGCGGCGGCGTCGGCCTCCGTCCCCTCGGCTTGGGATGCGCCGGCCTCCTGCTGGAGGGCAGCCGGGAGACGATGCCGGCGACTGCCCGGCGAGTCGGTGAGCGTCGGTAAGATCAGCGCTCTCATGAAGGGTGCGATGCGAACAGCAGGGCGGGGCGGCATGGGGCAGAAGTACGCCCTGACCGCGGACGGAGACGACAGTGACTTCTGGAGCTTCACTCACGAGGCCGAGGGGTTCTTCACGCCTCTGCCGGGCGCGGAGGGCGCACGCCGAGTGCACCTCGAAGGGTGTCTCCCGCAGGGTGGCCTGCTGAGGAGCGTCCGCCATGTCGGTGGTCGTCGCGCCATGGCGGGGAACGCCTGGTTCGACCTCCTTGACGGGGACGGTGCCACCATGGGGTCCTACTTCGTCAACGAGGTCACCGTCGTTGACGTCAAGCCTTCCGCCCGCGCAGCCGGCCTTGTCGACCTCACTGTGACGCTGTGGTGCGAGAACGCCTTGCCCGGAGCGGAACGAGCGTGGGGTCTGCTCCGTGCTGGTCAGCTGAACCAAGCAGGCATGTGGCACGAACTCGCAGCCGCGGACAGACACGCGTGGCTATCGGTGGCACTGTGGTCCCGGGAGTACCGGCGGCAGGGAAGGCCTGATGCCCCCGCAGGTCAGGTGTTCGCCTTGGACGGTCGGCAGATCGTAGACAGGGACAGCTTCTACTGCGCGATCGGTGAGGCCGTCAACGGCCCCGGAGGATACTTCGGCTGGAACCTGGACGCCCTGTACGACTGTCTGCGGGGAGGCTGGGGCGCCACTACTCCGTTTACCTTGCACTGGGATTCCTCGGCCGAGGCTCGGATGCGGTTGGTGGAGCGCGTGCCGTCTGGAGATCGCGAGGTTGTGCTGTTCGACCTGCTTGTGGGGATCCTCGAGGAACAGGGCGTGAGCGTCGTCCTTCGGTGACGGCTGGTCGCTTCGAGGCGTCACTCGGGAAGGCCAGTCGGACTGCTGCGGACGGCAGCGTGTGGGATGCCGAGGCGAGGTACGTGGTTCAGAGCCGGGCCCGGCCCGGTGCTGCAGCGGCCGGCTCCATGCGGCCGTCGCTCGCGCACTGGTGGCGCGGCGGTCCAGGGAGGCCGACGAGAACCCTTATATGAGCGTGGTGGACGAGCGGCGGCTCGCCCTGGCGTCGACGGAGCGACTGGGCCCCGGCCGGGGGCGAGGGCCAGGGGCCGTGGGGGTCGAGCGGAACCACGTGACCCGGGTATGCGTTCTTGCTCGTCACAGGGGCGGTCGGGCCCCGGTCAGATCGTGACCGGTCCGTGGGCGGTGGCGAACTCGACCGAGACCAGGCCCGGTTCCTCGTCCTCGACCCAGGTGACGTCGATCTGGTCGAGGGGGTGGTCGGCCGGTTCGCCGAGGAATTCGGCGATGGAGGCGGCGTCACCGGCGATGGAGACCCCGCGGATGGTGGTGGAGGTGTGCGGGCCGGCGCTCGGGCGCTCCTCGGTGGGGACCAACCACTGGAGGAAGTAGGGGAGTTGCGGGTCGTCCAGCAGTTCCAGCAGGCCGATCTGCTTCCACCTCAGGTCGTACCCGTCGGGACGGACACGGTGGCCCTCGGCCGAGGTGCGGCCGAGGCGGGCCTCGACCGGGGCGATGTCGTCGACGGAGACCACCCATCCGAGCCAGCCGCCGCCCTCGGCCGCGCGGCGCGCGACCGCCTGGCCGAAGGGCGCGCGGTCGGCGGCGGGGTGGTCGAGTGTGGTGACGACCTCGACGTAGGTGCCGCCGCTCAGCGGGAGAACGAAATTGCGGGTGCCGAACCGCGGGTGCACGCCCCCGTCGACGAACCCGGCTCCGAGGGCCGATCCGATCCACTGGACGGTCGAGACGAAGCTGTCGCGGGCCACCGCGTAGGACACATGATCAAGTCGCACCGCGCCATCATCACCCGACAACCCGCACAAATCCCGGCGCCACGCACACCACCCCGTACGCCGTGGATTCAGCCGCGGGGCTCCGGGGCCGGCGTCGCGGTTCCCCGGGCCCCTGCTGATGACGAGACCGTGCCGTAGGCCCGGAGGGCGTCGGCCACGTCGCCGGGGCGGCCTCGCACAGTGGCGTCCAGAAAGGCGAGGGTGGCCGCGGCGACGACGCGCGGGCTCTCGGTGCGGCCCAGGGTGCCGACGATCGAGGGCACCGGCGGCAGGTAGAGCGGGCCGTCCATGAAGGTGAGGTGCCCGGCGCCGGGGACGGTGAGCCGGTAGCTCGTCGCGGTGTTGTTCTCGAGGGCCTCGGTGAGCCGGGGCAGGTAGCGCGGGTCCGTGCCGGCGGTGATCTCCTGGGTGAGCGCGAGCGCCGGCTGCTCCAGGGCGGGCGCGGTGGGGCCGTGGGGGTAGCCGTCCAGGTCGATGACGGCGTCGAACCGGCGGTCCTGCCGGGCCGCCTGCAGGGCGGCGGCTCCGCCCAGGGAGTGGCCGGCCACGGCGGCGCGGCCGGTGTCCAGGCGTCCTGCCAGCGCGTCGGGGGTCTCACCGTGGTCCAGTCGCTCCAGCCGGGAGAGTACGAAGCCGAGGTCGGCGGCCCGGACGGCCGTCCAGCCGGCGGCCAGCTCCGCGTCCTTGTCGCGGTCCCCGGAGGAGACGGTGGCGGTGCGGATCGTGCGGCCGTCGGCGAGGACGACGACGCTGGAGTCGTACGGGTGGTCGAGGGCGGCGACCAGGTAGCCGTGGCTGGCCAGCTCCTCCGCCCAGGCCGTGTTCTGGGACCGCACCCCGCTTGACCCCGGGGAGAAGAGGACGACCGGGAACCGCTCGCCCCCGTCGGCCACCGGGGCGTCGACGACCGCGCGGCTGCGGGCCCTCGGGACGCCGTCGACCAGGAAACCGGGCAGGCCGACCCCGTCGGCGAGGGCCTCGGAGACGGTCCGCGCCTCACCCTCCGTGCGTCCCAGGTACTGGGCCCGGGGGACGCCCGCAGGGCTCTTCCGCGCCGGGTACCAGAGCTGCACCACGACCGTGCGCCGGTCGTCCGGATCGGCGGTGAAACCCTCGGGGCGCTGCGGGTCGGTCCACTGCACCACCCGGGTGCCGACCGCGAAGGCGCCCGTCGGCTCGGGGAAGACGGGCACGGGGAAGGCCCAGGCGGCTACCGGGCCGGTGGCGATGAGGCCGGCGCAGGCCAGCGATCCCGGCAGGGCCAGCCACCAGCGGGCCCGCCACGCCGGTCGGCCGGCACCGCGCCGCAGCAGGGGCGGGAGGGCGAACGCCGAGGCGACGGCGGCGCCGGACAGGACCGGCAGCATCTGCCAGCGGAGCCCCACGACGCCCAGCACGAGCGCCGACGGTACGAGGACCGCCCCCGCCGCGACGGTGACGGGCCGGCGGGCGGCCGGGGGGAGCCGGCGCGCCACCAGCAGCGCGACGGCGCCCAGCAGGAGGAGGACTTCCGGAAGGGACAGGAACAGCCCCGGGATGGTTTCGGTCACCCGGCCATGCTCGGCGCCGGGCCCGCGCCGCCGCATCGGCCCCGGGTCGCCGCCGAATGCGACCGGAGTGGCAGCCGGGCGCCCCGGACCGGCGCCCGGCGTGCGCCCGCAGGAGGTGGCGGGTCTCCTCCTGCGGTCGTACCCCGCCACCTCGCGCTCCGACGCGGGGCTGATGCGCGGCGCGGGAAGCGTTCGGGGGCGCGGTGGCTCTCGTACTCGGGCCGGCCCGTCGGCTTGGTGGGAACGGTGCCGCACCTCTGACCGTCAGTCGCGCCGGGCGTCACGGAGTGGCGTTGCCGCCCGGGCCGAGATCCTCGAGGAACCGCCGCTGGTCGTCCAGGAATCCCTCCGCGAAGAGCGAACGGGGGGAGAGGAGCGCGGTGAGCGTGGTCTTGAGGTCCGACTGCTCGATGGACCGTTTGAGCAGTGAATGGGCTCCGTCCGGGTACCGCTTGACCGTCAGGGCGCCGCCTCCGTCCAGCGCCCCGCGGTAGCCGCGCTCCGTGTCGGCGGTGTCCACGTTGACGTCGTGGCCGGCGAGGGTCAGCAAGACGGGTACGCCGTGCAGAGCGCGGAGATCGTGCGTGGCGTCCGCGGTGTGGTTCTTGGAGATGAAGCCCCAGCGATCGGCGGTCATGCCGTTCGCGTCGCCGCCCATCGCCCTGACGTACTCCTCGAAGGTCGCGTCGCGTTCCAACAGCCGGCGTGTCGCCTCGCTCCTGGTGATCTCGGCCTGGACGCGGACCTCCGACGCGCCGGCGGCGCGCAGCTCGGCCAGCAGGTTGTGGCGGCCCTGCTGGAGCCAGTTGATCGCGGGCGAGACGGCGATGACGAAGCTCACGGGCGTCATGGCGGCGACCTTCGGCACGACCCAGCCCGCCTGGCTGGCGCCCCAGAGCCCGATCCGGTCGCCGTCGATGTCCGGGCGGGCACGCGCCCAGGCGATGGCGGCGGCGGCCTCGTCGGCCCGGTCGTCCATGGACTGGTCGAGCCAGTTGCCGGGTGCGCCCGCCACTCCGGGTTTGTCCCAGGACAGGGAGGCGTACCCGGCCCTGGCGTTCGCTTCCCACATGGGCTTGTACCCGTCGTCGTGGGTGGCGCTGACGGGGCCGTCGCCGTGGACGTACACGACCAGGCCGTGCCGCTCGCGGCCGTCCCTGGGGGTGGCCAGCACTCCGTTGAGGGTGTGGCCGCCGTGGCGTATCGAGACCCGTCGCTCCTCCATGGCGTAGGTGTTCTGCCACAGCGCCACGCCGACGAGACCGGCGGCCACGAGCAGGACCGGGACGAGCGACCACACGGCGATGCGGAGCCCGCGCCGTCGGGGCTGGAGCTTGGGAGACATGACGTCTGACCGCCTCTGTTCGGTTCTTCATGCAACATCGGAACTATCACTCATGAAACGATCGTTCATCAAGTGATAGTTTTGAGTGGGGTACGGCGACAAGAGGGAGAACGGCATGGGATTCGACGCGACGGACACCGGCACCGGGCCGGTCACGGTCCGGCGGGGCATACCGGACGGAGCAGAGCGGCGGGCGGCCGAGCTGTACTGGGACGCCTTCGGCCGCAAACTCGGCCCCGCCCTGAACCCGCCGGACAAGGCGGTGTCCTTCCTCGCCACCCACCTGAACGCCGACCGCGCGGTGTGCGCGTTCCTCGACGGGCGGCTCGTCGGCCTCGCCGGCTACCAGCTCGGCGGCCGGTCCCTCACCGGGGGCTCGGCCGCCGCCGTGCTGCGCGCGTACGGACACCTGAGGGGACTGCACCGGCTCCTGCTCCTCGCCCTGTTCGAGCGCCACCCGGCCCCCCGGCAGCTCGTCATGGACGGCATCGCCGTGGACCCGGGCATACGTGGCCGCGGCGTCGGGAGCCTGCTCATCGAAGAAGTGGCCGCAGTCGCCTCCGAGCAGCGCTGCCGGGAGATCCGACTGGACGTGATCGACACCAACCCGCGCGCCAGGGCCCTGTACGAGCGGCGCGGCTTCACGGCCGTACGGACCGAGCGCACGCCCTGGCTCCGCGGGCTGATGGGCTTCGGCGCGGTGACCACCATGCACCGCCCCGTCGGCGGGAACGGGCCGGGAGACTGAGCACACCATGACCGAACACATCGAGATCCCCACCCGCATGCTCGTCCACGCGCTGATCCGCGAGGACGGCACCGTCGGCGCGGACGAGCTCTACACCGTCGCCAACACCCTGGGCATGAGTGACCAGCAGGTGCGGCTGTGCGTCAAACGCCTCGTGGCCGAGGGCCGGTTCACCCACGAAGGCCGCGGTCGCAAGGCGCAGCTGCACGCCACCGCGGACACCATGCGTACCCTCGCCCCCAACGCGGACTTCCTGCGGCACGCGTTCCGGCAGGACGCCGGGCTCGCGCCCTGGGACGGTGTCTGGCACCTCGCCGCGTTCGCGGTGCCCGAATCGGCGCGCACGGCCCGCGACTCCCTGCGCGAGACCCTCGTCCACCTCGGCGGCGCCCCGCTCCAGGGCGGACTGTACGTCTGCGCCAACACCTGGGAGCCGTACGTCGAGGAAGCGGCCCGCCGCCTCGGTGCCCATGACGCGCTCACCCTCCTCACCACGACGGACCTGCGAAGGGGCGCCACCCGGGAGCCCGCCGAAGTCGCCCGCCGGCTATGGCCCCTGCAGGAGATCGCCGAGCGCTACCACCGCCTCGGCCGCCTCGCCGAGCCCCGCCTGGCCCGGCTCACCGGCCCCGACCGGCTTTCCCCCTCCGTACTCCTCACCATCGCGGTCGAACTGGCCGCCGAACTCACCCGCGCCATGGAACCCGACCCGCTCCTGCCGCCTCAGCTCCTGCCCCAGCCGTGGCCCGGCACCCAGGCCCGGGAGCTCGTCGCCCGGTGCTGGGCCGCCCTGCACCACCGAGAGCACGGTGAAGCCCGTCCGGCCCTCTTCCGCCTCTACGCCGACATCACCCGAGAAGCAGCGGACCGTGCCGTGCGCTGAAAAGGGGGTCCGGCCCTGCCGTGATGAGTCCGTGCCTCCGCTCCCGCCGAGCAGTCAACGTTCCGGTGCGGGCACGGCTTCGTGTACGGCCCGGTGGACGGCGCGCGCCAGGCGGGCACCCCATACGGAGCGGGGACCGGCGAAGGCATGGACCTCCTTCCCTGGACGCGGGGCGCGTGCGGCGATGCAGACCGCGTCCGTGGGGGTGCCGGAGCAGTCGTACCCCGCTTCCAGCAGCGCCTGGACCTTGGCCTCGGTGGCGGTGGCGACCGCGTTGACCAGGGCGGCATCGGACAGGGCGACGGGAAGCGCGGCGATGATGTTGATCGTGCCCGGCTCCGTCGGCGGGGGCGTGCCTTCCGCCGGGGAGGCGGCCCATCCGCGGACGGTGACACCCGCGGTCGCGACGGTCTCGACGCCTTCGTCGCGGGCGTGCGCGTACGCCGAGACGTCTGCGGCCGTCATCATCCCCACCCCACCGCCGTGCGCGCTCACCGCGCCCGCCACCTCGGCCAGGTGCCGGTCCGGGTCCATACGCCGGTAACCATGGGAGACCTGGGCGTTGAGCACCCAGCTTCGCTCGCCGATGCCACCGCCCACCACCGTGCTGCTGATCATCCGCCATCCCGGCCCGGCCGACCACAGCAAGGCCCGCAGCTCCTCGCCGTCCTCGATCCGCGTCAACTGCCGCACAGCGAGCAACGGGACGGTGCGAGGCGGGGGGAGGACGACGGTCACCGGACGGATCTCCTTCATGGGACGGCGGGCCGGCTGATGGTACGCGGCAGTCCCCAGCGCGACTCCCCCGGAGCGCGACGAGCCGGTGCACCCGTGGGACCGCTTTCGTGGCGGTGTTGAAGAGGCCGGAGGCCGATCCCGCGTGGTGGTGGGCGACCTTGCCGAGGGTCACGTCGGCGAGAGGCGCACCGATCATGCCGAGACCGAAACCGGCGGCGAGCATCGGTGCCGGGCGCGCGCGGCGGAGCCGGGCCGGCCGTCGTACACGCGGTCGTCCACCGGGTGTCAGTGGCGGGCAGGAGGATGTGACCGTACCGCTGAACCGGCAACATCCAAGGGAACCCTCATGTCCGCACCCGCCCCCGCACCCTTCCGTTTCCCCACCGGATGGTGCGCCACCGACCTCGGCTCCCACCGGCCGTGCGAGTCGACCTACGAGGTCTACCCGCTGGACAGCCTGCCCTCCCTGCACTCCGGCCGCCTCGACGGTGGTTTCGGGTGGCTGGGTGGGCCGGGTACGCCGGACGGCCCGGAGCCGGGCCACGGAGAGCACCTCGCGGCCGTGGAGGCGGACCTGGCCCCCCTCGGCCTGCGCCTTCCCACCGACTTCCGCACCTTCTACCGCAGCGGCAGCCTCTGCCGCGCGTTCGACGAGGTGTCGGTGACCGCCTGCTGGAGCGACCTGTCCGGAGCGCTGCGGAGCCCGGTCGAGGAGGGCGCACGCCTCGTACGGTTCCTCCGGGACCAGCAGGACTGCGTCATCTGGTACGTGTACCTGCGTCCCTCGGGGGAGACGTTCGTGGTCTTCTCGCACCTGGACCTGGACGTGGAGCTCGCCGAGCGGGAACTGACCGCGGCGCAGGCGGCCGAGTTCCGTGCCGCGGCGGCGGAGTCGCTGGTGCGGTGCGCCTCGACCTTCGAGGAGTTCGCCTACCGTTTCGTGGTGGAGAACGAGCTGTGGATGCACCTGAACACCACCAACCAGGGCGTCGGGCCGGCCCCCCACCTCCAGGAGTACCTCGACCACTACGCGGCCGCGGCCTCCTGATCCCCGCCGGCGATCAGGAGGCCGCGGCCGCGTTGCGGCGAGCCGGGTGACGGCGTGGTTGACGTCACGCTCGGAGACGATGCCGAGCAGGGCTCGTGTGGCGGGGGCGAAGCTCGTACGCCACGCCGGTGCGAAGAACACGGCGGCGGTCACCAGCCCCAGACCCCAGTAGACCGCCGCCTTCGCTTCGGACGGAAATCCCTGGCACGCGCCTACCCGGACCGGCCGCCGATCCGCACGGCGAGCGTGCTGCTCGTCCACCGCCCCTGAACGAGACCCGCCAGTGGCCCTCCCGCACGCCCTGCGGCACCCCGACGACCGGTCGTGGGCCGTGGGTCACCCGGCGCGTTCAACGCTCCACAGCGGCAGCTGCTCGAAGAAGGTGACCGCCTCATCCCGCCACCGCGACCGCCAGCCCGCGGCCACCGCGGACGCCCGCTGCGCATGGCGGTGCATGTCCGCCCGCATCCTGCCCGTCACCCCGCGGCGCTCCGCGATCTCGCGGACGGCGGCGACGTTCTCCGGCGGGCAGGACCGGTCACCGAGCGCCGCCACCACCACGCGGCGCTCCGCGTCGTCGACGGCGGACAGCAGGGCGCGGACGGTGTAGCTGTGCTTGCCGTCGCGGAGGTCGGTACCGGTCGGTTTGCCCATGACGGCCGCATCCCCGAACAGGTCCAGGTAGTCGTCGCGCATCTGCCCGCAGATCCCCACCAGCCGCGCGTACTCCCGCAGCTCCTCGTCCCGGGGCGCCAACGGTTCGCCCGCGGCCAGGAGGCCGAGCCGCAGGGGCGCGAGGATCGAGTACCGGGCGGACTTGTAGTCGGCCACGCGGTGCAGGACGTCTTCGTCCGGTGCGGCGCCGAAGTCGCGTTCCAGGTCGATGATCTGGCCCATGAACGTATCGGCCGCCGCCCGGGTCTGCACCTCGACCATGGCCTGCCGCACCGCGACGGGCACCTCCGCCTCCAGCAGCACCCGCAACGACAGGGCGAGCGCCAGATCACCCGCGAGCACGGTCAGACCGAGGGCCGTCTGCGGGTGGTCGGGGAACTGCTCGCGGTAGGCGTAGTAGGTGGACGGGCCGCCGCGGCGGGTGGGGCTGTCGTCGATGAGGTCGTCGTGCACGAGGCCGTGGGTCTGCAGCAGCTCGATGCTCAGTGCCGCGGCGTCCAGTCCGCCGACCGGCTCGTCCGTCACCAGGCGCGCCGCCTCATGCAGCAGGACGACCCGTATCCGCTTCCCGCCCCGCAAGGACAACTCCCGTAGCAACCGCAGGCATTCCGGGGTGAACCGGCTGGACGGCGGCGCGTCGAGCGCGGCACCCACGGTGTCGAAGTACTCCTCGAAGAGCGCGTTGAACCGGTGCTCGTATCCGGCGACACGCTCGAGGATCTGCTGGGTCATGACGCGTTCTTCCTGCTCGGGGTACGGCCGGGGCACACCGCGGTGGCCGTGCGACGGTCGGGGCTCGTGCCCCGTGGTCGGCCGCGACGGGGGGTCAGGAAGTGTACTGGGGGGCTTCGAGCGCCGGTCCACGCGGAGCATGGTCGCGACGGTCGCGGGGAGCGCGGGGAGGATCTGTCACTCCGGAGCGTTCCGGATGCCTTGTCCGGCGGACCCCCACTACCTTGTCGACCGCGTCCGTCCGACCGACCAGTCCGGAGCCCGGGGAGCAGTGATGCCGACGACCGCCACCACCGATCGCCCGACCGGCGCCGTGCTCGGACAGCGGGAGCGCGAGGTGCTCGCCGCGGTCGGCTGCGGCCTGGGGGACGGCGAGATCGCCGCCGCCCTCTCCCTCTCCGAGGAGGGCGTGGCCGAACACCTCGCGCGGATCCTCGTGAAGCTCGGGCTGCGCGACCGGGCCGCCGCCATCGTCCACGCCTTCGACTGCGGCCTGGTCATCCCCGGGTCCGGCCCGCGCACGCGGGCGGTGAGCCCCGTACCGTCGTCGACCGCCTCCGGCCGGGCGGCGGGACCGGAGGTACGGATCTCCGTACTCGGGCCGCTGCGGGCATGGCATGACGGGCGGCCCCTGAACTTGGGGCACCTGCGCCAGCAAGCCGTACTGGCGGCGCTGGCGCTGTGCGCCGGGCGGACCCTCAGCCGGCAGGAACTGCTCGACGACGTATGGGGGACGGAAGCGCCGGCCGCGAACGTGGTGCCGGTGTACGTGTACCGATTGCGCAAGGCCCTGCGCGCGGGAGACGGTCCGGACGCGGTCATCGAGCACGCCCGGCGCGGATACCGGCTCGTGCCGGGCGCGGTCGACGTGGACCTGGTCCGCATGGAGCAACTGGTCGCCGACAGCGGGGCGGCCCACCGGGCGGGCGAACCGGCCGAGGCGGTACGCCTGTGCGCCCGGGCCCTGGAGCTCTTCCACGGGGAGCTCCTGGCCGGTTTACCCGGGCCGCTCGCCGAACTGGAGCGGCTGCGGCTCACCGAGCGCAGGATCGCCATCGTGCAGCGGAAGGTGGAGTGGCAGCTGCGGCTCGGCCAGGACGCGGAAGCGATCGCCGAACTGTTCGCCCTGTCCGCGGCACACCCCCTGAACGAGCCGCTGGCCGCGATGCTGATGAGGGCGCTGTACCGGCACGGCCGACAGGCCGACGCGTTGACCGTGTTCGACCGCACCCGCCGCCGTCTGGCCGGCGACCTGGGGGTTCCTCCGAGCCGGATGCTGCGGCGGACGCAGCAGATGATCCTCCTCGGTGACGAGGCCGGCCTCGGCCTCACCCCCCTTGGCCGGGTGGACGCGCGTACGTCCTGAGGGGCCGGAGGGAAGGTCCTTCCCGGCCGAGGCCGAGGCCGTGCCCGAGGCCGTGCCCGAGGCCCGAGGCCCGAGGGCCGGCTCCGTGATTACGCGGGGTACCAGGCGCCGTTGTACCACTGCTCGTTGGCGCTGTCGTTGTGGTGATCCATGTTGAAGTCGGCCGGGTAGTTCTTGACGTGGTTGTTCGGGTAGGTCCAGATTCCGGCGGACTCGTCGCAGACGTAGTCCCAGTGGCAGATCGTCTTGACCGGCACGTTGCCGAAGAACTTGTCGGCGCCGGCGAGCGGAGCACCGACGAAACCGCCGAACGGCACGGCTCCGCCGTTGGCGCCGGGAGGGCCCTGGCGCTTGGGGTCCGCGATGAGAACGGCGTTGACGTTGTCGAACGTCTGCCAGTTCTCGGTGACCCAGATGTGCACCACCGCGGCGCCCAGGGAATACCCGCCCATCTTGACGTGCTGGTCCGGGCACGCGGCGCGCTGGTCGCGGACCAGGCGGTTGAGCTCGTTGACCCCTGCCCGGGCGCTCGCGCCGTTGGGGATCTGGGTGGGGTATCCGACGTGCTGCTGGATGTTGCCGTAGAAGCCGTCGTTGTTCCACGAGCTGCCCGTGCCGCCGACGACGATCGTGTAGGTGCCCTCGCACGAAGCCGCCGCCTGGGCCGTGGGCGCCTGTGCCACCGAAAGCCCGGCCGTCAGCAGCAGTCCGGCTGACGCGGCCGCGATCCGCCTGGTTCGCATTCGATCCTCCCGAAGTAGTCGGCCCGCGCGTCTGCTTTCCGATGCGGTACGCGGTCGGCCGAAGTCACCCGACGACCGTGGCAGCGGCCGATGACATCCCGATGAAACCCGCGGGGCCGACGGACGGGGCGGCCTCGAATCCAGGTGGTTCCGGCCGATTCCATCGGCATTTCATCGCTGACCCCTACTGTCGGCCACCGACGACCGGAGGGTCCGGCGGGGCGTGCGGGCCAGGCGGCAGGGCCGGGGCCAGGAGCCCGCTGGATTCCGCGCACTTCGCTGCACCCGCACTGCACTTCGCTGCACTTCACTTCACGAGGGAAAGGCACACAGTGGCAGGAAACGGCTTGTACCGCGTGCTCACCAGACTGGCCGTCGTGGCCGGCATCTGGGCGTTGGTCATCGGGACGACCCCCTCGGTCTCCGTCGCCCGACCCGGGCCCGGTCCGGATCCGCGCGCCGAACGGGCCGGCGTCTCCCGGTACTTCGCGGGCCCGGAGGGGCTGGCCATTCCGACCGAGCCCTGCGACCCGGCCGGCCCGTCGGCCGCCGACGGCATCATGGCCGACCAGCTCAACCCGCAGTTGCACGCGAAGATGGCCGGCTATCTGAACGCCTACAAGGTCTCCTGCGCGCGGATGGTCACGCAGGCGGTGAAGGACCGGGGGCTCAACCCGAGGGCCGCGGCGATCGCCATCGCCACGATCATCGTGGAAAGCAGCATGAACAACTACTCCCAGGCCGTCGACTACACCAGCCTCGGACTGTTCCAGCAGCAGGACTGGTGGGGCACCCGGGACCAGCGCCTGAACCCGGCCTACGCCACCAACGCCTTCCTCGACGAGATGGAACGCCTGTTCCCGGGCGGAAGGTGGAACGACGAGGCGATCGGTGACGTCTGCTGGAACGTCCAGCGGCCGAGGGAGGACCTGCGCGGCCTGTACGCGATAGAGGCCGGCGACGCGACCCTCATCGCCAATGCGCTGTGGTCCGGCACGGGCGGCGGCGGCCCCGTCCACCCGTACGCCTCGGGCCGGGTGGTGTCCGGCCGGTCCGCGGACGGGCGGCTGGAGGCTTTCGCCGCCGGCGCCGACGGCGTGTACCACGCGTGGCAGACCGCGGTGAACGGTGCCTGGTCGCCGTGGCGGTTCGCGGGCGGTCCGCGCGATGCGCAGCTGGCGGTGGCGTCCAACGCGGACGGCCGGCTGGAGGTGTTCGCGCTGTCGGACAGCACGTTCGATCACATGTGGCAGACCGCGCCCAGCGGGGGTTGGTCCGCCTGGGAGAACTTCGGCACCGGAGGGTACCGACTGGCGGCGGGCAACAACGCCGACGGCCGTATCGAGGTGTTCGCCTCCAACGCCAACGGTGTGTTCCACCGCTGGCAGACCGCGCCCAGCGGCGGTTGGGCGGCCTGGGAAGGCACCGGCGGCGGCCCGGCCCGTGCGCGGCTCGCCATCGAGAACGCCCCCGATGGGCGGCTCGAGGTGTTCGCACTGTCGGACGCGACGTTCGAGCACCTCTACCAGACCGGCGCCAACGGCGGTTGGTCCGCCTGGGAGAACTTCGGCGGCGGTGGGCACGCCGTCACCGCCAGCTACAACCAGGACGGCAGGCTCGAGGTGTTCGCCTCCAGCGCCCAGGGCGTCTTCCACCGCTGGCAGACCGGCCCGGCCTCCTGGTCGCAGTGGACGGGCACCGGCGGGGTCGCCAACGCCGAGCTGACCACCTCCCGGTCGGTCGACGGCCGCGTCGAGGTGTTCGCGATCAACGCCGACACCGCGAGCCACGCCTGGCAGACCGGCCCGAACGGGTCGTACGCCCCGTGGGAGACGTTCGGTGGCGGCGGCACAGGGATCGGCGCGAGCAACAACGCCGACGGCCGGATCGAGGTGTTCGGCACCAGCCGCGCCGGCGTCCACCACAGGTGGCAGACCGGCTTCACCAGCTGGTCGGAGTGGGGCTGGCTGAACGACTCCGGCCCCGCGATCGGCTGAACCGAGGCGTGACCGGCCCCCCTTCACGCCCACGTCCGTCCCACTCACCCCAGATTTCCCAGAGGAGGAGCGTCTTGTGTTTTCCGGACCGTCCCGACGCGCGTTGAACTGGTTCCTCGCGGCGACAGCCGCCCTCCTGCCGGCGCTGGTGGCCACGACTCCGGCCGCGGCCCGCGCCACGGACTTCGCCGCGGCCTGCCCGGCCGCCGGTATGGTCTCCCAGCACTTCCACAGCCGTCACAACGGCGTCGACATCGCCAATGACGTCGGGACGCCGATCTACGCGGTGGGCGACGGTGAGGTGACCATCTCGGGATACATCGGCGACTACGGCCAGTGGATCCGCATCCAGCACCCCGACGGGAGGATCTCCGAGTACGGCCACATGTCCCGCCGGGACGTCTCCGTCGGCGACCACGTCGAGGCCGGCCGGCAGATCGCCCTGATGGGCTCCGAGGGGAACTCCACCGGTCCGCACCTGCACCTGCGGATCTGGGGAGACCCGTCCGCCTCCTACGGCATCGACCCCGAGGCCTACCTCGCGGAGCGCGGCGTGGTGCTGCCCTGTACCCCGGGCAGCGGTCCGCGGCCGAAGCCGCTGGTGTATCCGGCGGAGTCGGGGCGGGTGGTGTCGGCGCGGTCGGCGGACGGGCGGCTCGAGGTGTTCGCCGCCGGTGCCGACGGCGTCCACCACGCCTGGCAGCGGGAGGTGAACGGCAACTGGTCGGCCTGGGAGCCGCTCGGCGGACCGGGCAACGCCGAGCTGGCCATCGCACCGAACGCGGACGGCCGCCTGGAGATGTTCGCCGTCAACGGGAACACCTTCCGGCACCGCTGGCAACTGTCCCCCTCGGGGGGCTGGTCCGACTGGGAGGACTTCGGCGGCGGCGGCAAGGACACCGCGGCCGGCGTGAACGCCGACGGCCGCATCGAGGTCTACGCCTCCGGACCGGTCGGGCTCTTCCACCGGTACCAAGTGGCCCCGAACGGCGGCTGGTCCGACTGGCAGCCCGCCGACGGCGGCCCCTCGGACAGCCGTATCGAGATGGCGAAGGCACCGGACGGCCGCCTGGAGGTGTTCGCCCTCAACGGCGACACCTTCCAGCACCGCTACCAGACGGCTCCCAACGGCGGGTGGTCCGCGTGGGACACCTTCGGTGGCGGCGGCCGTGACCTGACCACCGACCGCAACGCCGACGGCCGCCTGGAGGTCTTCGCCTCCGGCCCGGTGGGCGTGTTCCACAAGTACCAGACCGGCCCGGCCAGTTGGTCGGATTGGGAGCCGACCGGCGGGCCCGCCGACGCGCAGCTCACCAGCGAACGGACCCCCGACGGCCGCGTCGAGGTCTTCGCCGTGAACGGCTCCACCGCCATGCACACCTGGCAGACGGCCGTCAACGGCCCCTACGGCGACTGGGCCGCCTTCGGGACCGGAGGCACCGAAGTCACCGCGGCCGCCAACGCCGACGGCCGGATCGAGGTCTTCGGCACCAGCCGCGCCGGCACCTACCACACATGGCAGACCGGCTTCGCCACCTGGGCGGACTGGATCTGGGTCAACGACAGCGCCGGACCCGCCCTCGACTGACCCTCCCCCGACCGCCCGCTCATACGACCGCATACGACCGCATACGACCCCGTACGACCCGCGGCCGGCCGTGCCCGTACGACACCGCCGGCCGCCCGGTCCCCCTGGAGAGGCCCATGCTCCCGATCAGCAGACGGAACCTGTTACGCGGTGTCGCCGGAGCGGGCGCCCTCCCGTTCCTGCCCGCCGGCCGGGCCGCGGCCGTGGCCTCCGAGGACGCCCCGCCCCACGAGTGGGTCGGAGCGGGCCCGATGGCGTACGTCCACGACCCGTCCACACCGGCCGGCCCGCGCTACCTCAACGACCACACGCTGATCAAGGTCCAGGGCCGCTGGCACCTGTTCGGCATCGTCGGGGACAGCGCGCCGCGCGGCGAATCCCCGGACAGCGCGGCGGAGATCTCCTTCGCCCACGCCTCCGCGCCGAGCCTGCACGGGCCGTGGACCGCCCACCCCGACGCCCTCACCGTCGACCCGTCCTACTTCGGCGAGGAACACCTGTGGGCACCGCACGTCATCGAGGCGGGCGGCAGGTTCCTGATGTTCTACGCCGCGGGCGGCGGGAACGGTGCCGCGATCAACCTCGCCACCTCCACCGACCTGTTCACCTGGACCCGCGAGCCGTCCGGCCCGCTGTTCCGGGGGCTCGCGGCGCGTGACCCGATGGTGCTGCGGGTCGGCGGCGAGTGGGTCATGTACTACACCGAGCTCTCGGGCGCGGGCGGCCGGCACGTCGTGGCCCACCGGCGTTCCGCCGACCTCCTGCGCTGGAGCGACCCGGGCGTCGCGTTCACCGACGCGAGCACGGACGTGACCGCTTCGGTGACGGAGTCCCCGTACGTCGTCGAACGCAACGGCTGGTACTACCTGTTCATCGGGCCGCGGGGCGGCTACGAGGGCACCGACGTACTGGCGTCCCGCGACCCGTTCCACTTCGACCTCGCCGCATACGCGGGGCACGTGCCCGGTCACGCCGTCGAGGTGGTCGCCGACGGGGAGAGGTGGCACGCCGGCTCCGCCGGCTGGTTCCGGCAGGGGCTGTACGTGGCGCCCCTGTTCTGGCGGGACACACCACCGCCGTGGCAGAGCCCGGACCATCCGGTGGCCGGCCTCGATGCCGGCGGTCGCCTCACGGTGTTCGCCCTCGACGCCGCCGACCGCTCGATGCTGCGGCGCGTCCAGGCCGACCCGTACACCGACACCTGGACGCAGTGGGAGCCCTTCGGAGGGCCGGCCGGCGCGGCTCCCACGCTCGGCCGCACCACCGACGGCAGGCTGGAGGTGTTCTCCCTCGCCCCGGGCGGCGTCAACCTGCACCACCGGGTGCAGCGGCCGGACGGCGGCTGGTACGAGTGGGAGGAGTTCGGCGGCCCGGCCGGCGCCGCCCCTGCCGTGGCCCGCGACGCCGGCGGCCGGCTGGAGGTCTTCGCCCTGAGCCCCGGCGGCGCCTCCGTCGCACGGCGACGGCAGCGTTCGCCCGGATCTCCGGACTGGGACCCGTGGGAGCCCGGCTTCGGCGGGGCCGCGGGCGCGCCACCGGCCGTCGCCGCGAACGCCGACGGCCGGCTGGAGGTGTTCACCCTCGCACCCGGCGGGGCCGCGATCCAGCACCGGTGGCAGGAGGCCCCGGGCGGCGCCTGGACCCCCGCATGGCACCGCTTCGGCACCGCGGCCGGCGCCGCACCGCGGGTGGCCGGGGACGGCAGCGGCCGGCTCACCGTCGCCGCGATCGGACCGTCGGGCCTGGGAACCTTCTCCCGGCTCCAGTCCGTGCCGAGCGGCCGCTGGGACGAGTGGCTGCCGATGTCCGGCTGGAGCGCCGCCGCCCCGGCGTTCGCCGCCAACGCCGACGGCCGGCTGGAGGCGTTCTTCCTGACGCCCGGCGGCGCCCGGCTCGGCCACCGCTGGCAGATGGCTCCGGGCGGCGGCTGGGATCCCGGCGGGGAGTTCGGCGAGCCCGGCATCCGGCTCGCGGCGACGCCCGTGGCCGCGCTCGACCCCACCGGGCGGATGCACGTCTTCGCCGTCACCGCCGAGGGCCGGATGAGGACCCGCGTCCAGGCCCGCCCGAGCGGCGGGTGGCGGCCCTGGACGGCCTTCGGTGATCGCGAGGTCGCACCCCTCGTGTCGGGTGCTCCCGCTCTCTGAGGCCGGAGGGGGAACGGAGTCCGGATCTCGCCACCCGAACGGGCGAAACGGTGGTCCGGCCGTGCTGCGAACCCCCCCGAAGCGCCCCTCGCCCCCTCCGTAGACGGTGAGTTTCCCCACTTGCCGGGTGCGCGACGAGGCATCCGCGCCCGGCGCACGCGGGCAGGTCCCCGCCCCGGAGACGGTCCCGGCCGAAGTGGCCGAAGTGCGCCGGTGAACTCCCCCGGGAGATGAGTATCGTTCCGCTCGTCCGGCAAGTGCGACGCGTGGAACAGGGGGAACGGTGAGCGGCGTAGTCGTCCATCTGCCGCAGGGAAGTGGTGGCGCCGACGACGGCGAACCGTGCGGTGACCCGGTGACGTTACGGCTCGGCCCCGGCGAGGTCGCCCGCTTCGGACGGGGCTCCACGACGGTCCCCGTCGAACTGCGCCTCGCCGACGCGGCGATCTCCCGGCTCGCCGGGGAGATCCGCGTGAGCGACGACCACTGGCAGTTGACGAACCACAGCACCACCCACAGCTATCTCGTGGAGAACCCGGAGGGAGCGGGGGAGTACCTGAGGGTTCCCCCACGACGGGTCGGGGCGCCCATCCCGTTCGAGTTCTCGCGCGTGGTGCTGCCCACCCGCGGTGACGTCCCCGTCTCCTTCCAGGTGTTCGCGCCCGACCACGTCTACCTGGACCCGGACGCCATGGGCGTCCCCTGGGGGAACCGGACGGTCACCGCGTACTCCCTGGACGAGACGGCCACCTACTTCCTCGTCCTCGTCGCGCTGTGCGAACCGCGCCTGCGCGACCAGTCCCGCGTGGCGGTCCCCACCACTCCGCAGATCGTCGAGCGGCTGAGGTGGCACGGCGCTCACGACGCCCTGACGGCGCGGGCGGTCAGTTCGCACATCGACTACCTCGCCGAGGAGAAGCTGCGCATCGGCGTCCTGGGCACCGACGAGCGCGGCAAGGCCGACCGCCGCAACGGCAAGCGGGAGGAGATCGTCGGGCTCGCGCTGCGTTTCGGGCTCGTACGGGAAGAACACCTCGCGCTGCTGCCGTCCCCGACACGCGCCGGCGGGCGGGAGCGGCAGGCGGGGCGATGACACCGCCTCACGGCCCGGGCCGCACCGCGGAGTGCAACCGCACGGACCTGCTCCCGCCCGGCTACCGGGTGGGGGACTGGGTGGTCACCGAGCTGATCGGGTCCGGAGGCTGGTCCACGGTCTACGCGGCGCGGCCGGCCGACAGGCGCCCGGACCGGACCGGCGGAGCCGCCCCCGAGCGGTCTCCGTGCCCCGCCGACGTCGCGCTGAAGGTCATGCCGACCGCCGGACTCGCGCCGCGCCAGGCGCGCCAGACCGTGGAATCCGCCCGCCGCGAGGTCGAACTCGGGCGCAGGGCGGGGCATCCCCGTCTGATCGGGTTCCTGGAGACCTTCGTTCTCGCCGCACCGGACCGGCCCTCCCTGGACGGGGCGATCGTCCTGGTGATGGAAAGGGCCGCGGGCAGTCTGCGGGAACTCGTCGACGCCGGTGTGCCCGAGGCCGACCGCGGCCGGCTGATCGCGGGAATCTGCGAAGGCCTCGCCCATCTCCACCGCTCGGGATGGGTCCACGCCGATCTCAAGCCGGAGAACGTCCTCCTGGGCACGGACCGCTCCGTGAAGCTCTCGGACTTCGGCCTCGCCACCGAGCTGACGGGCACGCACGGGTACGTGCCTCCCCTGGGCACCCTGGACTACCTCCCGCCCGAGCGCTGGAAGGCGCCCCTCGGGGAACTCGGCGTGCAGGTCAGGCCGAGTGCCGACATCTGGGCCCTGGGCATCGTCATCCACGAGGTGTTCGCGTCCGGTGGCTCACCGTTCTCCGGCGCCACACCCGTGGCGCGGGGCGCCGCGGTCCAGGAGTACGGCGCGGGGCGTGCCCCGCTGCGCATGGACCACGCCCTGCCGCCGTTCTGGCGCGCGCTGGCCGCCGACTGCCTCGCCCCGACCCACGCGGCCCGCGCCGCGCACACCGCCGAGAGCCTGCTCGCCCGCATCCGTGCCCACCAGGGGACGCGTGGGACGGTACGGCTGCGGGGCCGGGCCCGCGCCGCCGTCCTCGCCACCGCGCTCTGCGGGATCGCGGGCGCGACCCTGTACGCGGACGCGGAACGGGCGGGCTCGCCGGCGCCGTCCGGCCGTCCGGACGGCGCCGGCGAGATCCGGGTGTTCAACGCGGAGCGTGGCTGCCGGGAGCGGGCCGACCGTGACCCGCGGTGCAGTCTGGGCCTGGCGGTCGATCCCCTGAAGCCGTACGACGCGGACAACGTCGTACCGACCCGGGTGTGGCACGGCGACGTCCTCGCCGCCGACTGCCAGTCGGCCGAAGGGCAGCCCATCATCGACGAGGAGGGCCTGAGGTCCACCCACTGGTTCCGCGTCCGTCTCCCGCGCGGCTCCGCGCCCCCCACGGCGTGGCTCCCGGCCGTACGCACCAAGGAACGGCCGGCGCTACCGGGGTGCCCGCACCCCACGGCCGTGCGCTGAGGCGGCCGGCCACGGCGACCGGCCGCCGGCCGGGAGGGCCGGCGGGCGGCCGGCGTCGAGGCCACCGCTGTCCGGCTTCAGGCTCGCTCATCGGGCTGGCCGCGGAGTTCGGCGGGGCACTGGACGCGTGGTCGGCGGCGGTCAAGGAGGCCCTCGCCGCGGAGGGCCGGTACCAGAACTGGCTGGCGCGCAGGCTGGGCGCACCCGCGCCGAAGGTGTCGTTGTGGCTGCGGGGACGGGAGCAGATCTGGCTGAGCGGCGCGGGCCCGCCCGGCGCGGCCACCACGCGGGCCATCGTCCGCGAACTCGGCCTGGAAGGCCCGAGGGCGGAGGAGCTGGCCGTCCTCGCGGCCCGCGTCGACGGCCTCCAGCGGCAGTTGGAGGACCTCCACCCCCGGGACTGGCGCAAACGCGCGGTGGAGCACCTCCGCGAAAGCCACCCGGACACGTCGTCGCCCGCCCTCCCCGCGCCGGCGCCCGACGAGCCGACCACGCCCCCGCCCGACGGCACCCCCGCGACCCGCCGACGGCGGCGCCGCACGGCGTCTCGGCTGGCGGCAGCGGCCCGCGGCGGGAGTGGCGGCGGCCGCCCTCGTCGCCCACCTCGCCTCCACCCGCACGACCCCCGACACCGCGAAGCCCCCCCGCACCCCCGCGGGCGGCGACGACCGTCGCCCCACCCGCACCGGCGGCAGCGCTGGAACGGCCGGGCCTGGAGAAGGACACCCTCGGCGCCGACAGCCGCTGCGGAGAACCCGTCCCCGGGCCGGAGCCGGTGGTCTGGCGGGTGTGCGCCCGGGTGGACGAGGACCGCGTGGCGTTCGCCGTGAAACTCACCAACCAGGCCGACCGCGCGGCGACGGCCCGCGTCCGGGTCAGGTGCAGTACGCACGGCAGAAGGCCTTCCACGCGTGCCCGGAGCACCGAACCCGCAGCCCGTCGACGCCCCCCGGGCCGCACGGTCATCACCGACCCGGCCCGCTGCTCGCTCCCGCGCGAGCCGGTTCCGTACGCGTACCAGGGAGTCGGCCGGGTGGTCCCGGCGGACGCGAACGCCGGCGCGTACGAACTCTCCCCGACGGCCCACGTCTACCCGGACCGCACCCTCTGGAAGCCCGACCTCCTCTGAGCCGGAGCGGCGGGCGCGGAGGGCGTGTGCGTGGGGACGGCCGGATTGCGCGGGGTGTTCTTGCGGGGCTTTGGGGGGTGTGCCAGCATGCCAGGACGTGATCGTGATCTTGGAGTCGGCTGTGGTGCCCCCGTGAGCGGGCCGCGGCGATCCGCTGACGAGAGGTGCGACGTTGAATTCGTCTGCCGACACGGCACCATCCGCTGGAACGAACCCGGCCGACCGGCCCGGACGGCCTGAGCCGGCCTTCGTGCCCGGCCAGGTCCCCCGTCCCGGCGGTGCCGATCCGGACGTCGCCGCCGTCGATCCGGTCGTCGAGCGGTTCCACTTCCTCGTGAACGCCCCGGCCCTCTTCAACGCCGTCGTCACCGCGCTCGAATGGGACGTCTTCGGCCATCTCCGCGCCCACCCCGGCGCCTCCTTCGAGGAGCTGCGCGCGGCCGTCGGGGTGCCGGCGCACTCCCTGCGGGTCCTGCTCCACGCCGTGTGCACCACCGGCCTGCTGGAGCGGGACCCCGACGGCGGCTACCGCAACGCGTCCGCCGCCGCCGAGCTCCTCGCCCCCGACGGCCCCGACAGCTGGCGCCACATCCTCACCGGCTGGCGGGAGATCTACTACCCCGCCTTCTCCCGCATGAGCGAGGCCCTCGCGGCCGGCACCAACCTCGCGCTCGACGCGCACCCCGGCGACGAGCCGACGCTCTACCGTCGCCTCGCGCACGCCCCGGAGCTCGAGGCGGTCTTCCACCGCAGCATGAGCGCCTTCACCCTCAAGAGCCTCGACGCGCTCGTCGAGACCGAGGAGTTCGCCACCGTACGGCACCTGCTCGACATCGGCGGCGGCGACGGCACCACCAGCGCCCGGCTGCTCGCCCGCCACCCCGGCATGCGCTCGACCGTCTTCGACATCCCGTCCGTCGCGCGGCTGGCGGCCGAAGCGAAGTCCGGGGCGGAATCCGGGGCCGAACCCGGGGCGGAACCCGGGACCGGGGACCGTATCCGGCTGCACCCCGGCGACCTCTTCACCGACCCCTTCCCGCCCGGCGCGGACGCCGTCCTCTTCAGCCACGTCCTGGAGATCTTCTCCGGCGCGCAGATCACGGAGCTGCTGGCGAAGGCGCACGCCGTCCTCCCCTCCGGCGGGCGGGTGTTCGTCTACGGCTACAACGCCTCCGACGACGAGACGCGCGGCTGGTACTCCGCGCGCCTCTCCCTCTACCTCAACGTGCTCGCCAGTGGCCAGGGCATGGCCTACCCGGCCCGCGACTACGAGGACTGGATGCGCCGGGCGGGCTTCGACGCCGTGCGCACGCTCACCGGCTACCCCTACGAACACGGCCTGACCATCGGCACCAAGCCATGAGCCGCGACAGGTTCCCCGCCGCCGACCCGGGGGCGCCCGCCACCGGCTCGCCGGTCCGCTTCCTGGCGTGGCTGGCCACCCGCCACCGCGGCAGCCTCGTCCTCGCCACCGTGTTCGGCGTGCTGTGCACCCTCGCGCAGGCGCTGGTGCCGGCGGCCGTCGCCCTCGGCATCGACCGCGGGCTGCTCCAGCGCGACCGGGAGGCGCTGCTGCTGTGGGGCGGGGCGGTCCTCGCCCTCGGCGTCTTCCAGGCCGTCATCGGCATGCTGCGCGACCGGGCGTCGACCACCAACCGGTTCGGCGCCGTGTACGGGACCACCCAGCTCGTCGTCCGCCACGCCGCCGACCTCGGCGCCGACCTGCCCCGGCGGGCCTCCACCGGCTCCGTCGTCAGCGTCAGCGCCTCGGACGTCGGCCACCTCGGCACCGCCCTGGAGGGCACGGCGCGCGGCACCGGAGCCGTCGTCTCCATCCTCTTCGCCGCCGTGTTCATGCTGGTCACGTCCTGGCAGCTGGGACTGGTCGTGCTCGTCGGCGTCCCGCTGATCGCGGTCGCCGTCACCCGGCTGATGCGCGTCCTGCACGGCCGCCAGCAGCGGCTGCGCGAGCAGCAGGGCGCCCTCACCGACCTGTCGGTCGACATCATCGACGGGCTGCGCGTCCTGCGCGGGTTTGGCGGCGAGAAGACCTACGGCCGCCGCTACCGCGAGGGTTCCCAGGCCGTGCGCGCCGAGGGCACCCGGGTCGCGGCCACCGTCGCCGACATCGCCTTCCTGCGCGTCCTGCTGCCCGGCGCGCTGCTCGTCGCCATCGTCTGGCTCGGCGCGCACCAGGTGAGCACCGGCCGCCTCGAACCGGGCCTGCTCGTCGCCTTCTACGGGTACGCCGTCTTCCTCACCGACCAGCTCGGGCAGGTCACCGCCATGCTCGACCAGCTGACCCGCGCCGGCGTCGCGGCCGGCCGCGTCCTGGACTTCCTGCGCCTGGAACGGGAACGGCCCGGCGGCACCCGCCCGCTCGACGACGGCGCGGACGCCCTCCCGCTGCACGACCCCGACTCCGGGCTGACCGTCCCGCCCGGCCGGCTCCTCGCCGTGGTGTGCGCCACGGAAGGGGACGCCCGTACGCTCGCGGAACGGCTCTGCGGCCACACCGGCTCCGCGGTCCTGCTCGGCGACACCCCCCTGTCCGCCCTCCGCACCGACGACGTACGCCGCCACGCCCTCCTCGCCGACAACGACGCCACCCTCTTCGCCGGGCGGCTCGGCATCGAGCTCGACCCCCGGGACCGCCCCGGCGGCCCCCGCGACGGCCGGCCCGCCGACGGCCTCCTCCGCGCCCTCGACGCGGCCTCCGCCCGCGACGTCGTCGACGCCCTTCCCGACGGCCTCGCCCACGAGAGCACCGGCGGACGCGAGTTCTCCGGCGGGCAGCAGCAGCGGCTGCGCCTGACCCGCGCCCTGCTCGCCGACCCGCGGGTGCTCGTCCTCGTCGAGCCGACCAACGCCCTCGACGCCCACACCGAGGGCCGCGTCGCCCGGAACCTCGGCCCCTACCGCGCCGGCCGCACCACCGTCGTCTTCACCACCAGCCCGATCGTCCTGGACCGAGCCGACTCGGTGGTGTTCGTCAAGGACGGCAAGGCCGTCGCCGAAGGGCCCCACCGGACCCTCCTCGCCGACCCCGACTACCGTGCCGTCGTCACCCGTGAGGTCCTGGCATGACCGCCCCCGCCGACACCGCCCCCGACCCGGGCGCCCCGCCGACCGACCGGCTGCCCGTCGCCTCCGCCCGGGAGGTCCGCGCGCACGCCCGGCGGACCATGCTCAGGCACCGCCGCCCCCTGGCCGGCTCCCTCGCCCTGCACGCGCTGGCCTGCGCCGCCGCGCTGGCCGCACCCCAGCTCCTCGGCCGGATCGTCGAGGACGCCGCGCACGGCACGCTCGCCGTCACCCCGGTCGCCCTCGCGATCTGCGCCGCGGTCGTCTTCCAGGCGGTCCTCACCCGCTTCGCACGGCTGGCCTCGCTCCGGCTCGGGGAGACCGTACTGGCCGAGCTGCGCGAGGAGTTCGTCGACCGCGTGCTGTCCCTGCCCACCCCCGTCGTCGAGCGGGCCGGCACCGGCGAGCTCGTCACCCGCACCACCCGGGACGTCGACGTCCTCGCCCTCACCGTGCAGCGGGCCGTCCCCGACACCCTCGTGGCGGGCACCACCATCGCCCTGACCGTCGGCGCCGTCTGCCTCACCGACCCGCTGCTGGTCCTGCCCTGCCTGGTCGCCGTCCCCGTGCTGTGGCTCTCGACCCGCTGGTACCTGCGGCGGGCCCGCGGCGGCTACCTGCGCTCCAACTCCGCGTACGCCCGCCTCACCGACACCCTCGGCGAGACCGTCGCGGGCGCCCCCACGGTGGAGGCGCTCCGGCTCCAGGGGCGGCGCCGCCGCCGCACCGACGCGGACATCGCCGCCTCGTACGCGGCCGAACGGCATACCCTGAACCTGCGCAGCACCTACCTGCCGATCGCCGACACCGGCTACATCCTGCCCGTGGCCGCCACCCTGGTCATCGGCGGTCTGATGTACATCGAGGGGCTGGTCGGCCTGGCCGCCGTCACCGCCGCCACCCTGTACGTCCAGCAGGTGATCGGGCCCGTCGACACCATGCTGTACTGGATGGACGAACTCCAGGTCGGCGGCGCGTCCATGGCCCGCATCCTCGGCGTCCGCGACGCCGCCGCCCCGGACACGGTCCCGGACACGACGGCCCCGCGACCCGACGCCCCGCGCGACAGCGCGATCGACGTACAGGGCGTCCACTTCGCCTACCGGGACCGGCAGGAGAGCCTCCGCGGCGTCGACCTGCACGTACGGCCCGGTGAGCGGCTGGCCGTCGTGGGCCCCTCCGGGGCCGGCAAGTCCACCCTCGGCCGCCTCCTCGCCGGGATCGACAGCCCCGGCCGGGGGACCGTCAGCCTGGGCGGCGTGCCCCTGACGGAGCTGCCGACGGAGGAACTGCGCCGCGGTGTCATCCTCGTCACCCAGGAGTACCACGTCTTCCGCGGGACCCTGGCCGACAACCTGCTCGTCGCCCGCCCCGACGCGACCCCCGCGGACCTGGAGCGCGCCCTGCGGGCCGTCGCCGCCTGGGAGTGGGCGTCGGCGCTGGGCCTGGACCACGAGGTCGGCTCCGGCGCGGCCGAACTGCCCCCGGCCCGCGCCCAGCAGCTGGCCCTGGCCCGCCTGTTGCTGCTCGACCCGCCGGTGGTCGTCTTCGACGAGGCGACCGCCCTGCTCGACCCGCACACCGCGCACACGGTGGAACGGGCCCTGGCCGGGCTGCTCGGCGGCACGGTCGTCTCCATCGCCCACCGGCTGCACACCGCCCACGACGCCGACCGCGTGGTGGTGATGGAGGACGGCCGGATCACCGAGACCGGCACCCACGAGGAACTGGTGGCCCGCGGCGGGGCGTACGCCCGCCTGTGGAAGTCCTGGCATGGCTGAGGCGGCACGGCGCCGGCGGGTACGGGCCCCTCACCAGGCCACGGGCAGCCGGTGCACCCCGTAGAAGCCCATGTCCTCCCCCAGCGGCACCTCCGACGGCGGCACGGCCAGCTTCACCCCGGGGAAGCGCGCGAACAGCGCGGGGAACGCGATCCGCATCTCCGTGCGGGCCAGGTGCTGGCCGATGCACTGGTGCGCCCCGTGGCCGAAGGCGAGGTGGCCGGAGGCCGGGCGGGCGAGGTCGAGGCGGTCGGGGTCGGCGAAGCGCGCCGGGTCGCGGTTCGCGGCGGACAGCGAGACCGTGACGGACTCCCCGGCGCGCAGGGTGTGTCCCTCCAGGACGACGTCCTCCAGCGGGGAGCGGGGCACCCCGAAGTGGAAGATGGTCAGGTACCGCAGCAGCTCCTCCACCGCGTTCCCGGCGAGGGACGGATCGTCCGCCAGCCGGGCCGCCTCGCCCGGGTGGGACAGCAGGGCGAACGTGCCGAGCCCGAGGGAGCCGGCGGTCGTCTCGTGCCCCGCCGACAGCAGGAGGGCGCCCACACCGGCGACTTCCGCGGTGGACAGCTCGCCCCCGGCGGCGAGCGCGCTCAGCAGGTCGTCGCCCGGCGCCCGGCGCCGGTGCCGGGCCAACTCGGTGAGGAACACGTCGAGTTCGCCCATCGCCGCCGCGGCCTCGGCGGCGGTCGCGTCGATCCGGAACAGGGTGGCGCTGTTGCGCTGGAAGGAGGCGCGCTCACCGTACGGCACGCCCAGCAGCTCGCAGATCACCAGGGAAGGGACGGGCAGCGCGAAGGCTTCGACGAGGTCGGCCCGGCCGCCGAGGGCGGCCATCGCCTCCAGGTGCTCGCCGACGATCCGCTCGATCCGGGGCGCCAGGGCCCGCGTACGGCGGGCGGTGAACCAGCCCATCAGCTGCCCGCGCAGCCGCGTGTGGTGGGGTGCGTCCATGTCGACGAGCCAGCCCGGCAGGGCGGGGCTGCCGTAGAACGGGTCCGTCCCCGGCCGGGCCACCGGCACCCGCTTGAGCTCCGAGCGCGCGCTGAAACGGGGGTCGGCGAGCACCCGGCGCGCCGCCTCGTGACCGGTGACGAGCCATCCGAGGTGGCCGTCGGGGTAGCGCAGGCGGCTGACCGGGCCGCGGGCGCGCAGCGCCGCGAGCTCCGGCGGCGGGTCGAACGGGCGGTCCCGGTCGCGGGCGGTGGGGTGGACGGGAACGCCCCGGCCCCCGCTCACGTCCCGCCCCCCGGCCTCGTGCCCGCCCCGGCCCCGGCCCGTGGCCGGGCGTGCTCCCTGAGGAAGGCCCCGAGCCGCCGCACGCCCTCGTCGATCTCCTCCGGATCCAGGTAGCTGCACGACAGGCGCAGCGTACGGGTGCCCCCGCCGCCCGGGTGGAAGGGGGCCATCGGCGTCCACAGCACCCCGTACCCGGCCGCGGACGCCTCCAGCAGCCCGGCGTCCGCCGGCACGGGCAGCCGCATCCGTACGAAGAACCCGCCGTCGGGCCGGTTCCACTCCACCCCCTCCGGCAGCCCGGCCGCGCCCTCGCGGTCCAGCGCCCGCAGCAGGTGGGCCAGGTTGCGCCGGTACAGCACGGACCTGGCCCGGCTCAGTTCGGCGAGCGAGCCGCCGTGCTCCAGCAGCATCCCGGCGATCAGCGCCTGGCACACCGGCGAGGTGTTGACCGTGACGGCGGTCTTCAGCCGCGCCAGCTCCGCGGCGAGCGGGACGGCCGCGGCCCCGCCGGCGGTGGACACGGACTGGTCGGCGACGACGTAGCCGACGCGCGCCCCGGGGAAGCACACCTTCGCGAACGTCCCGATGTGCACGACCCGCCGCCCGCCGTCCAGGGCCTTCAGGGCGGGCATTTCGGTGCCCGGGGGAGCGGTGAACCCGTACGCGTTGTCCTCCAGGACGAGGAAGTCCTCCCGCTCGGCCAGCTCCAGCAGCCGCGGCCGCCGCCCGGCCGCCATGCGGGTGCCGCCGGGGTTGGCGTAGTCGGGGGCGACGTAGCAGGCTCGGATGCGGCGGCCGGAGCGGCGGGCCGCCCGGCACGCCCCGGCCAGCGCGTCGAGGTCGAGGCCGTCGGCGTCCTCGGGAACGGGGACCACCCCGGCGCCGAGCAGGCTGGCGGCGCTGGTGATGCCCACGAAGCACGGATCGGAGACGGCCAGCAGGTCCTCCGGCGAGGCGATCAGGGCCCGCAGCACGAGGAACATCGCCTCCTGCGCCCCCACGGTGATCACCAGCGCGTCCGCGTCGGCGTCGATGCCCTGGTCGCGGCGGAGGGCGTCGGCGACGATCCCGTTGATCAGGCCGCGGGCCGGCCCGTACTCGTACAGCAGCCGGGCCGCCCGGTCCGGCCCGAGGCCCGTCGCGGCCGCGTGGGCGGTGAAGCGGTCCAGGTAGCGGGCGGTGTCCAGGCCCTCGTACGGGGCCGGGTGGGGGGCGCCGGGGGCGAAGGAGAGGGCGTCCGGGTAGCGGCCCATGATCTCGTTGAGGAAACCGATCGACTCCAGCACCGGGTCCTGGAGCGAGGCGTGCAGCGCCTCGCGGGCGAGGAGGGTCATGCCGGGGCCCGTCCGGAACGCGCCGAGTGCCGCTCCGTCTTGGCCAGCACGTCGGGGCTGTGGATGCGGCGGGCCTGGACGACCGAGAACTCCGCCAGGTAGCCGCGCAGCAGCTCCAGGGGCTCCTCGGCCAGCGTCAGCATGGCCCGGTTGGCGGCCACGGCCGGTCCGGCCAGCTCGCGTACGGCGCGCTCGGCGGCCGCGTCGAGCGCGGCGGCGGGCAGCACCTCGTCGACCAGCAGGGCGGCCGCCGGGTCGGAGGTGTGGACGCGGCGGCCCGAGAGGATGATCTGCCGGGCCGTGCGGGCGCCGGTGAGCCGGGTGAGCCGCAGGTTGCCGAGGCCCGGGACGATGCCCTCGTCGGCGGCCGGCAGGCTCAGGAAGGCGCCCTCCTCGGCGATGACGCGGTCCAGGACGAGGAGGAGCTGCATGCCGCCGCCGATGGCGAAGGCGTCGACGACGCCCACCCAGGGTTTGCCGGCCGTGGCGCCGCCGGCGGCGGCCGGGCCCTCGCGCAGCAGGCCGCGGGCCAGCTTGTTGACGTAGCCGAGCTCCCGGCCGAGGAGGAACTCCACGAAGGAGATCCGGCCCGCGTGCAGCTCCTTGAGGTTGATGCCGGCGCTGAAGATCCGCCTCCCGGCGTGGCGCGGGTGGGTGACGGGCCCGCCGCGCAGGACGCCGACGCGGATCCGGTCGTCGAGGAGGGCCACGTCGACGGCGGTTTCCAGGCCGGCGATGAGCCGGTTGTCCTCGGCGTTGAGGCAGTGGCCGTTGCGGAAGGTGACGTGGGCCGCCTCGCCGCGGCGTTCGAGCAGCACGGCGGGCAGCTCCAGCCGGTCCGTGCGCCGGAACTCCGCGAGGCGGGCCGCCGAGCCCGGCGCGGGCCGCAGCATGCTCTCGATCAGGTGCGTGCCCGCGGTGGGGGAGCGCAGCAGGGCCCCGAAGAAGATGCCCTGGTCGATCTCGCGGCCTTCCTTGTGCGCCTGGAGGCGGCCGCGCTCCTCGGCGAGTCGCGCGGCGTCCGGTACGAGCCCGGGGAAGCGTACGGCGGCCTCCGCGGCCAGCTCGGGCAGCCGGGGCCGCCGCGTCCGCCCGGCGGTGAGCTCGTCGTAGACGGCGTCGGCGTGGCGGGCCAGGAAGGCGTGCCGGGCCGCCCGGCAGTCCTCGTGGAGGCCCTCCGCCCGCTCGGCCTCGGCTGTGGTGCGCTCGGGGCGGGACGGCAGGAGGGCGAGCCTCCGCTCGGCGTCGGCGGCGTGCCCGGCGAGCACCTTGGCGTCGGCGGCGAGGTCACCGCGGAAGCCGGGGTCTGCGCCCGAGACGGCGGGGTCTCCCGAGACGGCCGGGTCGGCGGAGGCGGGGCCGGCGGCCGGGATGCCCGCCTCCCGGCGCCCCGCCCCGTCACTCACCCGCCCCTCCCGCCGTGTCGCCCGGCTCCTCGGCAGCCGCCGCGGACGCGGCCAGGCGCCGCAGTTCCCGGTCGCAGGCGGCGAGATGGGGGCCCAGCGCCTCGTCGAACTCCAGGCTCTGCGCCTCCAGCAGCAGCTGCCGGCGGATCGCGAGCTCCCGGTCGGAGATCCGGCCCATCAGCACGGCCGCCGTGTGCGCGGCCCCGTCGGTGTCGTCCGCGAGCTGGTCGATCAGGCCGAGGTCACGGGCCCGTACCGCGTCGATGTCGTCGCCCCACAGCACGATCTGCCGGGCGCGGGCCGCCCCGAGCTGCCGGGATATCCGGTGCACGGCCATCCCGGGCCAGAAGTGCCCGTCGTTGACCGGCGCGAGGAGCCGCAGGTCCGGGGACCCGATCCGGTAGTCGCTGACCAGCAGCAGGTCGAGGGCGGGACCGCCGCAGGCCCCGGAGGCGACGGCGATGCTCAGCGCGGGCAGCCGCTCCAGCCTCCGCACGGCCCGCTCCCAGCGGTTGATCTGCTGGATGTCCACCTGCCCCGGCCAGGCCCGCGCCCCGGCGGGCGCGTCCGGCAGCCGCAGGAGGACCACCGAGCCGTCGGCCCGCGCCTCGGCACGGTCGCAGGCACCGGTGACCGCGGCGGTCAGCTCGGGCAGCGGCTGCCGGGCGTCCAGCTCCACGGTGGTGCACAGCCCGTCCGCGGGGCCGTCGGGCACGGTCCTCCCCGTACCGTCCGCCGGTTCGCCCTCCGCGGGCGGCGGCAGCGTGTCGTGCGTCCGCATCGCAGTTCCCTTCGTCGTCGCGCCGCCGCCCGCCGTGCGGCCCGGGATGCGGGTCACCACCGCGCCAGCGCCATCTCGATCGTCGAGCCGGGCCCCATCGTCATCAGCACGCCCAGGTCGCCCGGCCGGACCGAACCTTCGGACGCCAGGCGCTGGTAGGAGAAGAGGAAGGAGCCGCTCGACAGGTTTCCGTGGTCGCGCAGCACGCCGGTGGTGTGCCGTACGTCGTGCCGGGTCAGCCCGAGGTTGACCCGGACGGAGTCCACGACCTTCTTGCCCCCGGAGTGCACCACCCAGTGGCCGATGTCCGAGGCCAGCAGCCCCGTGCCGTGCAGCAGCCGCCCCAGCGCCTCCTCGGCGTGCGCGCCGACGACGTACGGGATCTGCGGGTCCAGCCAGAAGCTGAACTTGCCGTGCCCCTCGTCCCAGTCGTAGCGCATGGCGTCGACGGCGTCGGGGATGATCCGGCTGGAGAACCGCAGCAGGGCCGGTGACGGCACCCCGCCCGGATCCGCACCGCCGCCGCCCCCGGGCGCGGTGACGGCGACGGCCGCCGCGCCGTCCCCGAAGAGGCTGTTGACGACGGAGGAGCGCATCGTGCCGTCGAAGACGTACGCCGCCGAGCACACCTCCACGCACACCAGCAGCGCCAGCTCGCCGGGGTGCGCGCGGACCCAGCCGGTGACCGCGCCCAGGGCGTTGAGCCCCGCGTTGCAGCCCATGCCGACGACGTCGAGGCGCGAGCAGCCGACGTCGATGCCCATCTCCTTGATGAGCAGGGCGGAGAACCCGGGCGTCAGGAAGCCGGTCGACGTCACGCAGCACAGGTGGCGCACGTCCGACAGCCGCGCCCCGGTGTCGGCGAGGCAGTTCTCGATCGCCCGCCGCCCCAGCAGCAGCCCCTGCTCGGCGTGCTTGCGCAGGAGCTCGCCCTGCGACTCCACCGCCCGCGAACCGTCCGGGCCGGCGGCGGGCAGCGTCAGGCCGCGCCGCTCGATGGCGCTGTTCAGGAAGAGCGAGCGGACCCGGGGATCGGTGACGGCCAGCAGGTCGAGCAGCTCGCGCTGGCTGTAGCTGGTGTCGGGGACGGCGGTGCCGACCCCGGCGAGCCGGGCGGCACACCCCGTGTCCGGCAGGCTCATCCGAGGTAGTCCTCCAGCCCGCCTTCGCGCACCGTGTCCAGCGTGAAGCAGTGGAAGCCCCCGCCGAACAGCCGCCGGTGCCGGTGCCGGACCGGGACCGCCGTGAAACCGTGCTTCTCCAGGGTCCGCCCCAGCTCCGGGCACGCCTCGTTGACCAGCACCGTGTCCGGGCCGGCGGACAGTACGTTGAGGTCGATGAACGGGCTGGTCAGCACCAGGTCCTCGTCCTCGTAACGGGGGAAGTTGTCGCTCTCCGGAGCGGGCGCGACGATCCGGTCCCACTTCCGCAGCGCCTCGGGCAGCTTCTCGGCGACGGCCTCCGAACGCACGAGCAGGGTGCCGGGCCGCAGCGCGAGGACCATGCTGTCGATGTGGCTGTCGCTGAGCCGGTGCACGCGGTGGATCCGGAACCGGCCGCCGACGTGCCGCTCCAGCCAGTCGCAGGCCAGCGCGTGGTGCGCGGTGGAGACGTTGACGACGAGGTCGCGGCCGAGCCGCAGCACCTGCGCCCCGTCGAACATCATCTCGATGCCGACGTCGTAGGGGGAGGGGCTCGGGGTGCCGATGGGCTCGGTCGGGCCGCCGATCGTGCTCTCGCGGGCGTAGTCGAGGTCGAACGACGCGTCCGTCATCAGGGGCCGCGGCATCACCGTCCAGCGGGCGCCCCGCGCGAAGTACCGCTGGAACACCGGGGTGAGGAACTGGGTCTCGAAGTACCGGGAGCGGATCATCGGCGGCGTCTCGATGATCTCGTCGCCGAGGATCAGCGTGTTGTCGCGGATGTTCAGCGGCGGGACGACGGAGGCGGACCAGGCCGGGGTGCGCACCTCGCTGGTGCCGGGGTCGAGGTCCATCGGCCGGAGCACGGTGACCCCGAGGCCCCTCAGGGCCGCCGCCATGCCCTCCAGGTCCTCGACGAGCTCGTCCACGTAGCGCTGCTTGATGGGCACCCGCCCCCGGCGGGCCCCGTCCGGTCCGGCGTTCCCGTCCGCCCCGCCGACGGTGAGCCGCGGGTAGTACCACTCGGAGCGCGTGGAGTTGTCGCCGGCGATGTTGTCGTGGAAGAAGAGGTCGAAGGACAGCTCCCGCTCGTGGGAGGTGTAGTGGGCCGCCGAGCCGAGGACCACCTCCTTGAGCGGGGACCATTCGTCGAAGCTGTTCAGCGTCATCGTGAGCTCCCTTGCTCGCTTGAAGTGCCCGTCCCCGCCGTACGCCCGGGCAGCGCGGGCAGCCCGGACCGGAGCGGCAGCGCCAGGGAGAGGTACTTGCCGTCCTCCTCCAGGCAGATCCCGTGCGCGACGCAGGAGGCCAGGAACTCCTCGACCTCCGCCCGCTCCACGGCCCTGCCGTCCGGCCGCGTACCGCCGCCCAGCTCCCGGTGGACGCGGGCGGCACCGCGCGGGGCGTCGCCGCACAGCTCGTACGCCTGCGCCCGCCACCCGGTGAGGGTCGTCTTGCGGCGCCGGCCGCCGCGCGTGTCGAACAGGGTCAGCCAGTCGGGCCCGCGCCGGTACGTGAGGGCGGGCCGGTCGGCCGAGGCCCATTCCCGCCCCCACGCCTCCACGGCCTTGGCCAGCTCGGCGACGGCGTCCGGGGAGGCGGTGTCCGGCGCCCGGTAGTCGAAGAAGTACGCGATGCGGCTGTGGTCCAGCCCGGGGACCGGGAACGCCAGCCGGTAGGCGCTCTTCGGCGTGATCTCGCCCATCCCGAAGGAGGGGTCGGTGAAGTAGGGGCTGAACCGCTCCAGCCAGATCCGCCCGACGCCGGCGGGCGGCTCCAGATGGGTCAGCAGCGGTACGAGGGCGGCCTGGCCGGTGTAGTCCTCGTCCGTCTCGCCGGGGAAGCCGGCGAGGAGGTTCCAGTCGACGCGGACGCCGTAGTAGTGCGCCCACTTGAGCAGCCGGATGTTGAGGAGCCGCGAGGAGCCCTTCCGCATCAGCCCGAGGACGTGCGTGCTGAGGCTCTCCAGGCCCGGCTGGATCTTCCACACCCCGGCCTCGGCCAGCAGGCGCACCTGGTCCCGGGTCAGGTTCGCCTTCACCTCGAAGAACAGGGCGGTGTCCCACGGGGCCCCGCGCAGTCCGGAGCAGAAGGTGTCGAGGTAGGCCATGTCGAGGATGTTGTCGACGGCGTCGACCGCGAGGACCCGGTGCCGGCGCATCAGCTCCTCCAGCTCGGCCAGGGCCCGCGCCGGGGACTTGGCCCGGTACTGCATGCCCAGCGCGTTGAGCCCGCAGAAGGTGCAGTGGTGCTTCGCGCCCCACCAGCAGCCGCGGGAGAACTCCACCAGCAGCCGCTGCGTGTTCCGGCCGATCACCCGGTCCCGGCCGAGGGCATCCAGGGCGGTGAAGTAGTCGTCGTAGTCCGGTACGGGCAGTTGGTCCATCTCCCGGGTGCGGACGCCGGGGGAGGGGATGGTCACCCGGCCGTCGGGGGTGCGGCCGCAGACGCCCGGGAGGGCGGCCGGGTCGGCGCCGCGCGCGACGGCCGCCGCCAGCCGGGGGAGCGTCACATCGCCCTCGCCGACGACCACGTAGTCGATGAAGTCGAAATTCCTCAGGTACTCGGGCCCCATGTCGCCGTCGTAGTTCGCACCGCCGAATACGATGATCAGATCGGGGCGGGCTTCCTTCAGGCGGCGCGCGAGTGCCAGCGCGGCGACGTTCTGGATGAAAGTCGATGTGAATCCGACGATGTCGAGTTCCGACCAGACGTCGCGGGCGGCGAGTTCGTCCATCCACGCGGGCAGACGGCGGCCGCGCAAGTCGGCCACGGCGTCCCAGTCCGCTCCCGCTTCGGCGCACATTTCGGCCACTTCGGGGAATTGCAGCCGGTAATCCTCCACGTCCTCGGTCACCCCGAACGCCGCCGTCCCGAAGAGCCATTCACCGAAGAGGTGGACCCGTTCGGAAGGGGCCTCGGTGATGATCTCGTACAGGTCTTTTCCCAGCTCGGCGGCCAGTTCCAGATTCGGGTAGACGCTCCGCGCGTCGTGGCCGAAGGAGCGGAGCGCGGCCTGGAGCAGCCCGCACTGAATGGAAGGGGTGTCGGTGCGCGCCCACGGCATGTTCACCAGCCCGATCCGCAGCGGTCTCGCCGGGACGCAGTCCGGCGGGAACAGGGGCTCGCCGATCAGTTTCAACTCACCGCCGCCTGACACGATTCCTCCGTACGTCCGCTCCGGCAGGCCGGACCCCTCCCCGGCAGGCGGGGAAGGACCCGGGTCGCGCACTGGTCGGTCCGCCGGCTCAGCTTCAGTCCTTGACGTTGCTGGCCGAAACGACGCCTACGTCCTTCACGTTGCTGTCCGAGACGATCTCCGCGACATCCGCGTCCTCGATCTCGGTCCAGAGGATTTCACGCTCCATGGTTCACCTCCTTCCTCATATCCGGGCATGAGATTCCGTCGGTGAACGGTCAACGATCGTACGAACCCCTCCAGCGGGGAACAAGGTGGCGATCCGGCCACCGGAGCATCCGGCCGGTCGTCACCGGCGGATTCCGGTGGGGCCTTGGAGGCGGAAGAGGCGCTCTTGACGCCGTCTCACGCCGCTTTTCACAATTGGCCGTCCAGCCGGGCCGAAATCCTTCGCCCGCCGCCGGAAAGGGCACTGCGACCACAGGGAGTATTGCCGGATGCTGCGACTGCTCATCGGAAACGACTGGAGCGAGGAACTGGAAGAGCCGGTCGGCACCGGCTGGGCCGTGCAGCGCCTGCTGTGGTTCGCCCGCGACGGCGACGTCCTCGTCCTGCCCGTCCCGCCCGAGAAGGAGTTCCTCTCCTACGTCACCTCCCTGACGGGCACCCGTACGGACTCCCTCCAGATCGTCGTCCCGCCGCCCGGCCGCACCGGCACCGGCGCCCTCACCGCGGACCGGCTCACCGACCCCGCCTTCGTCGCCGAGCTGCGCGAGAGGACCGCCGGCCGGCCCGTCGACGAGGTCTTCGCCCTGTGGCCCGACGCCGCGGTCGCGGCCGCCGCCGATGCCCTGGGCTGCCCCGGAGCCCTCGAAGGGCACGCCTTCCTCACCCAGAGCGGCGGACTCCTCGGCAGCAGCAAGGCCGTCTTCCGCGCGCTGGCCGCCGGCGTGGGCGCCCCCCTCCCGGACGGCGCGGTCTGCGCCGACCCCCGGCGCGCCGAGGAGCACATCGTCCGCCTCCTCGACGGCGGCAGCCCCGTCATCCTCAAGCAGGACTTCGGCTCCGGCAGCGACGGCAACGAGATCCTGGGCCGCACCGGCGACGTGGACCTGCGCGGCGCACGCGGCGTACGAGCCCTCCCCGACCGGGCGGCGGTCGCCGCGTACCTCGCCGAGCGCTGGGACTGGCTGACCGTCGGCGGCCGCGACCGGGTCGTCGTCGAGCGGTACCACCCCGGCAGCCGCGCCTACTTCGCCGAGTACTGGATCTCCGACGCGGGCATCCGGCTCGGCGGGCACGGCGAGATGCAATACCGCCCCCTGCCCAACGCCCAGGTGATGCCCGCCCCGGACCTGACCGCCCACCAGCTCGGCGCCCTCCTCGACGGAGGACACCGCATCTCGGAGGGGCTGCGCGCCGTCGGCTACCGCGGGATCCTCAGTGCCGACGCCGTCGTCACCCCGGAGGGCGACGTCCTCTTCACCGAGTACAACGGCCGCGCCACCGGCTCCACCCACATCTACGAGATCGTCGGCAAGCGGGTCGTCGGCCCGGGCTTCGGTACCGACCGCATCCTGCTGGAACGGGTGTGGCCCCGGCACTGGGAGGTGCCCTCCTTCACCGCCGCCCTCACCCGGCTCCGCGAGTCCGGTCACGCCTACGACCCCGCCACCCGCCGCGGCGCGATCATCCTGGCCGCCTACCACCCGGGCCGCAAGGGCGTCATGCTCTGCTTCGCGGACGACACCGTCGAGGCCGCCCTCGACCGCGAGGAACAGGTCGCCCCACTCTTCACCCCGGCCTCCTGACCGGCCGTCAGCCACGCGGGCCGGGCTGCCGGCGCCGGTGATCCACGGGTCGATCGCCGACCGGCTCCCTGCCGGCCCGGCTATCGGAGCGGGCTGGCTGCCGTGGGACGTCCCCGACTGCTGCTGATCGCCGAGTTCCTCGCGGGGTCCCCTATGCTCGCGAGGCAGGGGGTACGAACAGTTCGCCGAGGGGGCGTGGAGCCGTATGGCCGACGAGATCAGGTACGAGTACAAGTCCGTGCGGGCGCTCCGCGGCACCGACGGCTTGGTGATCTCGAAGATGCGGAAGGACGGCTGGCAGCTCGTGGAGCAGACCCAGGGCGGGCTGCGCTCCACCCTTGACTTCCGCCGGCCGAAGAAGCCCCTGCCGCGGGCCTTGATCGGCGCCGCGGTCGGCGGTCTCGTGGTCCTGGCCGTCGTCATCGGCACAGCCGCGGCACTCGAGGACGAAGGCGAGGAGAAGGGCGGGTCGAACAAGCCGGCGGCAGCCACGGCGAGCGCGGAGCCCTCCACCGCGTCGACTCCGAGCGCCGCCGGGTCGGCTGCCGCTGAGGTGATCTCGGCTGAGAACAACCCGGAGTTCGCGGCGCTGCTGAAGACGCCGGACTCCTGCGCCCAGACGAACGTGGACTTCGCGGCCAAGTACAAGGGCAGGACGGTCGCCTTCGACGGCTCGATCGTGCACATGGCACCCCACGGTGATGCCGCCACCCGCTACGACTTCCTCCTGGGCCCGGGCGACCAGGGAACGAAGACGGGGATCGGCCCGGCCTTCACGTACGAGGACGTCAACGTTCCCGGCCTGAAGCTGACCGGCCGGAACACCCCCGCCACCGTCCGCGCGGGCGACAAGTTCCGCTTCGTCGCCGAGGTGGGCGAATTCAACGCGAAGCAGTGCCTCTTCTTCCTCGGCCCGGTTTCAACGGAAATCCGGTAGCCGAGAGGGACAGAGGGGGCAGCCGCGTGAGCACGGACAGGCGTGCGCGGCTCGCGCGGGCGGTCTCGACCAGGACGATGAGGGTCGGTGCCGGGACGAGCACCCGCTCGATCGCGGCGGCCTTTTAGGATCTGCGCATGGCAACAAGACTCGTGCAGATCAACATGAAGGCCCATGACGACGTCGCGCTGGGCCGGTTCTGGGCGGAGGCACTCGGTTGGGGTGTCGACAGCGAGGGACCCGGTGTGACCAACCTCGAACCCGTGGGATTCACCTACCCGGACCCCGCGGCCGTGTGCATCGACATCATCGCCCGCCCGGAAGTCAAAACCGTGAAGAACCGGGTGCACCTTGATCTGGCCACGACCTCGACCGCCCATCAGGCCGCTCTGGTCGCGCGCCTGCGGGGTCTCGGTGCGACGCTCGCCGACGTGGGGCAGGGCGACGTCCCCTGGACGGTCATGGCCGACCCGGAGGGCAACGAGTTCTGCGTCCTGGAGCCCCGCCCGGTCTACGAGGACACCGGGCCGGTCGCCGCGGTGGTGGTCGACTGCGCCGACCCGCGGGAGATGGCCCGGTTCTGGAGCCAGGCGATGGACTGGACGCTGCACGAGGTCACGGACGACAAGGCGGCCATGCGCTCTGCCAAGGGGGTCGGTCCCTACCTCGAGTTCCTCCGCACCCCCGACACCAAGAGCGTCTGGAACCGTGTCCACCTCGACGTCTGCCCCTACCCCGGTGACGACGTGGAAGCGGAAGGAGCCCGACTGCGCGCCTTGGGCGCCACCGACCCCGGTATCGACCAGTCCGCGATCCACTGGACGGTCCTGGCCGACACCGAAGGCAACGAGTTCTGCCTCCTCAGCCCGCGCTGACCCTGAGCAGAGGCTCCCGCCGCCGGCCGGGCCGCCGCGCGCGGGGGCGGTCAGGGCCGGGTGGCGGAGTCGGCGTCGGGGTGGAGGGGGAAGACCTGGTCGAGGCCGACGACGCGCAGGATGCGCAGGGTGTTGGCGGGGACGGAGGCGAGGGCGATGCCGGCCCCCGCGGCCTGGGCGTGGTTGCGGGCGGCGAGCAGCGCGGTGATGCCGCTGGAGTCGCAGAACTCCATGCCGCTCAGGTCCAGTACGAGGCGCTGGCCCGGTCGCAGGGTGAGGGCCGTGACCAGCGTCCGCAGCTCGGTGGCGGTGGCGTAGTCCAGGTCGCCGGTGATCTCCAGGACGGGACCGGTTCCGGCGTCTCGGGTGAGGATCGTCAGCGGTTTCATCTCGGGTTCTTCGTCGTAGGTCCGGCGGTGGGGACGCCGAGGGCGAGCAGGGCGGTGTCGTCGTCGAGGCCGTCGCCGAAGTCGTCCAGCAGGCCGGTCAGGGCTTCGATGACGGCCTGCGGGGGCCGGCCGGCGTGCCGGGTGACGAAGGCGCGCAGGGCCTGGTCGCCGTACAGCTGTGTGCGGTCGCTGCCGGTACGCGCTTCGGTGAGGCCGTCGGTGTAGAGCAGGAGGGTGTCACCGGGGCCGAGGGTGGTGGTGGCCGCGGTGAAGCGGGCGGCGGGCAGGATGCCGACGAGCAGGCCGCCGGGGGTGGGGAGGAAGTCGGCGGTGCCGTCGGCGCGCAGGACCAGGGCGGGCGGGTGGCCGCCCGACGCCAGGCGGACGTCGACCTGTCCGGTCGCAGGGTCGGACTCGACGGTCCCGAAGACGGCGGTGCAGTAGCGCGGGTCTCCGCCGGAGTAGCGCTCGTGGAGCACCTGGTTGAGGGTGGTCAGGGCGGACACCGGGTCCGGATCGTGCAGGGCGGCGGCGCGCAGGGTGTAGCGGGTCAGCGAGGTGACGGCGGCGGCCTCGGGGCCCTTGCCGCAGACGTCTCCGAGGAAGAAGGCGAAGCGTTTGCCGTCCACGGGGAAGACGTCGTAGAAGTCGCCGCCGAGCCGGTCGGGGGAGGCGGTGCGGTAGTGGGCGGCCGTCTCCATGCCGGGCAGCGGCGGCAGCGTGTCGGGGAGCAGCGACTGCTGGAGCACGGCGAGGGCGTGCTGCAGCCTGGCCCGGTCGGCCTCCGCCTGACGGCGTGCCTCTTCGGCCGCTTCCCGCGATCTCAGCAGCTCCTCTTCGTAGGCGCGGCGGTCCCGGGCGTCGAAGACGGTGGTACGGATCAGCAGGGGTTCGCCGGATTCGCCGTGCTTGATGACGGAGGAGACCAGTACCGGCATCCGCCCGCCGTCGGCCCGGGTGATGTCCAGGGCGATGCCGCCGATCTCGCCCTGCATCCGCAGCAGCGGCGCGAAGTGCGTCTCGTGGTACAGCTTGCCGCCCACCGTCAGCAGGTCGGTGAACCGGAGCCGGCCCACCACGGCCTCCCGCTCCAGGCCGAGCCAGCCCAGCAGGGTGGTGTTGATCTTCGCGATGGTGCCGTCCATCAGCGTGGACAGGTACCCGCACGGCGCGCTCTCGTACAGCTCCTCCGCACTGCCCTCCAGCAGCGAGGCGAACACCGCGTTCGACACCTGCTCGTCCCCGGCGTCGTACGGTTCCGGCTGCTGCCCGGCGCGGCACATCACCGCAGACTCGAGAGGAAGCCGGTGATGGCCTGGTTGGTGGCTTCGGGCGCGGACAGGTGCGGGCAGTGTCCGACCGCGTCCAGTGTGACCAGCGTCGAGCCGGGGACCGCCCGGTGGACGAAGGCGCCCACCTCGCGGGGAGCGATGGCGTCCTGGGTGCACTCCAGTACCAGCGTCGGCACCCGCACCCCAGGCAGGTCGTCCCTCGAATCGGAGAGGAAGGTGGTACGGGCGAAGACGCGCGCCATCTCCGGGTCGGTGGCGCAGAAGCTGTTCTTCAGCTCCTTGGCGAGCTCCGGCCGGTCCTCGTTGCCCATGATCACCGGCGCCATGGCCGCCGACCAGCCGAGGTAGTTGGACTCCAGGGAAGCCAGCAGCTCGTCGATGTCCCCTGCGCTGAACCCGCCCCGGTAGTCCCCGTCGTCGACGTACCTCGGCGACGGGGCGACCATCACCAGCGACCCGATCCGCCCGGGGGCCGCACCGGCCGCCAGCACCCCGATCATCGCGCTGACCGAATGCCCCACGAACACCGCGTCGCGCAGGTCGAGCTCCTCGCAGATCTCCACCACGTCCCGGGCGTACCCGTCGAGGGAGGCGTACCGTTCCGCGGAGAACGCCGACAGGTCCGAACGGCCCGCGCCCACGTAGTCGAAGAGGACCACCCGGTACTCCCCGGCCAGGGCGGGAACGGTGAGCCGCCACATGTGCTGGTCACAGCCGAACCCGTGGGCGAGCAGCACCGTCCGGCCCCGAGGGTTGCCGGTGACGGTGACGTTGTTCCTGCGAACGATGTCCATGCCCGTCAGTCTGGCAGGCGCGGGCCGCAGCTCCTGCACGGGCCCCTCCGGCCGCCCCGTCCTGCCGTTGCCCTGCCGGGATCACACGGGCCGCTCGTCATGCACCGCTCATGATCCGGGCGGGACGGGGAACACGGCCGTGACCGGCCGCTGGGCGGGCAAGGGAGGGGAGGTTCCGCATGAGGTCATCGAGGGCGGGCGGGAAACGGGGCCGGCCGCGCGCGCCGTTCGCGCGTGACGTGGTACTCGCCGTCGGACTCGTGGGTACCGGGGTCGGCGGCCTGGCGGCCTTCGCGAAGGCCGTCGGAGCGTCCGGCATCCGGATTCCGGTGGTGCCCGTGGTGCTGCTGGTGGTCCTGGCGGGCGCGACGGCACTCATGGCGTGGAGCGTCCAGCCCGTGCGTGCCCGCCCCGCACCGTGCCGCGGTCCCGGCGCGGACGTTTCGTCCGCGGGGGCCGGACCCGGCCTGCCGGACGTGTCGGCTCCGGCGCTGGACCACGAGGCGGTCGACGCCGACGGCTTCGAGCACACCGTCGCCGCGCTCTGCGCGCGGGACGGCTGTACCCCGGTGGAGGTGTGCGGCGGAGCGGGCGACCTCGGCGCCGACGTGCTCGCCACGACCGCGGACGGCCTGCGCGTCGTGCTGCAGTGCAAGCACTACGGCGCGGACAACCGGGTCAGCTCGCCGGAGCTGCAGCGCTTCGGCGGGACCTGCTTCGCCGTCCACGAAGCCGACGTGGCCGTCTTCGTCACCACGAGCTCCTTCACCACGCCCGCCCTGGAGTACGCCGCCGCCTGCGGCATCGTCTGCGTCGACGGCGACGCGCTGGCGGCCTGGACGGAGCTGGCGGCGCCCCCGCCCTGGGAGCCGGCGGGCAGCCGCTCCGGCCCTGCCGCGGCGGTGCCGACCGACTGCTGACGGGGGCCGCGCACCCGTGGGGCCGTCCAGGCGACGGATGGGATAGGAGCCCGTTGCCCGGGTAGCCGGGTCGCATGGACACCGGAACGGCCCGCCGCGCGCGGGCGCACCGGTCCGCGCGGTGTCCCGCCGGCTCGAAGCCGGGCCCATGGCCGCAGTCCCCCTACCCGCCGTCCCCCGACGGCCTTCAGAACAGAGCGAACAGGACGTGATCCCGATGCCCTCCCGCGGTGAACCCCACCTCCCCGACCCGGTGCACCTCCATCCGCGCCCTCCGTTCCCCGAGCAGGACCAGGAGCACCCCGGCTCGACCGGCGCGATGGACCCCCGTCCCGACCACGGTGAGGACACCTACCGCGGTCACGAACTGCTCCTGGACCGCAGGGCGCTCGTCACCGGAGGGGACTCGGGGATCGGCCGGGCGGTCTGCCTCGCCTTCGCCCGGGAAGGAGCCGACGTCGTCTTCACCCACCTGCCCGAGGAGGCCGCGGAGGCCGAGGAGACGGCCCGCCTCATCCGCGAGGCGGGCCGTACGGCACTGCCCGTCGCCTGCGACATCCGGTACGAGGAGCAGTGCACCTCCCTGGTCGAGCGGGCCGTGCGCGAGCTGGGCCCGGTCGACCTCCTGGTCAACAACGCCGCCTACCAGATGGCCCAGCCCGACGGGATCGAGGCGATCACCACCGAGCAGTTCGACCGGGTGATGAAGACCAACCTGTACGGGATGTTCTGGCTCACCCGCGCGGCCCTGGCCCACATGCCGCGCGGCGGCTGCGTGATCAACACCACGTCCGTGCAGGGCTACCAGCCCAGCCCCCACCTGCTCGACTACGCGATGACGAAGTCGGCGATCATCTCCTTCACCCACGGACTGGCGCAGATGCTCGCCGAGCGCGGCATCCGGGTCAACGCCGTCGCCCCCGGACCGGTCTGGACGCCGCTGATCCCCGCGACGATGCCCGACCCGACGAAGTTCGGCGAGCAGTCACCCCTGGGCAGGCCGGCCCAGCCGTCGGAGATGGCACCCGCGTACGTCTTCCTCGCCTCTGCCCAGGCCGGCTACATCACCGGTGAGATCGTCAACGCCACCGGCGGCACCCCGCTCCCCTGAGCGGGGCCCGGGGCCGGGGGCGAACAGATCCCCCCGGCCCCCCGCCCCCGGCCCCGTCGCCCGGAGCGGAGAGCCCCCGGCCCGGCAGCGCCCCGAGACCTACCGGCAGTCGCGCACCGGGTCGTCCTGGGTCATCGCGCAGGCGATGCGCTGGCCGCGGACGGTGCCGTAGCGGGCGATGAGGGAGCTGCGGAAGCCCGCCCACTGGGCGCGGGTGTCGGCGATGGCCGCCTGGACGGCGGCGCTGAAGTTGCCGGCGACCTGCCCCCGGGTGGTGGTCGGGGAGGAGGCCTCCCCGGTCACGGGGTCGATGATGCCGTTGTCCTTGTTCAGGACGCCGTGGGTGACGCGGTTGCCGCAGCCCCACGGGTTGAGGCTGAAACAGCCGGTCGTGAGGTCGCCGGGGATGTCGGAGGCCGAAGGGGCCGGGGCGGCCAGCCGGAGGAAGGGCGCCGGTCCGGTACGGGCCAGGCCCGGCGGGTTGTTGACGCCGATGGCGTACCTGCTGTCCGCCTTGTCCGCCCAGTTGCTGTGCGAGTAGAAGTCCTCGGTTCCGTGGAGCGCCCGGCCGAAGCCCTCGATGGCGTTGCACTTGCCGCGGCCCGCGACGCCCAGCACGAAGGTGCAGTCGGAGGAGAGGTCGGTCGCGGAGGCGCTGACGCCGCCCGCGGCGTCCACGAGCGCGTCCGCCTTCTCCACGCCCCGGTTGAACTCGCCCTTGAGGTGCGCGATGCACGCCAGCAGCACCGAGGTGGCCTGCGCGCGGGTCCGGGGGTAGCCGGCCCCGTTGAGGTAGTCGGCGCCGTCGCAGTGCGCGGCTTCGGTGAACACCTGGTCCACGTCCGGCGCGCCGATGGCCCCCATCGTTCCCTTCGCCCCCGCCAGCTGGCGGATGGACGCCGGCTGGAAGCAGTCCCCGGTCGTGCCCGGGGAGGTGCCGGTCGGGCACGCGAGGGCCGCACGGGTGATGCGTTCGTGCTCGGAGTTCTGCCCGAAGCTGTCGATGGTGCCGAAGTACTGGATCGGCGGTATGCCGGGTCCGGGCTTCTTCACCTTCGGGGCCGGGCCGGTGGGCGTGAGCACGGGCCCGGTGACGGCCCCCGCGGTCGCCCCGTCCTTCGGCCCGCCCTGCGTCGTGTCCGGAAGCGGAGCGGCGTCGGCGGACGTCGCGAGCCCGAGGAGCAGGGCGGTGGCCGCGATCCCGGCCGAGAGCGTCGAGAGCACTGGCCTGCTCCGACGGTGTGTCATCGTCATGATGATTTCCCCTTGTTGAGACCCGTGCGCCTCCCTCGGGCGTACGAGCCGTCAAAATATAGCTACCAGTCAGTAGCCGCCGGGTACCGGTGCCGCGAGCCGTCCCCCGGGACGCCGGCCGGATGTCCGTGGCGGGACGGCCGTTGCGGCGCTCGTTCGCCGGGTAGGAGCGGCCCACGTGTCGGCGAGGAAGGCGGGTTGGCTGTGAGCGGAGCGTTGACGGCGGGAGGGTGGGGGCTGTTCGCGGGCGCGGCCCTGCTGGCAGGGGCGGCCATCGGCTCGCTGGTGCGCGTCCCGCCACGGCTGATCGCGCTCGTGATGGCGTTCGGCAGCGGCGTACTGATGGCTGCGGTGTCCTTCGAGCTGATCGCCGAAGCCTACGAGCGGTCGGGGATGTGGCCGGTGGCGGCGGGAGCGGTCGGCGGCGCGGCCGTGTACTCGGGCGCCAACGCGCTGCTGGCACGGCGCGGTGCGCGACACCGCAAGCGCTCGGGGGAGCAGCAGCCTTCCGAGGACGAGGCCCCCGGGTCCGGGAACGCCATCGCCCTGGGGGCGCTGCTCGACGGGATCCCGGAGTCCGTGGTGATCGGGACGAGCCTGCTGGGCGGCGGTCATCTGGGAGTCGCCACGGTGGGGGCGGTGTTCATCAGCAACATTCCGGAAGGGCTGGCCAGTTCCGTCGGGATGAGGAGTGCCGGGCGCAGCCGGACCTACGTGTTCGCCCTGTGGGGGAGCATCGCCGTGATCAGCGGACTCGCCGCCCTGTCCGGGTACGCGCTGCTGGGAGGGGCTTCCGAGGCGACGATGGCCGTGATCACCGCGGTGGCCGGCGGGGCGATCCTGGCGATGATCGCCGACACGATGATCCCGGAGGCGTACGGCGAGGTGCACCTGCTGACGGGACTGGTCACCGTGGTGGGCTTCCTGTCCGCGTTCGCGCTGTCCCACCTGTAGCTGCCGCGGGCCGCGCGGGCCCGCCCCCGGACCGTCGGCGGTCCCGGCGGCGGTCCGGCCGGCCGGGGCTGCCTGGGGGCTGTCCTCCCCGGGGCGGACGCCGTACCGGGACGAGGGTCCCGGGCCGGCGGCGGGCGGGACCAGGGTCCTCGTGCCCGGGGGCGATGTGCCGTACGCGGGCACGTTCGTAGCCTCGGGGCATGCGATCACCCCGAACGGCCATCAGCCCGCCCCTGCGCAACGCCCTCGCCCTGGGCCTCGCCCTCTCCGCCTGCCTCACCGGGTCTCCCGCCCTCGCCGCGGCCGACGAAGGGGGCAGCGGGCTCGACCGCTACTACCGACAGCGGCCCGACTGGGGCAGCTGCGCCAAGGGACCTGACGACACGACAGGCCGCGACCTCGACCGGGCCGGCGTACGCTGCGCCGACGTGACCGTTCCGCTGGACTACTCCGCCCCCCGGGGCCGCACGATCACCGTCGCCGTGTCCCGGCTCAAGGCCACCGACACCCGCCACCGCATCGGCTCGATCCTGCTGAACAACGGCGGCCCGGGCGGAGGCGCGGTCGCGTCACCGCCGGACATGCGCAAGGCGATGAAGGGCGTCGGCGCCCGCTACGACATCATCGGCTTCGACCCGCGCTTCGTCGGCCGCAGCACCCCGCTGGACTGCGGCTGGCCCGTCGGCATGAGCTGGCTGTCCTCGGGCGAGGGCCGGGCGGGCTTCGACCGGCAGGTCGCCCTCCAGAAGAGCCTCGCCGACAAGTGCCGCGCCACCAACGCCTCCGTGCTCCCGCACGTCAGCACCCGCAACACGGCCCGCGACATGGACGTCATCCGCGGCGTGCTCGGAGAGCGGAAGATCTCCTACCTGGGCTACTCGTACGGCAGCTACCTGGGCACGGTCTACACCCAGATGTTCCCCACCCGCTACGACCGGGTGGTCTTCGACGGGGCGATCGCCCCGGCCGACTACCGTGCCCGGCTGCTCCAGGGCACCGAGCGCGAGAACGAGCAGGCGCTCGCCGGCTGGGCCGACTGGGCGGCGCGCCGCCACGACACCTACGGGCTCGGCCGCACCCGCGCCGAGGTGCTCGCCACCATCGGCCGTATCGTCGCGGCGTCGGCCCGCGGCCCCTTGACCATCGGCACCGGCACCGACGCCTTCCGGATCGACGACAGCCAGGTGCCGCTCCTGCTCTTCTCGGGCATCGCGGACGACACCGACCCGGCGCGGGCGGCCTTCGGGGAACAGATCTCCGCCCTGGCCAAGGCCGCGGAGGGCGTACCGAGCACCCTGTCGCCGGAGTTCGCCGCGGCGCTCCGGTACGCGCTGCGCGGCGAGGGCGAGCCCACGGGCGCGCAGGCCGCGATCATCTGCGGGGACGTGGCCGCCCCGCGCGACCCGGAGCTCTACTGGCGCGACATCGAACGCAACCGGGCGAAGCACCCCCTCTTCGGCCCCCTGACCGACAACATAGGCCCGTGCGCCTTCTGGGACCGCCCCCGCGAGGAACCCACCCGGGTGCGGCGGGACACGCCCGCCCTGATCGTGGCGGCCACCGGCGATCCGCGCACCACCTACCGCAGCAGCGTCGCCCTGCGCGGCCTGCTCCCCAGCTCCCGGCTGCTCACCCTGGAGGGCGCCAACCGGCACGCCCTCTTCGGGCTCTACGGCAACACCTGCGTGGACGACCAGGTCAACGCGTACCTGGCCACCGGCACCCTGCCGAAGCAGGACCGGACCTGCGCCAAGCAGGCCGGATCCCAGTGACGAAGCCGCCGGCGGCCGCCGGTACCTGATGGTTCCCGGTCCGGTACGCGGCCGGTGAGGCCGGACGTGTCCCGGACGGCCGGTGGCCCGGCGGGGCACCCGCGTCCCGTCCCGCGACCTGCATACCGTCGCCGACGAGACCCAGGAGGAGACCCGATGACCGAGCACCCGCACATCGTCGTGTTCCACCGAGCCCTGGCCGCCTTCTCGGCCGGCGACATGGACGCGCTGGCGGAAGTCTTCCACCCCGATGTGGTCTGGCACATCGGGGGCAGGAACCTGTTGGCGGGGGAGACCAGAGGACGCGAGGAGACGTTCGCACGGTTCGGCCGGGAGTTCGAGCTGACGGGCGGCACCTATCGCCCGGCGCTCCAGAACGTCCTCGCCGACGACGACAACACGGTCGCCCTGCTGCACGTCACGGCGTCACGCGAAGGAAAGCGGCTCGACATGGACAACGTGATCGTCTTCCGCATCGCCGACGGCGTGATCACCGAGGGCCGGGTCTTCGTTGCGGACCCGCCCCTGTACGACGATTTCTGGTCGTAGCGGCACGCCGCGGACGCCGGCCCCCCAGATCCCGCCAGGCCGGCAGGCCCGCGGAGCCGGGCCGGTCCGCGGTCACGGCCGGACCTGCCCGGCGCCGGGCCGTGCGCCCCTCGTCGCTCACCGGAGCCGGCGTCGTCCGGCCGCGGCCGCCCTGCGTTTGCGGCCGCCGCGCACCGGGGCTGCACTGGATTCATGGACGCTGCGATGACTCCGTCCTAGGGAGAGCAGCGATGACAAGCATGGACAGCTTCAACCTTCTGCAGCCGTACGAGATCGCCGAGGAGACGTTCGTCATCCCGTGGGCCCTGCAAGCCCCACCGGTCGGCCACTTCCCGATGAACTCCATGGTCATCCGGGGAGCGGAACCGGTCCTCGTGGACACCGGTGCGCCCGCGGTGCGCTCCCAGTGGCTGGAGGCGGCCTGGTCCGTGGTGGATCCCCTGGACGTACGGTGGATCTTCCTCACCCACGACGACCGTGACCACGCCGGCAACCTCCTCGCGGTCCTCGCGGAATGCCCGAACGCGACACTGCTGACGACCTGGTTCTCCATCGGCCGCATGGCCGAGGAATGGGAGACCCCCGTCAACCGGTGCCGCTTCATGAACGACGGCGACACCATCGACGCGGGCGACCGCACCCTGGTCGCCAAGCGGCCGCCCCTGTACGACAACCCCACGACCCGCGCCCTCTTCGACACGAAGACCAGCGTCCTGTGGTCCGTGGACACCTTCGCCACCAACGTTCCCGCCCCCATGCCCGAAACGTCCGCGCTGACGCCGGACGAATTCCGCGACGGACAGTTCTTCGGCGGACGCCTGGTCTCCCCCTGGTCCGCCCTGCTGGACGACGAGAAGTTCGGGGCGGTCGTCAACGCCTTCCAGGACCTGGACGCCCAGGTCATCGCCGGCTGCCACTGCCCGGTCCTCCGCGGCCCGCACATCCCCGAGGCCTACGACCTCCTGCGCCGGCTCCCCGGGATCCCGCCGTGGACGGAGTTCACCCAGGCCGACCTGGACCAGTGGATGGCGGCGGCCGAAAGCTCGGTTCCGCCGGAGCAGCCGCGGCCGTCGGGGACCTGAGCGGCGCCCGCCGCGGCTCAGGCCAGTTCCACGCTGTCCAGCTCGGTGAAGTACTCACCCTTGGACAGACGGACCGTGTTCCATCCTCCGGACAGGGTCACCGACGTCTCGGTCGTCTTCCAGGTGTCCCAGCCGGTGTGCCAGTAGCGGACTGTACCGGCGGCGGTGCCGTTGACCGAGAGGCGGTGGGTCGCGTCCACGGGGGCTCCCGCGGCGTCCCTGGAACCGTTGCCGAACCGCACGGACAGCAGGTGCTCGCCCGCCGACGCGGCGAAGACCGTGAACTCCACGTAGCTGTCGTCGTGGTCGATTCCCCCGACGGCCCGGCCGCCGGAACCGCCGGCGGCGTCACGGACCAGCGCGTGGTGCACGCGCGCGTCCTCCGCCTGATGGAGGACCTTGCTGCCGCGCACGACGGGGCGCCCGTCTGCGAAGCCCAGGTCGGCCATGTACATCGGCCGGCGGCCGTAGTCGGCGCTCCAGCCGTGGAAGACGATCCGGTCGCGGCCGTCCGGGCCGGCCACCACGTCCTGCCCGCCGGGGCCGCGTACCCTGCCCGAGAAGCTCTCCGTCGTCATCAACGGGCCGGCCGCCTTGACGTACGGGCCCGTCAGCGCGGGTGCCACCGCGTAGCCGGTCCTGTACTTGTCACGCCGGTAGTCACCGGCCGAGTAGAACAGCACGTAGTGGCCGCCCCGTTCGACGAGGGTGGGCGCTTCCACCAGCCCTTCCCCCGGGTCCTGCCCGATCAGCCTGACCGGGTCCCCGGTCGTACGGGTGCCGTCCCACGAGGTGGGCTGGAGATACAGCCAGGTGTCCATGCCGCAGCAGTTGCCGTCGTTCTTCCACAGCAGGTAGCGCCGCCCCCGTTCGGTGTGGCTGGAGGCGTCGATCGCACCGCCCTCCGACGCCGGGCACACCAGCGGCCCGTCACCAGCCGGCCGGAAGGGGCCCGCCGCGGAGGAGGACAGCGCGACACCGATGGACTGCTTGTCCGTCGCCCTGTCGCGGGCCGTGTAGTGCATGGTGAAGCCGTTGCCGTTGTCGTACACCTCCGGCGCCCACACGAAGTCGCGGTTGGGGACCGCCCAGTCGCCCGGCACGGGCAGGACGTCAGCGCTGTCGACCTGTTAGCGCACCAGGTCGGTGGAGGTCGCGTGCTGGATGTTCTTGCCGTCGCCGTTAGTGGCGTACGCGTGGTACGTGCGGCCCACCCTCACGACGTCCGGGTCGGGGAAGTTCCGGTCGAGCACCGGACCGTCCGCGGCGGCCAGGACGGGGCCCCCGGCCGGGCCCAGGACCATGGCGGCGGCGACGGCGGCCAGGGCGAGGCAGCGCCCGAAGCGGCGCGTGAGGCGGGTTCCGCGATGAGGAAGGGGCATGGCGCTCCGATCCCGCGCGTCCAGGCCACCCGGAGCCGGTGGTACCGAGGATGGCCGGCGGACCGCGCGCGTGAGGTCAGTGTCCGGACGGTTCCGCAGTGACAACGCGCCGGCGCGCCCGCCGTTGCGCGACACGGCGGATCAGGAGCCGTGGACCGCGCCTGCCGGCTGTGCCCACGGCGGCCCGCTCCGCCGGGACGGACGGCTGGGCCGGGGAGATCAGCCGCGGTCACGCGTGAGGGTGGTCCGGCCGCGGGCCGCCTTGTCCCCGTCCGCGATGGCGTGGCAGCGTCACATGTCCTTGATCCAGACAGAGGGAGACGCCCCGATGACCGAGGACCTGGCCACAGACACCATCCGGAAGCTGGAGGACCTCGTGGCGTCGGACTCCCTGCCGGAGCACACCGTCGAACTGCTCCAGGTCTCCCTCGACCAGGCCCGGGCGGCGAAAGCGGCGGGCCACGACCAAGAGGCGATCACCATCGCCGCCCAGGCCCTGCAGACGGCGGAGGACGCTTCCGGGGACCGGTAGGCCGCCTCCCCGGCGCGGCAGGTGAACCCGGCGTCGCCGGCGGAGCTGTTCGAGTGAGGAGTGGCCGTGCGGGTGGCGGTGGTGGGCCAGGGGTACGTCGGGCTGACGGCGGCCCTCGGGCTGGCGGCGAAGAAGCACCAGGTGATCGGGGTGGAAGCCGACCCCCGGCGGCTGCGGCTGCTGACCGAGGGGGAGGTGCCGTTCGAGGAGCGGGGCTTCGGGGCGCTCCTGGCCGAGGCCCGCGGCGCCGGTACGCTGGCCTTCGCCGGGGCGCTGTCGGCGCTCCGCGATCCGCTGGACGCCGTACTGATCGCGGTCGGCTCCCCGCCGACCGCCACCGGCCGTCCGGACCTGGGCCAGGTGAGGGCCGCCCTCGCGGACGTGCTGGCGCTCACCACGCTGCCCGGCCTGGTGGTGGTCAAGTCCACGGTGCCGCCCGGGACCAGCGCCGACTGGCTGGCCGCCCCGGATGCGGAACCGCTGCGCACCCGCTACGTCTACAGCCCCGAGTTCCTCAGCCAGGGCCGCGCCGCCGAGGACTGGAACCATCCCGCCCGGATCGTCGCGGGCCTCGCCGAGCCCGGACTGCTCGACCAGGTCCGCGAGCTGTACCGGGGCATCGACGCCCCGTGGGTGGTGACCGACCCCACCACCGCCGAGACGGTCAAGTACGCCGCCAACGCCTTCCTCGCGACCAAGGTCAGCTTCGTCGGCGACCTGATCACCCTGTGCGAGGGAACCGGCGCCGACATCGACGACGTGCTGACCGGCGCCGGACTCGACCCGCGCATCGGCCCGGCCTTCCTGCGCGCCGAGGCCGGCTACGCCGGATCCTGCCTGCCCAAGGACACCCTCGCGCTGCGGTACTGGTCCCGCCTCGCCGGGCATCCGCTGCCGGTGATCGAGGCCGTCATCGCCGCCAACCGCGCCCAGGTGCTGCGTCCGGTCAGGCTGGTGCGCGACCACCTCGGCCCGGTACCCCTCGCCGGGGACGGAGCCGTCGTCGCCGTCCTCGGCCTGCGCTACCAGGCGTGGACGGACGACCTGCGCGACGCGCCCTCCATGACGATCGTCCCGGAACTGCGGGCGCTGGCGGGCACCGTACGGATCTGGGAGCCCTCCGTCCCGGCGGCGGAGATCACCGGGCTGTTCCCCGGCACCCAGCCGGCCGCCGACCTCACCGAGGCGCTCGACGGGGCAGCGGCGGCCGTCGTCCTGACCGACTGGCCGCAGGTCACCGCCGCCGAGTGGGCCACCCACGGGCGGCGCATGGCGGCGCCGCGACTGCTGGTCGACACCAAGAACTGCCTGCCGCCCGCCGCCGTCGCCCACACCGGTATCCGCTACCTCTCCATGGGTCCCCGCCGCAGTGACGGCCGGAGCGGCTCCTCGGCCGGCCCGGGCGACCGCTGACCCCGCGGACCGCAGGGACGAGTCCCGCCGCGCCGCTCAGTCGGCCCTGGTCACCGGGGGGACGTACTCGGCCACCAGGCCGCGCTGCCACCAGGCGCCGGTGGCACGCCGTTCCCGTCGGCTGGTGAAGCGGTAGTGGTAGAGCCGGGCGCGCAGATGGGTGGGGGGAGCGGTGGGGAAGGGGTTGTCCCTGAGCAGCTTGAGGACCGCCGGATCGTTGTCGAGGAGCTTGCCGAGGAGTGGCCCGAACCAGGTGCGGGCGTACGTGGGCGAGAGCGCGGCGAACCACAGGAGCCAGTCGAGCCGCAGGTGGTAGGGGGCCACCTGCGGCGGCCGCCGGCGGACGTCACCGGGCTTGCCCCGGAAGCCGTACTCCTTCCACCGCGTGTCCGCCGTGATCGCGGGCTCGTCCGTCCCCTCGATCACCACCTCCAGGCGGATCCTGCTGACGCTGCCGAAGGCTCCGTAGGTGTTGACCAGGTGGAAGGCATTGAACGAGGAGTTCATCACCTGGTGCCGCGAGAGCATGTTGCGCACCGGCCAGTAGCTGAGCACGGCCACCAGGGCGGTGACGGCGATGACCAGGCCCTGGTACCACCCCGGTGGGGCGGCGAGGGCGGGAGGCTCCGGCAGGGGGAGCACGTCGGCCGCCCGTCCGCCGTCCACGGCGGACAGCGCGAGGAGGACGGCCAGCCAGTTGAGCCAGGCGAAGTTGCCGGACGCCACGAGCCACAGCTGGGTCACGACGACGAAGCCCGCGGCCACGCTCGCGACCGGCTGCGGCGCGAACAGCAGCACCGGTGCCAGCAGCTGCGCCACGTGATTGCCCGCCACCTCGACCCGGTGCAGCGGCCCGGGCAGGTGGTGGAAGAACCGGCTGAGCGGTCCCGGCATCGGCTGCGTCTCGTGGTGGTGGTACAGGCAGGTCAGGTCGCGCCAGCAGGAGTCCCCGCGCAGCTTGATCAGTCCCGCTCCGAACTCCAGCCGGAAGAGCAGCCAGCGCAGCAGGAACAGGACCAGGACGGGCGGCGCGGTGCGCTCGTTGCCGAGGAAGACGGCCAGGAAGCCCGCCTCCAGCAGCAGCGACTCCCACATGAACGCGTACCAGGTCTGCCCGACGTTCACGATGGACAGGTACAGCACCCACAGGACCGCCCACATCGCCATCGCGGCCCACAGGGGCACCCGGTCCGCCGCCCCCGCGGCCAGCGCGGCGGAGAGCGCCACCCCCGTCCACGCGACGACCGCGAAGAAACGGTCCGAGTAGTGGAGGTGGAAGACGGACGGGGTCCGCCGGAACGTGGTGGCGGCCAGGAAGCGTGGCACCGGCAGCAGCCCGCGTTCGCCGATGAGCGCCCGGTACTGGTGCACCGAGCTGAGGAAGGCCACCAGATACAGGACGGCCAGACCCCGCTGGAACACCAGACGGCCCAGCCAGTAGTCGGTATCCGTGAACCACTCCACGGCACCCTCCCGCGCGCGAACGCGGCCGCGGCGACCGCCCCCGACCGGCCGCCATACTCCCTACCAGTAAGAACACCCGGGGCCGGCCGGCATTCCTGTGGGCCGCCCGCAGGAGCCTCCGAGGCGTTGGCCCAGGTGGTGGACGAGTTCCCCTGCCCGGTCGCGCTGCCTGGGTGAGGCCCGGCTCCGTGCGGTACGACTTGACCGATCCCTACGTCTGCCACGGGGCTGACGGACGTCACCCCGCCCTGAGCGGCGCGGGCCGACGCTACGGCGGGGGCCATGGGCTTCAGCCATCAGGAGGAAGCATGAGCGCGGGATTCGACACGATCGTCGAGCACGAACCCGCAGTGCACACCACAGCCACGGTGACGCTGGTCGAGGGGCCGACGTTCTGCGTCTCCGGAACGTCAGGGGACATGGAGGCGGACTCCCCGCAGGGGCTGTTCTTCCGCGACACCCGCATCATCTCCGACTGGCGGCTGCGACTGGACGACCGCCTCCCGCACGAGCTCACGGTCCTGTCCGGGGACCCGTACAGCACGACGTTCGTGGCCCGCGTCCCCCCGAGGGGCTCGGAGACCGAAGTGCTGCTGGAACGCCGGCGGTACGTCGGTGACGGCATGCGGGAGGACCTCCACCTGCGGAACCTCGGCAACCGGCCGGTGTCACTCGTGCTCTCCCTGCACGTGGGCGCCGACTTCGCCGACCTGTTCGACGTGAAGGAGAACCGGGTGCAGTCCCGTGGCGAGGTCACCGCCTCGCCGGACGGCTCCGGCCTCACCCTCGCGCTCCTCGCGGGAGAGGCGCGGCGCGGGGTGCACGTGGAGGCCACCGGTGCCCGGGCCCGGCCGGACGGCCTGGACTTCGGCGTCAGCCTCCCCGCCCACGGCGACTGGCGTACGACCGTCCTGGTCCAGCCGAGCATCGACGGGCAACTGATCACCGGCACGTTCCCGACGGGAGCGGAGGTGGGCGAATCCTCCCCCGCGCGGCGGATGCGGGCGTGGCGCGAGGGCGCCCCGCGCGTCGGGGAGATCGAGGACCCCGAGCTCCGGCGGACGCTGCGGCGCAGCGTGGAGGACCTCGGCGCGCTGCGGATCTTCGACCCGCAGCACCCGGAGAACGTGGCCGTCGCGGCCGGCGCACCCTGGTTCATGGCGCTCTTCGGACGTGACTCCCTGCTGGCCTCCTACATGGCGCTGCCCCTGGACCCGAGCCTGGCCCTGGGTACCTTGCAGACCCTGGCCCGCGCGCAGGGCCGCACCGTCGATCCCCGCACGGAGGAGCAGCCGGGACGGATCCTGCACGAGACCCGGTTCGGTCTGGACTTCCCGCTGGCCCGAGGCGGCGGCAGCGTGTACTACGGCACCGCCGACGCGACCCCGCTGTTCGTGGTGATGCTGGGCGAGCTGCGGCGCTGGGGGATCGCACCGGCGGCGGTCGACGCGCTCCTGCCCCATGCCGACCGGGCGCTGGAGTGGATCGAGCGGTACGGCGACCGGGACGGCGACGGCTTCGTCGAATACCACCGGATGACGGACGACGGCCTGCTCAACCAGGGCTGGAAGGACTCCTTCGACGGCGTCAACTTCGCCGACGGCCGCCTCGCCGAGTCACCGATCGCCCTGTGCGAGGTGCAGGCCTACGTGTACGCGGCGTACGTGGTGCGGTCGCACTTCGCGCACGAGGCCGGGGACACGGCCGCGGTCGAACACTGGGCGCGGCGGGCCGCCGCGCTGAAGGAGGCGTTCAACGAACAGTTCTGGCTGCCCGACCGGGGATGGTTCGCCATCGGCCTCGACCGGGACAAACGTCCCATCGACTCGCTGGCCTCCAACATGGGGCACTGCCTGTGGACCGGGATCGTCGACGAGGACAAGGCGGCCCGGGTGGCGGAACGGCTGCTGTCGCCGGAGATGTTCACCGGCTGGGGGGTCCGTACCCTCGCTTCCTCCATGGGCGCCTACAACCCGATGAGCTACCACAACGGCTCGGTCTGGCCGCACGACAACGCCATCGTCGCGACCGGCCTGATGCGCTACGGCTTCGTGGAGGAGGCCCAGCGCGTGGCGACCGGCATCCTGGACGCCGCGGAGGCGTTCGGCGGCAGGCTGCCCGAGCTCTTCTGCGGCTTCGACCGCAGTGAGTACGAGGCACCGCTGCCGTACCCGACCTCCTGCTCCCCGCAGGCCTGGGCGGCCGCGGCCCCGGTCCAGCTCATGCGGGCGCTGCTGCGGCTGGACCCGTGGATGTCGCACCGGCAGGTGTGGGTGGCCCCGGCCTGGCCCCAGCGCTACGGCCGCCTCCACGTGCACAACCTGCCGCTCGCCGGCGGCCGTGCGGAGCTGTGGGTGGACGGACCCTCGACCCGTCTGGAGGGCCTCGCCGACGACGTGGAGGTCATCCTGCAGCCGCGCAAGCCGCTCGCCGCGGCGCCGAGCCACCGGAGGGCGCCGACGGGCCCGCCCCCGGCCGGTGGCGCCGCAGGCCACACAGGCCACTCAGCGCACCCAGACCATGCAGCGCACACGGACCACGCAGGCCACACGGACCACGCAGACCACTCCGGGCCCGCGGGGTCCGCAGGGGGGAGTAGCTCATGAACCGTCCTCTGGACATCGCCATCGTTTCCACGCCCTGGTTCCAGCTTCCGCCCGCCGCCTACGGGGGCATCGAGTCGATGTGCGCCGACCTGGTCGACGGCCTGGTGGAGCTGGGCCACAAGGTGACCGTCATCGGAGTGGGCCTCAACGGGACCAAGGCCGATTTCATCGCCACCGACACCATGCCCCGGGGAGACACACGGCTGGGGAGGGCCGGACCGGAGGTGCTGCACGCGGCGCGCGCGGCACAGGTGCTCCGCACCCTTCAGCCGGACATCATCCACGACCACAGCACCGCCGGACCGCTCCAGGCGGGTCAGCGGCCCGTGCCCACCGTGGTGACCGCGCACGGCCCCGTCTCCGGCGAGCTCGGGGACTACTACCAGGCGCTGGCCGGCTCGGTGAGCCTGGTGGCGATCTCCCGCGCCCAGCAGGAGCAGGCCCCCGGCCTCCCCTGGGCCGGGCAGGTCCACAACGCCGTCCGCACCCTCGACCACCCCTACCGCGAGCGCAAGGGCGACCGCGTGGCCTTCCTCGGCCGGATCGCCGCCGAGAAGGGCGTCCACCTCGCCATCGACGCCGCCCGCCGGGCCGGGAAGGCGATCACCATCGCCGGCAAGTGCAACGACCCGGACGAGGAGCCGTACTTCAGGAACGAGGTCCTGCCCCGCCTGGGCGAGGACGCCGAATGGGTGGGCGAGCTGGACCAGGCGGCCAAGCGCGAGCTGCTCGCCGAGGCCCAGTGCCTGCTCTTCCCGATCTGCTGGGAAGAGCCCTTCGGCATGGTGATGATCGAAGCCATGGCATGCGGCACCCCCGTCGTGGCGCTGCGGCGGGGATCCGTACCCGAGATCGTCGACCACGGGGTGACGGGCTTCGTGTGCGACGACCCGGCCGAGCTGCCGGACGCCATCCGCAACGTCAGCCGGCTTTCCCCCCGCGACTGCCGGGCGCGGGTGCTCGACCGGTTCGACACCTCGCGCATGGCGGCGGCGTACGCCTCGCTCTACGAGGAGCTCGCCGGCCAACGCACGGACCGCGCATTGCGACGCGACTCCCTGGGCAGGCGCCGGACATGAATCCACGCCCCTCCCCGGGCCGGTCGTTCTGGATGCAGACGGCCGAGATGCCCGCCTTCGCCCCCCTGTCGACCCCCACCGAGGCGGACGCGGCCGTCATCGGCGCCGGCATCGCCGGCCTCAGCGTCGCCTGGGAACTCGCCCGCACCGGGCTGAGCGTCGTCGTGCTGGAGGCCGACCGCCTCGCGGCAGGCGTGACGGGCCACACCACCGGAAAGCTCACCGCCCTGCACCCCGGCGTCTACGACACGCTGCGCAGCAGGCACGGGGAGGACGCCGCCCGCCGTTACGCCACCTCCCAGAGCGCCGCGCTGCGCCACGTCTTCGAGGTGGTCCGGGACCTCGGCATCGATTGTGACCTGGAACGCCGCCCCGCCGTCACCTACTGCGAGCGGCCCGACGGCGTCGAGGCGCTGCGGGCGGAGGCCGAAGCCGCCCGGGCGGCCGGTCTCGACGCCTCCTTCGTCACCGAGACCGGTCTGCCGTATCCGGTCGCGGGCGCCGTCACGCTCGGGGACCAGGCGCAGTTCCACCCCCTCGGATACCTCCGCGGTCTCGTCGAGGACCTCGTCGCGCGGGGTGGGCGGCTGTACGAGCACACCCGTGTCACCGGCCTCGACGGGGGCGATCCGTGCCGCGTCACGACCTCCTCCGGGACCACCGTCACCGCCCGGCACGTGGTCATCGCGACCCACCACCCGGTCTTCGACCACGCCTTGCTCGCCACCCGGCTCACCCAGCGACGCGACCTGGTCATCGCGGGGCCCTTGCCCGCGAGCCAGGACCCGGACGGCATGTACATCACCAGGGAAGACGCCACGCGGTCCGTGCGCACCGCGCCCCTCGCGGACGGCGGCCGGCTCCTGATCGTCGGCGGAGAGGCCTTCACCCCGGGCACCGGACAGGACACGGCGGAGCGGTACGCCCGCCTGCAAGCGTGGACCGAGCGGTACTTCCCCGGTGTGCCGATCACGCACCGGTGGGCGGCACAGGACAACAGCTCCACCGACACGCTGCCCCTCATCGGCCGCTGGGGCTCCGACGGCGACCACGTCTACGTCGCCACCGGATTCGCCGGGTGGGGCATGACCGGCGGAGTGCTGGCCGGGCAGCTCATCGCTTCCCTCGCCACCCGCGACGAGGACCCGTGGTCCGGACTCTACGACCCCCGCCGCTTCGGCCCCGCCCTCCGGTCGGCCCCCGAGTTCCTGAAGGCACAGTGGGACGTCGGGAAGCACTTCGTCATGGACCGGCTGAAGGCCATGGGCGACGGTACGGGCGGCCCGGTCGGCGCGCTGCGGCCCGGTGAGGCCACGGTCGTCCGAGCCGACGGCGGGCCGTGCGCCGTACACCGCGACGACCAGGGGGAACTGCACGCGGTGTCCGCCGTCTGCACCCACCTCGGCTGCCTCGTCGCCTTCAACAACGCGGAACGGACGTGGGAGTGCCCCTGCCACGGCTCCCGCTTCGGCATCGACGGCGAGGTCCTCCAGGGCCCCGCCCTCGACCCCCTGGAACGACGGGACCCGAAAGACCTCTGACGCCTGATCCGGGGCCGCTCAGCCGCGGGGCGCCGAGCCCCCGGCAGGCCGCGCCGGGGAAGGCGTGGTCTGCCGGGGCCCGGTCAGGATCCGGCCTTGCGCTTGTTGTAGACGTCGAAGCCGACGGCCGCGAGCAGCACCAGGCCCTTGATCACCTGCTGGTAGTCGGTACCCACGCCCACCAGTGACATCCCGTTGTTCAGTACGCCCAGCACCAGACCGCCGGTGAGCGCACCGAGGACGGTCCCCACACCGCCGCTCGCGGAGGCACCGCCGATGAAGGCGGCGGCGATGGCCTCCAGCTCGAAGTTGATGCCGGCCTGCGGCGTGCCGGCGTTGAGCCGCGCCGCGAAGACCAGTCCGGCCAGGGCCGCGAGGACTCCCATGTTCACGAAGGCCAGGAAGACGACCCGCTTGCTCTTCACCCCGGACAGCCTCGCCGCCGCCTCGTTGCCGCCGATGGCGTAGGTGTGCCGGCCGAGGACCGAGTTGCGCATCACGTACCCGAAGCCGACCAGCAGGACGCCGAAGATCAGCAGGACCACCGGCACCCCGTGGTAGCTGGCCAGCAGCAGCGTGAAGGCCACCACGGCCGCCGCGATCGCGCCGAGCTTCAGCAGGAACAGCCCGCGCGGAAGCGGTTCCAGCCCGTACGACGCGGCCCGCCGCCGTCCGCGCACCTCCTGGAGGACCGTGACGGCCAGCACCACGAGGCCCAGCAGCAGGGTGAGGTTGTGGTAGTCGGTGTGGGGGCCGGCCGCGGGGAGGAACCCGCTGCTGATGTTCTGGAAGCCCTTGGGGAACGGCGCCACCGACTGGCCGTGCAGGAGGATCTGGGTGCCGCCGCGGAACAGCAGCATGCCGGCCAGCGTGACGATGAACGACGGGATCCCGAGATGGGCGATCCAGAACCCCTGCCAGGCCCCGGCCAGGGCCCCGATCAGCAGCGAGACCACCACCGCCACGGGCCACGGCATCTCGTGCTCGACCATCATCACCGCCGCGGCCGCCCCGACGAAGGCGGCGAGCGAGCCGACCGACAGGTCGATGTGCCCGCAGATGATGACGATCATCATGCCGATCGCCAGGATGAGGATGTAGCCGTTCTGCTGGATCAGATTGGTGATGTTGAGCGGCTGGAGCAGGATTCCGCCCGTCCAGATCTGGAACAGCAGCACGATCAGCGCCAGCGCGAGCAGCATCCCGTACTGGCGCAGGTTGCCGCGCAGCGCTCGGGCCAGTGCGGCACCGGCCGACGGCCGTCGGCCGGTCCGCGGGACGCCGGGCTTGGTGTCTGGGGTGGTCTCGGTCTGCGCCATGCCTCACACCTGCTTGTCGGGGTATGCCGCGCTCATGGTCATGAGCCGCATGAGGGATTCCTGGGTGGCCTCCGCGCGGGGCACCTCACCGGTGATCCGGCCTTCGGCCATGGTGTAGACGCGGTCGCACAGGCCGAGGAGCTCGGGGAGTTCGGAGGAGATGACGAGGACCGGCTTGCCCTGGTCGGCGAGTCCGGCGATGACGCCGTAGATCTCCGCCTTGGCGCCGATGTCGATGCCCCGGGTGGGTTCGTCGAGGATCAGCACCTCCGGCCCGGAGAAGATCCACTTGCTGAGGACGACCTTCTGCTGGTTGCCGCCGCTGAGCTTGCCGGTCTGCGCGAACACCGAGGGAGCCTTGATGTTCATGCTCCGCCGGAACGATTCGGCGATCCGGGTCTCCTCGTGCCGGTCGACCCAGCCCCGCCGGGCGACCTTGCCGAGGGCGCTCAGCGAGATGTTCCGGCTGATGTCGTCGTTGAGGTCGAGGCCGAGCTGCTTGCGGTCCTCGGTCACGTACGCGAGGCCGTGCCCGATCGCCTCCGGCACCGTCCGGGTTCGGATCTCCCGGCCGTGCAGCCGTACGCGGCCGCCGGTCCACCGTCCGTACGAGCGGCCGAAGACGCTCATGGCCAGTTCGGTGCGGCCGGCGCCCATGAGGCCGGCGATGCCGACGATCTCCCCGCGGCGGACGTTCAGCGAGGCGCGGTCGACCACCCTCCGCCGCTGGTCGACCGGGTGCAGGACGCTCCAGTCCTCGATCTCGAAGGCGACCTCGCCGATCGCCGGGGTGCGCTCGGGGTAGCGGTGTTCCAGGTCGCGGCCGACCATGCCGCGGATGATCCGCTCCTCGGAGATGCCCTCGGACCCGATGGTGAGGGTCTCGATGGTCCGGCCGTCGCGCAGGATGGTGACGGCGTCCGCGACCCGGGCGATCTCGTTCAGCTTGTGCGAGATGAGGACGCAGGCGATGCCCTGCGCCTTGAGTCCCAGGATGAGGTCGAGCAGCTTGCGGCTGTCCTCGTCGTTCAGCGCGGCCGTCGGCTCGTCCAGGATGAGCAGCTTGACGTCCTTGGCGAGGGCTTTGGCGATCTCGACCAACTGCTGTTTGCCGACGCCGAGGTCGGTGATCCGGGTGTGCGGGCTCTCGTCGAGTCCGACCCGCCCGATCAGTTCGGCGGCGTGGGTCAGCGTTCGGTGCCAGCTGATGAAACCCCGGGTGGCGTGCTCGTTGCCCAGGAAGATGTTCTCGGCGATGGACAGGTGGGGCACGAGCGCGAGTTCCTGGTGGATGATCACGATGCCCTGCCGCTCGCTGGCCCGGATGCCCCGGAACCGGCAGGGACGGCCCTCGAAGCGGATCTCGCCCTGGTAGCTGCCGTGCGGGTGGACCCCGCTGAGGACCTTCATCAGGGTGGACTTGCCGGCGCCGTTCTCGCCGCAGAGGGCGTGCACCTCACCCGCGGCCACGGTCAGGTTGACCTCGGAGAGCGCCTTGACACCGGGGAACGACTTGCTGATCGAACGCATTTCGAGAACGGGTCCGGCCATGGCTGTGCATCCGTATCGTTCGGGGCGGTGCGCGTGCGGGTGCGGGGCGATGGCCCGGGCGTCGCGCCGCCGGTTCGGCTCGGGTCCCCTGGGCGGGGCCCGAGGGCTACTTGAGCTGGTCCGCGGTGTACTGGCCGCTGTCCACCAGGACCTTCCGGTAGTTGTCCTTGTCGACGCTGACCGGCTGGAGCAGCTGGGCCGGGACGGTCTTGACCCCGTTGTCGTACTGGGTGGTGTCGTTGACCTCGGGCTTGCCGCCGGTCAGCAGGGCATCGCCCATCTGGACCGCCGCCTTCGCCAGTTGACGGGTGTCCTTGTAGACGGTCTGGGTCTGTTCGCCCGCGATGATCGATTTCACCGAAGCCAGTTCGGCGTCCTGGCCCGTGACGACGGGCAGGGGCCGGCCGGTGCCGTAGCCGACGCCCTTGAGCGAGGAGATGATGCCGATCGAGATGCCGTCGTACGGCGAGAGCACGGCGTCGACGGGGGCGGCGGTGTACGACTTGCTCAGCAGGTTGTCCATCCGGGACTGGGCGAGACCGCCGTCCCAGCGCAGGGTGGCGATCTGGCTGAACGAGGTCTGGCCGCTCTGCACGACCAGCTTCTTCTCGTCGACGTACGGCTTGAGGACGCTCATGGCCCCGTTGAAGAAGAAGTTGGCGTTGTTGTCGTCCGGTGAGCCGGCGAACAGCTCGATGTTGAACGGGCCCTTGCCGTCCTTGAGGCCGAGCTTGTCGACGATGTAACCGCCCTGCAGGACACCGACCTTGTAGTTGTCGAAGGTCGCGTAGTAGTCGACGTTCCCCGTGCCGCGGATCAGCCGGTCGTAGGAGATGACGGGGACGTGCGCGTCGGCGGCCTTCTGCAGCACGTTGGTGAGCGAGGAACCGTCGATGGGGGCGATCACCAGCAGTCTGGCCCCCTTGGTGATCATGTTCTCCACCTGGGACACCTGGTTCTCCACGACGTTGTCCCCGTACTGGAGGTCCGTCTTGTAGCCCTTGGCCTGGAACTCCTTGGCCATGTTGGTGCCGTCGTTGATCCAGCGCTCCGACGACTTGGTCGGCATCGCGATGCCGACGAGGCCGCCTTTGGCGTTCCCGCCGGCCCCGCCGTCGCCCGCTCCGTTGGCGCTCTGGCCGCAGGCCGCCAGCGACAGTGTCAGACCCACGGTGGCAAGGCTCGCCGAAAGCTTCCGCACAGTTCCTCCAGTGGTGGTGCGCGACCGGCACGCTGCGACCCGGCTGGGCGGCCGGGAGCGGTCGGGCAGGACCGGCCGGGGAGTGGTTTCCTCGCCCTCGGCGAAGTCCGGTTGCTGCGGCTCCGGCCTGGCGATACCTGAGTGTTAACGCTCACAAGAGCGTCGTCAAGGGCCGTGTCCGGATCACCGTCGGGTGACGGAGGAGCAGGCGGCCGGGCTCCGCGGCGGGGCGTCCGCGCACCGGCCCCCGCGTTCGCCGGCGCCCGCGTGGCCTTCGGCGGGGGGCGGTGGCGTACCGTGGCCCGCAGTCGAGGAGGGAGTGCGAGTGGGAGCCGACGGTGCCGGGACCGGGCAGCGCCACCCCGTGATGGCGGACGTGGCCAAACTGGCCGGCGTGTCCCACCAGACGGTGTCACGGGTGCTCAACGGCGCCCCGCACGTACGGCCCGGCACCCGGGACCGGGTGCTCGCCGCCATCCGGGAGCTGGACTACCGCCCGAACTCCGCTGCCCGGGCCCTGGTCACCCGCCGCTCGCAGAACCTCGGGGTGGTCAGCTTCGGCTCGACCCTCTACGGCCCCGCCTCGATGCTGGACGGCATCGAGCGGGCCGCGCGCGGCGCGGGGTATTCCGTCAGCGTCACCAGCCTGCGTTCCCTGGACGGCCGCTCGGTCCAGGAGGCCGTCGACCGGCTCCGCGACCAGGGCGTGGAAGGCGTCGTCGTGATCGCGCCCCAGATCTCCGCCGTCAGCGCGGTGGCCGGGCTCTCCAGCTCCGTGCCGGTCGTCGCGGTCGGATCGGGCAGCCGTGCGCGGGTTCCCATGGTCTCCGTGGACAACCGCTCCGGTGCCGAAGCCGCGACCCGGCACCTGCTCCAGCTGGGCCACCGGACCGTGCACCACCTCGCCGGCCCGGCCGGCTGGCTGGAGAGCCAGGACCGCGAGGAGGGCTGGCGCGGCACGCTGGAGGCTGCCGGGGCCCCCGTGCCGCCTGTCGAGCGCGGCGACTGGAGCGCACGCTCCGGCTACCGGGCGGGCCTGCGGATCGCAGGGCTGAGCGACGTCACCGCCGTCTTCTGCGCCAACGACCACATGGCCCTGGGCCTGTTGCGCGCCCTGCACGAGGCCGGCCGGTCGATTCCGGGCGACATCGGCGTCGTGGGCTTCGACGACATTCCCGAGGCGGCCTACTTCACGCCGCCCCTGACCACCGTGCGGCAGGACTTCGCCGAGCTGGGCCGCCGGGCCCTGGAACTGCTCGTCGAGGAGCTGGTGGGCGTCGCGCACGCCCGCACCCACGTGCGGATCGCGCCCGAGATCGTGCTGCGCCGCAGTGTGGGGCCCGCGCCCCGCCGTTGAGCCCGCCGAGCCGGCCGCTTTTTTTACCGAGCCGCTCCCCGCCGGACGCTACCCCGCGCCACGAGGCCGAGACCCGGGCGGGCCGGGCTCGCCGGCGGCCCCCGGCGGCCGGCGGCCGTCCTGGAGCTGGTCGGCGCCCCGCCGGACTTCCTCGGCGTCGACTCCTACCGCTTCTACCGCCCGATGGCCCGCAGCCGCAGCGCCCCACCGCGCCGAGGACCCGGGGCTGCGCTGCGCACCGCCGTGGACACCGGGGTCACCGAGCGGGACCCGTACCGGGCGCGGCACACCGCCATGGGCCGGCCCGTCGTCCCGGACGCGCTCACCGAGCTGCTGCGCGAACTGCACGCCCGCCACGCCGGTCCGGTGCCGCAGGGGCCGGAGTACGCGCCGCCCGGCGCGAGACCCGACGCCGGGAAGGTGCACCGGGACGGCGCGGTGGGATCGGGCTCAGCGCGGGTGAGCCGGCGCTGCGGGTGGACGCCTCACGGCGTGGCGGCGGGAGTTCACCGCGGGCGGGCGGGTGCCGACCCGGCCGGGCCGTGGCACGCACGGCCCGGCTCCCGGGCGCCGCGCCTCAGCGGGCGCCGAGGAGGTGTTCGAGGGCGAGCTGGTCCAGGTGCTCGAAGGCCATGCCGCGGCGGGCGGCGGCCCCGGCGTCGAACCCGTCGAAGGCGGAACGGTCGGCCAGCAGGCCGGCCAGGCCGTCCTCGGCGGTGGGCAGGGCGAGCTCGGGCAGCCGGGAGGCGTCGAGGGCGGCCCGTACGTCCGGATCGGCCCGGAAGGCGCGGGAACGCTCCGCCAGCAGCAGGTAGTTGCGCATGCAGGCGGCGGCCGAGGCCCACACCCCGGCGGAGTCCTCGGTGCGCGGCGGCTTGAAGTCGAAGTGGCGGGGGCCGTCGTATCCGGCCGACTCCAGCAGGTCGACCAGCCAGAAGGCCTGGCGCAGGTCGCCCGCGCCGAAGCGCAGGTCCTGGTCGTACTTGATGCCGGACTGGCCGTTGAGGTCGATGTGGAACAGCTTGCCGTGCCACAGGGCCTGGGCGATGCCGTGCGGGAAGTTCAGCCCGGCCATCTGCTCGTGGCCGACCTCCGGATTGAGGCCGACCCGGTCGGGCCGCTCCAGCTCGTTGATGAAGGCCAGGGCGTGGCCGATGGTGGGCAGCAGGATGTCGCCGCGCGGCTCGTTGGGCTTCGGCTCGATGGCGAAGCGCAGATCGTAGCCCTGGGTCTCGACGTACTCGCCGAGCAGGTCGAAGGCCTCCTTGAGCCGGTCCAGCGCCGTGCGGACGTCCTTGGCCGCGCCCGACTCCGCGCCCTCGCGGCCGCCCCAGGCGACGTACACGGAGGCGCCGAGTTCCACGGCCAGGTCGATGTTGCGGATCGTCTTGCGCAGCGCGTAGCGGCGTACGCCCCGGTCGTTGGCGGTGAACGCGCCGTCCTTGAACACCGGATGGGTGAACAGGTTGGTGGTGGCCATCGGCACCTTCAGCCCGGCCGTGTCCAGTGCGGTGCGGAAGCGCTTGACCGCCTGCTCGCGGGCGGAGTCGCCGGCGCCGAAGGGGATCAGGTCGTCGTCGTGGAAGGTGACGCCGTAGGCGCCGAGCTCGGCCAGCCGCTGCACGGCCTCGACCGGGTCGAGGGCGGGCCGGGTGGCGTCGCCGAAGGGGTCCCGGCCCTGCCAGCCGACGGTCCACAGGCCGAAGGTGAACCTGTGCGCGGGAGTGGGGACGAGCGGGTCGCTGGTCATGGGGCGCTCCGGATCCATACCGAGGGCTATTTGTTATGGCGGAAAACAAATTAGTATGCCGAGACGCCAGAAGGAACCCCACCGGAGGAACGCATGTCCGCTCAGCGTGTCGTGATCGGTGTCGACAGCTCCACCCAGTCCACCAAGGCCCTCGCCGTCGACCTGGACTCCGGTGCCGTCCTGGGCGAGGGCCGCGCCCCGCACACGGTCAGCGCGGGCGCCGGACGCGAGAGCGACCCCGAACGGTGGTGGCGGGCGCTCGGCGAGGCCCTGGCGGCCACGGGGTGGGCCGACCGCGCCGCCGCGTGCTCGATCGCCGGCCAGCAGCACGGCCTGGTCACCCTCGACGCGGCCGGCCGGCCGGTGCGCCCGGCACTGCTGTGGAACGACGTACGCTCCGCCCCGCAGGCCGCGGCACTCGGCGCCTCGTTCGGGACGGCCGAACTCGCCCACCGCACCGGCAGCGTCCCGACGGCCGCCTTCACCGCCGCCAAATGGGCCTGGCTGCGCGCCCACGAGCCCGCCGCCGCCGACCGCGTGGCCGCCGTCCGGCTTCCCCACGACTACCTCACGGAGCGGCTGACCGGGGAGGCGGTGACCGACCGCGGTGACGCGTCGGGAACCGGCTGGTGGGGCCCGGACGGCTACGACCGGGACATCCTCGGCCGGATCGGCCTCGACCCCCGGCTGCTGCCCCGGGTCCTCCCCCCGGGCGCCCGGGCAGGCGTCGTCCGGGCCGGGATGCCGCTGCGCGAAGGCGCGCTCGTGGCCACCGGAACCGGAGACAACATGGCCGCCGCCCTCGGGCTCGGCCTGACGCCCGGACGGGCGGTGCTCAGCCTCGGCACCTCCGGCACCGTCTACGCCGTCGGCCGGAGCCGGCCCGCCGACCCGAGCGGGACCGTAGCGGGCTTCGCCGATGCCCTCGGCGGCTGGCTGCCGCTCGCCTGCACGCTCAACTGCACCCTCGCCGTCGACCGCTTCGCCGCCCTCCTCGGCCGCGACCGCGAGGACGTCCAGCGAGGCGGCACGGTGGTGGTGCTCCCGTACCTGGACGGCGAACGCACCCCCGACCTCCCCGGCGCCTCCGGCCTCGTCCACGGCCTGCGTCACGACACCACACCGGGACAGCTGCTCCAGGCCGCCTACGACGGCGCCGCCCACGCCCTGCTCGTCGCCCTGGACGACGTGCTGCGCGCCGGAGGCGAGACGCCGGCCCCCGGCGAACCACTGCTGCTCATCGGCGGCGGCGCCCGCGGCAGGGCCTGGCAGCGGACCGTCCTGCGGCTGTCCGGCCGGGCCGTCCAACTGCCCGACGCCCCGGAACCGGTCGCGCTCGGGGCCGCCGCACAGGCCGGCGCACTGCTCACCGGAGAGCCCGCCGACGCGGTCGCCCGCCGCTGGCGCACCGCGGAGGGCCGGGTGCTGGAGCCCGTGCCCCGGGACGACGACGCGCTCGAACGGATCACCGATACGCTGCGTCGGGCGCGGACCTTGCAGGAAGTCCCGCCGGCACAGCGATAGGAGGGTCGGCCCGTGACCGGGATCGGCAGGGCGAGCGGGAGCCCGGAGGCCGCGCCCGCCTCGCAGCAGGGGATGCGCCGGCAGAACCTGGCGGTGGTGATCGGCGCGGTCGCCGCGCACGGCCCGCTCTCCCGGGCGGACGTCGCCGGGCACACGGGCCTGACCAGGCCGGCCGTCTCCTCCATGGTCGACGAGCTCATCGGCCGGGGAGCCCTGACCGAGACGGAGACCGCGCCCAGCGGACGCGTCGGCCGCCCCGGCCGGGCACTGGCCCTGAACGACCGGGGCCCCGCAGGCCTCGGCCTGGAGATCGGCGTCACCCACCTCGCCGCCTGCGTCGTGGACCTGCGCGGCGAACCCCGGGTGTGGCGCCGGGTCGAGCGGGCCAACGCGGGCCGGCCGGCCGGGCGGGTCCTGGCGGAGGCCGCCGCACTGGGCGCCGAGGCGGAGTCGGAGGCCGCCGCCCTCGGCCTGCGCGTCGAGGGCCGTGTCCTGGCCGTGCCGGGGGTGGTGCCCAACGCGCCGGGCGGGCTGGTCGAGAACGCGCCCAACCTCGGCTGGCAGGCGGTCCGCCCCGCCGACCACTGGCCCGGCCCGGAGGCCGTTCCCGAGCCGGAGAACGAGGCCAACCTGGGGGCGCTCGCCGAGCAGTGGCACCGGGGGAACCCCGCCGAGACCTTCGTGCACGTCTCCGCCGAGGCCGGAATCGGGGCCGCACTGGTCATCGGCGGGCAGCTGTTCCGGGGCGCCCGCGGCTTCGCCGGCGAACTGGGCCACCTGCCCGTCCACCCGGAGGGCCCCCGCTGCGCTTGCGGGGCACGCGGCTGCCTGGAGCAGTACGCGGGCCGGGCCGCCGTGCTGCGCGAGGCCGGGCTCGGTTCCGCCGGCGATCCGGTGACCCTGCTGGCCGAGCGGGCGGCCGCCGGGGACGCGCGGGCCCTGGGCGCCCTGGACCGGGCGGGACGGGCCCTCGGCCTCGCCCTCGCCTCGGCGGTGAACCTGATCGACCCGGACGCGCTCGTCCTGGGCGGAGCCTACGCGGAACTCGCCGACTGGCTCCTCCCGCCGGTCCGCGCCGAACTGGCCGCCCGGATCACCGTCCGTCCCTGGGCCCCGGAAGCGGTACGCCCCTCCGCCCTGGGGCGGCGCGGGCCGGTGCTGGGCGCGGCATGGTCGACCGTACGGCGCATCATCGCCGATCCCACCCGCCTGCCCCTGGGCTGAGGGCGTCCCGTCCCCCCGGAGGGGAGACGGGACGGTCAGCCGTCGATGGCCCGGAGCGGACGGAGTCCGTCGAGGGTGCGCTCGGCGAAGCCTGTGGGCCGTTCGCAGACCGAGGGGGCCTCGCCGACGACGGCGACGTCCTGGTGGCCCAGCGCCGCCAGATGCTCGACGCACAACGCGCCGGTCGCCTCGAAGCCGAGCCCGACGCAGGTCAGCCCCGAGGTGTGGGCGGGCAGCCCGATCAGCTCGGACGGACGGCCGGCAACGCGCGGCAGCGGAGGCCGTTCGTCGTCCGGCGGCCGCCGTCGCCGGGGGAGCCGGGCGGGTGTCCGGCCGGCAGCTCGGTCAGGGGCCGCCCACGGTCTCCTCGGCCGTCCGCCCGGCAGCAGCCGCCCGCCCCCGCCCCAGGCGCTCACACTGCCCGGATCCGCTCCCCGGGCCGCGCGCTCCGGTCGCCGACGGCAAAGGGGGATCCGGAGTCACCGAAGAGCCCTCCACCGCCCGCGGAGCCCAGCCGCGGGGTTCACAGTCCCTGTGCCAGGCGGTAGTACGCCTGGCTCCAGCGGAGTTCACGCCGGAACCGCTTCGGGGTGGTGGTCCCGTCGATGAGGACGAGTTCCATGCGGAGCATCTCCGCCAGGTCGTCGAGGTGGTCGGAGGTGAGGGCGGTGCTGAGGACGGTGTGGTGCGGCCCTCCGGCCGTCAGCCAGGATTCCGTGGAGGTCCGCAGGTCGGGGTGGGGCCGCCAGACCGCGCGGGCGACGGGCAGGGCGGGCAGCGGCCGGGGCGGTGCCACCACGTCGATGTCGTTCGCGATCAGACGGAACCGGTCGCCGAGGTCGGCGAGGCCCACCACCACGCCCGGCCCGGGGGCCGCGTCGAAGACCAGGCGCACCGGGTCCTCCCGCCCGCCGATGCCGAGGGGGTGGACCTCGCACCTGGGCCGGTCGGCCGCGATGGTGGGGCAGACTTCCAGCATGTGCGCCCCGAGGATGAGTTGGTCGCCGGGCGTCATGTCGTAGGTGTAGTCCTCCATGAAGGAGGTGCCGCCCGGGAGCCCGGCGGCGGCCGCCTTGAGGGCGCGCAGCAGGGTGGCGGTCTTCCAGTCGCCCTCGCCCCCGAAGCCGTAGCCCTGGGCCATGAGCCGCTGGACCGCGAGGCCGGGCAGCTGGCGCAGGCCTCCCAGGTCCTCGAAGTTGGTGGTGAAGGCGCCGAAGCCGCCCGCTTCGAGGAAGGTGCGCAGACCGGCTTCGATGCGGGCCGCGTAACGCAGCGCGTCGTGCCGTTCTCCTCCCGGCCGCAGTTCCGGCGCCAGGTGGTACAGGTCCGCGTACTCCTTGACGAGGGAGGTCACGTCGGTCTCGTCCGCGCCGTCGACGACCTCCACCAGGTCGTTGACCCCGTAGGTGTTGACGGAGACGCCGAAGCGCAGCTGGGCCTCGACCTTGTCGCCCTCGGTGACGGCGACGTCGCGCATGTTGTCGCCGAACCGGGCGACCTTGAGGGTGGCCAGTTCGGTCCGCGCGGCGGCGGCCCGCGCCCAGACCGCGACGCGTGCGGTCGTCACCGGATCGCTGACGTGCCCGGCCACGGTCTTGCGGGGTACGCCGAGACGGGCCTGGACGTGCCCGAACTCCCGGTCCCCGTGCGCGGCTTGGTTGAGGTTCATGAAATCCATGTCGATGGTGTCCCAGGGCAGGGCCACGTTCGACTGGGTGTGGAGGTGCAGCAGCGGCTTGCGCAGCGCGTCCAGTCCGGCGATCCACATCTTGGCCGGCGAGAAGGTGTGCATCCAGGCGATCAGGCCGACGCACCGGTCGTCGGCGTTCGCGTCGAGACACGTCCGGCGGATGGCGTCGGCACCGGTCAGCACCGCCTTCCAAACGACTCGGGCGGGAATGCCGGGGACGCCGGCCAGGGTGGTGGCGATCCGCCGTGACTGTTCGGCGACCTGCTTCAGGGTCTCCTCCCCGTACAGGCCTTGGCTGCCGGTGAGGAACCAGATTTCCTGGGCGGGAGACGTTCGGCTGGGCACATGGACTCCTGGAGGTGACGTCCCGCCACGGGGGTGGGGGCGGCGGGCGCGCGGGGAAGTGGTGACGGACAGCGGGGCGAGGGGTCAGCCCCCGGTGCGGGCCGCGTCGCGGATGCTCCTCAGCCGGTGCAGCATGCCGCCGGTGCCGAAGTGGTCGTGCAGGAGCCGGTATTCGGCGAAGAGGGCGTCGTAGGCGTCGGCCCGTGAGGCGTCGGGCGTGTAGACGGCGGGCCGCCGGCGGCCCATGGCGGCGGTGGCCGTGCGTACGTCCGCGTGGGCGCCGGCGGCCACGGCGGCGTGGATGGCCGACCCCAGGGCGGGTCCCTGGCCGGACGCGGCGAGGGAGACGGGGCGGCGCAGCACGTCGGAGTAGATCTGCATCAGCAGTTCGTTCCTGGCCAGTCCGCCGGCGACGATGAACTCGCGCACCGGTACCCCGCCCGCCTCCAGCGCCTCCACGATGACGCGGGTGCCGAACGCGGTCGCCTCGAGCAGCGCCCGGTAGACGTCCTCGGGGCGGGTCGCGAGGGTGAGGCCCACGACGACCCCGGAGAGGTGGTGGTCGACGAGGACCGAACGGTTGCCGTTCAGCCAGTCGAGGGCGACCAGTCCGTGGGCGCCGACCGGCTGCCCGGCGGCCTTCCGGGTCAGCAGGGTGTGCAGGTCCTCGCCGCGGTCGGCGGCCTCGGCGAGGTACTCCGCGGGGACGCCCTGGTCCAGTACCCAGGCGAAGACGTCGCCGACGGCGCTCTGGCCGGCCTCGTAGCCGTAGGTCCCCTCGACGATCCCGCCGTTGACGACACCGCAGATGCCGGGGACGTCGGCGAGGACGGGGGCGTTCACGACGTGGCAGGTGGAGGTGCCCATGATGGCGAGCAGTTGCCCGTCCTCGACGGCCCGGGCCGCCGCCGCGGTGACATGGGCGTCGACGTTGCCCGCGGCCACGGCGATGCCGGGAGGCAGCCCCGTCCACGCCGCCGCCTCCGTGCTCAGCGAGCCCACTCGGGAGCCCAGCGCGGAGAGGGGGAATTCGAGGCGGGTGCGCGCGAAGTCGGCGAACCGGGGGTTCAGCGCGGCCAGGTACTCCTCGCTCGGGTAGGCGCCGTCCTGGTGGATGCCCTTGTACCCGGCCGTGCAGGCGTTGCGGGACTCGGTTCCGGTGAGCTGCCACACGATCCAGTCGGCGGCCTCGATCCACCGCGCGCAGGTGTCGTAGACGAGAGGATCCTCCTCCAGGACCTGGAGGGCCTTCGCGAACTGCCACTCGGCGGAGATCCTCCCGCCGTAGCGGGCGATCCACTTCTCCCCGCGGGCGTGGGCGAGTTCGTTGATCCGGTCGGCGTACGGCTGGGCCGCGTGGTGCTTCCACAGCTTGGGCCACGCGTGGGGCCGTACGGCGAGCCCGGTCTCGGCGAGGGGCGTTCCGTCGGCCAGCGCGGGCAGCACGGTGCACGCGGTGAAGTCGGTGGCGATGCCGATCACCGCGGCGGGATCCACCCCGGCCGCCGCCACCGCCTCCGGGACGGCGCGGCACAGCACGTCCCGCCAGTCCTGCGGGTGTTGCAGGGCCCAGTCCGGAGGCAGCGGCGCGCCGCCGTGCGGCAGGTGCCGGTCGATGACCCCGTGCCGGTAGGCGTGGACCGCCGCGGCCAGCTCCTGACCGTCGCGGACCCGCACCACCACGGCGCGGCCCGACAGCGTGCCGAAGTCGACGCCGACCGTGTACTGCTCCGGTTCCTCGGGACTCGGGGTGGGCGCGGGGGGATGGGGTGACGTCAAGGGAGTGCCTTTCGATGGGGTCGGAGGGCAGCGGGCGGCCCGGCGGACGCGGTTGCCCGACCGCGATCACGGCAGTCGGCCCGCGTGATCGGCGGTCCCCGCAGTGTGAGCGCTAACAATGCCGTGAGGCAAGGGGTCCGGGCGGTCGTGTGCGAGCTTCGTCGGTGTGGCGGCCTGCGCGCGCGCCGGACGGGCGAGTCGATCTGCCCGGCGGTGCTGCGGGTTGCGGCATGCCCAGGGCAGCGGGTCGGACGGTATCGCGGAAAGCCGGAGCCCGTCCTGTGGCCGAGCCGGGATGGTCACGGACAGGTAACGCACGCAAGGGGCTTGAGAACGTGACTTGTTAGCGCTCACAATGCGACGGCGCCCCCTTCCCAGGTGACCCCCTCTCCTGCCGATCCCCTCCCCTCCCCACCCCACCCCGGCCATTCCGGCCGTCGTGTGCCGCCGCCTCCTCCGTGCACCCCGAAAGGACCCCCGACATGGCTCGCAGAACAGCCCTCGCCCTCGCCGCCGCCCTCCTCGCCTCCTCGGCGTTGACCGCCTGCTCCACCGAGAACCCCGGCTCCGCCTCCGCCCCGGGGGCCAAGAAGGGCTCCGGCGGCGCCATCACGCTCGGCTTCGCCCAGGTCGGAGCCGAGAGCGGCTGGCGCACCGCCAACACCAAGTCGGTCCAGGAGGCGGCGAAGAAGGCCGGGATCGACCTCAAGTTCTCCGACGCCCAGCAGAAGCAGGAGAACCAGATCAAGGCGATCCGCAACTTCATCCAGCAGAAGGTCGACGTCATCGCCTTCTCGCCGGTCGTGGAGTCCGGCTGGGACACCGTGCTGAAGGAGGCCAAGGACGCGGGCATCCCGGTCATCCTCACCGACCGCGCCGTGGACACCAAGGACACCACCCTCTACAAGACCTTCCTGGGCTCGGACTTCGTCAAGGAGGGCAAGTCCGCGGGGGAGTGGCTGACCGGCGCGTACGCGAACGAGCAGGGCCCGGTCAACATCGTCGAGCTCCAGGGCACCACGGGCTCCGCACCCGCCAACGACCGCAAGGCCGGCTTCGCCGACGTCATCCGCGCCGACGGCAAGTTCAAGATCGTCGCCTCGCAGTCGGGCGACTTCACCCGTGCCAAGGGCAAGGAGGTCATGCAGGCGTTCCTGAAGTCCGAGAAGGACATCGACGTCCTCTACGCCCACAACGACGACATGGCCCTCGGCGCCATCCAGGCGATCGAGGAGTCCGGCAAGAAGCCCGGGACGGACATCAAGGTGATCTCGGTCGACGGCATCAAGGACGCCTTCGTCGCGATGACCGAGGGCAAGATCAACGTCGTGGTGGAGTGCAACCCGCTGCTCGGCGACCAGCTGATGGAGCTCGCCAAGAAGGTCGCGGCGGGCGAGGAGGTGCCGCCCCGCGTCGAGACCGAGGAAGGCGTCTTCCCGCAGGACAAGGCCGCGGCCGCGCTGCCGTCCCGGAAGTACTGACGCGGCACGACCGGTGACGGAGGAGGCCGGACCCGGTGTCTCCTCCACTCCCCGGAGCCCGCTCCACCACCCCACCCACGAGAGGAGGGCGGATGGCATCCCCGTCCACCCCGCGGCCCGCGGACCCCGGCGGCCCGCCGCCGGTCCTGGAAGCCCAGGGCATTCGCAAGCAGTTCCCGGGGGTGCTCGCCCTCGACGGAGTCGCCCTGCGGCTCTTCCCCGGTGAGGTGCACGCCCTGATGGGCGAGAACGGCGCCGGCAAGTCCACGTTGATCAAGGTGCTCACCGGGGTCCACCCCGCCGACGGCGGCACCGTCCTCGTCGACGGCCGGCCCCACACGTTCGGGGACCCCCTCCAGGCGCAGCAGGCCGGCATCAGCACCGTCTACCAGGAGGTCAACCTCTGCCCGAACATCTCGGTCGCCGAGAACATCCTCATCGGGCGCGAACCGCGCCGGTTCGGCCTCGTCCACTGGTCCGCGATGCGCCGGCGGGCGGCGGAACTGCTGACGGAACTGGACCTCGACCTCGACGTCACCGGTCTGCTCGGTTCGCACTCCCTGGCGGTGCAGCAACTGGTCGCCATCGTCCGGGCGGTGGACGTCTCGGCGAAGGTGCTCGTCCTGGACGAACCCACCTCCAGCCTGGACCGGGAGGAGGTCGCCCAGCTCTTCACCCTGGTACGGCGCCTGCGCGACCGCGGTGTGGCCATCCTGTTCGTCACGCACTTCCTCGACCAGGTCTTCGACCTCTGCGACCGCGTCACCATCCTGCGCAACGGCCGCCTGGAAGGCGAGTACCCCATCGGTGAACTCACCCCGGTGACACTGGTGCAACGCATGATCGGCGGCGAACTGGCCACCCTCGACCGGCTGTCCGACCGCGCCCACGAGACGGCGGCCGAACGGGCGGCCGGCGAACCCTTCCTCCGGGCGCGCCGGCTGAGCCGCACGGGCTCGATCGAACCGTACGACCTCGACATCCATGCCGGTGAGGTCATCGGTCTGGCCGGCCTCCTGGGCTCGGGCCGCACCGAGGTGGCCCGTCTCCTGTTCGGCGCGGACAGCGCGGACGCCGGGGACGTGAGCATCGAGGGCGAGAAGGTGCTCCTGCGCACGCCCCGCCACGCCATCGTCCGGGGCATCGCCTTCTGCTCCGAGAACCGCAAGTCCGAGGGGCTGGTGGGCGAGCTCACGGTCCGCGAGAACATCGTCCTCGCCCTGCAGGCGGCCCGCGGCTGGACCAGGCCGCTGGCCCGTGCCACACAGGACGAACTGGCGCGGAACTGGATCACGGCCCTGGACATCCGCCCCGCCGACCCGGAGGCGCAGGTACGCCACCTCAGCGGAGGCAACCAGCAGAAGGTCCTCCTCGCGCGGTGGCTGCTGACCGACCCCCGGCTCCTGATCCTCGACGAACCCACCCGGGGCATCGACATCGGGGCCAAGGCGGAGATCCAGAAGCTCGTGGCCCGCCTGGCGGGCGAGGGCACCGCCGTGCTGTTCATCTCGGCGGAACTGGAAGAGGTCCTGCGCCTGAGCCACCGCATCGCCGTGCTCCGCGACCACCGCATGGTGGCCACCCTCAGGAACGACGACACCGTCACACCCGAGCGCATCCTCACGACCATCGCCACCGGAGCGGACTCATGACCCCCCAGCCCGGCACGTCCGGGGCGGCCGGCGCGATCCGGAGACGACTGGCCGGCCACCGCCTGCTGTGGCCGACGCTCGTCCTCCTCGCCCTGCTCCTCGGCAACCTCGCCTTCCACCACGACTTCTTCTCCGTCCGCGTACGCGACGGCCACCTCTACGGCAGCCTCGTCGACATCCTCCAGTTCGGCGCGCCCCTCACCCTGGTGGCACTCGGGATGACCCTCGTCATCGCCACCCGCGGCATCGACCTCTCGGTCGGGTCCACCGTCGCCATCGCCGCGGCCGTGGCCTGCGCGCACATCTCCACCGCCGCGCGTCCCGGCAGCGTCGCCACCATGCTCACGGCCGTCGCCCTCGCCCTCGGCGTCGCCCTCGTGCTGGGCCTCGCCAACGGCTTCCTGGTGTCCGGGCTGGGGGTGCAGCCCATCGTGGCCACCCTCATCCTCATGGTCGCGGGCCGCGGCGTCGCCCAGCTGATCACCGACGGCCAGATCATCACGGTGAGCAGCGGCCCGTACAAGATGATCGGAGGCGGCTACTGGCTGACCCTCCCCTTCGCCGTCCTCCTGGCCGCGGCCCTCGTCGCGCTCACCGCCTTCGTCACCCGGCGCACCGCCCTCGGCATGCTGATCGAGTCCGTGGGCGGCAACCCCGCCGCCAGCCGCCTGGTCGGCATCCGCGCCGGCGGCCTGCTCGCCCTGGTCTACGTCTTCAGCGCGCTGTGCGCCGCCGTCGCCGGACTGATGATCAGTTCCAACGTCTCCAGTGCCGACGGCAACAACGCCGGCCTGTGGATCGAACTCGACGCGATCCTCGCCGTCGTCGTCGGCGGCACCGCCCTGACCGGAGGACGCTTCTCACTCGGCGGCACCGTCCTGGGCGCCCTGATCATCCAGACCCTGTCCACCACCGTCTACACCCTCGGCGTCCCGCCCGAGACCACCCTCGTCTTCAAGGCCTTCGTCGTCATCGTCGTCTGTCTCGTGCAGTCCCCCGTCTTCCGGGCCAAGGCCCTGCGCCGCCGCGGGACGCGCACCCCCCGATCGCACACCACGGCGGGCGCCGCCCCGCAGCAGCAGGAGGTACGCGCATGAGTACCGGCATCGCGGCCGCCGCCGCGCAGCTGACCCGCCCCTTCGCGACGGTGTCCCCGCGCACCCGCACCCGTATCCCGCTGATCGTCACGGCCGTCCTGCTGGCGGGCATGTTCAGCATCGGATCGGTGCGCTACGAGGGCTTCCTCTCCGCACAAGTCGTACTGAACCTGCTGATCGACAACGGATTCCTCCTGGTCGTCGCGGTCGGGGCGACCTTCGTCATCCTCACCGGCGGCATCGATCTGTCCGTCGGCTCCATGGTGGCCCTGTCGACCATGCTCACCGCATGGCTGGTCGAGTCGCACGGCTGGCCCCTGGCCACCGTCATTCCCCCGGTCCTGCTGGTCGGCGCCGCGAGCGGGACGCTCATGGGCTGGATCATCCACACCTTCGAGATCCAGCCGTTCATCGTGACCCTGGCCGGCATGTTCCTCGCCCGCGGCCTCTGCTACACCATCAGCACCGAATCGATCACGATCAGCGACCCCGCCACGGCGGCCATCGCGCAGACCCGGCTGTACGGCCCGGGAGGACTCTTCGTCTCCATCCCGGTCGTCATCGCCCTGGCCGTGCTGGCGACCGCCTTCGTCGTACTGCACCACACCCGCTTCGGCCGCAACGTGTACGCGCTGGGCGGCAACGAGTCCTCCGCGCGCCTGATGGGTCTTCCGGTGGGCTCCACCAAGATCGCCGTATACGCCGTCAGCGGCTTGTGCTCGGCCCTCGGCGGCCTGCTGCTGACCTTCTACATGCTCTCCGGCTACGCCCTCCACGCCATGGGCATGGAACTCGACGCGATCGCCGCCACCGTGATCGGCGGCACGCTGCTGACCGGAGGCTCCGGCTTCGTCCTGGGCACCGCCCTCGGCGTGCTCGTCCTCGGCATGATCCAGACGGTCGTCAACTTCCAGGGCACGCTCAGCTCCTGGTGGACCCGGATCGTCATCGGTGCCCTGCTGCTCGTGTTCATCGTGCTGCAACGGCTGATGAGCGGGCGCCGCCCCGCCGCCGACTGATCCCCCGCCCCCTTCCGCCCGTACGTCCCGTGCCGACGCGTTCGGGTGCCGCGACCCCGGCCCGCCGCGCGGCCCCTCCGACGGACCGACTCCCAGGGAACACCGCCGTGACCAACGCATCCGAACCCGCCGGCCGCACCACCGGGACCCCGCGGACCGCCCCCGGTCCGCGGACGGGCCGCCCCCCGCGCACGGACGGTGAGGGAACGGGGGAGAGATGGCGGTTCGGCTTCCCCGGCCGGGCCCGCGCGGAGGTCCACACGCGCGGCGCCCGCCTCCATTCCCTCACCGTGCCGGACCGCTGGGGCCACCCGGCCGATGTGGTGCTCGCCGCCCTCGACCCCGCCGCCTTCGAGGGCTCCGCACGCTACTTCGGTGCGACGGTGGGCCGTTACGCCAACCGCATCGCGGGCGGCCGGCTCGTCGTCGACGGGGTCACCCACCGGCTCGCCACCCAGGAGAACGGGCACACCCTGCACGGCGGTCCCGACGGGTTCGACCAGCGCGTGTGGCGGTGCGAACCCTTCCACTCCGCGCACTGCACAGGTGTCCGGCTGTTCCTGCACAGCCCCGACGGCGACCAGGGGTTTCCCGGAGCCCTGGACGTCCGCGTGACCTACGCGCTGGACCGCCAGGACAGCCTGACCGTGTCCTACCGGGCGGTCGCCGACGCGCCGACGATCGTCAACCTCACCAACCACGCCTACTGGAACCTCGAAGGAGAGGGGCGCGGCAACGTCCTCTCCCACCACCTCCAGGTGGACGCCCCCCTCTACACCCCCGTGGACGCCGAGCTGATCCCCGACGGCCCGCACCGCCCGGTCAGCGGCACCCCGTTCGACCTCCGCCGCCCCCGGCGGCTCTCCGACGCCCTGACCCGTACGGATCCGCAACTGGCCCTCGCCGGCGGCGGCTTCGACCACAACTGGGTCCTCGACGGCGCCCGGCGGGCCCGCCCCCGGAGGGCCGCCGTGCTGTACGCGCCCGCATCCGGCCGGCGCATGGAAGTGCGCACCACGGAACCGGGCATCCAGGTCTACACCGCCCAGGGCCTGACCGGTGACATCACGGGCAAGGGGGGCAGGCCGTACCGCGCCTACGCGGGCGTCGCGCTGGAAACGCAGCACTTCCCCGACTCCCCGAACCGCCCCGACTACCCGACGGTCCTGCTGCGCCCGGGCCGGCCGTACCGGTCCACCACGGTCCACGCCTTCACCACCGTCGCCGCCTGACGGTGGGGCCGTACGCGCCCGGGCCCTGCCGTCAAAGTCCCGCCTGGCCCGCGGCCCCCGGCACCGCACCTCGCCGCGTTGTCGGGGCACCCCAGTACGTCCGGTACTCGGGCGCCCCTCCGCCTTGCGATACACGGCACCGGACGCCGCGGACCTGACCGGCGCTCCTTTGACGACAGGGCCTGGCGCGGGGGCCGCCCGTCCCACCGCCCGCGGGGGAGCGGTCCCCCGGGCGGTGGCGGTGGAGGTCATTCCCCGGCGGGAGGGATCCTGCGGGCCGTACTGGCGCGCACGATGAGCTCGGGCGCCACGACCAGGTGCGTCGGCTCGTCCGTCCGGCCCTCGATGTGGTCCAGGAGCAGCCCGATGCTGTCGCGGCCGAGGGAGGCGAAGTCCTGTCGGATCGTCGTCAGCGGGGGCGGGAAGAACTCCGCCTCCGGGATGTCGTCGAAGCCGGCGACCGCCACGTCCTCCGGCGTGCGCAGGCCCGCTTCCCGCAACGCCCGCAGGACTCCGAGGGCCATCTGGTCGTTGGCGACGAACACCGCGGTGAGACCCGGCCCCCGCCCCCGTGACGCCCGCACCCGGCCCGCGAGCTGCTGGCCGGCCTGGTACCCCGACAGCGGGCTCCAGTCGCCGCGCAGCAGGGGCGGCACCTCGGCGCCGGCCTCGCGCAGCGCGTCCTCCCACCCCTGCGTACGGGCCTCGCTCTCCAGCCAGTCGGGCGGGCCCGCGACGTGCCACACGGTGGCGTGGCCCGAGGCGAGGAGATGTTCCGTGATCAGGCGGGCGCCGAGGTTCTGGTCCAGTGACACCCCCGGCAGGTCCAGTGTGTGGCCGCCCTCCACGGTGACCACCGGACACGGTGCCTCCAGTGCCGCCAGGGCCCTCACCGCGTCCCGCTGGGGAGTGACGGCGACGATCCCCTCCACCCCCCACCCGGCGAGGTGCTGCATGGCTTCGGCGAGGGCCGTCCGCGTGGCGGTCCGCAGCGTGACGGCGGAGGTCAGGTAACCCCGCTCCCGGGCCGCCTCCTGGACTCCCGCCAGGGTGCTGGCGGGCCCGTGCAGCGTGGTGTTCACCGCGATGACGCCCAGCGTGTGGGTCCGGCGCGTGGCCAGGGCCCGGGCCGCCGAGTTGCGGCGGTACCCCAGCTGCTCGATGACCCGCGTCACCGCGGCCCGGGTCTTGGCGCTGACGTTCGGGTGGTCGCTGAGCACCCGGGAAACGGTCTGGTGGGACACGCCGGCGACGCGCGCGACGTCCGTCATCGTGGGCGCTCGCGGGACGTCTGGGAGCTGGGTCAACCCTCTTCCTTTCCTCGTCGAGCGGCCTTCCCTCACGGTACCGAACCGGCCGCGGCCCGCACACGTCCCGGACCGATCGGGAGCATGGCGGCACGACATCGATGTTGGCGCTCACATTATGCAGCGATGAGCGGGTTCTGTGGGCAGGAATCTTCTCCTCTCCTCTTGAGCTTTAGGCATGTGAACGCTCACAATTTGAACCGGGGGAGCTGCGCTCGTCACAGCCGCGACGCCTGGCGCGCTTGCTCCGATCGCCCAGCCCATCCACGCGCGACCGCGGTACCCGCCGGACGCCGGCACGGGAACCGGCGCGCATGCCGGAGAGAACGGTGAGAGCGTAGTGAGCGAGACCCTCCTCAAGGACCTCCGTCGCGAGGTCCTCGCGGCCAACCTGCGCATCCCGGAAGCCGGACTCGCCACCCTCACCTGGGGAAACGTCAGCGGAGTGGACCGCGACGCCGGTGTCTTCGTGATCAAGCCGTCCGGGGTCTCGTACGCCGACCTCACCGAGGAGGACCTGGTGGTGGTGGCACTGGAGGACGGGCGGGTGGTCGACGGGCACCTCAGGCCGTCCACCGACACCGAGACCCACCGGTGCCTCTACCAGGCCTTTCCCTCCATCGGCGGCGTCACCCACACGCACTCGGCGCACGCCGTCGCCTTCGCCCAGGCGCGCCGCCCGATCCCCGTGCTCGGCACGACGCACGCCGACACCTTCAACGGGCCCGTTCCCGTGACGGCGGACCTCACCGCCGAGCAGTGCGCGAAGGACTACGAGTACAACACCGGACAGGTGATCGTCGCCCGGCTCGATGGCGATCCCCGCCGGGCCGACGAGGTCCCCGGAGCGCTCGTCTCGCGGCACGGCCCCTTCACCTGGGGCGCCACCGCGAAGGCGGCGCTGGAGAACGCCGTCGTCTGCGAGGCGGTGGCGGAGATGGCGCTGCACACCCTGGCCCTGGGGTCCCGCCTCGGGCACACTTCCGAGCCGCCGGCCCACCTGCTGGCGCGGCACTTCACCCGCAAGCACGGACCGGACGCCTACTACGGCAACACCCCTCCCGCCCCGCGCGCCTGAAGGGGACGGGGCGGGCTGGCCGGGCCGGGTGGTGCCGTGGCTGCGACCACCACCCGGCCCGGAGTCTCAGAAGGCCGCCGCCCCGGACGCGGCGGCGTGTTCGTGCTCGCAGGCGTCGTCGACGCCGTACGTCTCCCACGCGGGGAACTCGTCCCCGGCCGGGGCCGGTTCGTCCGGGCTGAGCAGGCAGGCCTCGAGTGCCGCCCGGAGCGCGTCGGCGCGCAGGCCGGTGCCGATGAAGACCAGCTCCTGGCCCTGGGCGGAGTCCGGGCCGCGGGCCCCCGAGGGCTCGAACCGGGCCACCGCGCCGGCCTGGGACCACAGGCCGGTCACCCGGGGGCGGCTGGCGAGCCAGAAGAACCCCTTGGAGCGCAGGATCCGGCCGAAGGTGCCGCTGTCGAGGCCCTTGGTGACGAACGTCCACAGCCTGCCGGGGTGGAAGGCCGCGTCCGCGCGGAACACCAGCGAGGAGATGCCGTACTCCTCGGTCTCCGGGACGTGGTCCCCGTTGAGCTCCTTGACCCACCCCGGGGCCTGCTGGGCCCGCTCCACGTCGAACAGCCCGGTGCCCAGGACCTGTTCGAGCGCCACGTGGCCGCGTACGGCCGGCACCAGCCGGGCCTCGGGATTGAGCCGGGCGAGGGTGGCGCGCAGCCGGGCGGCGTCGTCCGGTCCGACCAGGTCGAGCTTGTTGAGGACGATGACGTCCGCGAACTCGACCTGGTCCATGAGCAGATCGCTCACGGTCCGCTCGTCGTCCTCGTACGGGGCGAGACCGCGCGCCACGAGTTCGTCCCCGCCGGCGAGTTCCAGGAGGAAGTTGGCGGCGTCGACGACGGTGACCATGGTGTCGAGGCGGGCGAGGTCGCCGAGGGTGGCGCCGTCGTCCCGCGGGAAGGAGAAGGTGGCGGCCACCGGCATGGGCTCGGAGATGCCGCTGGACTCGATGAGCAGGTAGTCGAACCGGCCTTCGCGTGCCAGCCGGTCGACTTCCTCGAGCAGGTCGTCGCGCAGGGTGCAGCAGATGCACCCGTTGGTCATCTCGACCAGCCGCTCCTCGGTGCGCGAGAGTGCCGCCTCGCCGCCGCGCACGAGCGCGGCGTCGATGTTCACCTCGCTCATGTCGTTGACGATGACCGCGACCCGCAGGCCTTCGCGGTTGCCGAGGACATGGTTGAGCAGGGTGGTCTTCCCGGCGCCGAGGAAGCCGGACAGGACCGTCACCGGCAGGCGGTCGCAAGGGGCCACGGTGTCAGCCTTCGGGGTGGACGAGGCCGCGCTCGTACGCCTTCACCAAGCGTTGCGGGACCTGGTGGACGATCCCGTCGACGGTGACCGGCACGAGCTGGGGCGTGGTCGCCTTCCACTGGGCGCGGCGGTGACGGGTGTTGCTGCGGGACATCTTCCGCTTGGGGACGGCCATGGTGGGGCTCCTCGGTCTCGGTTACACCGGGACGCTATATGAAAATGGATCCCATTACCAAATTCGGGAGGCGCGTACGCGTGCGGCGCCGCCGGGGCTGCGGGCCCCCGTCGGAGTGCCGCACGCGTACGGACGTGGAGGCCCGCTACCAGGAGGACTTGGTCACTCCGGGCAGGAAGCCGGCGTGGGCCTGCTGCCGGACCCGCACGCGGGAGAGTCCGAACTTGCGCAGGTGGCCGCGGGGGCGGCCGTCCACGCTGTCGCGGTTGCGGACGCGCGTGGCACTGGCGTCGCGCGGCTGGCGGCGCAGCTCCGCGAGGGCGGCCTCGCGTTCGGCCGTGGTGGAGGACGTGCGGCGGATGACCTCCTTGAGCTCGGCGCGCCGGGGGGCGTACCGCTCGACGGTCTCCTTGCGCTTCTCGTTCCGTGCGATCTTGCTCTTCTTCGCCATCAGATCTTGCCTCCCCGGGCGCGGATCCGGGCCACGGCGGCCTCGATGCCGATCGCGTCCACGGTCTTGATCGCCTTGGCGCTGAGCGTCAGGCGGACGTGGCGCCCCTCGCCGGCGAGCCAGTACCGCTTGTGCTGGATGTTGGGGTCGAAGCGGCGCGAGGAGCGCCGGTGCGAGTGGGAAATGGTGTTGCCGAAACCGGGCTTGGCGCCGGTCAGCTGGCAGTGGGCGGACATGGTTCTGCTCCTTCTCCGGGTGGTCCCCTTGTTGATAATGGAAACCATTGTCATATACTAGCGGCACGAACGCGGCGGGATCCGCCCGGTCACCGGGCTCCGCTCTCTTGCGGACGGCGCGTTCGCCCGCGTCACCCGCGAGAACCGGCCGCCGCGCCGCCTTCCGCGAAGGGCGCCGACTCCGCGCCCCCCGCCCCAGCATCGAAAGGCCCCCTGCCATGAAGCCCGGGATCCACCCCGCCTACGGGCCCGTCGTCTTCCGCGACTCCGCCTCCGGCACCGCTTTCCTCACCCGCTCCACGATGACCAGCGACAAGACCGTCGACTGGGAGGACGGCCACACCTACCCCGTCGTGGACGTGGAGATCTCCTCCGCGAGCCACCCCTTCTACACCGGCACCGCGCGGGTGCTCGACACCGCCGGCCGCGTCGAACGGTTCGAGCGCCGCTACGGGGCCCGCTGATGGCCCGCGGCCAGCAGCTTCCCGTCGTACTCGTCGCGGGCCTCCACGCCGAGGCCCGCACGGAGGTCGTCGAACGCCTGCTGCGGAGCGTCCCGGGCAGCGTGGCGCTGCACCACGACCTGGCGGCGGCACCGGACGGCACCGTGCTCCGCCTGGTGCGGGACGCCTCGGGCGTCCTGTCCCGGGCGGAGACGCCCCTGGTCAACGACTGCGCCTGCTGCGCGCTGCGCGAGGACCTGGTACCCGAGCTGGAGCGCATGGCGGACGACGGCCTGACCCGGCTCGCCGTGGTCGAGCTGTGGGACTCGGTCGAACCGAAGGCCATGGCGGAGGTCATCGCCGGGCACGGCGGCGAACGGCTGGCCGTGACGGGCGTGATCACCGCGGTGGACCCCGCGCTCGTCCTGCCCTGCCTCGCCAACGGCGACGACCTCGCCGAGGCCGGACTCGCCGCGGCCCCCACCGACCAGCGGACCGTCGGCGACACCTGGGCCCGCCAGCTGGAGTACGCGTCCGTCCTCGCCGTCGTCGACAGTGACGATGCCGATGACGAGGACCACGCCCTGCTCGCACAACTGCACCCCACCGCCCGCCGCGTCCCGGCCGCGTCGGCCGATCTCGCGCGGGCCGCCTTCGCCGGTTTCGACGTCGAGGCCGCGGCGGCCGCACAGCACCCCGCCTGTGCGCTCCTGCCCCAGGACGCCGACGAGGCCGGTGTCACCACGTTCGTCTGGCACCGCCGCAGGCCCTTCCACCCGGAACGCCTCTACCGGGCGCTCGAGGACCTGTGCTGCGCCGCCGCCCGCAGCCGCGGCCGGTTCTGGCTCGCCGATCGCCCGGACACCCTGCTCGCCTGGGACGCGGCCGGCGGAGCGCTGTGCGTGGAGAGCGCCGGGCCGTGGCTGGCGTCACTGCCCGACGCGGCCTGGGAGATGGTCCCGCCCGTGCGCCGGGCGGCGGCCGCACTCGACTGGCACCCCGACCACGGCGACTGCTGCCAGCACCTCGTGTTCACCTCGCCCGGCCTCGACCGGGACGGGCTCGAACGGCTCCTGGACTCCTGCCTCCTGACGGACGCGGAGTACGAGGCCGGGCGCGAGGGCTGGAAGCGCCTGCCCGCCGCCTTCGACTCCCTCCTCGACGCCGCCTGACCCGTACGCCCTGACCGCGGCCGCCCGAGGCCGCAGCCGAAACGTCCAGAACAAGGAGACACCGCCATGGCCCGAACCCCCCAGCCCCGCAAGCCCCTGAAGTCCCGCCCCAACCCGCTCGACGCGGCCGGGATCACCTCCATCGACTACAAGGACACCGACCTGCTGCGGAAGTTCATCTCCGATCGGGGGAAGATCCGCAGCCGGCGCGTCACCCGGGTCACGGCCCAGCAGCAGCGAACCCTCGCCGCCGCCGTCAAGAACGCACGGGAGATGGCCCTGCTGCCCTACGCCGGCCGCTGAACCGCCGCGCCCGCCGGGGAGGAGGCGAAGGCGGGCGACGGCGCGGCCCCCGCCGCGGGGAGCGGCATCTCGAAGTGGACGGTGCCGAAGCCTCCGTGTTCCCCGGTGGTGCGGGCGTCGAAGACCTCGGTGGCCATGCTGCGCCAGAAGTGTTCCGCGCCGGGGATGTCCACGTTGGTGTGCAGGTAGACGCGTTCGTAGCCGGGTACGGCCGCGGCGAACGCGCAAGCGGTGTGCACCATGGCGCGGGCGAGCCCGTGCCGCCGGTGGTCGGGCGCACGTACACGCGCAGCAGCTGCGCGGTCCGCCCCGAGGGGTAGCGCTCGGCGAGGGCGCGCGGGTGCGGCGGATGGGCGGGGCCGCGCGAATGGAGTGCGGTGGTGCCGACCACCTCGCCGTCGTCGCGTGCGGCCACGACGAGGGTGTGACGGGGATGCCGCAGGTAGGTGCCGTCCAGGTCGACGACGTCGGAGTGCCAGTCCGGCACGTACCCGTAGCCGAACTCCCGGTAGAAGGTGTCCAGCATGACGCTCCGGGCGCCGGGCAGGTCCTCGGCCTTCGCCTGCCGCACCGTGTACGGGCCGACCCTCTGATCCCGCGTCAGCACTTTCATCGCACTCCGCCTCTCGTGTTCCGGGGGCCGCAGGCTAGCGGAAAACTCATCTATTGGAAATGAAAACGATTTCTTATAACGTCTGCGTCGCACAGAGCCGACGCAGTCTGGGAGGAAGTCCTGTGGGACATCTGCTGGTGATCGAAAGCTGGGTGGGGTCGATGAGCAGGCTGCTGCCCAGGGCCATCCGAGAGGACGGGCACGAGTTCACCTTCGTGACCCGCGACCTGCACCACTACCTGCGCGCGCACCCCGCGGGGGACGGGCCGCATCCGCTGCTCACGGCCCGCAACGTCATCACGGCGGACACCAACGACACGGCCGCGCTCCTGGAGCGGGTGGAGGGCCTGCACGCCGTCCTCGGCTTCGACGGGGTGGTCTCCTCGTGCGACTACTACCTGCCCGCCGTCGCGCACACCGCCCGCCGGCTCGGCCTGCCCGGGCCCTCCCCGGAGGCCGTCGAGGCGGCCTGCCGCAAGGACCTGACGCGCCGTGTGCTCGCCGGCGCCGGGGTGGCCGGGCCCCGGTTCGCGCTCTGCGAGGGGGTGGGGGAGACGGCCGCCGCCGCCCGCGAGATCGGGTACCCGCTCGTGGTCAAACCGGTGGACCTGTGTGCGGGCATGCTGGTCCGCGCGGTCGGCGACGAGCGCGAACTGGAGCACGCCTGCCAGGCCCTCGCCGAGTTCCCGGTCAACGCGCGCGGCCAGGACCGCGCGCCGGTCATCCTGCTCGAGGAACTGCTGCACGGGCCCGAAGTCAGCGTCGAGACCGTGTCCTCCGGCGGCACCACGCACGTCGTGGGCATCACCGACAAGAGCGTCGGAGGGGCGCCCGCCTTCATCGAGACCGGCCACATGTTCCCGGCGGGCATCGACGCGGCCACGGCGTCGGAGGCCGCCGGGACCGCGCTGGCGGCGGTCAAGGCCCTGGGCCTGGACCAGGTGGTCTGCCACACCGAGATCAAACTGACGCCCGACGGACCCCGGCTGGTCGAGGTCAACCCCCGCCCCGCCGGCAACCGCATCACCGAACTCGTCCGGCACGTCACGGGCGTCGACCTCGCCGCCGCATGCGTCGACGTCGCCCTGGGGCGCACGCCCGACCTGACGCCGCGCCCCACCGGCGTACGCAGCGCCGCCATCTCCTTCCTGCTCCCCGGCACCGACGGCGTCCTCGCGGGCATCGAGGGCGCGCAGGCCGTACGTGCCCGGCCCGAGGTGCTGGAGCTCAGCCTCGCCGAACCGGGGCGCACCGTGCGGGCCGCCACCAGCAACAACGAGTACCTCGGCCACGTCATGACCGCCGACACCGAGGGCGGCGGCGCCCGCGCGGCCGCAGAGCGGCTCCTCGCCGGCCTGCACCCCTGTTACGAGCCCTCCCCGGCGGTGCCCGCGTGACCCTGTCCTCCCCGCCCGCACCCCGGACCGGAGCGGTGCCGCCCGGTGGCCGCCCGCAGGCCGACCCCGCCGTCCGTACCGTCGCCCAGCTGGTCGACGCGGTCCTGGCCGGGGCGTACGGCCCCGGCCCCGCCCACGAGCGGATCTCGCTCGCCTTCACGACCGTCCAGGCCGTCCGGCACGAAGGGCGCAGCGGCGGCTACCGCAACGAGGTGCTCAGCCTGCGGCTCGCCGCGGCCGTCGGATCCTGCGCGGTCGAGCCCGGAACGCTGCCCCGAGGCGCCCTCGACGACTGCGTGGGCGCCACCGTCGCCGACCTCCTCGGCCACTCGCTCCTGCCGGTGCGGATCGCGGCGCTCGACGCCTACCTGGCCCACGTCCGCCCGCACACGCCGGACAACGGCGCCCGCCCGTACCCCCTGCCGGCCGGCAGCTCGCTCAGCCGGTCACGGGCCCGGGCCCGCGCCGTCGTCGACCTGCTGCCCGCCGCACCCTCCCCGCCGGGCGGGGACCGGCCGGTCCTGGTGGTCGGAGTGGTCAACTCGCTCCTGGAACAACTGCGCACGCGGGGCCTGGACTACCTGCCGTGCGACCTCAAGGGCGGCACCACCGAGTGGGGAGAGCCGGTCCTCACCGACACGGCCGCACACCTGGAACGCTGCGGCGCCGTCCTCGCCTCCGGCATGACCCTCGGCAACGGCTCCTTCCAGACCCTGCTCGACCACAGCGCCGCGACCGGGAAGCCCCTCGTGATGTTCGCCCAGACCGGCAGCGCCGTCCTGCCCCGCTTCCTCGGAGCCGGGGTGAGCGCGGTGTCCGCCGAGCCGTACCCGTTCTTCTGGCTCGACGGCGGCCCCGGGGTCATCCACCGCTACGGAGGCCGTCCATGACCCTCGCTCCGCCCGTGCACCGGTCCCGGTCCGCCGCCAACCCGGACCTCCTGCCCCTGCTGGGGCGCACCCCCGTCGCCCGCGTCCACACCGACCTGCCCCACCCCCACCCCGGATTCTGGGCCAAGCTCGAATGCCTCAGCGCCGGCGGGATGAAGGCCCGCGCGGCGATGTCCATGCTCACCGGCGCCCGCAGGCGCGGCGAACTGCGCCCGGGAGCCCCGGTCGTGGAGTCGACCTCCGGCACCATGGGCATCGGGCTGGCCTTCGCCGGACAGGCCCTCGGCCACCCCGTCATCCTCGTGGGGGACACCGAACTCGAGGCCTCCATGCGCCAGTTGCTGCGCACCTACGGCGCCCGCCTGGAGCTCGTAGACCGCCCGGCGCCCCAGGGCGGCTGGCAGGCGGCCCGCATCGCCCGGCTGCGCGAGGTCCTGGCCCGCACCGAAGGCGCGTACTGGCCCGACCAGTACAACAACCCCGACAATCCCGCAGGTTACCGCTCCATGGCTGCCGAGTTCATCGCGCAGCTCGACCACCTGGACGTCCTGGTGTGCAGCGTGGGCACCGGCGGGCACAGCGCCGGGCTGGTCGGCCCGCTGCGCGGCCGCTGGCCCCGGCTGAAGGTCATCGGCGTCGACTCCGTCGGTTCCGCGATCTTCGGGCAGCCCGCCAGGCCCCGCCTGATGCGCGGGCTCGGCAGCAGCATCCACCCCTCCAACGTCCGCCACGGGGCGTTCGACGAGGTGCACTGGGTAGGTGCCGCCGAGGCCGTCGACGCCTGCCGCCGGCTCGCGCGCGGCAGCTTCGTCAGCGGCGGCTGGAGCACCGGAGCCGTCGCCCTGGTCTCCGCCTGGGCCGCCAGGGCCGAGCCCGGCGCCGTCGTCGCCACCGTCTTCCCCGACGGGCCGCACCGCTACCTCGGCACCGTGTACGACGACGACTTCTGCCGCGCCCAGGGCCTGACCGCCACCGCACCGGCCACCCGGCCGCTGGAGATCCCGCACCCGCGTGCGGCCGAGGCCCTCGGCTGGACCCGCTGCCGGACCGTCGTCGATCCCGCCACCGTCCCCGGCGGCGAAGCCCGCGCCCCTCGCGTTCCGGCCCCCGGAGGTGCCGTATGAGACTCACCTGCCACACCGCCTCGCTCGAACTGGCGGAACCGCTGCGCATCTCCCGCTCCGTGATGGCGCGCCGCGACGCGGTCTGGGTCTGCCTGGAACACGGCGGGCTGCGCGGCTGGGGGGAGGCCGTGAGCAGCGTCTACCTCGGACTGCCCGCCGACCGCATCCTGCGCCGCCTGAGCGCCCTGCGCCCGGCGCTGGAGCGCCTGCCGGACCCCGAGACCGCCTGGGCGGAACTCGCACCCGCGGGCCCCCTGGGCGCGGAACTGCCCGCGGGGGTCCTCGCCGCCGTCGAGTCGGCCGTACTGGACCTCGTCGGCAAGCGGGCCGGCGAACCCGCGCACCAACTGCTCGGCAGTCCCCTGCCGCCGTCCGCGGTCACGGCACGCACCATCGGCATCGTCGCGCCCGTCACCGCCGCCGCCCAGGCGAGCCGGCTCGCCGGGAGCGGCTTCACCATCCTGAAGGTCAAGGCCGGATCACCCGACCCCGCCGAGGACCTGGCCCGGATCGAGGCCGTCCGCGCCGGAGCGCCGGACGCGGACCTGCTCCTCGACCCCAACGGGGCCTGGACCGAGGACCAGGCCCACGCCCTGCTGCCCCGCTTCGCGGCCCTCGGCGTCACGGCCGTGGAACAGCCCGTCGCCGCCGGACAGCCCGATGCCCTGGCCCGGGTCGCCACCGCCTCCCCGATCCCCGTGATCGCCGACGAGGACGCGGTCACCTACGAGGACGCCGCCGCCCTCGCCGGACGGGTCCACGGGGTCAACGTCAAGCTCGCCAAGTGCGGGGGCGTACGGAACGCGCTGCGCATCCACGCCGCCCTGGACGGCAGCGGCACGGACCTCATGCTCGGCTGCCTCACCGCCAGTTCGCTCGGCATCGCGCCCGCCGTACACCTGGTGGACCGGGCGCGCTGGGTCGACCTCGACGGACACCTGCTCCTCGCCGACGACCCGTGGTCCGGCATCGGCGGCACCGGCGGCACCGTGGCCCCCTCCCCGCGCGGCGGCCTGGGCGTGCTGCCCCGCGCCGCCATACCCGTGGGCGCGGGACGATGAGAACCCTCGCCGCGGTGCGCGGCTTCCCGCCGGCCGTGCGGCTCCTGCTCGTCAACCAGCTCGGCGTCAACATCGGCTTCTACCTGCTCATCCCGTACCTCGCGACCCACCTCAAAGACGACCTCGGACTGTCGGCGGCCGTGGTCGGCCTCGTCCTCGGCCTGCGCAACCTCAGCCAGCAGGGGCTGTTCCTGATCGGGGGATCCGCCGCCGACCGCCTCGGCGCCCGCGGCGTGATCATCGCGGGCTGCGGCCTGCGCACCCTCGGCTTCGCGCTGTTCGCCCTCGGCGACGCGCTGCCCGTGCTGATCGCCGCATCGGTGCTGAGCGGGCTGGCCGGTGCCCTGTTCAACCCCGCCGTGCGGACCTACGTCGCCCAGGAGTCCGGCGACCGCAAGGCCGAGGCCTTCTCCCTGTTCAACGTGTTCGCCACGGCGGGCGCGCTGATCGGGCCGCTGCTGGGGAGCCTGCTGCTGTACGGCGGCTTCCGGGTGGCGGCGCTCACCGCGGCGGGGGTGTTCGGGCTGCTCACCCTCGCGCAGGCCGCGGTCCTGCCCGCCCGGAGCGTGCCGCGTCCGGCCGGCTCCGTCCTCGGCGACTGGCGGGAGGTCACCGGCAACCGCCGCTTCGTGGCCTTCTCCCTCGCCATGGTCGGCATGTACGGCATGGAGAGCCAGCTCTACCTGCTGCTGCCGCACGCCGCGCGGCAGGCCACCGGCTGGGCGGGATCGGTGGGGTTCGTCTTCGTCGTCGGGACCCTCGCCAGCCTCCTGATGCAACTGCGCATCACCCGCGGGCTGACCGCGCGGGGCGGCGGCCGGGGCCGGTGGATCGCCGCCGGGCTGGCCCTCGGCGGGCTGGGCTTCGTACCGCCGATGCTGACGGCGGCGGCCACGGGGACCCATCCGGCACTGCTGCTGCCGGTCCTGGCGGGGGCGCTGCTGCTGTCCCTCGGATTGATGACCGCCCAGCCGTTCGTCATGGAACTCATCCCCGCCTTCGGCCGCGCGCAGCTCACCGGCACCTTCTACGGCCTGTTCTACGCGGTCTCCGGAGTGGCCGCCGCGGGCGTCGGCGCGGGCGTCGGCTGGGCCATGGACGCCGTCACCCGCGGCGGCCCGGCCTGGCTCCCGTACGCCTGCTGCACGGCCCTCGGCCTCGCCTCGGCGACGGCCGTCACCGCGTTGCACCGCCGCGGGGCCCTGCCCCGCCCCCCTGCCCCCGCGGCGGACCCGGCCGCCGCCGAAGCCCCCGACCCCCGCCCCGCGCACCCCCGCCCCCCGGAAGCAGACACCCCGGGCCCGCCACCGGGCGCGGCACCCGCCGCCCCCGCACGGCGACCCCAGTCCCCTGAGCGAGACCAGATGAGCACCGGAAACCTCCTCACCGACCACCCCGAGCTCTACGAAGAGCGCTTCCCCGACCCCGACCGCGTCGCCGCACGCTGGGCCGAGGACACCCTGCGCCGGCACGGCGCGGGAACCCGTGTCCTGGACCTCGGCTGCGGCACCGGCCGTGACGCGGCCTGGCTCCACCACCACGCCGGACGCCAAGTCACCGGAGTCGACACCGCGCAGGCCATGCTCGCCCACGCCGGCCGCAGCCACCCCGGCCCGGACTACCGCCGCGCCGACATGCGGGACTTCGACCTCGGCCGCACCTTCGACGCCGTCCTCTGCCTGGACAGCGCCCTGCTCTACTGCCACAGCAACGAAGAACTCGCCTCCTGCCTCGCCGCCGTCCGCCGCCACCTCGACCCGGGCGGACTGCTCATCGCGGAGATGCGCAACGGAGCCTTCTTCCTCGGCAACACGGAACTCCTCGACGGGCCGCGCACCGCCTCCTTCGCGTGGCGCGGCACCACCCACACCTCGCACACCACCCTGTGGATCGACCACGGCGCCCAACTCCTGCGCCGCCGCCGCACCTGGACCGCTGCCGACGGCACCCCGTCGAGTGCGCGGCAGGAGCAGCACTCCGCCTGGCGGCTGCTGTTCCCCCAGGAACTCCGGTACTTCCTCACCACCGCCGGCTTCGAGGTCCTCGACCTGTACGACCGCCCCGGCCCCCGGACCGAACCGGCCTGGCGCGAAGGCGACGTACCGCACACCACCGTCGCCTCGGACCGCCTGCACCTCGTCGCCCGGCTCGCCCCCAGCCCCAACCCGCCGCACAGCAACGGAGAAGCACCGTGACCCACCACCGCGCCGGCCTCGCCCGCCGGGGATTCCTCCTCGCCACCGCCACCGCCCTCGCCCTCACCGCCGGCTGCGCCGCCGACACCGGCGGGACCGCCGACAAGGGGAACGCCGCCGGGACCGGCAGCCCCAAGCGGGGCGGCACGCTGCGCGCCGCGTTCGCGGGCGGCGGGGCGAACGAGACCCTCGACCCGCACGCCGCCAACCTGTTCGTCGACGCCGCCCGGGCCAAGGCCCTCTACGACAAGCTCGCCGACTTCGGCGCCGACCTCGCGCCGGTCCCACGGCTCGCCGAGCGGTGGGAGCCCAACGAGACCCTCGACACCTGGAAGATCACCCTGCGCAAGGCGTCCTTCCACGACGGACGCCCCGTCACCGCCGAGGACGTCCTCTACAGCTACCGGCGGATCGCCGACCCCAAGGGCACCTTCCGGGCCAAGGCCTCCCTGGAGCCCATCGACCTCGCCGCCAGCCGCGCCCTCGACCCGAACACCGTCGAGTTCAGGCTCAAGCGCCCCTACGCCGAATTCCCCAACGTCCTCGCCGCGTTCGGCGCCCACATCGTCCCCAAGGACACCACCTCCTTCGACAGGCCCGTCGGATCCGGCCCGTTCACCTTCGCCTCCTTCACCCCCGGCAAGTCCCTCGTCGTCAAGCGCAACGACGCCTACTGGGAGGGCGCACCCCACCTCGACCAGGTCGAGTTCGTCGTCGCCACGGAGGAATCGGCCCGCACCAGCGCCCTGCTCGGCGGCCAGGTCCAGTACGCCCACGAACTCAGCCCGGCCACCGCCCGCACCCACGAGGGCAAGGGAAAGATCGAGGTCGTCCGGCTGCCCGGCAGCTCCATGCAGGGCTTCGTCATGAAGACCGACCGGCCGCCGTTCGACGACAAGCGGATCCGCCAGGCGTTCTTCCTCATCGCCGACCGCAAGGAGCTCGTCGACGGTGCCCTGTCCGGCGCCGGCGAGACCGGCAACGACCTCTTCGGCAAGGGCTACCGGTACTACGCCTCCGACCTGCCGCAGCGCACCCAGGACCTCGACCGGGCACGCGCCCTGCTGAAGGAGGCGGGCGCCGAGAACCTCAAGGTCACCCTGGACACCGCCCCCGCCGCCACCGGCTTCGTCGAGGCCGCCGGGATCTTCAGGGAACAGGCCGCCAAGGCCGGGGTCACCGTCGACGTCAAGGTGGGCAACAAGGACACCTACTGGAAGGACATCCTGGACAGCGGCACCTTCGCCTCCTACCGCTCCGGCGCCATGCCCATCGAGTCGCACGTCTCGCAGCGGCTGCTCACCGGCTCCACCACCAACGCGACCAAGTGGCGGCAGAAGGACTTCGACGACCTGTACCAGCAGGCCCAGTCCACCCGCGACGAGAAGGAGCGGGCCGCCCTGTACGAGCGGATGCAGCGCCGCCTGCACGACGAGGGAGGCTTCCTGATCTGGGGCTTCGCCGACTGGATCGTCGCCACCGCGCCCTCCGTGCGCGGCGTCTCGGGGAAGGCACCCGCCAACACCCTCGACTGGGCCCGCTTCGACAAGCTCTGGCTCGCGTGACCCGGCACCTGAACTGGGCCGGCCGCCGTCTGCTCCTCGGTGTGGGGCAGACGGCGGCCGTCGTGCTGTTCGTCTTCGTCCTCACCGAGGCACTGCCCGGTGACGCGGCGGTCGCCCTGGCCGGCGACCAGCCCGACCCCGAGCGCATCGCCCGGATCCGAGCGGCCCTGGAGCTGGACCGGTCCGCCGCCGAACGGTTCCTGGACTGGGCCGGCGGACTCCTGAGGGGCGACCTCGGCACCTCCCTGGTCAGCGGCCGGCCCGTCGCCGGCTACCTCACCGGCGGTCTCGGGCCCACGGTGACCCTCGCCTGCGCCACCCTCGCCGTACTCCTGCCGCTGTCCGCGGGGCTCGGCGTGCTGTGCGCCCGTCGCGAGGGCGGCCCGCTGGACCGGACCCTCAGCGCGTTCACCCTGGCCGTGCACTCCGTCCCCGAGTTCGCCCTCGGCGTGCTGCTGGCCACCCTGTTCGGACTGTGGCTGGGCTGGCTGCCGCCCACGGCCGTCGGCGCGGACCCGCTCACCGAGCCGGCCGTGCTGGTCCTGCCCGTCCTGGTGCTCGTCGCCCGGCCCGTCTGCACCATCAGCCGCCTGGTCCGCGCCGGGATGATCGACGCGATGGCCTCGCCGTACGTCGCCCAGGCCCTGCGCTACGGCGTCGGCGGCGCCCGGGTCCGCTGGACGCACGCCCTGCCCAACGCCCTCGCCCCGGCCGCCCAGCAGCTGGCCCGTACTTGCGACTGGCTGCTCAGCGGGGTGATCGTCGTGGAGGCCCTCTTCGTGATCCCGGGCCTGGGGACCGTGCTCATCGACGCCGTCGCCGCCCGGGACGTGCCCGTCGTCCAGGGCATGGCCGTCGTCTTCGGCGTGGTCACCGTCCTGGCCAACCTGGGGGCCGACCTCGTCGCCCGCCGGTTCGCCCCCCGCGCGGAGGTGATCGCGTGAGGCGCCCCGCGTCCGGATACGCCCTCGCGGTGGGGCTCATCGCCGTGCCCCTGCTGCTGGCGGCCCTCGGACCGCTGTTCGCCGGACCGGCCGGCCCGCGCTCGGTGTCCTTCGAGTCCGGTGCCGGGCACTGGCTGGGCACCGACTTCTCCGGCCGGGACGTCTGGCGGCAGGTCCTGCTCGGCGGCCGCTCCGTGGTCCTCGTGGCACTCGCCGCCACCGTCCTCGCCTACCTGGTGGCCGTCCCGCTCGGGCTGACAGCCGCGCTCACCGGCCGCCCCTGGCTGGAGGAGATCCTCATGCGGCCCCTCGACGTGCTGATCGCCGTCCCCTCGCTCCTGCTGGTGCTGCTGGTGGCCGCGACCCTCACCCCGGGCCCGGCCGGCCTGGCCGTCCTCGTCGGCCTGGCCGCCGTACCGGACGCCGCGCGCGTGGTGCGTGCGGCGGCGGCCGAGGTCTGCGCCCGGCCCGCCGTCGAGGCCCTGCGGATGCAGGGCGAGTCCTGGTGGCGCACGGCGTTCGGCTATGTGCTCCGCAGCATGCGCAGGACCCTCGCCGCCGACGCCGGGATCCGGCTGACCGGGGCCCTGTACCTGGTCGCGACGGCGGCCTTCCTCGGGATCGGCGTCGAACCGGACGCCGCCGACTGGGCGGTGATGGTCGACCGCAACCGGACGGGCCTGTTCCTCCAGCCGTGGGCCGTGGTGGTGCCCGCGCTGCTCATCGCGGCCCTGTCGATGGGCACCAACCTGCTCTTCGACGCCGCACTGCGCACCGGGCCGAAGGCCGCCGGGAAGGGAGACCGAGCATGAACCCGGTAGCCGAACTGAAGGGTCTGCGGGTGGAAGTGGCCGGCAGCACGCTGGTCGACGGGGTGAGCCTCACGGCGCGCGCCGGGCGGATCACCGCCCTGGTCGGGCCCTCGGGCAGCGGCAAGAGCACCACCGGCCGCGCCCTCCTGGGCGAGTTCCCCGCCGGCGCCCGGATCGACGGCCGGATCAGCACCCCCGGCCCCGGCTCCGTCGGCTACGTGCCCCAGCACCCCGCCGCCGTCCTCAACCCCGCCCGCCGGGCCGGAGCGCTCCTGCGGGACATCGCCGCCCTGCGGGGCGGAACCCGCCGCGAGATCCGGGACCGCGTCGAACACGCCCTGCGCCTGGCCCGGCTGCCCGACCCGGAGACGGTGCTGCGCCGCTACCCCCACCAGCTCTCCGGGGGCCAGCAGCAGCGCGTCGTCATCGCCCAGGCACTGCTCCTGGGAGCCGAGGTGATCGTGGCCGACGAACCCACCACCGGCCAGGACCCGGTCACCAAGCAGGGCATCGTCGAGGCGCTGGCCGGTGTCGCCCGGCAGGGCATCGCCGTGGTCCTGCTGAGCCACGACGGGGACGTCGTACGGCGACTCGCGGACGACGTGGTCGTCCTGCGGGCCGGCCGGGTCGTGGACCGGGGCCCCGCCGACGAGGTGCTGCCCGCCCCCGCGCGGCCCGTGCTCCCCGGGCCGCGGGCAGCCCCCCGGCCCGCCGCCGCCAGGATCGCGGTACAGGAGGTGACCGCCCGCCACCGTACGGCGCACGGCACCGTCGCCGTCCTGCACGGCGTCACGCTGTCGGTCGCGCCGGGGGAGTGCCTCGCCGTGACCGGCCGGTCCGGCAGCGGCAAGACCACCCTGGGCCGCTGCCTGTCCGGCCTGCACTCCGCGTACGACGGTGCGGTCCTGCTCGACGGGGTCCCCCTGCGGCGCGGTCTCCGCGCCCGCACCCGCGCCGAACTGGCCGCCGTGCAGTACGTGTTCCAGGACCCCAAGGCGGCCTTCGACGAACACCGGCCCGTCCTCGACCAGGTCGGCCGCACCGCCGTCCGGCTGCGCGGCGCCGACCGGGACACCGCCCGCCGGGCCGCCGTGCGCACCCTGGGGGAGCTGGGGCTGGCCGAGGACCTGACGCTGCGCCGCCCGGGCGCGCTCTCCGGCGGCGAACTCCAACGGGCGGCCCTGGCCCGGGCCCTGCTGGCCGCGCCCGCGGTCCTGGTCTGCGACGAGGTCACCTCGGGACTCGACGCGGCGACCCGTGACGCCATCCTCGCCCACCTCGCCGGGCTGCGGGACCGGGACGGGCTGAGCCTGGTGTTCATCACCCACGACCGGGCGGCCGCCGAGGCCCTGGCCGACCGGACCGCGGTCCTCGACGCCGGCCGGCTGGTCCCCTCCCGGTAGCCGTCGGCCCCGCATCGTTCCGGCGGCCGGGACGGCCCGTCACGCGGAACCGGCCCGGGGAACCCTCCCCGGCGCTACGCGGGGGCCGTCATGGCCGTGGGGTCGCCGCGCAGGGCGAGCGAGGCGGAGTAGCGGCGCAGCAGCAGGACGGCGGTGGTGGCCAGGCCGGTGAGCAGGCCGAGCCAGATGCCGAGGAGGTCGAGGCCGAGCGCGTAGGCGAGGAGCCAGGAGGCGGGCAGCCCGACGGCCCAGTAGCCGATGACGGTGATGCGGAAACCGCTCTTGGTGTCGTCGAGCCCCCGCAGGAGTCCGACCCCTATGTTCTGGGCGCAGTCGAAGAACTGGAGGAAGGCGGTGACGACCAGCAGCTGGGTGGCGATCGTCAGGGCCTGCCCAGAGCCGGGTCCGGAGTCGAGGAAGGGGGCCAGGACCAGACCGGGGAGCGTCAGGTAGAGGACGCCGACGGCGGCCATGACGGCGGCGGCGCAGGCGAGCGCGGTGTTCTTGATGCGCCGGGCGTGATCCGTGCGGCCCAGCGCCAGTTCGCGGCTGACGTTGATCGAGGCGGCGTGCGAGAGCCCGACGGCGACCTGGAAGACGATGTAGACGAGCTGGTTGACGGCCGTGTGCGCGGCGAGGGCGTCGGGGCCGAAGGAGCCTGCCATCAGCGCGGTGATGGAGAAGAACCCGGCTTCGGAGCCGTAGGTGGCGGCTATGGGGACGCCCAGTGCGACGAGGCGCCTGACGGTGGCCGGGTCGGCCCTGAAGACGTTCGGCGTGAGCAGTGGCGCCAGCTCGCCGTCCTTCCTCGCGGAGAGGTACAGGGCGGTGAACGACAGGAGGTAGACCGTCGAGGTGGCGACGCCGATGCCGGTCAGACCCAGCCGGGGCAGACCCCATGTGCCGTGGACGAGGACCCAGTTCAGGCCCGCGTTGACGGCCACGGACGCGAGGGTGATCCGGAGCAGGCCCTGCGGGCGGCGCATGCCGACGGTGAACTGGCGGACGGCCTGGAACCACAGGCAGGGCAGCAGGCCGGGGGCGAGGGCGAGCAGCATCGTCCGGGTGCGCTCGACGACCGCGGCGTCCTGGCCGAGCCAGATCAGCGCCTGGCCAAGGAGGACCATGAGGACGGCGCCGGCCGTCCCCGCGAGCGTGGCGACGGCCAGGCTCGCGCGGACGATGCCCCGGACCTCCTCGTTCGCCCCGCCCCCTCCGACCGCCCCTCCGCCGTCCGCCCCGCCCTCGCCGGCCCGCTCGGCTCTGGCCGCGGCGGCGGCTATCTGGTTGCCCACGGCGGTGACCAGGCCGACGCCCATGGTGCGGAGCTGGTTGAAGATCACGAGGGCCAGGCCGCCGGCGGCGAGCTCCTCGGTCCCGAGGAAACCCATCATCACCGTGTCGGTGGTCGTCAGCGCGACCTGCGCGAGCTGGGTGAGGACGAGGGGCACGGCCAGGGAGGCCAGTGCGCGGCTGTCGCGGAGGAGGGTGGTCAGCATGAGTCAGGATCACCGCTTCCTGCGGAGTTTGGTGAGGAGTTCGTCGATCTCGCGCTCCGCCTCGGTGTCGAGGAGGCCTCGTTCCCGCATCCACGCGTCGTCGAAGACGGTGTCCATGTACTTCTCACCGCCGTCGTTGACGAGGGCGACCATGGTGGTGCCCGGGGGCAGGGCGGTCAGACGGGTCAGCGCCTCGTACACGACGCCGCCGGCGGATCCGCCGATGAGCAGACCGGTACGGGCCACCGCGCGGCAGGTCGCGAAGGCCTCGACGTCGCCGACCTTGACCCCTTCGTCGATCAGGTCGAAGTCGACGAGGGCACCGATCTCCGCGCCTTCGGGAGTGCCGGTGCCGGACTGGTAGTAGTCGTGGGCCGGGCCGCCGAAGGCGATGGACCCCTTGGGCTCGACACCGATGACCGTGAAGCCGGACATCAGCTTGCGCAGCTCCCGGCTGGTGCCGCACAGGGCGCCGCCGGTGCCGACCGCGCCGATCAGGACGTCGAGCCCGCCGTCGAGCGCCTCGTGCAGTTCGTGCGCCACGGGGAAGTAGCCGACGCCGTTGGCGGGGTTGTTGTGCTGCTCGGTGAAGACCGTGTTGTCCCGGCCGCGGGCCAGTTCCTCGGCGAGTTCCTCACGGGCGGCGGTGGCGAGCTCGCCGGTGCCGGCGTCGGGAACGTGGACGAGTTCGGCGCCCAGGGCCTTCATGGTGCGGAGCTTGTCCGAGCAGGCGTGGTCGTCGACGACGGCGGTGAAGGCGTAACCGCGTTCGGCGGCGATCACGGCGAGTCCCAGACCGGTGTTGCCCGAGGTGGACTCGACGACGCGGCCCCCGGGGCGCAGCTCGCCGGCCCGCTCGGCCGCGTCGACCATCGCACGGGCCATACGGATCTTCGCGGTGCCGGTCGGGTTGAACATCTCCAGCTTCAGCAGCAGGCGGCTGCCGGTCCCCGTGGCGGCGAGTTCCAGCAGGGGGGTGCGGCCGATCAGGTCGGACACTCGGGAGACCACGGCGGGGCGCTGAAGTGCTCCGGGCATCGAAAGCTCCTGTGAGGGGGAGGACGGTCGGATGGTCTCCGGCTCAGGGGGAGTGGCGGTCGAGGCGCCAGCGGGGGCGGGGGCAGCCGGTGCGGTCGATGACGACCTTGGGCGGCAGGGCGAGGTCGTGGAACGGGGATTCGTTGGAGTCCATCTGGTACCCGGCGGTGTTCGGGTAGACGAGGAGGTCGCCCGTGCGGGGGCGGCGGGGGAAGCCGACCTTGCGCCAGGTGAGCATGTCGGACTCCAGGCAGGTGGCCGCCCCGACGCTCGCCGGGTACACCCCGGCGGGCCCAGTGGGGTCCTGGGACAGGAGGTGGGGATCGGGCAGGTACTCGCTGTTGAACCACTGCTCGGACAGGCTCAGGCTGGTGCCGTCGACGGTGAGGATCCGGTACCCCGCGCGCTCCTTGACGCCCTGGATCCGGAAGACGGTGGCCCCCGCCCGGTCGAGGAGGGCCCGGCCGGGCTCCAGGAGCAGGACCACCCCGGCGTCCCTGAGGAGGCCGCCGAGCGGCCGGCCGCGGCCTTCGGGCCGGGCCGCCAGCAGCGCGGCCAGGGCGTCGGCGCCGGAGACCGGCGAGTGGTAGGGGTAGAAGTCGCCGGTCCGGAACGTCTTGCCCGCGTGGTAGTGGCGGCTGTGGTGCCGGGTGAGGAAGGTGTGCCAGCTGTCGGCGTCGGTGTAACTGACGGGCAGGCCGCCGCCGATGCTGATGCGGGCGGCCTCCAGGCCCCGGGCGCGGGCCTTGAGGCACAGGTCGACGAGGTGTCCGGCGAGGTCGGCGCGCGGTTGGAGGGCGTAGCCGGACAGGTGGAAGCTGAAGCCCTCCATCCGGAGCGCGTCACCGGCCCGGACGCAGCGGTCCGTCGCGGCGTCCAGTTCGGCACCGGTCATTCCGAAACGGCTGTGCGGCTGGGCCGGGGGAAGGCAGCGCAGCAGCACGCGGGCGGGACGCACCGGTCCGGTCAGGGCGATGGTGACGAGGGCGTCGAGCTCTTCCAGGGCGTCGACGGCGATCAGGGCGCCCTGCTGGACGGCCAGGCGGAGCAGGACGGTGTCCTTGGCGGGGCCGGTGACCACGAGGTGCTCGCCGCGGACGCCGTGCCCGAGGGCTTCGCGCAGCTCGCCGGCGGAGGCCACGTCCACCCCGGCACCGCCCGCCGCCGCCCGTTCGGCGAACACGGCGGCCTTGTTGGCCTTCTTCGCGAAGTACACGAAGCCGTCCACGCCCGCGGCGGCGAGGGCGTCCCGCAGGGCCCGCAGGTTGGCGTCGAACGCCTCGGGCAGCAGGAAGTGGAAGGGGCCGCCGAGGGCGTGGGCGAGTTCGGGCAGGAGGCCGCTGGCCAGCACGGCCTCCGTCGCGGCGTCGGGGAGGGGAGGGAGGGCGGGGGAGTGGCCGGTGCCGGGGCTCACTGCCACAGTGGCACCTCGGTGCCCAGGCCCTGGCCGATGGCCAGCTGGGCGAAGCGGTGACCGAGGGCGATGTCGGTGACCACGAGCCCGCTGTTGTAGGCGAAGACGCGTTCGGTGCCGCTCCCGCGGCCCGCGGCCTCCCCGGCCAGCACGGGCGCCAGCTCGGCGTCGACCGCGGGGAACTTGCCGTCGGCGTCGGCCATGTCGGTGCCGGTGACGTGCATCTGGGCCTCGCTGGTGGCGATGACCCGGTCCGCGTGGTGCAGGGTCGAGGGCGAGAGCCCGTGTCCGACGAGGACGGACAGCGTGCCGGGCCCCAGCCAGTCGGCCTCGATCGCGGCGGGCGTGTGGGCGCCGGCGGTCGCGACGATGACGTCCGCTTGGGAGGCGGCCGCCCGCAGGTCGGTGACGATGTCCACGTCCCGGTCGGGGAAGTGGGCGCGCAACCGCTCGCGGACGGAACCGATGCCCTCGGGGTGGGTGCCGAACAGCATCAGCCGGTCCAGCTCCGGCAGCGTGGTCAGCAGGAACGGCAGGGCGAGGCGGCCCTGGGTCCCGGTGCCGACGACCAGCGCGGACCGGGCTCCGGGCGCCGCGCACTCCCGGGCCAGCAGGGCGGAGACGGCGGGGGTGCGCAGCGAGCCGATGCGGGAGCAGTCCATCATGGCCACGGGGAGCCCGGTGCTGTCGTCGTAGAGCGTCAGCGCGGTGTAGTAGTGCTGTTCCTCGCGGCCCTTGTCCAGGCCGTGCTTGTACGAGGTTTTGATCGCCACCACGTCGCGGGAGCCGTCCCGGCCCAGCATCGCGTAGGAGACGGAGTGTCCGTCCTGCGGTTTGACGGTCAGCTTCCGGGGGTTGTCGGACCGGCCGGCGTGCAGGGTGCGGTAGGCGCCCTCGACGGTGGCGACCACGTCGGCCAGGGACACGTCGATCCCGGCCAGGTCGGTGGTCGACAGGACGCGCAGGTGTGTGCCGTCGCAGGCCGCCGGGGTGGCGGCGGGTGCGGCCGGGGTGTCCGTCATGGTGGGTCACTCCTCCGGTGCGGGACGGGAGTTCAGCTCGGGTGTGCTTCGAGGGCGGTCTGGCCGTATCCGTGCTCGCCGGCTTCGGCGGAGGGGCGGGTGCGGCGTCCGGGTACCCGGACCGAGGCGCGCTTGAGCCAGCGGTCGGTGCCGTCGTACCGGGCGCGGAAGGGGACGCGGCCGTGGACGACGAGGTCGTTGTCCACGACGAGGACCTCGCCGGGGCCGAGGCTGACGGCCACCGAGACGCGGGCGAGTTCCTCCGACAGGCGGTCGTACGCGGACCGGTACGCGGCGTCCGCTTCGTGCAGGGGGGTGTACGCGGGGTCGTAGCGCAGGGTCATCCCGTCCTCGCCGGCGTGGAGGGCCGGTACGGCGGGCGGGGCCCCGCCGTTGTAGCCCTGGGCCGCCCGGTAGGCGTCGTCGGGCAGGATCGGCAGGACCGGCCGGGTCAGCAGGGCGATGTCGGTGTCCGCGAGGCGGGTCCTACGGATGCTGGCGGCGGTGGTGGCGATGCCGTCGGGGTTGCGCAGGCAGCCGAGCATCAGCAGGTGGGCGCGGCCGGGGTGGAAGGCGTCCTCCGTGTGGGGGCTGAGGAGCACGGTGCTGGAGGCGCCCGTCTGTTCGGTCTCGTGTCCCCGGGAGGGGACGATGTTGTGGACGAAGCGGCCGTCCTGCTGGCCCTGCCAGGCGATGGGGTTGCCCATGACGGTGGCGAGCAGGAGCAGCGCGATGTCGTACACCGCGCCGCTGTCGTGCGCGGTGGCCCAACTGGCGGGCGTCGCGCCGATGGCTCCGTCGTGGACGGCGAGGCCGCGCAGGACGAACAGGCCGTCGGCGGTGTCGACGGGGCGGCACTGGTGGCGCAGGGCGTCGCCGAAACCGCCGGCCACCTCCTGGACCCGCGCCAGGAGGGCGGGGCTCGTGGCGGACGTACCGAACGTGGCGAGCAGTTTCTCCGCGGCGTCGCGGAGTTCTCCCGCGGTGTGGGGGTTGAGCTGGCGGACTGGGGCGGCTGCCGTGCTCATGGCGAAGGAATCCGTTTCGTTCGGATGGCAGGGGGGAACCCGGTTTCCTGGCGCGGTTCATCTCTCCATGACGGGGCGGGAACTGTCAACTGGCAACGCCTCAACGGCAGTTGGCGTGCCAGCCGTGAACCTGCGGAACCGGCGAACGATTCGAACGCTAGCAGGAGATGAAGGTAAGGCAAACCTTACTAACGGGTTGACGTTCACCCGGATTCGGATACGCGTCCCATCGCGAACGACGGCTTGCGGAAATGGTTGTCATTAGGATAGGCAAACCTAAGAACACCCCAGCCCGCTCAGTGGATCGAGGACGTACGTGAAGATGAACAGGCGTCAAGTTCTTTGGTCCGGAGGAGCGTTGGGCGCGGCGGCCCTCCTCGCCGCCTGCTCCTCCGGGGAAGCCGGCACCGCGGACGACCCCGCGGCGGGTGACGGCAAGCCGAAGAGCGGGGGTACCCTCCGCGTCGGCGCACTCGGCCGCGCCGGTGCCATCACCCGCGACCCGCACGGTTCCCAGGCCAACGAGAGCGACTACCTCGTCATCGCGCTGGTCTACGACACCCTCACGACTCCCGGCGCCAAGCCCAACACCCGTCCCCGGCTGGCCGCTTCGTGGGAGCCTTCGGCGGACCTGAGGACCTGGAAATTCAAGATCGCCAAGGGCGCCGTCTTCCACGACGGCAGCCCGGTGACGGCCGACGACGTCGTCTGGTCGCTGCGGCGCCTGCGCAACACCCCCTCCGGCGCTTCCCGCCTGCCCGGCATCAAGCCGGAGAACATCACGGCCGAGGGAACCGACACCGTCGTCCTCGTCTCGGACCACGCCAACGCCGAACTGCCGCTCCTGACCCGCCTGACGACCTTCGTCCTGAAGAAGGACACCGCCGACGGCGCGCTGGAGAAGGCGCCCGGCACCGGCCCGTTCAAGCTGGACTGGTACCGCGGCGGCAACGCCCGCCTGGTGCGGAACGACACGTGGTACGGCGGGACCGTCCACCTCGACGCCATCGAGGTCACCATGTTCGAGACCCCCCAGGCGATGGCCAACGCCCTTCTCGCCGGGCAGATCGACGTCGCCTCCAACGTCGGCGCGGTCGCCGCCCGTACCGCCGAGGCGCGCAAGGACGTCCAGGTCCTGCGCCGCCCCAACGACATGGCCATGCCGATCGTCATGCGTACCGCCGCGGGCAGCCCGTTCGCCGATCCCCGCGTCCGCGAGGCCATGCGCCTGATCGTCGACCGCGAGGCCATGGTCAAGCAGGTCCTCTCCGGCTACGGCACCGTCTCCAACGACATCATGGGCACCGGGGACCCGAACTTCGCCAAGGACATCCCGCAGCGTGCGCGGGACCTGGCCAAGGCCGGGAAGCTCCTCGCCGAGGCGGGATTCGACCTGTCCCGGACCTACGACCTCGTCACCACCGAGGACATCCCCGGACTCGCCGAGTCCGCGACCCTCTTCGCCAACCAGGCCAGGGAAGCGGGCGTCAAGGTCCGGGTCGTCAAACAGGAATCCGGCGCCTTCTGGGACAAGACCTGGAAGAGCGGCGACTTCTACACCACCTACTGGGGCACCAACGACTCGGTCGTCTTCTTCGCCTCGAAGACCATGGTCACCGAGGCCGCCACCAATGAAGCGGCCTGGTCCGACAAGGAGTTCGACGCCTCCTACCTCAAGGTCGTCGGAACCGCCGACGAGACCGCACGCGCCGCCGCCCTGAAGGAGCTCCAGCGGATCGAGTACGACCGGTCCGGCTACCTGCTGTGGGGCATGGCCGACGGCATCGACCTGGCCGCCGCCAAGGTCCAGGGCCTGCCCAGGCTCGCCGGATACGGCCGGGTCCAGCTCGAGGGCGTGTGGCTGCGTTGAGCCACCCGGCCCGGGACGAGAAGGCGGCCGCCCCCGCACGCCCCGGGGCGGCCGCCGCCTCACGGCGTGCCGCCGCCCTGGCCACCAGGGCGGCCAGGGCGGCCGGGGCGGCGGCCCGGCGGGCCCTGCTGCTCGTCGTGCTGCTGGCCGTCGTCTTCGCCGCCGTCGAAGCGCTGCCCGGCGACGCCGCCACCGCCGCCGCCGAGCGGGGCGAGAGCGCCGCCGACCTGGCGGCGCGACGGCACCTCCTCGGACTCGACCGGCCGCTGTGGGAACGCTTCTGGGAATGGATGACCGCCCTGCCCACCGGCGACCTCGGCACCTCGGCGCGGGGCCGGCGGGTCACCGAGCTGCTGGCCGACCCCCTCCCCAACACCCTGCTGCTGGGGGCGACCGCGTTCCTCCTGACCGTCGTCCTCTCCCTGGCCCTCGGCTGCTGGGCGGCCTCCCGCCCCGGCCGGCTGACCGACCGGATCATCGGGCACACGGCCACCGCCTCCTTCGCCGTACCCGAATTCGTCATCTCCGTCCTGCTCCTGCTGCTCCTGTCGCTGTGGACGGGGTGGCTGCCCGCCGTCACCGTCACGGGAGCCGACGGGGCTCCGGCCGCCTGGACCATGCTGATCATGCCCGTCATCGCCCTGGTGATCCCCCAGACCGGCTGGAACACCCGCATCGTGCGCGGCGCCCTCGCCGACCAGGCCGCGACCCCCCATGTCGAAGCCGCCGTCCTCGACGGGCTGCCGGCCCGTCACGTCCTGCTGCGCCACGCCCTCCCGGGCGCGGTACCGGCGATCGCCACGGGCGTCGCCACCTCCACCGGCATGCTCCTGGGCGGAGCGGTCGTGGTGGAGACCCTCTTCAACTACCCCGGCATCGGAACCGTCCTGGCCGGCGCCGTCGCCGCACGCGACACCCCGCTCATCGCCGGGGTCGTCATCTGCGCCGGTGCCGTCATCAGCCTCGTCCTGCTGGCCGCGGACCTGCTCCGCGCCCGCACCCTGGGAGTCCGCGCATGAGCGCCGCCACCGCCGCCGCCACGAGGACGCGGCCCCTGCCCGGACCGATCCGGGCCGTGCGCGGCATCGCCCCCGCACTGCTCCTCGTCCTGCTCGCCCTCTGCGGGCCCTTCCTCGCCCCCCACACCGTCGACACCCCCGTCACCGCCCCCTACGCGACCCCCGGCCGGGACGCCCTCCTCGGCGGGGACCAGCTGGGCCGCGACGTCCTGAGCCGTGTGCTGCACGGCGGCACCGCACTCATCGGCAGCGCCCTCGTCGTGGCCGTCACCGTCACCCTGCTGGCCACCCTGCTGGGCTGCGCCGCCGTGCTGCGCCCGGCGCTCGGCCGAGCCGTCGAACGCACCGCGGACGTGTCCATCCTGCTCCCGTCCGTCCTCGGCATCATGCTCATCGCCCTGGCCTGGCCCGGGGGCGGCCGCGGCCCGGTCGTCATCGCCGCCACCGTCCTCGGAACCCCGTACGCGGTGCGCATCGTCGCCGGCGCCGCGGCGCCCCTGGCGAACTCCGGCTACGTCGAGGCCGCCGTCACCCGCGGCGAGGGGCTCGCGTACATCGCCGTGCGCGAGCTGCTGCCCAACCTCCGCGCCACCGTCCTCGCCCTGTTCGGCCTGCGGTTCGTCGAGGGCATCTACGTGATCTCCATGGCCGGTTTCCTCCAGATCGGCCCCCAGCCACCCGCCGCCGACTGGGCCCTGATGGTCCGCGAGAACGCCCCCGGCATCCTCCTCAGCCCCTGGGGGGTCCTCGCCCCGAGCCTGGCCATCGCCGTGCTCGCCATCAGCGTCAACCTCGCCTCCACCTCCCTCGCCCCCCACTCCGTACGCAAGGCGGTGACCACCTCGTGAGCGACGCCGCACCCCGGGCGGAAACACCTCGGGCCACGGCCCGGGCCGTCCCCGACAGCCCGCCCCTGGCCACCGCTACCGGTCTCGAAGTCTCGATGGAGGACGGCAGCGTCCTGCTGCGGCCGACCTCGGTACGCATCCACGCCGGCCGCGTCACCGCCCTCACCGGCAGCTCGGGCTCCGGCAAGACCACCCTGCTCCGCGCCCTCATCGGCCACCTCCCGCCCGGCGCCGCCGTCACCGCCGGCACGCTCGACGTCCTGGGCCACGACCCCGTCGCCCTCGCCCCCGGACAGCTGCGGCGACTGCGGCGCTCGCGCGTCGCCTACGTCGGGCAGGACCCCGGCTCGGCCCTCAACCCGCGGATGACCGTGCGCCGGCTCGTCGCCGAAATGGCCCCCGACCGCGGCCACGCCACCGTCCTCGGCCTCCTGAGCGAGTGCCGGCTCCCGCTCGGCGACGGCCTGCCCGACCGCCGGCCCACCGCCATCTCCGGAGGCCAGCAACGGCGTGTCGCCCTCGCCCGCGCGCTGGCCCGGACCCCCGACATCCTGCTCCTCGACGAGCCCACCGCGGGACTGGACCCCGCCCTGCGCGACGAGATCGCCGAGCTGCTCCGTGACCTCGCCGCCGAGCGGGGGCTGGCTGTCGTCATGGCCACCCACGACCCCGAACTCGTCGGCGCCTGCGCCGACCACACGGTCCGCCTGACGCCCGCCCGGCCCCCGGCCGTCCCCACACCGCGGACCCCGCCACGCCCCTCTTCCGGACCTCCCGCCGCCGCCCGGAAGGAGGGCCAGGGGCTGAGCGCCCGCGCCGTCGGCGTCACCTTCCGGCACGGCGGCACCCGCCACCGCGTCCTCGACGCGGTCGACTTCACCGCACCCCCCGGATCCGCCACCGGCATCGTCGGCCCGTCCGGCTCCGGCAAGACCACGCTGCTGCGGGTGCTCGCCGGACTGCACCCCGCCGACACCGGCAGCCTGGAGCTGGACGGCCGGCCCCTGGCCTCCCTGGCTCGCAAGCGCACGCGGGAGGACCAGCGGCGCATCCAACTGGTCCCGCAGAACCCCCTCGCGGCCCTCAACCCCGCGCGCACCGTCGGCGCGGCACTGTCCCGGCCCCTGCGCGTGCACGGCGGCCTGTCCGGGGCGGCCGTACCCGGCCGGGTCGCCGAACTCCTCCGGCAGGTGGGACTGCCGGCCGGGTTCGCCGGCCGCTATCCGGCCGAGCTCTCGGGCGGTCAGCGCCAGCGGGTCTCGATCGCCCGCGCCCTGGCCGCCGGACCCGACATCCTGCTGTGCGACGAGATCACGTCCGCCCTCGACCCGGACACGGCCCGCGCCGTCATGGAGCTGCTGACGCGCCTGCGCGCCGAGCACGCGCTGAGCGTGGCCATGGTCTCCCACGAACTCCACCTGATCGGCGCCTACACGGACACCGTGCACGTCCTGGAGGGGGGCCGCCTGGCCGGGTGCGGCCCGACCTCAGCGCTCGTGCCCGCCGGCTGATCCGGTGTACCCCTCGCCGGGGGCGTCGCGCAGGCCCAGGCGCAGGTGCTCGACGTGGAAGAGGGCCTGGTCGAGCAGTTCGGCGACATGGCCGTCGTACAGCTCGTAGACGATGGAGCGGCCCCGGCGCTCACCCGTCACCAGGCCCAGGTTGCGCAGCAGCCGCAGCTGGTGGGAGCAGGCCGACTGCTCCATGCCGACGGCCTCGGCGAGTTCGCCGACCGGGCAGGGGCCCTCCTGGAGCCGGGCGAGGATGTGCAGCCGCGAGGGCGTGGCCAGGGCCTGGAGCGTCGCGGCGACATCGGAGGCGCCCACGGCGTCCAGCCGCTCGCGGGTGCTGACCGTGCTCTTCGAATCGACTCCGTGGCCCATGGGCACCATCCTACCGGCGATACATGAAGAGATGTTCATTCGTTCCTGTATCCTGACGGTGTCGCCCCTCCCGTGCCGTGAAGGGTCTCTTCGCCATGCCTTCCTCGCCTTCCACGCTCACCGAGCGCTCCCCCTCCGCCGCCTCTTCCTCCGCGAGCCGCCGGGGTGCGCTCCGGCCCCGCCGTACGCGGGTCCTCGCCCTGGCCGAGGCCCGCTGGGCCGCGGCGGCGACCGCCGCGTTCCTGCTCGCGCTCCCGCTCCAGCTGACCGGAGCTCCGCCCTGGCTCTGGGGGCCGCTCTACGCGCTCGCGTACGTGACGGGCGGCTGGGAGCCGGCCTGGGCCGGCGTGCGGGCGCTGCGGGAGAAGACCCTGGACGTGGACCTGCTGATGATCGTGGCCGCGATCGGGGCCGCGGCGATCGGACAGGTGATGGACGGCGCGCTGCTGATCGTCATCTTCGCCACCTCCGGCGCCCTGGAGGCCCTGGCCACCGCCCGCACCGCGGACTCGGTGCGCGGCCTGCTCGACCTCGCCCCGGCCACCGTGACCCGGCTGCTCGGCGCGGGCGGGACGGAGACGGTCACCGCCGAGGACCTGGCGGTCGGCGACACCATCCTGATCCGCCCCGGTGAGCGGGTCGGCGCCGACGGCCGGGTGCTGTCCGGGGCCGGTGAGGTCGACCAGGCCACCATCACCGGGGAATCGCTGCCCGTGCCGAAGCGGGCGGGTGACGAGGTCTTCGCCGGCACCCTGAACGGGACGGGCGCACTCCGGGTCAGGGTGGAGCGGGAGGCCTCCGACTCGGTGATCGCCCGCATCGTCGCGATGGTCGAGGAGGCCTCGGAGACCAAGGCCCCGACGCAGCTGTTCATCGAGAAGATCGAGCAGCGGTACTCGATCGGCATCGTGCTCGCCACCCTCGCGGTGTTCGCCGTACCGCTCGCCTTCGGCGACGACCTGACCGGCGCGCTGCTGCGGGCGATGACCTTCATGATCGTGGCCTCTCCGTGCGCGGTGGTGCTGGCGACGATGCCCCCGCTGCTCTCGGCGATCGCCAACGCAGGTCGGCACGGCGTCCTGGTGAAGTCGGCCGTGGTGATGGAGCGACTGGGTGAGGCCGACGCGGTGGCGCTGGACAAGACGGGCACCCTGACCGAGGGCACCCCGCAGGTCACCGACGTCCGCCCGCTGCCCGGCAGCGGTCTCGACGAGGACGGTCTCCTCGCGCTCGCGGCGGCGGCCGAGCACCCCAGCGAGCACCCCCTCGCCCGTGCCGTCGTCGAAGCCGCACGCCGGCGGGGCCTGAGCCTGCCGACCGCCGAGGACTTCACCTCGGCTCCCGGCGTGGGCGTACGGGCCACCGTCGGCGGGCGCACGGTCGCGGTCGGGGCCCCCCTCCGGCTGGCCGGTGCCCGCGGACACGGGACGGCGGGCGCCCTGGCGGTGGCCGGGAGCCTGGAGGACGACGGCCGTACCGCGGTACTGGTCCAGCGGGACGGGGCACCGGTCGGGCTCCTCGGCATCACCGACCGGCTGCGCCCGGACGCGGCCGCCACCGTCGCCGCCCTGGCCGCCCTCACCGGTGCTGCCCCGACGCTGCTGACCGGGGACAACCCCCGTGCCGCCGCCCGTGTCGCCGGGGAGGTGGGCATCACCGACGTCCGCGCCGGGCTGCTGCCCGAGGACAAGGTCGCCGCCGTGAAGCGGCAGGAGGGCGCCGGCCGCAGGGTCCTGGTGATCGGCGACGGCGTCAACGACGCCCCGGCACTCGCCGCCGCCCACACCGGGATCGCCATGGGCAGGGTCGGCTCCGACCTCGCCCTGGAGGCGGCGGACGTCGTCATCGCCCGGGACGAACTCGCCGCGGTACCCACGGTGGTCGCCCTGTCCCGTGCCGCCCGGCGCCTGGTGACGCAGAACCTGGTGATCGCCTCGGTGTTCATCTCCGCCCTGGTGATCTGGGACCTCGTCGGACACCTGCCCCTCCCGCTCGGCGTCCTCGGCCACGAGGGGTCCACGGTCATCGTCGGCCTCAACGGCCTGCGGCTGCTGCGCGAGTCCGCGTGGCGGCGGGCGGAGGCGGCGACCGGCCGCTGAGCGGAGGCACCAGCGCCGCGGACCGGAATGCCATCTTCCGAAAATCTCCACATGGTGTGCGCGAAATCGGACGGACCCCTTCCGTCGTCGTCCGGACCGCCGGACCAGCCGATGCGTTTGCTGGCTGTATGTCCGCATATCGCCCTAGGGTGAGGAGGGTCGCGCATATCTGTTACTCGATCTCACGGAGAGACTGTGGTCATTGCGTGAACATAGCTGCACGCCGGTGGGCAGGAGTGAAGGCGGCGCCGTGATGGGGCGTCAACTCAATTAGGCCGGTCACCCGTTCGCGTGCTTCTATCTGCGCACCGCGGCGGTTCGGAAGAACAGCGGCCGGCATTTCCGGCCGTTGAACCGCCGTGGCCGTGGAACATTTCGATGAAGGAAAGGTGCGCACGCATGCGTAACGACATTGAGACCCGTGAGATGGACGACGCCGAGCTGGACGCCGTCTCCGGTGGCATCGTCAGCGTCAACGGTGGCCTGGCCGGCGCCGTGACCGGCGACGTCAGCACCGTCCTGGGCGCCGTGGGCTCCCTCCAGACCGTCCAGGCCGCGCAGGGCCTCGTCGGTGCCGCCCCCGGTCTCGTCTCGGGTATCACGGGCGTTTCGGTGCACACCGGTATCGCCGGTCTCTGATCGGAATATGCCCCGAACCCCGGAGTGCCCCCCGCGGCTCCGGGGTTCACGGCTGCCCTTGATCCCACTCCCACTTCATTCGAATGCGGTTGAAGGAATAGTTCGTGCAGTTCCGCCAAAAGGCGCTTTCCAAGCTGCAATCGCCCGAAGAACTCGACCTGCCCGTACGTTTCGCGCGCCCGCAGGGGCGCCTCGTACTGGCCGTCACGGTCGTCGTCATGGCGGCCGCGAGCTTCTGGGCCGTCACCGGCACCGTGTCCGCGAAGCAGAGCGCACCCGGCGTCCTCACCCGTGCCGAGGGCAGCTACACGCTGCAGAGCCCCGTGTCGGGCCAGGTGACCGAAGTCCTCGCCGAGGAGGGCCGCATCGTGTCCCCCGGAACGCCACTGCTCACCGTCCGCACGGACCAGGGCGACCGGCCCGTGCGCGCCGTGGCCGGCGGCCGGGTGAGGACGATGGCGGCCAGGACCGGCTCGGTCGTCACGACCGGCGCCGAGGTGGCCACCCTGGAACGGGTGCGGGGTCCCGAAGACCCGCTGGTGGCCGTGCTGTACGTGCCCGCCGGCAGCGGCCCGGCCATCCCGGTCGGCGCCCCGGTCGACTTGAGCGTCCAGTCCGCCCCCCGGCAGCGGTTCGGCGTGCTGCGCGGCCGCGTCCAGGCGGTCGGCCGCGTCCCCCAGACCGAGACCCAGCTCAGGGGCTTCCTCGGCGACAGAAGACTCGCCGAACAGTTCTACCGGCTGGGCGACCCGGTCGCGGTACTCGTACACCTGGAGCGCTCCACCACCACCAGGTCCGGCTACGCGTGGTCCTCCACGGACGGACCCCCGTACACCCTCGACTCCCCGACGCCGGTCACCGGCTCCGTCCATCTCGCCGCGCAGCGACCCGTCGACTGGCTCCTGCCGTGAGCGCCCCGCGCCGTCGCCGCCGCCCCGGACCGGCGGCCGGGACCACGGGACGCCGCCGGTCCGCGCACACCCCCGGGGGCAGGACGCCCCGGGCCGTACGCACCCCGACCGTGCTCCAGATGGAGGCGGTGGAGTGCGGCGCCGCCGCCCTGGCCATGGTGCTGGGACACTACGGACGCTTCGTCCCGCTGGAAGAGCTGCGGATCTCCTGCGGCGTCTCCCGTGACGGCTCCCGCGCCGGCAACCTCCTCAAGGCCGCCCGGGGATACGGCCTGCGGGCCAAGGGCATGCAGATGGATCTGGCCGCGCTGGCCGAGGTGCCCGCACCGGCCGTCCTCTTCTGGGAGTTCAACCACTACGTCGTCTACGACGGCATGGGCCGCCGCCTCGGCCGCAGGGGCGTCCACGTCAACGACCCCGGCAAGGGCCGCCGCTTCGTACCCCTGGACGAGTTCGACACCAGCTTCACCGGCGTCGTGCTCACCTTCGAGCCCGGTGACGGATTCCGCCGCGCCGGCAGCAAACCCGGCGTCCTGGGCGCCGTGCCGGCCCGCCTGCGCGGCACGTCCGGCACCATGGCGGCCGCTGTGATCGCCAGCCTCCTGCTCGTCGTCGTCGGCTCGGCGGTACCGGCGCTGAGCCGCACGTACATCGACATGTTCCTCATCGGTGACCAGACCTCCCTGCTCGGCGTGCTGTTCGCGTCGATGGCGGTCGCCCTCGTCCTCACCGCGACGCTCACCGCGCTGCAACAGGCCAACCTGCTGCGCGGACGCGTCATCTCCTCCACCCTGGGCAGCGCCCGCTTCCTGCGGCACCTGCTCAGGCTCCCCGTCGCCTTCTACTCCCAGCGCAGCCCGGCCGACCTCGTCCAGCGCCTCCAGTCCAACGACGCGGTCGCCGAGACCCTCGCCCGCGACCTCGCCGCCGCGGGCGTGGACGCCGTCGTCGTCGTGCTCTACGCGGTACTGCTGTGGACGTACGACCCGCAACTCACCGTCCTCGGCGTGGCCGTGGCGCTGCTCAACGTCGCGGCCATGCGGATCGTGATCCACCTGAGGTCCACCGGCACCCAGAAGCTGCGCGCCGAGAGCGCCCGCCTGACGAACACCTCCTACAGCGGTCTCCAGCTCATCGAGACGATGAAGGCCACCGGCGGCGAGGACGGCTTCTTCCGCCGCTGGGCCGGACAGCACGCGCTCACCCTCGAAGTGCAGCAGCGGCTCGGCGTGCCCAGTGCCTGGCTGGCCGTCGTCGCACCCACGCTCGCCGCGCTCAACAGCGCGCTCATCCTGATGCTCGGAGGCCTGCGGGCGGTCGAGGGGCACCTCTCCGTCGGACTGCTCGTCGCCTTCCAGGCACTGGTGACCAGCTTCACCGCGCCCATCACCCGCCTCAATGGGGTCGCCGGACGCGTCCAGGATTTCGCGGCCGACGTCGCCCGCCTCAAGGACGTCGAGAACTTCCCCGTCGACCCGGTCCACTCGCGGCGGGAGCCCGCCGCGAGCACGCGCCGGCTCAAGGGCCACGTCGAACTGGACGCCGTCACCTTCGGCTACAGCGCCCTGGACGCCCCCCTGCTCAAGGACTTCTCGCTGACGGTCGGCCCGGGACAGCAGATCGCCCTCGTCGGCGGGTCCGGCAGCGGCAAGTCCACCGTGTCCCGGCTGATATCCGGCCTCTACACCCCCTGGTCGGGCGCCATCCGGATCGACGGCATGCGGCTGGCCGACATACCCCGCGGCGCGCTGGCCGCCTCCGTCTCCTTCGTCGACCAGGACGTCTTCCTCTTCGAGGGCACCGTCCGCGACAACGTCACCCTGTGGGACCCCTCCATCCCGGACGAGGCCGTCGTCGCCGCCCTCCGGGACGCCGCCGTGCACGAGGTGGTCGCCCGCCGCCCCGGCGGCATCCACAGCCGCGTCGAGCAGGACGGCCGCAACTTCTCCGGCGGCCAGCGCCAGCGCCTGGAGATCGCCCGGGCGCTGGTCCGACGCCCCAGCGTCCTGGTCCTCGACGAGGTGACCAGCGCCCTGGACGCGGCCACCGAACAGGTCATCATCGACAACCTGCGGCGCCGGGGCTGCGCCTGCGTGGTCATCGCCCACCGGCTGAGCACGGTGCGCGACAGCGACGAGATCCTCGTGCTCGACGCGGGCACGGTCGTGGAACGCGGGCGGCACGAGGACCTCCTCGCCGCGCGGGGCCCGTACGCCGAACTGGTCAAGGAGCACTGAGGTGACGACCCACCACCACCCCTCGGCCCCCGCCGCACAGCCGGGCGCGGACCAGGGCGGGAGCACCGGACGGGAAACCGACCCGGTCGTCACGGCGCTGGGCGGCCTGGGCACGCCGGTCGACCGCCCAGGCCTGCGCAGCGTCTCCCTGGAGGGCCCACTCGTGCTGTGGCTGGTCGTGCACGGCGCGCTGGACCTGTTCGCCGTCGACACCGCACAGGCCGGGCCCTGGCACCACCTGGGCCGGCTGGAGGCGGGCGCGCTGCTGATGGGCCCCGCCGAGGGCACCGGGCACACCCTGGTCGGCCGCACCCCGCACGGCTGCCGGCTGCGCCGCATCGAGCTGCGGGAGCTGCACCGCCCGCCGTACGGCGACGAGTGGCACGGGTACGGGTACGGGAACCCGGGCCAGGGACCGTACGGGTACGCCCAAGCCGGCGGCCGGCTCAGCCCCCTGGAGGACGCCTTCGCCCTCGGCGTCGGCCGCGGCCTGCGCGTCCTCTACGAGGCACCGCTCGACGGCCGCGCCACCACCGGCCACGCGGGGGACGACGACGAGGTCCTGTGGATGCGGATCACCCCGGGCAGCGTGCAGTACGGCGCCGCGTACGAGGCGGAGCCCGTCGGCACCCTCCTCCTCGACGGGGCGATGTGGCAGGGCATGGTCGACCAGCAGTACCGGCTGCTCCACGCCCTGGACGACTGGATCGAACAGCTCGAGCGCGCCCACGAGGGCCGCACCGCGGCCGGCATCGAGGCCGGCCGGGCGGCCCGCGTCCAGGCGGACCGGGCGCTGCTCTCCTCCATCGGCGGCTCCGGCCGGACGTCCGGCCGCGGGGCGGGCGACGACGCGACCCTCGGCGTGTGCCGGCTGGTCGCCGCCGAGGCCCGCATCACCCTGTCCGGACCGGGCGCCACGGCCACCGTCGCCGAGCACGCGGACCCCGTCGAACGCATCGCGCTGGCCGCCCGGATCCGCACCCGCCCCGTCCGGCTGGGCGGGCGGTGGTGGCGGGAGAACAGCGGTCCCCTGGTGGGCCGGCGCGCGAAGGACGGGACACCGGTCGCCCTGCTGTGGCGGCGCGGCCGGTACGAGGCGGTCACCGCCTCCGGCCGCCGCGAGCGGATCGGCGCGGCCACCGCCGGCTCCTACGAACCCCGGGCCGTCATGTTCTACCGGCCGCTGCCCGAGGGGAAGCCCGGCCTGTCGGCCCTGCTGCGCTTCAGCGTCCACGGCACCCGCGGCGAACTGCGCGGCCTCCTGCTGGGCGGGCTGGTCGCGGTGCTCCTCGGCGCGCTGGTCCCCATCGCCACCGGAAAGGTGCTCGGCCAGTACGTCCCCGAGGCCGAGACGGGCCTCATCGTGCAGACGACCCTCGCGCTCATCGCGGCCGCCGTCGTCTCGGCCGCCTTCATGCTGCTGCAGAACACCGCCCTACTGCGCATGGAGGGCCGGATCGAGGCCACGCTCCAGCCCGCGGTGTGGGACCGGCTGCTGCGGCTTCCGACGACGTTCTTCGCGGGCCGCTCCACGGGCGAACTGGCCAGTGCGGCCATGGGCATCAGCGCCATCCGCCGCGTACTGTCCGGCATCGGCCCGGTCTGCGTACAGGCGGGCACCGTCGGCACCGTCAACCTCGTCCTGCTGTTCGTCTACAGCGTGCCGCTGGCGCTGGCGGCGATCGCCATGCTGCTCGTCATCGCGGCGGTACTGCTGGGCCTGGGCCTGTGGCAGCTGCGCTACCAGCGCCGGCTGGTCACGCTCGGCAACAAGATCAACAACCAGGCCTTCCAGACCCTGCGCGGGCTGCCCAAACTGCGCGTCGCCGCCGCCGAGAGCTTCGCCTACGCCGCCTGGGCCCGGGAATTCGCCCGTACCCGTGAGCTCCAGCAGCGCGCCGGCCGGATCCAGAACCTCATCACGGTGGTGGGCGCCGTCCACCTGCCGCTGTGCACCCTGGTGATGTTCGCGCTGCTCGCCGGCCCGGCCCGCGGCACCATGTCGGCCGGCGAGTTCCTCACCTTCAGCACCGCCGTGACGATGCTGCTGTCCTCGGTCACCCAGCTGACCGGCGCGCTCCTGTCGGCCGCCGCCGTGCTGCCGATGTACGAGCAGGTCAAGCCGGTGCTGCGGGAGACCCCCGAGGTCCGCGGAACCAGCACCGCGCCGGGCGTGCTGAGCGGCGCCGTGGAGGCCCGGCAGCTGTCGTACCGGTACACCGACGACGGCCCCCTGGTGCTCGACGACGTCAGCCTCCGCGTGGAACCCGGCGAGTTCGTCGCCGTCGTCGGCGCGAGCGGCTGCGGCAAATCGACCCTCCTGCGCCTCCTCATCGGCTTCGACAAGCCCTCCGGGGGCAGCGTGCTGTACGACGGCCAGGACCTGGCGGCCCTGGACCGGGCGGCCGTCCGCCGCCAGTGCGGGGTGGTCCTGCAGAACGCCCAGCCCTTCAGCGGCTCGGTCCTCGACTGCATCCGCGGCGCCGAGGCGTACTCACTCGAAGAGGCCTGGGAGGCCGCCGCCATGGCGGGTCTGGCCGAGGACATCAAGGCCATGCCGATGGGCATGCACACCATGCTCTCCGAGGGCGGCGGCACCTTCTCGGGCGGCCAGCGGCAGCGGCTGATGATCGCCCAGGCCCTCATCCGCAAGCCGCGCGTCCTGTTCCTCGACGAGGCCACCAGCGCCCTGGACAACGAAGCGCAGCGCGTGGTCATCGAATCCACCCGCACCCTGCGCGCCACCCGCGTCGTGATCGCCCACCGGCTGTCCACCATCATGGACGCCGACCGGGTGATCGCCATGGCGGACGGGCGGATCGTCCAGCAGGGCCGGCCCGCGGACCTGCTGGCCGACCCGGCGGGCCTCTTCCACGAGCTGGTACGCCGTCAGCTGCGCTGAGGCGCGGGCCCCGACGGGACGCGCCCGTCATGGATCCCGTGGGCGTTCCGGCAGCGCCGCGACCGCCGCCAGCACCTCGTCCACCGTGATGCGCAGCAGCCGTACGTCCGGTTCCGAGCCGTGCGGGTCACCCGGGCGGAAGGGGTCCTCGCCCGGCCGGAGCCGCCACAGAGCGCGGTGCGGGCCCTGCGCCGGCGGCCCCCACAGCCGGGGCGAGACCGGACCGAAGAGCACCACGGACGGAGTGCCCAGTGCCGAGGCGAGATGGGCGAGGCCGGTGTCCCCGGCAACGAGGCAGCGCGCCCGCGCGACGAGCGCGGCGAGTTCGGTGAAGGGGACGTCCCCTTCGCCGCCGATCACCGCCTCCGGAGGCAGCCCGGCCTGCCTGGCCACGTCGTGCGCCAGCCGTCCCTCGCCGTGACCGGCCGTCACCAGTACCTCGGCCCCGGCCCGGGCGAGGCGGCGGCCCACCTCGGCGAACCGCCGGGCGGGCCAGCGCCGGGCCCCCGCGTCGGCGCCCGGGTGCAGCAGCACGGCGCCCGGCGCGGGGGAGGGGCGTCCGGGTGCGGTGATGCGCAGGTCGTCCGGATCGGCGTCGAGTCCGTACCAGGCCAGCAGGCGGCACCAGCGGGACCGTTCGTGCTCCTGGTCGTCCCAGGGCGGTCCGGGCGGCTCGGGGAGTCCGGGATGCCGGAACGCGAGGAGCCGCCCGGGGCGCAGGGCCCGCAGCGGCAGGCGGCTCGGGGGTCCGTTCCCGTGCAGGTCCACGGCGACCTCGGGCGGCGGCCCCCGCCAGGGCAGCGTCGTGGGGACCTCACGGCCCGGGGCGCTGGTGGGCAGGAGGCGGTCCACCGCCCCCGTGAACCGTGCGGCGCTGCGCAGGCGTGCGGGAGCGGCCAGCACCAGCTCGTGGGCGGGCCAGGCCCGCCGCAGCGCGCGGAGCGCCGGCACGGCGGCGAGCAGATCGCCCAGGCCCAGCGCGCGCAGGACCAGTACGGCCGGCCGGCGGGAGCCGGATCCCTGGACGTCCATCAGCGGGCCGGCGGGCGGGCCGCCGCGGACGCGAGGGCGGCGCGCCGGGCCAGGCCGGTGGTGGAACGGCCGTCGAGATACGGCAGTACGACGGCCTGGCCGCCCCAGGACGCGAGCACCCCCGCCTCCGGCAGGTCCTCGCAGGAGTAGTCGCCGCCCTTCACCCAGACGTCCGGGCGCAGCGACCGCAGCAGGGCCTCCGGGGTGTCCTCGTCGAAGGGGACGACCGCGTCGACGCTGCCCAGCGCGAGCAGGACCCGCAGCCGGTCCTCCAGGGGAGTGAGCGGACGGCCCGGCCCCTTCAGCCGCGTCAGGGACGCGTCCGAGTTCACACACACGATGAGGCAGTCGCCGATGCTCCGGGCGCTGTCCAGCAGCCCCACGTGGCCCGCGTGCAGCAGGTCGAAGCAACCGCCCGTCGCCACGACGGTCCCTCCCCGCGCCCGTACGGCGTCGGCGAGGGCGAAGGCGTCGGTCTCGCCGCCGCTGTAGTCGGTGCGGGCGGGGCCCGCGCCCGGATCCGGCCACAGGGTGTGCGAGGAGACCCCGCCCGCCGTGATGAAGGCGGCGGCCCCGGCCGTCCCGCGCGTCACCGCCTCCTCCGGCAGTGCTCCGTCCGCCAGCGCGCAGGCGGTCAGCGCGGCGAAGCAGTCGCCGGCCCCGCAGGGGTCGCCCTTCGCCCGATATGGGGACGGAACGAGCAGGGGGGCCGCCGCGTGGGCGCGCACGAGCAGCGCGCCGCGGTCGCCCAGGGTGACGGCCACCCCGGCCGCCCCCCAGCGCCGTGCCAGCGCGGATCCGCGCCGCGCGTGAGCACCCCAGGAGTCCCCTTCGTCCGGGACGAGGGCCGCGGCCTCGGCCGCGTTCGGGGTGACGAGCCTGGTGCCCGGCACGGGCGGGCCGCCGCGCGGGTGCGGGTCCCACACCACCGGCACCTGACGCACGACGCCGGACAGCAGCGGACGCATCGCCTCGACGGTGCCGCGTCCGTAGTCCGCGACCAGCACGGCGCGCGCCGCAGCCAGCGCCTCCCGGGCCGCCCCGGGGGGCGGGCCCACCGTCCCGCCTCCCCGGTCGACGCGGACGAGGGGCCTGCCGCCGGCCATCACCCGTGCCTTCACCGGCAGTGTTCCGCGCAGGGGCAGCTCCACCAGCCGCAGCCGGCCGCTCAGGGCGTCCCGGACCTCCCGGCTGGCCGCGTCGTCGCCGAGGGCGGTGATCAGGGTGACCTCCCGGCCGGTGCGGGCCGCGAGCAGTGCGGCGAGCCCGGCCCCGCCGGGACGGGATCGGTCGGAGGTGACGTCGACGACAGGTGCGGGGGCGTCCGGGGCGAGACGGCCGGCGACCCCGTCGATGTCGCGGTCGAGGAGGACGTCACCCACGACGACGACAGGCTGGTGGCGCCCGCTCACGAGGCCCCCTCGGCGGCCGCCACGGAGGGCTTCACCGCGATCTTCAGCCTGCGGGAGGGCCTCGGGGTGACGGCCGCGTCGAAGGACTCGCAGAGCAGGTGGACCGCCACCAGGTGCGCCTCCTGCACCGTGGCCGTCGAATCCGCGGCGATGCACAGGGCGTCGTCGGCGGCCTCGGCGAGCGGGTTCGGAGCGGGCCCGGTCAGGGCCCACACGCGTACGCCGCTCGCGCGGGCCGTCATCGCCGCGGACAGCAGGTTCGCACTGCGGCCCGAGGTGGACAGCAGGACCAGGACGTCACCGTCCCGGCCGTGTGCCGCGACCTGGCGGGCGAAGACCTGCTCGAAGCCGTAGTCGTTGCCGATGGCGGTGACGCTGGACGTCTCCGCATGGAGGGCGATCGCGGAGTACGCGGGACGTTCCCGCCGGTACCGGCCGACGAGTTCGGCCGTGAGGTGCTGGGCCTGCGCCGCGCTGCCGCCGTTGCCCGCGGCGAGCAGCCTCCCCCCGGCGCCCAGGACGGCCGCCAGGTGGGTGCCCCATTGGGAGATCCGGTCGAGTCCGTCGCGGCGCAGGGCGTCGAGCGCCTCCTGCAGTGACCGGCAGTGCCGGTGCGCTTCCGAGGTTCCGTGGGAAAGGCTGGGGTCCATGGCGTTGACCCGGCCGCCGCGGTGGGCCGGCCGGGCCGCACCTCCTTCTGGCTTCGGAACGGGGGAGTCGTTCGGCGGGGGCGGCGGACGTTTCACACCGGCTCCGCGACGCTGAACCGGGCGGTGAGGACGGACCGGTAGACGGCTTCCGTGGCGGCCGCCACGCGGTCCCAGCCGTACCGGTCCAGCACCCTGCGGCGGCCGGCCTCGCCGTACGCCAGACGCCTCGCCGGGTCGTCCAGCAGCACGGCCACGGCCGAGGCCAGCGCGGTGACGTCACCGGGCGGGACCAGCAGACCCGTCTCGCCGTCGGCCACGGTGTCCAACTGGCCGCCGACGGCGCTGGCGACCACGGGCCGGCCGCACGCCATCGCCTCGAGCGGCACGATCCCGAACGGTTCGTAGTCGGCCGGGCACAGCACCACGTCGCAGGTGCCGATCAGGCCGGGGACCCGGTCGCCGCAGACCGCGCCCAGGAAACGCACCCGGTCGGCCACGCCGGCGCCCCGGGCGATGCCCCGGAGCCGGCGGACCTCGGGGTCGCGGTCGAGCGCGCCGGCGGGCGGCCCGCCGGCGATGAGCAGCTCGGCACCCGGCAGGTGCGCCAGCGCGGCGATGGACAGGGCCGCCCCCTTGCGGGGGACCAGCCGGCCCAGTTGCAGCAGCCGGTACCGGTGCCCGGAGCGCTGCTCCGCGCCGGGATCCGGCGGCCGGAAGCGCTTCGGATCGACCCCGCAGGGCACGATGTCGGCCTTGTCCGGGCCCACCCCCATGAGGGCGAGCTCGCAGACCTCGTCCCGGCAGGTGGCGATGACCCGGTCGCACCGCAGACCGACTTCCTTCTCCAGGGCGATCCGGGCCGCCGGACTGGTGTCGGAGCTTCCCTGGTGGCGCTTCTTGACGCTGCCCAGGGCGTGGTAGGTGTGCAGCAGCGGCAGCCGGTGTTCCTGTGCCGCGAGCAGCGACGCCACGCCCGACATCCAGAAGTGGGCGTGCACGACGTCCGGTGCCCCCGCCCGCCACTCGTTGACGAGGTGGTAGCCGAAGTCCCGCATGTGGGGCAGGAGTTCGTCCTTGGGGATCGGCTCCGCGGGGCCGGCCGGTACGTGGTGGACCTCCACGCCCGGACGCATGCGGGTCCGCTCCGGCAGGTCCCGGCCGTCCCGCCGGGTGTACACGGTGACGTGGTGGCCGCGGTCCGCCAGTGCGCCGGCGAGGGCGGCGACGTGCACGTTCTGGCCGCCCGCGTCCACGCCTCCGAGGGCCGCGAGGGGGCTGGCGTGCTCGGAGACCAGGGCGATCGACAGCGGGCGGGATCCCCGGGAGCGGCTGGACACCCTCATGAGCGCACCTCCGAGAACAGGCGTTCCCAGTCGTCCAGGAAGCGTTTGAGCCCGTACCGTTCGAGGGCCGCCTGCCGGGCCCGGGCGCCGTCCTCGGCGGCCGCTTGCGGCTCGTTGACGTAGTGGCGGGCCGCCCGGGCCAGTTCCTCGGGCCGGGTCGAGAGGACACCGGCCCCGGCCGGTACGGCTTCCACCGCCTCGGTGGTGGCGAGGGTCACGACGGGCATGCCCAGGTGCATGGCCTCCAGGAGCGACAGGCCGAGGGAGGTCCACCGCACCGGGTGCAGGTAGAGGCGGCGTTCCGCCATCGCGGCGTGCAGGTCGCGCTGCGGCAGGTCCTGGGCGCGGCAGCGGTCGGCGGGCAGGCCCAGGTGCGCGGCCAGCCCCTCCGTGCGCATGCCGAAGACGTCGAGCGGCGCCGCCTCGGCCAGCCCCGGAAGCAGATCGGTACCCGTGAACCGGCCGCGGCGGACGGGGTCGTTGACGACCACCGCCGCCCGGGGGAGCCGCCCCGTGTACAGGTGGCCGGGGTCGACGACGCCGTGCTCGATCACCACGGTGCGGGTACCGCCGTTGTCCCAGAACAGGCGGTTGAAGTGCGTCACGTGGACCAGCGTCAGGTCGGGGCGGTCGGCGAACGGGTGGCGGGTGTCGGGCACCGCCCCCGCCGGCGCGTTGTGCTCCAGGTAGACCGCCGGCACGTCGCGGCCGGGCCGTCTGCCCAGCCAGCGCTCGGCGAGTTCCCACTCGTGCGGCCGCTGCAGGACGACGAGGTCGACCGGCGTGTGCCGCAGCTCGCCCACGGCGACCTCGCGCACCGACTCCGGCCACTCGAAGGTCCGGGCCCGGCCGAGGCCGTCCGGGCCGCGGTCCGCCGTGACGGGGACCAGGTAGGAGTGGGGGCCTTGGACGAACGCCGTGGTCCAGGAACCGTGCACGTGCCACAGCAGGATGTTCATACGTTCGCTCCTCGCTCGGTCTCCCGGGGTTGCGCAGGGTGCGGCCGTCCGCCCCCGGCCCGCCCGGCCGCCGGGTCCGGTGCGATCAGGGACTCCAGGGCCGCGAGCACGTCGGCGTCGGTCACCGAGTCGAGGCAGGGGTGGCCCGCCACCGGGCAGTCACGGGCCCGGCTCCCGGCGCAGGCGGCGTGCTGATCGCCGAGCAGCACGTGCGGCACCCGGTACGGGCGCCAGCGCTCGGCGGGAACCACCGGCGCGAACAGGCACGCGACCGGTGTGCCGACGGCGGCCGCGAGGTGCGCCGGGCCGGTGTTACCGGTGACCACCGCGCGGGCCCCGGCGAGGACGCCCGCCAGCTCGTGCAGGTCCGTCGTCACCCCGCCCAGGTCCAGCGCGTGGCGCCCGGCGACCCGGGACGTCAGCTCCTTCTCGGCGGCGCTGCCCGTGATCACCACCCGGTGCCCGGCGGCGTGCAGGGCGGCGCAGGCGCGGGCCGCCCGGTCGGGGCTCCACGAACGGGCCGCGACGGCGGCTCCCGGATGCAGCACCACGTACGGTTCCGGACCGGTCAGCCGGGTCGTGTCGGGCGGCGCGCCGACCCGGAGCGCCCCGTCGTCACCGGCCGGCAGGGCGAAGCCGAAGTCCCGTACCAGGTCGAGGGCGGCCTCGGTCTCGTGCCGTCCGGGCAGCCGGTGGTGGCGCAGCGCGAGCAGGGACCCGGGGTAGTCCTCGCAGTCGGCCGCGACGGACGGCACGCCCGCCATGGCGAGCAGCAGAGCCGCGGGCAGGGGGCTCTGGTGGTAGGAGACCAGGATGACGGCGCGGTCGAAGTGCTCCGCCGCCAGCGCGTCCACCAGCATGTCGCACTCTTCGCGGGAGGTCCGGGCGGGCCGCAGCCCGACCCAGGCGGCATCGTGCACCAGGATCCGGTCCACGCCCGGCAGCAGCCGGGCGGCCGCGATCCCGGACGAGCCGCACAGCAGCGCGGTGTAGGAGGAGCCGGCGGCCACGGCCCGTACGGCCGGACCGCTGAGCAGGACGTCGCCGGCGCTGTCCAGCCGCACCACCAGGGTGCGCGGGGCGCTCACCGCGACCGCCCCGCGGACCGGCCGGGAACGGCGAAGCGCCCGACGGGTACGGAGCCGAGGGCCAGGCGGACCGCGGCCATCAGGTCGGCCGCGCACGCGTCGGCCCCCGCGACCTCCTCGGCACGGGTGGCGGGGGTGGGGACGAGCACGCCGCGGGCCCCGGCCGAACGGGCCGCTTCCAGGTCGGAGCCGATGTCGCCGATCACCACGGTGCGCCCGGGCGACGCGCCCAGCCGTTCGCAGGCGGCGGTGACCAGCCCCGGAGCGGGCTTGCGGCAGCCGCAGCCGGTATCGGGCCCGTGCGGGCACACCGCCCACAGCGCGAACGGGCCGAACAGCGCGTCGACGCGGCGCCGTACCGCCTCCACCTGGCGCCGGGTCAGCAGCCCGCGGGCCACGCCCGACTGGTTGCTGACCACGCCCAGCGGGACGCCCAGCCGCCGCAGGGCCGACACGGCGGCACGGGCCGACGGCATGGGGGTCACCCGGGCGGGGTCGCCGTTGTAGGGCACGTCCACGACGAGCGTCCCGTCGCGGTCGAAGAGGACCGCGTCGGGCAACTGCCGCTCCGCGCTCGCGCCCCGCCGGCGCGCGGCCGCGGTACCCGGGCCGCCGCCGGACGGCGCCGGGGCGGGACCGTCCCACAGCCACGGGCCGCCGGCGGCGCCCGGCGTGCCGCCGCCGGTCACGAACCCACCTGCGCGCGCGTCGCCCCGTCGGACCCGGGGCCCACCGCGACCGGCACCGCGGCGGCCGCCGGTCCGCGCGCGGGCGTCCCGCGCGGGACGGCCCGGTGCGCGACGTGGCCGCGCAGCCAGTGCCAAGCGGCGGCGGGCGGGATGAGCAGGCTCGTCACGGCCATGGTGAGGACCTCGGACCGGGTACGGGGCCCGGGGGCGATCCTCGCGGCCGCGAACTCCGTGGTCCCGGCCAGCCAGGCCGCGCCGCAGACGGCGGCGGCGCGGTGCCTGCCGGACAGGGCGCAGCCCACGGTCAGGCCGGCCGCCGTGCTCACCGCGAGGTGGCGCGGGAGCCGGCCCCGCGGTGCCCCGGCGCGGTGCCACCAGTCGCGCCCGTGCAGCCTGGTCATCAGTACGTCGTCGGCGTTGCCCTCCTGGACGCGTACGGAGATCCACCGGCCGGCGGGCCGTACCGGGTGGGTGGTCCGCCGGGTGCCCGACGCCAGCGTCCAGCCGCCGTCGAGCAGGCGCAGGGCCAGGTCGGCGTCCTCGCGGAAGGCGCGCCGGAAGCGTTCGTCGAAGCCGCCGGACGCCTCCAGGGCCGTACGCCGGAAGGCCATGTCGGCGGTGATCCAGCGTGCCGTCGCCAGGCCGGCCGTATTGCGCTCCCAGTCCGTGGGGCGCCGGCGGACGGGCAGCGGTACGTCGATGCGGGCGGTGACCGCGGCGGTGTCGCGGGAGGCCGATGCCAGGTCGCGGGCCAGCTCGCGGCCCCACGCCGGACCGGGTACGACGTCGTCGTCCAGGAAGACGATCCAGGGCGCCGGGCCGGCCTCCCGCATCCCGGCGTTGCGGGCCGCGGCCGGCCCGCGCCCCGCGCCCGGCACCACGACCGTGACCTCGCGCAGCCGTTCGGGCACCTCCACGGGCGGCACGCTGCCGTCGGGGTCCGGCCGGTCGTGCACGATCACCACCCGGTCGGGTCGCGGTCCGTCCGCCGTCGCCGCGTCCAGGGCCTCCAGGCAGACTCCGAGGCTCGGCCGTCCCACCGTGGGAACGACCACCGCGTAGGACGGGACCGACGCGTACCCCGTCGCCGCGCTCACGCGCCCTCTCCCGCCGCGAAGAGGCCGCCGCGCCGGACGGCGTACGGTCCGATGGCGAGCAGGTCGACCGGTGAGGAACCGAAGCACTCCAGGGCGTCCCGGGGATCGTCCACCATCGGCCGCCCGGCCGTGTTGAGGCTGGTGTTGACGACGACGGGCAGTCCGGTGCGCCGCTCGAACTCGGTCAGCATCCGGGCGACCAGCGGTTCGCGCGTCGAACTGACCGTCTGGATGCGCGCCGTGCCGTCGACGTGGACGACGGCCGGGATGCGCTCGCGCCACTCCGGGGCGACGTCGTGGACGAACAGCATGTACGGGCTGGGCAGCGGCCCGTCGAAGATCTCGGCGGCGCGGTCCTCCAGGACCATGGGCGCCACCGGACGGAACTGCTCGCGGCCCTTGACGTCGTTCAGCCGTTCGAGGTTCCCCGCGTGGCCGGGGTGCGCCAGCAGGGACCGGTGCCCCAGGGCCCGCGGCCCGAATTCCGAGCGCCCCTGGAACCAGGCGACGATGGCGTTGTCCGCCAGCGCCTCGGCCACCGTCGCCGCGATGTCCGCCGGCCGCTCGAAGGGCACGCCCGCCGTCTTCAGCCATCCGCCGAGCTCCGCGTCGGACCAGTCGCGGCCCAGGTCGGCGCCCGCCATGGGCTCCACGGCGTCGCCCTCCGTGGCGGCCACCAGCAGCGCCGCCCCCAGGGCCGTACCGGCGTCGCCGGCGGCGGGCTGGACCCAGACCCGGGAGAAGGGGCCCTCCCGGGCGATGCGGGCGTTGGCGACGCAGTTCAGCGCGACGCCGCCCGCCAGGGTGAGCACCTGGTCGTGCGTGCGGCCGTGCAGCCACCGGGTCAGGTCGAGCAGGGTCTCCTCCAGGACCGCCTGGGCGCTGGCAGCCGTATCGGCGTGCTCCTGCGTCCACGGTTCGTCCGGGCGGCGGGGCGGGCAGAGCTCGTGCCAGGGGACGTCCGAGGCGTGGAACCCGCCGTCGCCGGTGGGGAAGACGTGGCGGCGCAGCTCGGGCAGCATCCGGGGCCGGCCGTGCGACGCCAGGGCCATCACCTTGAACTCGTCGCTGGACCGCAGGAAGCCGAGGTGGTCGGTCAGTTCCTCGTACACCAGCCCCAGCGAGTGCGGCAGTTCCTGCGCGCGCAGCGGTTCCAGCCGGTTGCCCCTGCGGGTCGCCGCCAGGTGGGAGCCGCGCTCCCCGCGACCGTCCAGGACCAGGACGGAGCTGCGCTCGGCCCCGTCGGCGGCGAAGGCGCCGGAGGCGGCGTGGGACATGTGGTGCGGTACGAAGCGGACGATGCCCGGGTCGAGGCCCGGAAGGGCCGTCGCCAGGAATCCGGGCGCCTCGCGGGCGTAGGTCTGCCGCAGGTGGTCCCAGGGGTCGTGCAGGCCCATGTCCGGGGCCGGCAGGGCGAGTTCCGGGTCGTAGGCGTAGGCGACCACGTCGAGGTCCTGGGGGCGCAGCCCGGCGTACCGCAGGCACCAGGCCGCTGCTCGTTCGGGCAGTTCCCAGGCGGAGAAGGGTACGGGCCGCTTGCCGTGCTTGCGGCGGGAGAAACGTTCCTCCTCTGCGGCGGCCACGGTCGTGCCGTCGATGACGAGGGCGGCGGAGGGGTCGTGGAAGAGCGCGTTGATGCCGAGCACACGCATGGCGGGACGAGCCTTTCGGCCGGCGGGATCGGGGCACCGGGACGGGCGCCCGACACCGCCCGCCCGGACGGGGCGTGCGGTACCGGGAGCGCCCGCCGGTCAGTCGTCGAGATGGGCGCGGAACCATTCGATCGTGCGGCGCAGGCCTTCCTCGGCCGCCACCGCCGGCTCCCACTGCAGCTTGTCGCGCGCCAGCGTGATGTCCGGGCAGCGCACGGCGGGATCGTCCGTGGGCCGCTCGATGAAGGCGATCTCCGAGGGCGAGCCGGTCAGGTGCCGGATGTAACGGGCCAGCTCGAGCATGGTGATCTCGACCGGGTTGCCGATGTTCACCGGCCCCCGCATGCCGTGCGCCGCCATCGCGAGGATCCCGGCGACGGTGTCGTCGACGTAGCACAGCGAACGCGTCTGGAGGCCGTCACCGGTGACGGTGAGGGGTGCGCCGGTGAGCGCCTGCCGGATGAACGTCGGGACGGCGCGCCCGTCGTACCCCCGCATCTGGGGGCCGTAGGTGTTGAACAGCCGGACGATGGCCACGTCCGTGCCCAGGGCCGTCGCGTGCGCCGTGGCCAGCGCCTCGCCGAAGCGTTTCGCCTCGTCGTAGACGCTGCGCGGGCCGACCGGGTTCACATTGCCCCAGTAGCGCTCGTTCTGCGGGTGCTCCAGGGGGTCGCCGTACACCTCGGACGTCGAGGCCAGCACGAAGCGCGCCTCGCTGCGGTGCGCCAGCTCCAGCGCGTTGCGGACACCGAGGCTGCCGGCGTCCAGGGTGTGCAGCGGCAGCCGGAGGTAGTCGGCGGGAGACGCCGGGGAGGCCAGGTGCAGGACGAGATCGGGCTCACGGTCCACCGTGAACCCCTCGGACACGTTCGCCTCGCACAGGACGAAGTCCGCGCGCCCGACGAGGTGCTCCACGTTCGCCCGGCGGCCGGTGCTGAAGTCGTCGACGCAGGTCACGGCGGTGCCGGAGTCCACGAGGGCGGAGCAGAGGTGCGATCCGACGAAACCGGCGCCGCCCGTGACGACGGCGTGCGCCCAGCGTCGGGACGGGGGACTACCCATGGTCATCTCCTGATGGGACGGGGGAGTTGCGCGACGCGGAGGTCTCGGCGGGGCGGCAGCGGCCCCGTACGCGTCGGCCGGCCCCGCGGGGCCGCCAGAGGATCCCAGCGTGCACGCGGACCCGGCCGTCGGCACGTCCACGCCGCATTGGAGTGATGACGCCGCGTAACCCCCCCGGCGCCGGATCAGGGCCAGGACGGCTCGCACCGCGGTACGACGACGACCTCGGGCACCACGCTGCCGACGGGCACCGACAGCGCGTACATGACCGTGTCGGCCACGATGTCCGGGCTCTGCAGCATCGACACGTCGGCATCCGGGAAGCGCTCCAGGATGAAACCGGTCTCCATGCCGCCCGCGATGACGCCGGTGATCCCGATGCCCGCGCAGTCCCGCTGCGCCTCCTTGAAGAGCGTGTGGGTGAAGGCCCGCAGGCCCGTCTTGCTGGCGGCGTACGGACCGGCCTCGGTCCACGTCCGGTTGGCGGCGGTCGACAGGATGTTCACGATGTGGCCGCCGCCCCGGGCGACCATGCGCCGGTAGGACTCCAGACAGAGGTACATCGGCCCCAGCAGGTTGGTCGTGACCACGCGCGTGACCTCCTCCGCCGACAGCTGCTCGACGGCCTTGGACACGTCCACGGCGGCGTTGTTGACCAGGATGTCGACCGCCTGGCCGTCCTCCTCGATGTCCCGGAACACGGCCGCGACCGCTTGCGGGTCACACACGTCCAGCTCCACGAACCGCGCCCGGCCTCCGGCCACCAGCAGGTCCGCGCACAACTCCTGCGCGAGGTCCTTGCGCACGTCCGCCACCAGGACGGTGGCTCCCGCCGCGGCCAGCCGCCGCGAGATGGCGGCGCCCAGCCCGCGCGCCCCTCCCGTCACCAGCGCCAGCTTGCCGCCCAGATCTGCCTGTGCTGCGGTCACCTGCCCACTCTCCTTCCGCGCCGCCGTACGGGTGGACGGGCCGGACGGCCCGCCGGAGACGGCACGGCCACACTGTGGCAGTGACCCTCGGGGCGGACGGGCCGGACCGCGCCGAAGTGTCGCGGAGACGGCGGACAGCCATGCCCGGCCGCGTACGTCCGGACGGGTGAGGGCCCCGGACCGGAGGGCAGGGCGCGTACGGGGCCAGGCCCGCGGCGGAGGCGCTGATCACCGCCGGCCGCCTCGACCGCCCCCCGCGGCCCCCGCGGCCGGTGACGGGAGGCCGCGGCCGCTCCGTGTGAGCCGTATGCGCTCTGTGAGCCGTGTGAGCCGTGTGAGCAACCCCACCCCGCGCCCAACTCCCCCCGCGTACCGGCGGCCTGGGGCCGCCGCCGGCCCGCCGGCCCGCCGGAGGCCGGGACGGGCCGGCAAGGTCTGCCACCATGGTTGCGGCGCGCTCGTCGCCGTCCGCCGCACCGCAGCCTCCGGGCCGTGCGCCGCCGGGGCGGAACGCCGCCCGCCGCTCCCTGTCGCCAGCCGCACCCCGCGGCCGTTCCCGAGTGCCGCCCCTGTGTCTGCCACATCCTCCGCCCTGCCCTCCTCCCCTTCTCCCGTCACGTCCTCCGCCGAGCAGTCGCCGTCCGCCCGGCCTGAGGTTCCCGTAGACCGCTCGCCGTGGCGCAGCCTGCGCTACCGCAGCATGCGGTGGTGGGCGGCGGCCAGCCTGGTGTCCAACGCCGGCACCTGGATGCAGCTGACCGTCCAGAACCTGCTGGTCCTCCAGATCACCGGATCCGCCGCCGCCACGGGACTGTCCATCTCGGTGCAGGCCGCTCCCGGTCTGCTCTTCGGCCTGCTCGGCGGCGCCGCGGTGGACCGCTGGCCCCGCAAGCTGACCGCGGCCGTGAGCCAGGCCGTCCTCGGAGCCGTGGCCCTGGTGACCGCCGTCCTGGTCGGGCTGGACATGCTGAACCTGCCGGTGCTGATGGCCCTGGCGGCCGTCACGGGCCTCATCGCCACCGTCGACGGGCCGGCCTGCTCGCTCCTGGGCAATGACCTCGTGCACACGCGGGACGTGCCCTCGGCCATCGGAGTGGGCTCGCTGGTCCACAGTGCCGGAAGGCTCATGGGCGCCGCGCTCGCGGGCCTTGCCGTCGGCGTCATGGGCACGGCCTCCGCCTACGTGGCGAACGGCCTGTCGTTCCTGTTCGTGGCCGGTGTCATCCCCTTCCTCAAGCCGGTCCGGCCGGCGGCCCCGGCCGCCGTCCCGCAGGCGGCGGCCCCCGCGGCCGAGACGCTGAGCGCCCGCCAGGGGCTGGCCTACTTCATGAGCCGTCCCCGCCTGGTGGCGCTCGCCGCCATGAACGCGGTGAGCGCGCTCTTCGGCCGCAACTACTCGCTGACCCTGGTCGTGCTCGTCGCCGGCCCCCTCGCGGGCGGCGCCGGTTCCTTCAGCAAGGTCTCCACCGTGCTGGCCGTGGGCGGCCTGCTCGGTGCAGTACTGGGAGCCAGGCTGCGCAACCCCGGCGTCCGGCTGGTGGGGGTGCTGACGGCTGCCGGAGGACTGCTCCAGGTCCTCGCGGGCGTGTCCCCGTCCCTCGCCGCGCTGATGGTGATCGTCCTGCCGATGGCCCTCGCGGAGTCGGTGGCCGACACGGCGCAGTCCACCGTCCTGCAGACCGACCCCCCGGCCCGGATGCGGGGCCGTGTCCTGGGCGCGTGGTCCAGCATCCGGACGGTGTGGAGCCTCGCGGCGCCGCCCACGCTCGGCCTGCTGATGGAGCTGGCGGGAGTCCGGGTGACCCTGGTCGCGGGAGGTCTGATCGTGGTGGGCGCCGTCACCTGCGGCTACCTGCTCAAGGGCCGCCGGCCCCGGCGCGCGACGCCGCCCGTCGTGATGGCGGACCCCGCGGTGTCCCGCCCGGCCGCCCCGGTGGCGGTGGGCACGGCGGCCTGACGGCCTTCGGCCGGATCCTGCCGGGTGCGGCCTTCCGGTCCGGGCACGCCGGGTGCGGCGTTCCGGTCCCGGGCCCGGCAGGCACGTCCTTCGGCCGGATCCGGGCGGGGCCGGCGTGCGGCCGGCTCCCGGCGGGGGCGGTGTTCCCGTCCGGGCACTGCCAGGTACGGCATTCCCCTCCGGGACCCGGCGGGGGCGGCTTTCGGCCGGGTCCTGGCGGAGGCGTCCCACCTGTCCGGGTCCTGCCGGGTACGGCCTTCCGGTCCGGGCACTGCCAAGTACGGCGGACCGGGCCGCGGCGGGCCCCGGCAGGCACCCCTCTGGGCCGGCCCTCTCGCCGCAGCCGCCCCTGACCGGCGCGCGGCCGACCGCAGCAGGCGGGGCTGAGCCGGCCCCGTGCGCACCGCCGCGCCCGGGACAGACACCCGGCCGGCGGCCGATCCCGGTGACCGGGCCGCGCTTGCCGGCCGCGTCGCCGGGACCCGCGTCCGTCCCGGCCCCGTGGGCCGTGCGCCCGCCGGGTGACCGGCATCCGGGCCAGTCCCGGCCCTGTGGCCGGGGCGTACCGACCGGGTGGCCGGGACCCGGCCAGACCCGGCCCCCTGGGCCGTCCGCACTGCCCCGGCCGCCTGGCACCCCGGCCGACCGGGGGCACATGGGCCGCGCGCCCCGCATGCCGCCGCGCCCGCACGGGTAGGCGCCGGACATGAAGAGCCCCGATGCCGGCGGGCACCGCTTCCCGCCGCTGCCCGACGACGGCTCGGGGCAGGCGCGGACCCCGCGTGCCCGGCGCGACGCGGACCGACGGCTGTCGTGAGGCTGCGGACCAGTGATCCCCACGCGCCCGGGTGGCGGCGGGTACGCCACGGGCGCGGTTTCCGGTACCTGGACACCCACGGGCGTCCCCTGCCGGAGGCGGACGTCGAGCGGGTCCGCGCGCTCGTGATCCCCCCGGCCTGGCGGGAGGTCTGGATCTGCCCCTGGCGCAACGGCCACATCCAGGCCGTGGGAACGGACGCGGCGGGCCGGCGCCAGTACCTCTACCACCCGCGCTTCCGTGAGCAGCAGGACGCCGCGAAGCACGAGCACGTCCAGCGCGTGGCCCGGGGACTGCCACGGCTCCGGGAAGAGGTGACGCGGGACCTCGCGGGCCGCGGACTGTCCCGCGTACGGGTCCTGGCCTGCATGACGCGCCTGCTCGACCTGGGCTTCCTGCGGATCGGCGGCGAACGCTACGCCCGGGAGAACGGCAGCTACGGCCTCACCACCCTGCTGCGCGAGCACGCCGTCTGCCGCGCCGGCGAGATCCGCCTGCACTTCCCCGCCAAGTCGGGCCGGACGGTCGACCGTACGCTGGTCGACGCCCAGGCCCACGCGGTGGTCCGGGCGCTGCTCCGCCGCAAGGACCCCGGCCCGCGGCTCTTCGCGTACTGGGAACGGGGCGCGTGGCACGAGGTCCACGCCGAGGACCTCAACGCCTACCTGCGGGAACGGGCGCGGGAGGACGTGACCGCGAAGGACTTCCGGACCTGGTACGCCACCGTCCTGGCCGCGGTCGCCCTGGCGGTCTCCGAGGCCACCTCGGACGCCTCCCGTGCCCGGCGCGGCAAGGTCGTCGCGCGGGCCGTGCGCGAGGTGAGCGAATACCTGGGGAACACGCCCGCCGTATGCCGGGCGTCCTACATCGCCCCCCGTGTCATCGAGCTCTACGAGGAGGGCGAGACCGTCGCCGCCTCCCTCGGCGAGCTGGGCGAGGACGGCCTCTTCGGCCGGCCCGCCACCCACGGCGCCGTGGAGCAGGCGGTCCTGGACCTCTTGCGGACGGGCCGGGCCTGAAGGGGCGATGGGACGCCCGGGTACGGGCAGGCGCCGGACATGGAAACGACCCACCCCCTGGCAGTCGTCACCGGTGCGTCGAGCGGCATCGGTTACGAGCCGGCCGGGCAATTCGCCGAACACGGCTTCGACCTGATCATCGCCGCGGAGGACGACGCCCTCGCCCCGGCCGCCGCCACCCTGACCGGCCACGGCACCCGCGTGAAGGCCGTCCGGACCGACCTCGGCACCCGGGACGGCGTCGAGGAGCTCCACCGCGCCGTCACGGCCACCCGCCGGCCCGTGGCGGCCGTCGCGATGAACGCGGGCGCCGGGCAGGGCGGACCCTTCCTGCGGACCCGTCTGGCGGACGAGCTGAAGATCATCGACCTGAACATCACGTCCACCGTCCACCTCGCGAAACTGCCGCTGCCCAGGCGCTCCAGAACGAGCTGAAGGACACCGGGGTCACCGTCACCGCGCTGATGCCCGGCCCGACCGACACGGAGTTCTTCGCACGGGCCGGCCTGCTGGACACGAGGGTCGGCCGGTCGCGGAAGGACGACCCGGCCCAGGTGGCCGCGCAGGGTTTCCAGGCGATGATGGCCGGCGAGGACAAGGTCGTCGCCGGCACCTGGAAGACCAAGGCCCAGGGCCTGGCCAACCGCGTCCTGCCCGACAGCCTGAAGGCCCAGGTACACCGGGGCATGACGGAACCCCGCTCCGGCGCGCACGGCTGAAGGACGCCGCGGCCCCCGCGACGCGCAGACCGAAACGATCCAGGAGCGGAAACCCCTGTCTGACTCCCGCTCCGGATGGCAGTCTCTACTTCTCGGAAGCGTCGTCCTGGGGGGATCACGAGTGATGGAGCCGGGTACCGGCATGGGCCTGCGCGGCCGCAGCGGCATCCTGTCCCTGGTCGACGCGTGCCTAAAGGAGAGCCCGGCGGCCGAGCGGCCCCTGACCGTGCTCCTCGGTCCCGCCGGCAGCGGAGCCAGCGAGGCGCACAGCGCGCTCATGGAGCACTTCGGGCCCGACTACCCCTTCGCCTTCGTCAACTTCGGCGGGGCCCAGTCCCTGCTGCCCCGCTACGCCCTCGGCCTCCTGGCCCGCCAGCTCGAACGCAAACTGCCCCGCTACGGCCGCTCCCACTTCCCGCTGCTCAGCCTCGGCCTGCTCGCCTCCGACCAGGAACTGAGCATGCGCAGCCTTCCCGAGGGACGGCGCGCGGTGCAGCGCCGGCTCGACCGGTTCCAAGAGGAGAACGAGGCCAGGCACGGCGATTACCTGGCCGCGTTCTTCGAAGTCGGCATGGGCGCGGTCGGCATGCCCGAAGGCGCCTCCAACGCCGCACTCGCCCTCTTCCAGGACGCCCTGCGGCGCGGCCGCCGCACCGTGCCCGGCCTGTTCGGCGGCCGACTGGGCAACCGGCTCACCGCCGGGGCCCACTGGTACGGACGCCACCCCATGACCCGCAGCGCGGACCCCATGGAAGCCCTCGTGGAACTCAACCTCTGGCGGCACGAGGGCGACGAGAACGAACAGGAACGGCTCGACCTCATCCTCTTCTCCGCCTTCCTGGAAGACCTCAGACGCAACACCGCCCGCAACTTCATGCCCCGCTCCTACCTGCTGCTCCTCGACAACTCCCACACCGAGTACGGCCGCCGCTTCCTCGACCTGCTGCTGCGTTCCCGCCACGACGAGACGGTCGTCGCCGGCCGTACGAGCGACCCGCTGACCGTCGTCGCCAGCTCCAACCGCTGGCTGCCCCGCTGGGGCCCGGCCACCGGGGAGTCCTGGCCCTGGCAGCTGCGCGGACCCGACCGGGCCTCCCTGGCCGACTGGAACGCCCACCGGCCGACCCGCGACAGCGAGGACTCCTGGTGGTACCCGTTACGCCTGCGCGACCTCAACCTGGACGAAGTGCGGATCCGGATCGAGCTCCAGCTCGGAGGGCACAGCGACCTGGCCCCGCTGACCCGCCTCACCCCCTTCGTGCACCGCCTCACCGGAGGCCTGCCCCGCGCCGTCCACCAGGTACTCGACGTACTGCGCCAGGCCGGGCCCCCCAGGGAGCCGGGTCCAGGGCAGGACCGCTGGCTGCGCACCCTGCCCGACCGGCCGCTGCGCACCGGGGAGGACTCCGCCACCCTCGCCGACACGGCCCTCGGCCACCTCCTGCGCGACTTCGACAGGACCCAGCGCACCGCCCTCGCCGAATGCGCCGCAGCCCGGGACTTCTCCGTCGCCACGCGGCTGCTCAGCCCCGACGACTCCCTCTTCGGCGACATCCGCTCCCGCTGGCTGCTGAGCGGGCCCGTCTCCGTCGTCCCCGTACTCCACCCGTGGCTGCGCCGGCTGCTGCTGTGGCGGCTGGCCGCACGCCCCGACGGGTGGGACGCCGTGCACGAACTCCTCGCGGAGTACTACCACGGCGAGGGCAAGCCGGTGCAGGAGATGTACCACCAGCTCGCCCGCGGCCGGACCGAGGAGGTCACCACCCACCTGGCGCGGCGCTTCACCGCCGTACCGGCCGCCCAGTGGATCTCCGAGTTCGACGCGATCACCGCCGCGCCGAACCGCCTGCCCGCCGACAGCGGACCCCTGGAACTCCTCGCGGGACTCGTCCCCCGCCGGCCCGGGCGGGTGATGGACACCGAGTCCGTGATCCACACCCTGGTGACCACCCGCTGGGTGTGGAGCGATCCGCTCGCCGACCCCGCCATGCGGCTCAACGACATGATCGCCGACGGCTACACCCAGCTGTCCCAACTGCGGAGGAACGACATCGTGGCCCTCTTCAACGAGTCGGAACGGTACCGCCACTGGCGCGATCCCCAGACCGCCGGCTGGGAGGGCTGAGCACGTGCCCAGACTCGAATGGCCCCTGCACGTCGTGCGCCGCGTCGCCCTCGCCACCGCGGCCGTCGTCGCGCTGGCCGCCGGCCTCTGGCTGGGCCTCGGCTGGCTCCAGGACCGCCAGGCACGATGCGGCGACGGGATCGTCGAACGGGGCGCGCAGGACGAGTGCGTTGGCGTGACCGACGGCTCCTACGTCTTCGCCCCGCACCTCGACGCCGTCAGCGAGAAGATCGAGGAGGAGAACCGCAGGGTCCTCGCCAACGCCGGTGACGAACCGTACGTCAGCGTCGCCTACTTCACCTCCTTCACCACCACGGCCGAGGACAGCAACTCCGCCGAGGGCGTCCGCCACGAACTCCAGGGCGCCTACCTCGCCCAGTACCGGCACAACCGGGGCGACCTCGCCGCCACCCCCAAGATCCGCCTGCTGATAGCCAATCCCGGCAGCAGGTCCACGCAGTGGAAGCACACCGTCGACGAGCTGATCGCACGCAAGGACTCCCCGGACCGGCTCGTCGCCGTGGCCGGCCTCGGCCCCAGCACCAACGAGAACCTCGCGGCCATAAAGCGCCTCTCCGAACACGGCATCGCCATGGTCGGTGCCACCCTGACCGCGACGAACATCCAGGACATCAACGGCTTCGTGCGGATCGCCCCCACCAACGAGGACGAGGCGTACGCGGCCGCCGGCTACCTCAAACGGCACGGGGTCGCCACCGCCGTCGTCCTCCAGGACGTGGCGGAGGGCAACCTCTACGCCTCGACCCTGGGCACCGCCTTCACCAAGGCCTTCCACGACGGCGACAAGCACCGGCTCGTCTCCGAGCGGATGACCTACGACTCCTCCGTCAGCAGCGCCTGGCAGAACGAACTGCGCTACATGCCGGGCCAGTTGTGCCAGCAGCGGCCCCAGCTCGTGTACTTCGCGGGCCGCGGCCGCCACCTCACCCACTTCCTCGACGCGCTCTCCAACCGCAGCTGCACCGACCAGCAGTTCACCGTGTTCGCCGGGGACGACACGACGAACCTGAGCGCCGAGCAGCTCGCCCACGCCGCCGAGACCGGCATCCAGGTGCTCTACACCGGCCTCTCCCACCCCGACATGTACCGCTCCGCGCCCCAGGCGGTGTCCGCGCCGTCGGCTAAGAACTTCCAGCCGGGCGGACTGCTGCACCAGTGGTTCCCGCACGACCCGCGCGAGGACGGCGGGGCCCTGATGGGCCACGACGCGGTCCTCGCAGCGGCCCACGGCATCCAGATGGCCGCCCGCTGGCAGGGACAGGTCGCGGGCGACGCGGTGGCCCGGATGTTCCACCAGATGGACGGCACCCAGCAGGTGGCCGGCGCGAGCGGGTTCATCTCCTTCCAGAACAACGGAAATCCGCGCAACAAGGCCGTCCCGATCCTGCGTCTCAACGGCAAGGGCCAGGTCGAGTTCGTCGAGGTGTCCGCGGCGGAGGGCAAACCACCGCAGGAACAGTGACGCGAGCCGTCAGGCCGCGACCCCGACGGCGAGGGTGCCGATCCCGGAGTGGGCGCGCGGGACGTTCCGGCGGGCCGCGGGAAGGGGTCGCGCTGCGGCTCCGATCGTGGACCGGCGGGACGGGTCCCGTCCGGCCGGGACGGGTGCACGGGCGTGGTCAGGGGCACGGCACCGCACAGGCTCCGGGCTCCGGGCTCCTGCGGCGAGGGCGCGTCCGCCCCCCGGTGCGGCCCCGTCCGCCGGGCGGTGTCAGTAGCGCAGGGCCGTGCCGGTCCGGGCCTTCACCGTGCCGGACAGTTCGTGCGTGCTGCGCGCGGCGCCCCGGCCCGTGCCCCCGCCCGCGACGTCCGCGACCGTCACCACCACGGTGTCGAGGATTTTGCCGCCCTCGTCCTCGAATTCGACCTGCACCGCGAAGGACTTCTGCCCCTCGTCGGTGTTGCGCACGGTCACGGGGACCGACGTACGGCCGTCCGCGTCCTTCGTCACCGTCCCCAGGGTCACCTGGTCCTTGGCGTCGACCCCGTCCTTGACCTCGGCGAGCTTGTCCTTGGCCACGGCGGCGGCGGACTCGGCGGCCCTCCCCGCCTCGGCGGCTGCCGACGAGACGGCCTCGCCGGCCGATTTCACCGCCTCGGCGGCGCTCGACACCGCCCCGGACGGCACGCCGCCGTCCGAACAGCCGGCGGCGCCGAGCACCACCGCCGCCAGTACCGCCCCGCCTGCCGCACCGCGCATCCACACGACCGCCGCCACCACGCCTCCAAGGGTCTTCCGGGCTCCCAGTCAAAACCCCGGCGGCCCGGACGCCCACCGGAAGGGGCAACCGGGTGACCGCCGGAACGGGCGGCTTCGCCCGCGGCTCCTCCCGCGCCTGCCCGCGACCTGTGGACCGGCTGTGAAACCGGGCGGTACGGGAGGTGTGGTAAAAGAGCCGTGCCGAGAAGTTCTATATTCGTATGAAGCATCCACGCGCGGCCCGGCTGCGGAGATTCAGGGGGTACGACCGCGATGGCCGAGACCGACGCCGGCACCCGGGCGAAGTCCCGTACGGCCCGCAAGGCCCGCCGCAAGACGCGCAACCGCAAGCGCCTGGGCATAGCCGGGGCCGTACTCGTCGCCGGCGGGGCGGGCGTCGCGTTCGCCGTCGGCCTCCCGGGATCCTCCGAGGTCGAGCGCGACGCCAGGCTGGCGGCCCCGGCGGGTGCGGGCGCGGTGACCGGCGGGCCCGGCTTCGGCAAGGGCCCCAAGCCGGACTGGGACGGCAAGGTCGAGGTGCTGGGCGACGGCTCCACCTCCTACACCGGGCCGCAGCCGGGACAGCTCAAGCCCGAGAAGCTGAAGCCGGGCGAGAAGCCGCCGCAGTTCGTGGTCTTCTCCTGGGACGGCGCGCTGGAGGGCGACGACCAACTCTTCTCGCACTTCCGCAAGGTGGCCAAGGAGAACAAGGCCCACATGACCTTCTTCCTCACGGGCATCTACCTGCTGCCGGAGAGCAAGAAGTCGCTCTACCGCCCGCCGCAGCACGGCCAGGGCGCCGCCGCCATCTCGTACCCGACCGTCCCGCACGTGCGGTCCACGATCCAGCAGCTGCGCGGCGCCTGGACCGACGGCCACGAGATCGGGTCCCACTTCAACGGGCACTTCTGCGGCCCCAAGGGCGGCGGGGACTGGAGCCCCGAGGAGTGGAAGAGCGAGATCGACCAGACGTACGCCTTCATGAAGGGGTGGAAGACCAACACCGGCTTCACCGGTGAGGCCCCCCTGCCGTTCGACCCGGACCGGGAGGTCGTCGGCGGCCGCGCGCCCTGCCTCGAGGGCCAGAAGAACCTCGTGACCGCGATCAAGCAGTACGGCTGGCGCTACGACGCGAGCTCCTCGGGCGACTTCCAGATGTGGCCGTCCAAGATGGACGGCATCTGGAACTTCCCGCTCCAGCTCGTCCCCCTGCAGGGCAAGGAGGTGCAGGTTCTTTCCATGGACTTCAACTTCCTCTACAACCAGTCGGGCGACAGCACCCAGGGCGACCCGTCGAAGTTCGCCGCCTGGCAGGCGCAGGTACGCGGCTCGTACATGAACGGCTTCAACCGCGTCTACAACGGCAGCCGGGCGCCGATGTTCATCGGCAACCACTTCGAGGACTGGAACGGCGGCATCTACATGAAGGCCGTCGAGGACGTGATGAAGGACGTCTGCAACCGCCAGGACGTGCGCTGCGCGTCCTTCCGGGAGGTGGCGGACTGGATGGACGTCCAGGATCCGAAGGTCCTGGCCCAGCTGCGGATGCTCGACCCGGCCCAGGCGCCGGACTGGAAGGCGCTCATCAAGTGACCCGGGCCGGCGCGGCCGGGACGGCCGGCTCCTGCCGGGCCCGTCGCACGGCGCGCCGCCCGGGGGCCACGTACGACGGCCCCGCCTACTTCACGGCCTTCGCGTAGTCGGCCCACAGGCCGACCGCCCGCGCGCTGCCGGGCGTCGTGGGGGCGTCGCCGGCCAGCCCCGTCAGCGGCAGCGGGATCAGGTCCAGCAGCGACATCCGGTAGACCACCACGGCCGTGGTCTCCTGCGCGGTGGTGCCCACGAACCAGCCCGCGGTGTTCGCCGCGGTCGTGCCGGTCTTGCCGGCCGCACCCGGCTGGGCCTTGGCCGCGGCCTTGGCCGAGCCCTCGCTGACGGCCGCCCGCAGGGCCTCCGTCACCGTGCGCGCGGTCTTCTGCGACATCGCCCTGACCGCCTTCGGCGCGTCCAGCGGCACGGCGGCTCCGGCGCGGGTGGCCGACCGCACCGAGTAGGGGTCGGTGTGCATTCCGTCCGCCGCGAAGGTCTGGTAGGCGCCGGCCATCCGGATCGCGCTGGGCGTGGAGTTCTCCCCGAGGGCGAAGGCGGGGATCCGCGGCCCGAGGCTCGAGGCGAGCAGCCCCGAGCGCTCGGCGTACGACTCCACCCGGTCGAGCCCGACGTCGAGGCCGAGCTGGAGCATGGGGGTGTTCACGGAATGGGCCACCGCCTGCTGGAGGGTGATCTGGCCCCAGCTGCGGTCGCCCTCGTTGTGCCCCTTGACCACCTTGCCGCTGCGGTCCCAGTACGGACCCTCGGGCGTCCGCACCGTCGCCTGGTCGTTGCCGTCGTACACGCTGGAGGGGGAGACCGGGGTACGGGCCTGGCCGCGCGTGCGCAGCACCCCGTCCTCGAGCGCGGCGGCGTAGACGAGGGGCGTGAACACCGTGCCGGCCGGGATGGTCGTCGCGTTCGCCTCGTTGAAGCCCTGCTTCAGGTAGTCGGGACCGCCGTACACGGCGAGCAGCCGGCCGTCGCGGGCCACACTGGCCGCGCCGATCTTCGCGTACTTGTCGGTGTCGGGGCGCCGCTCGGGGTCGATGTCCTTCTGGGCTTGCTGGACCGCGGCGGTCAGGGCCGCCATGCGGTTCTTGTCGAAGGTCGTGTAGATCTGGTAGCCGCCGAGGTCGAAGTCGGACTCCTTGAGGTGTCCGGCCTTGATCGCGTACGCCTTGGCCATCTCCACCAGGTAGCCGTTCTGCGCCCCGGGCATGCCGACGAGGGAAGCGGCCGAGGGCTCCGGGAACTTCGTGTACGTGGCGCGTTCGGCGGGGGAGAGGTGGCCGGTCTCGACCATGCGGTCCAGGATCCAGCTCCAGCGCTCGACGGCCCGCGCGTGGTTCTCCTTGCCGAGGGAGGGGTCGAAGAGACCGGCGCCCTTGAGGAGGGAGGCCAGGAAGGCGCCTTCGCTGGCGTTGAGCTGCGAGACGTCCTTGCCGTAGTACGCCTGGGACGCGCGCTGGATGCCGTAGGTGCCGCGGCCGAACCAACTGGTGTTGAGGTAGTCCTCCAGGATCTGCTTCTTGCCCGCGCGGCTGTCCAGCTTCACGGCGAGCAGCAGCTCGGTGAACTTCCGGGACAGGGTGCGGTCCTGGTTCAGATACGCGTTCTTCACGTACTGCTGCGTGATGGTGGATCCGCCCTGGGTCTCACCGCCGGTCACCGCGGCGCGGATCGCGCGCAGCACGCCGGACGGGGAGACGCCGGGGTCGGAGTAGAAGCTGGCGTTCTCGGCCGCGAGGACGGCTCCCTGAACCTTCTCGGGCACCTTCGCCAGGGGCATCTCCTGCCGCTGGACCCAGCCCGTGCGGGCCATGGTGGAGCCGTCGGACCAGTAGTAGACATTGTCCTGTTGCGTGGCGAAAGAGTTGAGGTCGTCGGGTATGTCCGTGGTCGCGTAGGCGATGCCGACGAAGCCCGCCATGCCGACGAACAGGTACAGGAGGGCGCCGGCCCACTGGCGGCCCGAGGGGACCCACCGGCGCCAGCCGTCGCGCCCCGGCCTCGGGTACGCCGGCCGCAGACGGCGCAGCGCGGGGCGCGCCGCGGCGAGGACCGGCGCGAGCGCCGCCGGGAGACGGCCGGCCGGGCCGGAGCCGGACCGCGCCCGGCGGCTCCCGGACTTCCTGCGGCGGCCCGGGGCGGCCGCTCCGCTGTCCTTCGGGGCCGCCCGTCTGCCCCGCGATCGCCCTCTTGAGGACATGTCCTGCCCGCCCACTCCGAATGCCCCCCGTACTGTGCTTCCGCCTACACCCTAGATGCACCTCCTGTGAAGCCGGCGGGGAGGTGGGGTGAAGGCGGAGGTTCCGCGGGGGCGGTGTCCCGTCCGGAAGCGGAAGCGCGCGGACCGGCGCCTGGCGTGATCATTGCCGGGCGAGAGGGGACGAAACGGAACACGGCCACGGCGTCGCCCAGTTGTGCGAAGATTCCGTCGCCCGGTCCGTGCGGACCGGGTGACAAGGGGATGCACAGTGATACCTAAGAGGTTCAGGCTGGCCGCCATCGGCGCCCTGACCGTGGCCATGGCGTCCGGCAGCCTGTTCGCCTACTCCGCGAGCGCGGGCACGACGGAGGAAGCCGACCGCGCCACCGCGGACGCCTTCGCCCGCATTGCCGACGACGTGCTCTCGCAGCGCACGCAGGCCCTGGTCGACGGTCACGTGCGGCACCGTGAGGCCGCTCCTTCCTCCAAGAAGAAGGCCCGGCTGTCGGACAGGCTGAAGAAGGACGAGCACGCGGCCATCGCGTCGCTGCAGTCCCGCAAGACCCGCCTCGCGGAGCTCGGTGAGGCCTACACGGCCGCCGACACCAGCGTCGTGGTGGACCGCGCCACCCTCACCGGCGGCAAGGCGACCGTGCAGGTCACCGAGCAGACCACGCTCACCTACAAGAAGGTGCGGGGGGACGAACCGGACACCACCGACTTCAAGACGCGCTACGAGCTGACCCTGACGGGCAAGAAGGGCGGCTCCTGGGAGCTGACCTCGATCAAGTCCCAGGACAGCGCGAACGCCCCCGTGGCGGTCAACGAGCCCGTGGCGGCCAAGGTCGCCGTCGTCAAGGACGACGGCAACCAGTACCCGGACGGCACGCCCGCGTCCACCAAGTACCCGGCCACGCCGAATCCGAAGAAGACCACCGGCGGCGCGTACGACTACAACGCCATGGCGAAGTACGCGGAGAAGTACTGGAGCAACTACAACCCGGCGTACCGGAAGTTCAACGGCGCCGGCGGTGACTGCACCAACTTCGTCAGCCAGTCGCTGAAGGCCGGCGGCTGGAAGCCCGTTCCGGGCACCTCCTCGGACTACCGCAACTGGTGGTACGACGGCACCCGCCAGTCCGTCTCCTGGATCGGCGTGAACGAGTGGGCCTGGTTCACGCTCTCCAACCAGCGGGCCACGAACCTGGCGAACGTGTACCAGATGGACATCGGCGACGTCATGCAGGTGGACTTCAACAAGGACGGGTCCAAGGACCACTCCATGATCGTCACCTACCGCAGCCGTGCCGGGATGCCGTACCTCACGTACCACTCCACGAACACGTACCGGAAGTCGCTCGCGAGCATCATCGCGTCCTACCCGGACGCGCGCTACTTCGCGTACCGCACCTGACGGTCGCCCTCCTGGGGCCCCTCCCGCCGGCGGAAGCCGGCGGGAGGGGCCCTTTTTTCGTGCCCGCCGAGCGGGGCGCGGGCGGCCGGAGGGTCCGGCTCCCGCCCGGCGCCGGGTCAAACCTCCAGTTGCCCAAGATCACTGCATCGAGGTAATGGCCTCGGCGTTTCAAGGTCAACCGGGTGAGCCGCTGGTTACTGTTCCCCGAGATCTGGACGGATTCCCGGATATTCGCCCCCTTTTTTTCCTTTTCACCGGTGACGTACCCCTGTGTCCGTCCCCGCGCTTACGAAGGAGAGCTCGCCCTCATGACCGTTGACACCAGCCCGGAAGCGCAGCTGGATCCGCCGCAGCAGTCCAGCCTGAGCACGGCGGCCGCCCGCAACCTTGCCTCCACGACCAAGTCCGCCCCGCAGATGCAGGAGATCACCTCCCGGTGGCTGCTGCGGAGCCTGCCCTGGGTGGAGACCAAGGGCGGCACCTACCGCGTCAACCGCCGGCTGACCTACACCGTCGGCGACGGACGCATCGAGTTCGTCCAGGACGGTGCCTCGGTGCGGGTGATCCCCCGGGAGCTCGGGGAACTGGCCCTGCTGCGCGGTTTCGACGACCTGGAGGTGCTGACCGCCCTCGCCGGCCGGTGCGTCCAGCGCGACTTCCGCGCCGGTGAGGTGCTCGTCGAACGCGGCGCCCCGGCCGACCGGATCCTCATGATCGCGCACGGCCGCGTCAGCCAGACCTCCCTCGGCAAGTACGGCGACGAAGTGGCCGTCGCCACGCTCGCCGACGGCGACAGCTTCGGCGAGAACGCCCTCCTCGACGGAGACGCCGACTGGGACTACACGGCCACCGCCGAGACCCCGGGCACCCTGCTCAGCCTCTCCCGCGAGGACTTCGCGGCCCTGACGTCCTCGGCGCCCAGCCTCCAGGCCCACATCCAGCGGTTCAGCTCGCTCCCGCAGCAGCGGCAGAATCGTCACGGCGAGGCCGAGATCGCGATGTCGGCCGGCCACACCGGCGAGTACGAGCTGCCCGGCGCCTTCGTCGACTACGAGCTCAATCCCCGCGAGTACGAGCTCTCCGTCGCGCAGACCGTCCTGCGGGTCCACACGAGGGTCGCCGACCTCTACAACGGCCCGCACAACCAGACCGAGGAACAGCTCAGGCTCACCATCGAGGCGCTGCGCGAGCGCCAGGAGCACGAGCTGATCAACAACCGGGAATTCGGCCTGCTCCACAACGCCGACTTCAAGCAGCGGATCCAGACCCACTCCGGCCCGCCCACCCCGGACGACCTCGACGAGCTGCTGTGCCGCCGCCGCGGGACCAAGTTCCTCTTCGCCCACCCCAAGACCATCGCGGCGATCGGACGCGAGTTCAACGCGCGCGGGCTCTACCCGGACCACGTCGACGTCGGAGGTCAGCAGGTCCCGGCGTGGCGCGGAGTGCCGATCCTGCCCTGCAACAAGATCCCCATCAGCAAGGAGAACACCAGCTCCATCCTCGCGATGCGCACCGGCGAGGACAACCAGGGCGTCATCGGCCTGCGCCAGACCGGTCTGCCCGAGGAGTACGAGCCGGGCCTGTCGGTGCGCTTCATGGGCATCAACGAGCAGGCGATCATCTCCTACCTGGTCACCACCTACTACTCCGCCGCCATCCTGGTGCCCGACGCCCTCGGCGTCCTCGAGAACGTACAGATCGCCCGCAGGCGCGACTAGCGGACCCGCCCCCGGCCGCAGCGGCCCGGCATCACCCCGGACGGGCCGCGCGCGCCCGGGATCCGGGCCACCTCACCCACCTCACCAAGGAGTCACGGATGCCCGAGCCCGGGCCTTCCCCTCTGCAGTCGGGCCTGCCCTCCGCCGCGGCGCACCTCGGGGCGCACGGCCTCCCCAACGTCCTGAGTGCGGGCCGCGCCCCGGGCCACGCCCCCGTCGCCGGGGCGGCGGCCGCCGGGGCCGTCGTGGCGGCACCGGCCGCCGAAGCCCCCGTCGCCGCCCGCCCCGCCCTGCCGACCGCACCCGTCCTGCCCTTCGGCACCGCCCCCGCCCCGGGAGCGGTACCCGCACCCGCGGAGGACGCCGCGGCGGTGGGGCAGGCGGACCCCGCCGCCCTGCAGCGGATCCTGCGCGGGCCCGGCGGCCTCGGCACGGCCGCCCTGCACCTGGCCCCGCCCGCGCAACCGGCGGCACCCGCCGCGCCGGCGGCGGGACGGCCCGTCCCGGGCCTCTACCACCACCCCGTGCCGGAGCCGGACCCGGTACGGGTCGAGGAGGTCAGCCGCCGCATCAAACGCTGGGCGGTGGACGAGGTCCAGGCGTACCCCCCGGAATGGGAGGACCAGTTCGACGGCTTCTCCGTGGGCCGCTACATGGTCGCCTGCCACCCGGACGCGCCGACCATCGACCACCTGATGATCGCCACGCGGCTGATGGTCGCCGAGAACGTCGTGGACGACGTCTACTGCGAGGACCACGGCGGCTCGCCCGTCGGTCTCGGCGGAAGGCTCCTGCTGGCGCACACCGCCCTCGACCCCCTCCACACGACGCGGGAGTACGTGCCGGCGTGGGAGGAATCGCTCCTCTCGGACGCCCCGCGGCGCACCTACCGCTCGGCCATGGAGTACTTCGTCCGGGCGGCCACCCCCTCCCAGGCCGACCGGTTCCGGCACGACATGGCCCGGCTGCACATGGGGTACCTCGCCGAGGCCGCCTGGGCCGAGACGGAGTACGTCCCGGAGGTGGCCGAGTACCTGGCGATGCGCCAGTTCAACAACTTCCGGCCCTGCCCCACCATCACCGACACCGTCGGCGGCTACGAACTCCCCCCGGAGCTCCACGCCCAGCCCGCCATGCAGCGGGTCATCGCGCTCGCGGGGAACGCCGCGACCATCGCCAACGACCTCTACTCGTACACCAAGGAACTCGCCTCCCCCGGCCGGCACCTGAACCTGCCCGTGGTGATCGCCGAACGCGAGGGCCTGTCCGACAAGGACGCCTACCTGAAGGCCGTTGAGGTCCACAACGACCTGATGCACGCCTTCGAGGAGGAGGCCGCCCGACTGGCCGCGGCCTGCCCCGTACCCACCGTGCTGCGCTTCCTGCGGGGAGTGGCCGTATGGGTCGACGGCAACCACTACTGGCACATGAGCAACACCTACCGCTACAGACTGCCCGATTTCTGGTAAGGACGGACTTATCCGTGACTAGCACTGATCTCACCACCACCTCCCCGGCCGGCTCCCTGCTCATCCCCGCGCCGAGCACCCCCTACCAGGGGGACATCGCCCGCTACTGGAACGACGAGGCCAGGCCCGTGAACCTGCGCCTGGGCGACGTCGACGGCCTTTACCACCACCACTACGGCATCGGCGACATCGACCACGCCGCCCTCGGTGACCCCGCGGACAGCGCATACGAGAAGAAGCTGATCGCCGAGCTGCACCGGCTGGAGTCGGCCCAGGCCGAACTGCTCCTGGACCACCTCGGCCCCATCGGACGCGACGACACCCTCGTGGACGCCGGCTGCGGCCGCGGCGGCTCGATGGTCATGGCCCACCAGCGCTTCGGGTGCACGGTGGAGGGCGTCACCCTGTCGGCCAAGCAGGCCGACTTCGCCAACCAGCGCGCCCGCGAACTCGGCATCGAGGATCACGTCCGCGCCCGGGTCTGCAACATGCTGGGCACCCCCTTCGAGACCGGGCAGGCCGCGGCCTCGTGGAACAACGAGTCGAGCATGTACGTCGACCTGCACGACCTCTTCGCCGAGCACGCCCGGGTCCTCGCGGTCGGCGGCCGCTACGTGACCATCACCGGCTGCTGGAACCCCCGTTACGGCCAGCCCTCCAAGTGGGTCTCCCAGATCAACGCCCACTTCGAGTGCAACATCCACTCCCGCCGGGAGTACCTGCGGGCCATGGCCGACAACCGCCTCGTCCCGCAGGCGGTCATCGACCTGACCCCCGACACCCTGCCCTACTGGGAGCTGCGGGCCACCTCCTCCCTGGTCACCGGCATCGAGGAGGCGTTCATCAACTCCTACAAGGACGGCTCCTTCCAGTACGTCCTGATCGCGGCCGACCGCGTCTGACCAGGCACTGACGGGGCTCCGGCCGAGCCCCGGCCACCGCCCCGAGGGGCTGGGGGACCGCCAGCCGACGGACCCGGCCCCTCCCCGGCATGTGACCATGGCCCCCGGTCCATCCGCACCACCTGGGGGAAGCATGTCCACCCGCACCACCGCCGCGCGTTCGCTCGCCGCCGCGCTCGCCGTGCTGTTCGTCCTGTCCGGCTGCACCTCACCGGACAAGAGCCCGCGGGCGGCGGACAGTTCCCCCGCGGGCACGGCGGCACCCCCGGCACCGGGCGGCACGGGGGGCGGGTACGAGGGGCCGCGGCCGCAGGACCAGAACCTGCTGGCGTGGACCGGTGACCCCAACGACGCGGGGCACGTCACCGCGCAGTCGGCGGCCGGCGTCGGCGGACGGGTCACCCTGGTCCGGGTCGTCCTGCGCCAGGAGATCACCTGGTCGAACATCTGGCTGGGGCTGGCCGGACTCGACCAGGGGGCCCGCCTGTCCGACTGCTACCTCGGCGTGTACGACGCCACCGGCACCCTGCGCGCGGCCACTCCCGACATCTCCCCGCAGCTGATGACCGACCCCGTCGCCAAACCGCTCGCCCTGGCCAAGCCGTTCACGGCCGCCCCCGGGACCTACTTCATCGCGCTCCTCCTCAACGGCAACTGGGCCACCAACGCCCTCACCCTGAAGTCCACGGGAGCCGGCATCTCGGTCAACGCGGGCCTCACGCCCCCGAACCTGCGCTACAGCACCATCCTGACCGGCCAGAGCTCCCTGCCGCCCACCGTGAACCTCGCCGAGCAGTCCACGAGCACCATCAACACCGGCTGGGGCAGCCAGTGGTACGGGATCTCCTGACCCGGCACCGACGGGCCCGGGCCCGGCCCTGATGACCCCGGTCCCGGCCGGCGGGCGGCACCCGTCCCGCTCGCCGGCCTGGCCGGGGGTCAGGCCGTCACGGCCTCCGGGTGCGCCTGCCGGGCCGGCGCGGCGAGACGGCCCGTGCGGTCGAGTCCGTACAGCGCGGCCGTGCAGCCGAGGCCCAGGACGAACAGGGCCAGCCATGGGAGCGCCGACATCCCGGCCGAGCGGGCCGCGTCCAGCGCCGCCCCGGTGAGCAGGTTGCCGACGGCGATGCCCAGGCCGCAGACCGTGTTGTACAGGCCGTAGTGCGTGGCGACGAGGCGGTCGCCGCAGAGGCGGACAATGGTGTCCATCTCGAAGGGGTACGCGATCATCGTCCCGGCGGCCAGCAGCAGCGCCGACAGCACCGGCGGCACCGCCGCCAGCAGCCGCGTCCCCCACTGCGACTCCGGTGCGGGCAGTGCCGTGGCCGCCAGCAGGGGCAGGAAGGCAACCCCCATGGTCAGCAGGCCCGCCGCCAGCGCCCGGCCCGGCTCCAGACGGGCCTTGCACCAGGCCGTGACCCGGGTCTGGAAGAGGATCGTGCTCAGCCCGGACACCGCGAAGAGCACCGCCACCGAGGCCGTCCCGAAGCCGCCCTCACCGCCGACCCGCCGGACCTCCAGCGGCAGCGCCATGTAGACCTGGAAGGTCATCACGTACGAGCCGATCATCGCCATGGAGAACAGCAGGAAAGGGCGGTTGGCGAGAATCCCGCGCCACTGGACCAGCACCCCCTCCCGGGGGCCTCCGGCGCGCTCGGCGGCGTCGTTGCCACGGCGGGCCGGCAGGGCGCGGATCTGCACGACGCTCAGCACCGCGAAGATCCCCGCCGCCACCAGGCAGGTGACGCGGAAGTCGACGCCCGTCAGCACCATGCCCACCAGCGGGCCCAGCAGGATGCCGGCCTGGTAGAAGACGTTGAACAGGGCGAAGGCCTCCACCCGGCGCTCGCCCGCGTCGGCCGCCAGATAGGCGCGGGTGGCCGGGTTGAACAGGGCACCGGCCAGGCCGGTGGCCGCCGAGGCGGCGATCAGCGCCGGCACGGAGTCGACCAGCCCGAGCGTCGCGAAGCCGGCGATGCGCAGCGCGAGTCCGGTGATGATCATCGGCTTGTAGCCGAGGCGGTCGGCGAGGGTGCCGCCGATCAGGAACATGCCCTGCTGACTGAAGTTGCGCACGCCGAGGATCAGCCCGACGGTCCAGCCGGCCAGCCCCAGCGGCCCGGCCAGGTGCGTGGCGAGGTAGGGCATGAGCATGTAGAAGCCGAGGTTGATGGTGAACTGGTTCACCATCAGCAGCTGGACGCTGCGCTCGTACGTGCGGACCTGCGCGAGGGTGCCCTTCATCACGCCGCGACCTCCGGCGCGCGCAGGGTCAGCGGGTCCACCACGTTCGTGCAGCGGGTCCAGTGGGTGACCTCCTTCTCGTCCAGACGGCCGATCGTCTCGGGTTCGGCGGCGGGGGGCGAGTCCATCAGGCCGTGGGCGGCGCAGTAGTCGTCGTCGTACACGGTGCCGAGGTAGCGCTGCGGGCCGTCGGGGAAGACCGCGGCGATCCGGGTGTCCGCGGGCAGGGTCCGGGCCAGCCAGCCGGCCACGAGGGCGACCGCGCCGACGCTCCAGCCGCCGGCGGCGTAGTGGGACGCGGCGAGCTGGCGGCAGGTCCACACGGCCTCGCCCGGCGCGACCCAGTGCACCTCGGAGAACTGCTCGTACGCGACGTTGCGCGGGTAGATGCTCGAACCGAGACCGCGCATCAGACGGGTCCGCGCGGGCTGGCCGAAGATGGTGGAGCCGACGGTGTCCACGCCCACCAGCTTCAGGTCGGGGTAGAGCTGGCGCAGCACGCGGGAGACGCCCGCCGAGTGTCCGCCGGTGCCGACGCTGCACACCAGGACGTCGATGTGGTGGAGCTCGGTGGCCAGTTCGAGGGCCAGTGGGGTGTACGCGGTGGTGTTGTCCGGGTTGTTGTACTGGTCCGGGCACCAGGAACCGGGGTGCTCCCCCAGCAGCTGGGTGACGCGGTCGCGGCGGGCCTGCTGCCAGCCGCCGGTGGGGTGCGGCTCGGATACGACGTCGACCTGTGCCCCGTACGCCGTCAGCAGGCGGATCATCGACGGTTCCAGGCCGGGGTCGGTGACCAGGGTGACGGGGTGCCCGTGGACCATGCCCGCCAGGGCGAGGCCGAGGCCGAGGGTGCCGCTGGTGGACTCGATGATCCGGGCGCCCGGCTCCAGCTCGCCCCGCGCGCGGGCCCGTTCGACCATGTGCAGGCCGGGGCGGTCCTTGATGCCGCCGGGGTTGAAGCCCTCGAGCTTGGCCCAGAAGCCGCGCCCCGCCGGGGCCAGGGGCTCCGAAACGCGCAGCAGGGGGGTGTTGCCGACCAGCCCGGAGATTCCGGTGCGGGCGGGAGGAGTGACGTCGGTGGCCGAAGAATGCATTGTTCCGCTCTCGTTTGATGGTGCTTCGGGTGGTCGCGCTCGCGGGAATGCCGAGCCGGGGCAGGGCAGGGTCAGCCCGTCGGGCATACGTCAGCCGTTGCGAACGGGCTTACGGGAGCGGACTAGAGCCGCCATCGACAGACGATGGTCAGAGTGGAACGTCCCGAGCGGACGGCCGCCGGTCCGGTGGTGCCCGCGGGGACGGCCCGGGCGGCCGCCGGAGCGGCGCCCGCAGTCGCCGAGGGCCGCGCCGGCCCGGCGGGCAGCGGGGTCGGGGCCTGCGCCGAGGAGGCCGGGGTGGAGGAGGCGCAGCTGGTGCCGTGCCCGGGATGCGGGTGCGCGTGACCCAGCGGTTCTGCGGAAGGTGTCGGTCCCGGCTGCGGCGCGGCTCCAGCGGCTGACGAGCCGTACGAGACGTCGGCGTGCCCCTGCGCGGAGCAGACGAGAGTCGCGGACAGCAGCGCGCCGAGGGTGACGACCACCAGCGTGCGGAACCAGGATGAAAAGGGAGGTAAGGGGCGCGTGAGGGGATGGGGCAACAGAGTTCCTCCGTGCGGCGGGCACCCCACGGCCCGGAGGGCACGGGGGTGGTGGGGATCGCGGGACGGGCCCGGACGGATCCCGGGCCTACACCTGGAGGACGGCGGAGGCTCTGGAGTGCGCCGGGGGCGCTGCTCCGGCCTGGTGGCGGACCGCGCCGTCGTGGCGGGCCCCGTCCCGGTGGGCCGCGAGGACGGCCCGGGCGACGGCCGCCGGCGGGGGAGCGGCGGTCGCGTCGGCCGGGGAGCCGGCCCGGGGAGGCAGGGGGGTGCAGCCGTGGACCGGGTGGGAGGGGTCGTGCCGGTCGGCGGGGGCCGCCGAGACCGGAGTCGTGGTGCCGGACGGCGCCGCCGGTACGGCTGAGCCCGGCACCGGCACGGCGGAGCCCGGCACGGCCGAGCCCGGAATGGTGGACGCGTGGGCGGGGGACGCCGGGGCGGTGGCGTGGGCGGCGCCCTGGGAGCCGGCGCCGTGTGCGCAGAGCAGGCCGATCAGCAGCAGGGCCAGCCCGAGCAGGTGCGCCAGGCCCGCTGAGGTGCGGACCCGCGGCGTACGGGAGGACCGGGCTGTGACCACGCCGTGATCGTAGCTCGCCCCCCGCGTGATGTACGGCCCCGAACCGGACAAACGCCGGCCGCGCCGTGGCCGGGGACGTGCCCCCAGGACCGGGCCCGGCCGGGACCCCGGGGGACGGTTCACCCGGCCAGCTTCCGCGTGTCCAGCGGGAGGTGCCACGCGTTGCGGCGGCGCACGCTCTGCAGCTGCGCCTCCAGCGGGTTCGGCGGCACGGCGAGTACGGGGCACGGCGCGTGCGCCAGGCAGTGGCGGGCCACCGAGGGCCGCAGGGCCCGCAGCAGCCGTCCGCGGCGGCCGGCGCCGACCACCAGCAGGTCGTCGGCGTCCCGGGCGGCGTCGGTCAGGACGGCCCGCGGGGTGCCCCGTACGATCTGCGCGACCAGGGGGACGCCCGGACCGCCCGCCCCGAAAGCGGACACCAGGGCGTCGCGCAGCCGCCCGGCCGCCGCCGCCCGGTACTCGGGGTAGGACTCGCAGGCGCAGGCGTCCGGGCTGCCCGGAGCCCCGCCCGGGGTCTGCCAGGCCAGCACCGCCCACAGCTCCGCCCCGCGCAACCGGGCCTCGTCCGCGGCCCGGTGCAGGGTCGTCGCACTTCCCGGACCGCCGCTCACACCCGCCACTACCCGTCGCCCCACCGCCGGCCCCTCCCGAGTCGCCCGCCGTCCGGCTCCCATTGAACTCCCGCGAGGGCGGCCCGTACGTCAGCGGTGCGTACGGACCCGGCCGGGCGGCGTCAAGTTCCCGTCAGAAAGGGACGGCCGCGCTCCGCTACCTGCCCGAGGAGCCGCCGTTCCGGCAGGGGCGGTGCGCCGGGAGCTGATCCGGTGCCGTCGGCAGGACCGCTCGCAGGCGGGCACCGCGGGCCGAGGGTTCGGCGGTGAGGGTGCCCCCGTGATGGGCGGTCAGGTCGCGGGCGATGGCGAGGCCCAGCCCGGCGCCGCCGTGGTCGCGGCTGCGGGCGTCGTCCAGCCGGGTGAACCGTTCGAAGACCCGCTCCCGGTCGTCGGGCGGGATGCCGGGACCGTCGTCGAGGACCTCCAGTACGGCGGTCCGCGTCCCGGAGCCGCCGGTGGTGGTCAGGACGATCTCCACCCTCCGGCCGGCGAACCGCTGGGCGTTGTCGAGCAGGTTGGTCACCACCCGGGTCAGCCACAGCTCGCTGCCCTCCACCGTCACACCGCTCTCCAGCTCCATCCGTACGGGGACCCGGTCGCCCAGCCGTGACTCCACGGCGGAGCGCACCACGGCACCCAGGTCCAGGCGGACCGCCGCGACGGGCCGGGCCGCGTCGATCCGGGCCAGCAGCAGCAGGTCGGACGCCAGGTGCTGGAGCCGCTCGGTGTCCTCGAGCGCCCCGCCGATGAGCTCCGGCCACAGCTCCGGGTCCCGGACGGCCAGGGCCACCTCCAGTTGGGTGCGCAGCACGGTGAGCGGGCTGCGCAGTTCGTGCGAGGCGTCGGCGATGAACTGGCGCTGACGGTTCCCGGAGGACTCCAGCCGGTCCAGCGTGGCGTTCATCGTCTCCGCCAGCCGGGCCACCTCGTCACGGGTGGGCGGCACCGGGACCCGGCGGTGCAGGTGCCGGTCGGTGATCTCGGCGACCTCCGCGCGGATCGCCTCGACGGGCCGCAGGGCGCGGCCGGTCACCCGCCAGGTGACCAGGGCCACCGTGGCGAGGAGCAGCGGCCCGCCGACCGCGAGGGCGGCGGCGGTGGTGTCGTCCGCCGCGTCCACATCACGCAGCGAGGTGCCCACGTACACCGTGACCAGGCCCTGCGGGGTGTCCGTGGTGAGCTGTACGACCCGCAGCCGGTGTTCGCCGCCGAGCGGCCGGACCCGCCAGGTGTGGAAGGCGGTGCCGGGGCCCGACCGCCCGCCGGGGCCCAGCGCGGGCGCGCCGGCCAGGTTCGGGGTGGCCCGCAGCACCCGGCCGCGCGCGTTGACCACCTGGACGAAGTCGGCGCCGGGCAGCGGTGCGCGCATCCGGTCGAGGCCGCCGCCGGCCGCGAGCCGCGCGATGGCCACGGCCTGCCGTTCGGCGTCGCGCTCGGCGTTGCGCAGCAGGTTGGCCTCCAGCAGCCCGATCAGCGCGAACGAGGCCAGGGCGAGGGCCGCCGCCACCACGAGGACGGCGCCGGCGGTGGCGCGTCCGCGGACGGTGGTGGGGCCGATCCGGCGCAGCAGGCGGCGTACGGGTTCGCGTACGGGACCGAACGGGCGGGGTGCGCGGGTCTGCGGGCGCGTCCCCGGAGGCGCCTTCGGGCGGGGCTCAGCCACCGTCCGCCGCCAGCCGGTATCCGGCGCCGCGCACGGTCTCCAGGGCGAACCGGCCGAACGGCGCGTCGATCTTCCGGCGCACCGCGCTGACGTGCACCTCGACCACGTTCGGATCACCGTCGAAGGCGCTGTCCCACACCTGTTCCAGGATCTCCCGCTTGGGCACCACCTCGCCGGCGTGCCGGGCCAGGTACTCCAGCACGGCGAACTCCCGGGCGGTCAGCCGTATCTCCGTTCCTCCCCTGGAGCACAGGTGGCGCGCCGGGTCCACCAGCAGGTCGCCGAACTCCATGGTCCGCGGGACCCGGCGGCCCGTGCGCCGGGCCAGCGCGCGGAGGCGGGCGACGAGCACGAGGTAGGAGAAGGGCTTGGAGAGGAAGTCGTCGGCGCCGGTGTCCAGGGCCTCGGCCTCGTCGTACTCGCCGTCCTTCGCCGTGAGCATCAGGATCCCGGACTCGTTGCCGGCCGCGCGCAGCCGGGCGCAGACCCGGTAGCCGTTGAGGCCGGGCAGCATGATGTCCAGCACGATGAGGTCGTAGTCGTGCTCGCAGGCCATCCACAGGCCCTGCGGCCCGTCGTGGGCCACGTCCACCGAGAAGCCCTCCGACTGGAGCCCCCGCTGGAGGGCGAGGGCCAGTCGTCGTTCGTCCTCCACCACCAGTACGCGCATGCCGCCCAGGGTCTCAGGTGGGGTCCGGGCTTTGCTGAAGGGGTCTTCAGGTGGCTTCAGGTGGGCTTCAGCATCGCCTCGGCATGCTCGGCGGCGAGCCGGGTGCGGTGCCCGGTTGTGCCTGAGGAGTCCCGCCATGTCTGAGTCCTTCCCGCAGCCCGAGCAGCCCGAGCAGCCCACGCGTGCCGCCGAGCCGGCGCGGCCCGCGCAGCAGCCGGCGAAGTCCCCGCGCCAGGGGCTGGGCGCGGCCGTCACCCGGGGCGCGGCCGCGCGCTGGGCGCTCGGCGTCGGCGCGGTCGCGGTGATCGTGGGCGGCGGGGTGGGGGGGGGGGGGGGGGGGGGGGGGGGGGGGGCGCGCCGCCCCCCCCCCCCCCCCCACGACGACCACGGGGACCGGGCCGCCGCCCGCCACCTCGTCCGGTCGGAGCCCGGCCGCGAGCACGCCCTCAAGGGCGGCCCCAAGGCCGTACGGGAAGGCGCCGGCCCGGCGCGCGGGGGCTTCGCGAAGCACGACCCGGCGGCGCCCGTGCCGCTGCCCGCCCTGCCCATCGGGCAGGCGGCGGAGAAGGCGGCCGCGGCGGTGGAGGGCGGCAAGGTCGCGGGCCTGCGCGCGGTCGCCCAGGAGGGTGGCGGCAGCGCCTGGCTGGCGGTCGTCCTGGGCCCGGACGGCGTCCGCCACGCGGTGACCGTGTCCGGCTCCGACGGCTCGATCACCTCCAACGTCCCGCGGAACCACCGGTAGGCCGCGCCTTCCGGCCCCCTGGCCCACAACGGCCGTCCCCACCGCCCGGCTGTCCGCGCCCGTCCGGGCCGGCGGGCGCCCCGGCCGGTTGCGGCGCCCGCCCGGCCGGCGGTGGGAACACGTCCGGTGGCCGGGTCCGCCGTGCCGCGCCGGGTGGTACGCCTCCCCGCCGACGGCCGCTCCGTCACCCACCCCGCCCGCGCGGCCGGCGCCGTCACCGGCCGGGAGAGGGAGGACCGGCATGACCGCGTTCCGTCGCGCCGACTGCGGTACGGCCGTCACCGCCGAGGTGCTGCTGCCGGAGGGGGAGGCCCGCTGCCCTACGAGGCGGAGGCCGGGGCGCGTGGCCGCACGCGCATCCCGCCGGGCCGCTTCGCGTACGACCCCCGGCCTTCCGCGTACTCGTGGGAACCCGGCCCCTCCCGGCAGTCGGGCCGGGTCCCGGCCGGCCCGCCCCGCAGCATCGTCCTCAGCCCGGGCGACGCCCGTGGCATGACTCCCGCCACCTACCTGGGCAGTCGGGGCGGCTGCTGCGGCCCCGACGGCCTGGGCGGCGCCAACCCGCTGTGCACCGGCTGCTCCGACCGGCTCGCGATCGAGAGCGCCGACTGCCGGCCCGCCCAGCAGATCGTCCTCGACCCGCGCCGCGTGAGCGCCGCCCCGGAGCCTGGCCGGCCCGCACCGTGATGTCCGCCCCGCCGGGTGCGCGCAGAATGAAGGGGAGCGGCGGGCCCCCCGCCCCGCGCGGGCGGTACGGGGACTGGGCGCGCCCCGGGCATGAGGAGGCTTCCGGTGCCGTCGGAGCAGGCGGGGGGCGCGGGGACTGCCGGCCCGATCCGGTCGGAGCCGGGGTCCCTGCTGGAGCACGTGGCGGTGGCCGTCTTCGGCATGGACGCGGCCGGCCGGATCCGCTTCTGGGGCCCCGGCGCGCGGGAACTCTTCGGCCACGAGGCCGCCGACGTGCTGTCCCGGCCGGCCGCCGGGCTCTTCCCCCCGCCCCCCGAAGGCACCCCGGGGGCGGCCGAACGGCTGGCGGAACGCGCCCTGGCCCTCGGGTACTGGCGGGTGCGGCTGCCCGCCCTGCACCGGGACGGCTCGGTCTTCGACTGCGGGTTCCGGGTCTTCCCGGTCGCCGGCGACGCCGACGCGGTGATCATCGGGCTGGCCAGCAGGGGAGACGAACTGGACCGGGTGAAGACCAACCTCGCCTTCCTCGACGCCCTCTTCGAGACCTGCCCCATCGGCCTGGTCATGCTCGACCAGGACCTGCGCTACGTCCACCTCAACCAGGCCCTGGCCGACATGGACGGGCTGCCCGTCGCCGACCACCTCGGCCGCGCCACCGACGAGATCATGCTCACCTCCGACGGAGGAGAGTTCCAGCGCATGCTGCGCGCCGTGGCCGACGAGGGCCGGCCCCTCGTCGGCGCCCTGGTGGGGCTGCGCACACCCGGCCGCCCCGACCGCGACCAGGTCCGGTCGGTCAGCCTGTTCCCGCTCAGCCGCTCCGGCGGGACCCGCCCCGGGGTCGGCGGCCTGCTCGTGGACGTCACCGACCGGGAACGGGCCCTGCTGGAGGCCACCGAGGCACGCCAGCGCCTGGCCCTGCTGGACCGGGCCGCCGCCCGCGTCGGCACCACCCTGGACGTGGACACCACCGCCCGGGAGCTGGTCGACGTGGCCGTACCGGCCTTCTGCGACGGCTGCGTGGTCGAGCTGGTGGAGTGGACGAACCCCGCCGAGGCCTTCGACCCGGACCTGCCCCTGCTCACCCGCCGCATCGCCTCCGGCACCGTCCTGCCGCCGCCCGCCCCCGAGCTCGTGGCGGGCCTGGACCGGGTGACGTACCCGCCGGGTTCCGGCATCCACCGGATGCTCGCCACCGGCCGTCCGCTCTGCGCCGAGGTCGACGAGGAGTTCGCGGCCCGGACCGCCTCCCGCCGGGACCGCGCCCGGCTGCTCCTCGACAGCGGTCTGGCCCGCATACTCATCGCCCCCCTCGCCGCCCGGGGCACCGTGCAGGGCATCGCCATGTTCGGCCGCACCGCCGCCCGCCCCGACTTCACCGAGCAGGACCTCAGCCTCGCCGGGGAACTCGCCTCACGCGCCGCCCTGTGCCTGGACAACGCCCGCCTCTACAGCCGGGTCCAGGACATCGCGCTCACCCTCCAGCGCGCCCTGCTGCCCAGCGCCCTGGCCCACAGCGAGCACGTGGCCATCGCCCACCGCTACCTGCCCGGCAGCCGCGCCACCGAGGTCGGCGGCGACTGGTACGACGTGATCGACCTGCCCGGGGACCGGGTCGCCCTCGTCGTCGGTGACGTCATGGGCCACGGGGTGCCCGCCGCCGCCTCGATGGGCAGGCTGCGCATCACCGCCAAGGCACTGGCCCGCCACGGCCCCGACCCCGGACGTCTCCTCGGCGAACTCGACGCGTGCGCCCGCGAGTCCGGAATCGAACTGGCCACCTGCGTGTACGTGGAGTACGACCCGCACACCGGCCGCGCCCGCATCGCGAACGCCGGCCACCCACCGCCCCTCGTGCGCCACCCCGACGGCACCGTCGAGACCCTGGGCGGCGGCCTCGGAATCCCGCTGGGAATCGGCGGGGTCCCCTTCCTCCCGGCCGGGGCCCGCCTCCCCGACGGGGCCGTCCTGGCCCTCTACACCGACGGCCTGATCGAGGCCCGCGGCCGGGACATCGAAACGGGCCTGGACGCCCTGCGGGAGCAACTGGCCGCCGTGGAAGGGGACTTGGAGGAAGAGGTGGACCGCGTCCTGGAGGCCCTGCTGCCCGGCGCGGCCACCGACGACACGGTCCTGGTACTGGCCCGGATCCGCCGCGCGGGGTGACCGGCCCCGTCGCGGCGCTCAGTCCATGCGCAGGGCCGCCGCGAAGTCCATCTTGTCCTCCAGCCGGGCCAGGTTCCGCCCGGTGAGCGACTCGATCCGGCCGATCCGGTACCGCAGCGAGTTCACGTGCAGGTGCAGGGCCTCCCCGCAGCGGGCCCAGGAGCCGTCGTGCTCCAGGAACGTCCGGAGCGTGGTGACCAGTTCGGAGTGGTAGCGCCGGTCGTACGCGTGCAACGGTGCCAGCAGCCGGCGGCTGAAGGCCCGCCGGACCTCCGCCGGGATCAGCGGCAGCAGCGACATGACGTGCGCCGCCATGTCCCCGGTCCCGCGCACGGCGACGGCCTCCCCGTCCGGTCCTGCCGCGACCTGACGGGCGGTGCGGGCCTCCGCCAGCGTGTGGTGCAGGTCGTCCGGCTCCGCCACCGGATCCCCGAGTCCGAGGCCGAGCCGCTCCCCGCCGCGCAGCCCGCGCGGCAGCGCGCCGCACGCGGCCTCCCGGACCGCGTCCGGGGTCAGCTCCCCGCCGGGGTCGACGCGTACGAAGGCCACGGCCTCCCGGCCGTCCAGCGCGGCGGCGACCCCGATGCGCCGCACCGCGCCGGGCCCCAGGCACGCCGGGTGCAGCAGCACCTCCTCCAGGAGGTCCCGCACCGGCGACGGCCCGCCGTCACCCGTCGCGCCGTCCAGCCGGGCCGCGACGGCCTGCCAGCGGGCCTCCCCGGCGGGCCCCTCCGCGGCCAGCCGCCCGGCCGCGTCCCGGACCATCTGCCGTGCCTCCGCCCCGGTGCCGCCGGAGTCCAGCAGCCCGAGCAGCCTCCCGGCGGCCCGCCGGCGCGCGGTGCGGTCGGCGTCACGGCCGCCGCGCTCCACGGCGATCAGTCCGGCCAGCCGCTCCACCAGGCCGATGCGCTCGTCGTGCCAGTCCCCGGTGTCGGCCTCCACCGCGACGGCCCAGTCGGTCAGCGCGGGCCCGGCCCCCGGAGCGGACCGCACCGGGAACAGCGAGTACGGCAGCCCGTGGGCGACCGTACGGTGCGGGGCGCGCCGGCCGGAGCGCTCGGCGGCCAGGAACCGCCCGGCCAGGGCGGCCGCCGTACCCTCCGGCAGCGGCGGCCGGGCGCCGGCGATGAGCCGTCCGGTGGGGGACAGCACATGGGCGCGCAGGTCCAGTTCGCTCAGCAGCAGTTCGAGGAGCGCACCCGCCCCGGCGCCGCTCCCCGGCCGGGAGGCCATCAGCCGCCGGTGCCGGTCCACCAGCGCGGCGAGGTTCCCGACGCGGGCCCCGCTGCGGCCCCGCGCCACGAACTCGGCGACGGGCCCGAAGGGCACGTCCACGCCGACCGCGAACAGCGGCAGCCCGTGCCGGGCGCAGGCCCGCACCAGCTCGTCCGGGACGTGCCCGAACTCCGCCTCGCCCGCGCCGAGGGCCACGGCGCCCGCCTCCACGATGATCCGTACGAAGGCATCGGCGCGCCCGAGGTCCTGCCGCAGCCACACCAGCCCCGACAGCACCAGGTCCCCCGGGGAGACGAACCGCCCCGGGTCCGGCAGGTCGATGGTCACGGCGGCGAGCACGGGCCGCTCCAGCCCGTCCTCGCCGCCGAGCAGCCGGAACGGAGCCGGGCCGCCGGACAGGATCACATCGCGCAACTGCATGGCCACAGCCTGCCATGCGCGTGCGGGGCCCCAACTGGCGCCCGGAGCAACCACTTGCGGCTTACGACTGCCCCAGGATCCGGGCCGCGGTCTCCCGCATCTCGACCTTGCGGACCTTCCCGGTGACCGTCATGGGGAACTCGTCCACGACGTGGACGTAACGCGGGATCTTGAAGTGGGCCAGGCGGCCCGCGCAGTACGCGCGGACCGCCTCCGCCGTCAGCGGCTCGGCCCCCTCGCGCATCCGCACCCACGCCATCAGCTCCTCCCCGTACTTGGCGTCCGGGACGCCGATGACCTGGACGTCCAGGACGTCGGGGTGGCCGTGGAGGAACTCCTCGATCTCACGCGGGTAGAGGTTCTCGCCGCCCCGGATCACCATGTCCTTGATCCGGCCCGTGATGCTCAGGTAGCCGTCCGGGTCCATGACCGCCAGGTCGCCGGTGTGCATCCAGCCCTCCGGGTCCACGGCCTCCGCGGTCTTCTCCGGCTCGCCCCAGTAGCCGAGCATCACGGAGTAGCCGCGGGTGCACAGCTCGCCGGGGGTGCCGCGGGGCACGGTGGCACCGGTCTCCGGATCGATCACCTTGACCTCCAGGTGCGGGCCGACGCGGCCCACCGTGGTGACCCGCCGCTCCACGGAGTCGTCCACGCGGGTCTGCGTGGACACCGGAGAGGTCTCCGTCATGCCGTAGCAGATGGACACCTCGGCCATGCCCATCCTCTCGATCACCTCGTTCATCACCTCCACCGGGCAGGGCGAGCCGGCCATGATCCCGGTCCGCAGGCTCGACAGGTCGTACCCGTCGAAGCCGGGAGCGGCCAGTTCGGCGATGAACATGGTCGGCACCCCGTACAGGGAGGTGCACGCCTCCGCCTCCACCGCGGCCAGTGTGGCGGCGGCGTCGAAGACGGGCGCCGGAATCACCATCGCCGCGCCGTGGCTGGTGCAGGCGAGGGCGCCCATGACCATGCCGAAGCAGTGGTAGAAGGGCACCGGCACGCACACCCGGTCCCGCTCGGTGTAGCCGCACAGCTCCCCGACGAAGAAGCCGTTGTTGAGGATGTTGCGGTGGGAGAGGGTCGCCCCCTTCGGGAAGCCCGTGGTGCCCGAGGTGTACTGGATGTTGATCGGGTCCCGCGGGTCGAGCGCCGCCGCGGCCCGCTCCAGGTCCGCCGGGTCGCCCTGGGCGCCGCGCTCCAGCAGCGCGTCCCACAGCGGACCGCCCAGCAGGACGGTGAACTCCAGGCCGGGACAGCGCGGCCGGACCTCCTCGATCATCGCCGCGTAGTCGGAGCTCCTGAAGCGCTCCGCGGCGACCAGCAGCCGGATCCCGGACTGGTTCAGCACGTACTCCAGCTCGTGCGAGCGGTACGCCGGATTGACGGTGACCAGGACCGCCCCGATCTTGGCGGTGGCGTACTGCACCAGGGTCCACTCGGCGCGGTTCGGGGCCCAGACGCCGACCCGGTCGCCCTTGGCGATGCCGAGGTTCAGCAGGCCCAGGGCGAGGGTGTCCACGTCGGCGGTCAGCTCCGCGTACGTCCACCGGCGCCCGGCGGCCACGTCCACGAGGGCGTCGCGGTCCGGGAAGCGGCGCGCGGTGCGGTCGAGGTTGTCCCCGATCGTCTCGTCCAGCAGCGGGACCGGGGAGCTTCCTGACGCATGGCTGGGCGCGACGGACACGTGTACCTCCACGACTCTGCGGCCCGGCGGGGCCGGCGGGTGCGGCCATGATCCTCTTCCGGCGTCCCGGGAGGCTACCCCCCGGAGCACCCCACTTGATCGAGCACGTGTTCGAGTCCGGGGGTAGGCTGGTCGTATGCGCGCACTCCAGGGCTCCCTCTTCGACCAGACCGACGAGATCCGGCTCGGACCGCTCTCACCGGTCCGGAGGACCGTGCTCGGAGCCGGAGCCTGGGTCGACCACCTGCCGGGCTGGCTCACGGGGGCCGACGCCCTGTTCGAACGGCTCGCCGCCGAGGTGCCCTGGCGCGCCGAGCGGCGCCAGATGTACGACCGCGAGGTGGACGTGCCCCGGCTGCTGGCCCACTACCGGGAGGGCGAGCCGCTCCCGCACCCCGTGCTCACCGAGGCCCGCGACGCACTCGGCCGGCACTACGCCGCCGAACTGGGAGAGCCCTTCGTCACCGCCGGGCTCTGCCTCTACCGCGACGGCCGCGACAGCGTCGCCTGGCACGGCGACCGCACCGGCCGCTCCTCCACCGAGGACACCATGGTCGCCATCCTCTCCGTCGGCGACCCCCGCGACCTCGTCCTGCGCCCGCGCGACGGCGGCCCCACCCTGCTGCGGCTGCCGCTGGGCCACGGCGACCTGGTCGTGATGGGCGGCTCGTGCCAGCGCACCATGGAACACGCCGTCCCCAAGACGACGCGGGCCGTCGGCCCCCGGATCAGCGTCCAGTTCCGCACCCGCGGCGTAATGTGAGGCCATGCGCAGCGGGAGCCGTCTGAGGGCCTGGTCCTCATCGCTGCCGCCCGCCGCGGGCGGAGCCGTCATGGCCTCCGGGATCCTGTCCGTCGGCCTGGAGCTCACCGGCCGCACCCGGCTCTCCCTCGCCGCGTTCGCCGTCGCGGTCGCCCTGTGGCTCGTACTGGCCGCCGACTTCGCCGCCCGGCTCATCGGCGACCGGGGCCGCTTCCGGACCGAGGCCGACACCCCGGCCGCCCTCACCGCCGTCGCCGCGACCACCGTGCTCGGCGCCCGCGTCTCCCAGCTCGGCCGGCAGCGCGAGGCCGCCGCCCTGCTCGCGCTGGCCGCCCTGCTGTGGCCCGGGCTCCTCACCGCCGTCGTACGGCACTGGCGCCGCCGCATGCCCGGCGCCGCCTTCCTCGTCTGCGTCGCCACCCAGGGCCTCGCCGTCCTCGCTGCCGCCCTGGCCGCCGCCACGGACCTCCACTGGCTAGGTGTATTGACCCGCAGCGTTGTTCACGCGGCTGATGGGTGGCATGCCGCCCAGTGCGGTGTGGCAGCGGTGGTGGTTGTAGGTGTGGAGGA